>NZ_CP162142.1:3020000-3720064 GCF_040833965.1 Leptospira sp. WS39.C2
GCTACTTCCCTAGCTGTGTTTTGTGGAAATTCTACGAATGGACATTGATTGAAAAATAGATCCGTTTGGTTTGTCGAAACGTTATACCACTTTATATCGCCACCTGACTACGGAAAGGTGAACTTTTTTAGGTTATTTTTTGCGAATGGCCTTTTGTGTTAGATTGTTTTGGGTTTCTATGGTAAATAGATGCCATTGGGTGGCGGGTGGATTACCCCACCCAGTTCGATTAGGGCGGGGATCTATACCTTCTTATTACACAAAAAAAACCACTCCTCTATTGGCAATAGACACATTTGGCGAAACTTCAACCCTCATACGACAACCCATAAAGCCATCGCAAAATAATCCTACGTTTTAGCGAAAATAATGTCTCTAGCATCATAGGAATTCAAAGTGAATGTATTGGAGCAAACACAAACACGAATGATCAAACAAGATTTTTGCTCGATCGTTTGAAAACTAGATTTCTAAATTTGAATGCATTTAAAAAAAACCAAGGTTAGACTTGTTAAAAATAAACAAAACCATGATAACTACTAAACCAAATCCCACCAAGCAGTACAATCGCCACTCTTCGCTTGTATAAAAAATGGTTTCATTCCCTAATTCATTTCTAAATTGATAATATCCTATATTATCAATTTCGATAACTTTGATTGGAATAAATTCACCTTTGAATTTCTCAAAAGTCAAATGATCGTACGAAATCGGACAATCAACCTCACACTCTTTACACATTTTTTCATCATCTTGCCTAAGGATGTATAAGCAATATTTCCCTGGTAAATAGATATAATTTCCACTTTGATCCACTATTTGTTTATCTGTTAAATGCCACATTAGGATTAATATGGTAATGAAAACGGGAAGTAGTATAAGGAAAATTTTTATAATCATTTCATAGATTGAAAAAAATTTTGTTTGATTCATAATATTTTAAAATCTTAGCGAGATTCTATTTTATCAGAAAAATAAGCTACAAAACAAAAAACAAGTTTAAAGTAATCTAAGTTATCGCCTTTCCTTGAGAAAAATTTCACAATTCTTTCAAGTCGTGATCTGAATCAATAAATACTTTAAATCGATTTTATATTTTAATTTCTACAATTAATAACGAAGATGCAATTGCATATAACTATAACCTTCAATCGCTGATTGCCCTTGATTTGCAAAGGCTGGATTGATTGGTAAATATCCAATTTCTAATGTCTCTTGGTCTAACCCTAAAAAGTAAAATGTTGCAGCAGATACAAGCATAAGTCCCATCAAAATCACCATAGGACCTGCTACCAGTTGCCGATCCCTCCGATTTTCCGTCGGTAACGTACCAGCAATCAGTTTTAAATTTTTTGCTTTTGATTCAGCGTCATCAATGATTTGATTTTGTGTATAATACCAAAAAAAGAATTCATTAGGATTGTTTTGATAAAAAGAATTAATTGCAATAGCATTTGTTAAAGTCACTTGTGATCTTGCACCTGAATATGCTTGGCGTGATGCATAATTCAAATAGGCATAACTTGCATAAAAGAGTAAGGCCCCGTATAACGAATAAGTAGTGAAATCTTTATAAGTATGATCTAAAAAAACATTTTGTTTATTTTTATAATAAACTTCAGTTTGCCCTTCTCGCATTTGTACATCTACAATCGTTTCTTCATCTACTTTTGCGTCAACGGCACGAAAAACGTCTATATAACCTTCCCTTGACAATCGTAGTCGGTTCATTCCTGCAGGAATTGACAATCGTTGGATAGGAGTTTTACCTAAATATTGAATCCCCAAATACACATCTGATTCAATATTAGATGTAACAGATATATACGAATTACTTAACTTTAAGGATAGTTTGATATCTGTCTGGAATTTTTTGCCTTTTTCAAGAAGAACATCTGCTTTATAAGGGAAAAATCCTTCTTTAAAAACAAATAAGGAACGTTTACCTATTGGAAATTTTTTATCCAATAAGGGAGTTTTCCCAATATAAATCCCATCCAAATAAACAAGTGCACCTTCTTCTTCGTTTGCCGATACACTAAACAAAGTAGTTTCCTTCCCTTGTAATTTTTCTTTTATTGATTCTCCAAGAGGCCCCATTTCTTGATATGCTCGGATTACGGAAGTTTTGTGTTCAAAAGGAATTGTTTTCCCTTCATAATCATCAAATAAAAAAACTTTGGTACGTAACTCATTATCGCTTATCTCAAAAGTCCCAGATAGTATATAATCACAACCGAACTTTGTAGCAGCACCAAATGCTTCATCGGCTGTCAGAGGTTTTTTATCCCACATCTGTTTGATTGTGATTTTGATATAACGGGGATCTTTCTCTGGCGATACCTGTTTTTTACCGATCCTCAAATCTTCCAAATCTTTCTCATCATTGATTTCTTTCTTTTTCCTCTTCACATTAAGAGACTCAGCATCAATCTTTTCTTGCAAAGTAGAAACTGGGTTTTCGCCAAAGGAATGGTAAATGATATTTTTACGCGGATACTCAACGTAAGTATATTCTAAATTTCTAAGATCAGAAAGCAAAACCGAAGGGATCCCTTTCATTAAATATTCTTTTGAAACATCTTCTTTGACTGCGACAAATGGAAACATACAAAGTGTCCTATTTGTTTCAAAGGAAACACTTCCCTTGTAAGTTTGATTTGGGAAGTTATAATAATCATCGATTGAAAATAAAGGGAATGTATTACATAGAAGTCCCAATATAAGCAAAAAAGCTGAAATTTTATGTTTCATATTTTTGATTGCGAGACCCCAATGAATAAACCAATGTTAAAATAGCGATGATCGGAAGCAAAACGGAAAAAGGAGATTTATCGAAATAATCTTTTGAAAACGAAATTTGTTCTCCGAGCCCTGGGCCTGAGTCTCCGACTGAAGTTTGGATTCCTAAATACGAAAATAGAGCCGTAGTCATTACAACTGTTGGCAATCCAGAAAAAAACAAAAATTGGAACATGGTTTTTAAGGCAGGCAGATAATGTAATACTATTAAATGGTATGGCTTTGCTCCAAAACACAATGATGCTGCAATGTAGGGACTCGTTTGGATTTCCCTGATTTTTGCAGATAAAGTTTCATAAACCATTGCCCAATCGGAGACAAGAATTGCGATGATGACCGACAAAGGATTTTCTGGCAAAATACTGATCACTACCAAAGCGGAAAGTAAGGAAGGTATAGAAAGTGAAACGGACACAAATCCCGACAAAAGAAAATCCGATTTTTTAGGAAATACCAACCCAATTGATGAAAGCAAAAAAGAAAATACAATCGTAAGAAACCTAGCTGGAATCACAATCATGATCGTAGACATTGAACCATAACAAAACAATGATAAGTTATCCCTACCCAAACGATCCGTTCCAAATATAAATCCATTAGAAAAAATAGGCAAATTATTATTTGTAAGATCGACATTCGAAGGAACTGGCAAAGTAGAAATTCCCCAAAGGATGGTTCCAAAAAAAATTAGGCGAATTGAATTAAGGAGCACTTTGTATCTCCCCTGAAAAATAATTTTGTAAGTAAACCCCGATTCTGTTTAATATATAAAACAATATACCTGAATACATCAATAATGTTGATAATAAATAAGTATCCATAGATTTTATGGAGTAATATAAAGATTTGCCAATACCAGGGAAAAAGAAAATTTCTTCAACAACCATCGCACCAGATAACAAAGAACCAAAGTCAAGGATCAAAAGGATCAATGTTACGGGCAAAACTTTGAGAAAAATTTCAACTCGAACAATATGACTCCAAGGATAAGACCTTGTTAATAATAATTGTGTGTATTTTGAATTCGATTCTTTTTGTACCTCTGGCAAAAGGTAAAGTGCCAATCTTGCAAAAATTCTAGATCCCAATGCAATGCCCGGTAAAACAACAAAGTATGTGTTCCCAACTTCATATCCCCCTGGCGGAAACAGCTCTAACTTATAAAAAAATACAATTAACAAAAGTATTGCGACTATAAATATTGGTGTTGATAAAATAAAATTCGAAATGAAGTTTATGGAAGTAATTAGTTTATTAGATTGAAAGTATATTGAAGTTAAGGCTAATCCAAATGCAAATACTGCACCTAATAAAATACTAAACAAAGCCAGATGAAATGTCGCAAAAAAACGATTTCCAATATGTTCATAAACCGTTTCTCCATTTTGCGTCTGACCACCTGACTCAAAGACTAAACGATTCCAAAATTCTAGGTAAGAAAAAATATAACTACTTTTAGGGGAATCAATATCAGAAATCCCCGAATCAGCGTATAAATATGATTTATCTTTTGTATGAAATTCAGAAATAAAACTACTAACGAATGACAAAAGCAGAAGAAAATAAAGAAAACGGAAAACTTCCGACTTCACAGCGTTAACTTTTCGAAAGGAATGCCTTTTGGATTTCTTCGAAATTTTTGGCTTTGATGAGTTTTTCTCGTTCTTCTGGAATGTTGAGTGTTTTTGCAATTAATGCTAACGTTTTAATATGATCCTGAAATTTGTTTTTAGGAACGATTAACATAATAAAAATTTGAACAAGGCCATGGTCTAGTGCATCAAAATCAATTCCATTCGGTGAAATTGCCATTGCACATTTCAATTCATTCACGTAATGAACCGAACAATGTGGGATTGCTACTCCACTTCCAATGCCAGTTGACATTGATTTTTCTCGATTCATTAAGGAAGAAACAGTTTCATCTTCATGTACTGCTTCTAATGTTTGTGTGGCGACCATATGAGAGATCATTTTACGAATTGCATCTTCTTTCGTTGACGCTTTAAAGTCGAAAATGATATTTTTTGGATCCAGAATCTCCAGAAGTTGATTCATTTGGTATTACTTACTCCCACATTTCCAAACTCGACTTATTTTCCAAGAAAAACCCTGACAAATAACGATTCTATCAGAAAAAAAACGACTACTATCCATATAGCACTTATCCCCATTTTTCCTACAAAATAAGCAATAGGAAGTAAAATAAGAAAACTGACAATTGTCACATAAAACGAGCCGTAAAAATTTCTCCCTGGTGCTAATTGTAGAAAAAAGGCAAAGGAAGCAAAGGTCAAGTTCCAATCAAAACCACTGAGACCAGCACCGATTCCCCACAAATAAAACAATAAAAGCCAACCAACAAAAAAACTAATCAATATGGTTCTTCTAAAAGAAACCCAAGCAACACATACCAATAAATAAACGCCCAAACTTTCAGCGATCGAAATGAATGGCAATGGATTTGAATAGTCTGCATTGAACCAAGGCATTGACATTGGTAAAACGGATTTTTCTAGCGGAATACCAACAAAAGATGATAAAGAATATTCAGAACGTAAAGGGTAACCTAATAATGAAAAGGAAGTATCCAGTAGAAATAAAAAGAAAATCACATAACAAATAACTGGAAATCGTAATGAATAATATCTGATTAGAAAATAATGTAATATGTAAGTAAAGATTAAACTAATCGAAAGTAAAATTGGATTTAACCATGTATTTGGTATAACAAGAATTACTAGAAATAATTGTGAAATCAGACCCAACCAATATGGAGTTTGTTTATTACGAACACAGATTCCTAAATAAATTACAGTTATTATCGAAGATAAAATTAATGGAAGGATTGGAAGTGGAGTCACAAAAGCCAATGAACATCCAAGAAATATCATTAGTGTTATAAAATAGAAAAAATCAGCAAAAATTTCTGAAGACTTAATTCCCCAACTGTTTTCTGAAAGTATATAAAGGTTTTTTAACATAATTTTATTTGTTTAAACAACCTCTTCGATTCGTTTCCGAATATCAATCCCGGATGGACAATATACAGTGCAAATTCCACAATCCACACATTTATTTTTATCGAATTCTTCCTGTTTTCCTTTAATCAATTGGAAAGGATTTGCTTGGGTCGGACAATATTGATTACATTCTAAACAATCGATACAGCTAAACTCTTTTCTAATTGCAGGTAGTTTTTCATACAATGTAATCGAATAGTGTTCATAAATATTGAAGTAACCAAGTGAATTGACATCCATCGGTTTGATCGCTTCAAAAACTGTATCAAAGGAAGCAATTTTATATCGTTTATCCATATTTGTTGGGATAAATGCCAATGATTGACCATTTGTTAAAAAAAACTGGCGTGGTTCTAAATCCATCCGACCTTTTCGATCAACTAAAAAAACAGCTAAATGTCTTTTGGTGAAAGGTTCACCAAAGTATAGTTTGCGGATGATATGATAAATTGTTTCCGCACCTAGATATAAAATTGCATTGGATTCTAGATTTTTTTTAGCCTTTGTCACATCCCAATGAAATTGTTTATGCAAAAAATATTCAGGGATACCAACAGGATGTTCAAATTTTAAAGTTTGAATTTCAAAAAAATTATGAACTTCAATTTTTGGGAAAATGGTCTTTAGCAAATCTACAAAACTTACATAAGCATCTTTCATTGAAGACAAAATCATTTCTTCAAAATCTAAATGTTGGTACCTAGAGAATGGGGATAAGACAATTTGGAAGTTTTGATTGGATTTAAATTTAAGAAAATAATCTTTTAATGGCATTCCGTTGATATCAAATGATGCCAAAGCCCCGTCATCGAACGCTTCTATGAGAGATGTAAAATCATAAGTCTGAAATTTATAGATGGAATTGGTAGACCAAGATCCATCTTGTTTGATTTGGAAAAATTTTTGATCAGGAGTTAGCGTTGCCACACCATTCACAGGAGCGAGCACCTTGGTTCCGTTATGCGAAAGCATAATTTGACCATGATTGACTCGAGTTGGATAAGAATCAGAAATTTCGCTGCCCGCAGGAACGGGGATCAGGAATTGACCCTGAATCGTCCGTTCTTTTTTATTTTCAGTTTTGTGAAATTTACGAGCGAAGGCGCGAGGTAACCTGGGAAACAACACGCCAGTTATGATTTAGACGGCTTTCACCATGTAGATTTCGTCTTTGATTGGGAGTTCTTTTTTCAAGTTTTTGATATAAGGTAGAATCTCTCCCATTTCCTCGTAGTATTCGCAATTAGTTTGCATACGACGAGCTACGGTAAAATATTTATAAAGTTTTTCTTCACCGGAACGTTTTGACCATTTCTTCTTGTTACATTTCACTCGAAGAATGTATTTATCTTGTTCCGACTCGTATTGGCGAACCACAACACAATGCAAACAGTTCGCGCAGTAGACTTTTTCACTCATGGATGACCCCTGGACCTAGGTTGAATTTACAGCTTTTTGGAAGGAAAGGTTTCGTCAAGTAAGTACCATCGCCTTTCCTAAGCGACGGCACGAAGTTCCTTTTCTGCTTTGGTCGCTGGTTTGAATTTCCAAAACGACTCCGCTACAGAAAGATATGAGACATAGAAAAATCCGATGGAATAGAGAACCATAAAACCGATCATATACGGTTTTCCTACCATAAAGGATAAATAAATGCAAAATAGGCAATACGCACCCATAAAGAATTCTAGGAAAGCACGGTAATCCACAGGAACCACATATTTGATTTTGTCCTGCAAACTATCCCCTTCTTTCTCAATGCGAAGTTTTGGTGTGCGTTTGAAACCTGATTGGATGCCAAAAACTGCTTCCATCCAAGCATAAGTATTCATTACGGCAATACCAGTTCCAATCATCACGAGGACTGGAAGGTAAATGAGTTTGGATTTCCAGTTTTTGTGGATTTCCCTTTGAGAATATGCGTAAAAAATAACAGGGCCCATCGATCCAATGGAAAGGAAAGCTGCCGATCCAAATAAAATTTCCATCGGGAGGTCTTCCATTTTGAATCCAGCCCAGTATTCCATAAGGAGAAGTGGTGCTGTGAGTAAGATATTGATGATCATCAGTGGGTGAACGGAATAATTGATAAGGTGAGTGATCGCTTCCCCTTTAATTTTCCAAGACTCGTTCGATTTCCAAATCCGTGGAATGAGTTTGACCGCAGTTTGGATGGACCCTTTACACCAACGGAATTGTTGAGCCTTATAGGCATTCATCGTCGCAGGAATTTCTGCCTTACAAACTACATCTTTAATGTAACGGAATTTCCAACCTTTGAGTTCTGCACGGTAAGAAAGATCAAAATCCTCTGTAAGAGTATCATGTTCCCAACCACCTGCATCTTCAATGCATGATCGTCTCCAAATCCCAGCAGTTCCATTGAAGTTCATCCAAAGACTGGAACCATTTCGTGCCACTTGTTCGATCATAAAGTGACCATCAATTCCAAAACTTTGAGCTTTGGTTAAAATATTATAAGTTTCGTTGATATGACCCCATCGCGTTTGAACCATTCCAATGGATTCGTCATCGAAATATCCCATGGTACGAAGTAAAAAATCAGAGTCAGGAGTAAAATCCGCATCAAAAATTGCGATGTAATCCCCTTTTGCTTTTGCCATCCCTTCATCTAATGCACCAGCCTTGTGGCCTTTACGATTGGTTCTATGAACGTGTTCGATCCAAATCCCTTTTTTCTTGTACTGGGAAACAAGACCCGCAACCTTTTCAATGGTCTCGTCCGTAGAATCATCAAGGACTTGGATTTGTAGTTTTTTAGCAGGGTATTGTAAATTACAAGCAGACTCAATCAAACGATCGACAACGTAAAACTCATTGAAGATGGGAAGTTGGACTGTTACAGTCGGTAAGTTTTTGTCCTTTAGGGAGAGGATCTTTGTTTCATCCTCAGCACAGTTTTCTTTGTATCGGCTATACAAAAAAACCATCAGGTAAGTATGTAAACCGAAGTAAAACAACATCACAATGTCAAAACCGTAAAGAACCAAAAAGGATATAGATAAGAACGTTAGCATAGTTATAGTCAAATTCGGCAAAAGGGGGCATTTGGTCAAACATTTTGTGCACTGCCAAATAAAAATAGAATTTCTTTAGTTTGCGAACAATCCCCTTACCACAACCTTGGTAGCTATTCTATGGACTCTCAATGGAAACGTTTCTGGGAAACTGGCCTCTTCCCTTCACTTGAATTTAGCCTAAGCCTATCCATCGGTTATGTTCTCTCTTTATTTTTTTATGTTGCTGGATCAGAATTATCACTTATTGACAGGACTGACACAGCTTATCCCATCTTACAAGCGCTCATTGCTATTTTCTTTGCTGCAGGTTTTATTTACAGAAAATACAAACAAAATTTTCCATTTAGCTTTAGTTTGTCGCTTCTCACTCTTGCATTAGGACAAGTAGTTTGGCTATTGTCAGGTAATACTTCTGAATTTCTGATAGATTACATATTTTCATTTGAACTTGTTTTAATAGGAGGGATCCTATCCGCTTTTTCGATTGGCATTTACGGAGGTTCCTTAAAAGACTTTCGTTTTTTAAGTTTTACATTGGGAGTAACGGTCTTTACGTTTTATTCTCTTTTCGAACCAAATCAAAATTATTCCATCAAAGTATTGTTAGCTATCTTATATATCCTATTATCATTTTATTTTTTCAGCACCTTATTCCAACAAAATCCAATATCAAGTAAATTTTACAAAATTAGATCCAAGATCGGAAAACATCCGTTATTTGCGCCATTTTATCGATCAAGTTTATCTTTACTGATAGCTTACTGTATATTACATTTATATTTCCAACCTGGTCCAAAAATTCCATTGATATTATCTATTTCGTTTGCTGTAACATTCGGAAGGGTTTTATCTCTGTTAGGTGGCTTAAAAAAAGAGACCAAGGCAGTTTTTTTAATCGGTCGAGTTGCAATACTTTTTGCTTTTTTCTTTTTCATATACCAAACCTATTGGAGTTCCTTTTATATCGCCTTGTGTATCATCAACGGTTCAATTGTAGGCTTTTTTAAACCAAACAAGACACCTTACAAAGAATATATGATGATAGGAATGGAAACAGGAATTTATTTAGGATTATCCTTCCTTTTATATTTTTGGAATTTACCAATGGGGATCAGAACACTTACTGCACTATTGTTTGTTCCTGTTTTAATGTATCCTTATTTGTTGCAAAAACATATCGTCAGAATGCCCCGGATTTTAATGTTAGTGGGAGCAAGTTTGATTGTCATATTTTTCTTTTCTCCTCCTACAATCAGAACCAATATCCCTTTTTCAAAAAGGGAAAACTTTGATCCTATTCCGTTTTCTATTACAAATTTGAATTTTAATGAAGAGGATTACATTTTTTATAAATCGGTATTGCCCTTTCCATCAAATCCATTCCTACCAAAAAGATCTGAAATCAAAGGCAAAACAGTTGTGCTTGGACTTAGTTCGAATCAATCACAAATCATTTCCTATATAGAACGTTTGAGTGAAGAAGGACATCCATTTTTAATCATTACAACTCGTAATAAATCAAATCAATTTCACCATATCAATGCTCTATCATTATTAAGCAGAAAATCATATTGGAATTTTGATATCTATTACCCAAACTATTTAAACCAAAAAATAAATTTCACATCAACACTTCCAAATGATTGGAAATTAAAATATTTTACCGAAAAACTAGACAACCTCTCCTTTTTAGAAGTAGTTTCTGTCTTAGATTCAGTTCTAAAATATTCTACTGGTGATTTAAGAAAAGATGCCATGGAAATCAAACATCTATATTATGAATCATTTGCCGTTTATGCGAAGTTTTACCACAATATTGGACAGAATAAATTAAGCTTAGATGCAATTGCCTTGGCTAGAAAATTTGAAAACCCTAAACCAGATTTATTAAGAATAGCTTATAATAGTTTAAAATACACTACTCCTGAAGCAGAATATATTCCAATTTTAGAAGATTTAAGTTTAGACACAGAATTTCAAGAGTTTGCTTGGAACTCTCTTATCCCTATGTTTGAATCGTTAGGTGACTGGAACAATGCATTGAAAACAATGGGTCTATTAGAAAAATATTACCGGACAAATAATCAAATCGAACAAGCAAATGAACTAGAGTTATCTAAAGTTCGGTTATTCATTAACCAAGAAAATTGGAAAGAAGTCGAACCAATTATATCCACTAGGTTACGAGAGAATCCAAATTCTGTGATTTGGGAACGTTTGAAAAATGAAATTTTTGAAAAAAAAGACTCATTGAGGCGAATGACAATTCGTCCAGATGCAAAAGAGGCAAGAATCCAATGATCCATTCAACACTACTAGGTATACTCGCAGCAATTTTGTCTGTATTCGTTGCGATTTTAATTGAAGGTGCATCAATCCGATCCTTTTTTCATTTGCCAGCGATGCTGCTGATCGTTGGTGGAACGTTAGGTGCAACATTTGCATCTTTTTCTGTTTCGCAGATTTCGAAAGCAGTAAGAGACACTCGATTTGCTCTTCAAAAACGCAAGGAAACTGATATAAAACTTTTATTCTTTCGATTTTGGGAAAAAGCAAGAAAAGACGGATTACTTTCATTGGAAGACGAATCCAAAAAGCAAGATAATCAGTTTTTACAAAAAGGAATACAGTTGATTGTTGATGGATCTGACCCGAGGACTATTGAGGAAATACTTTGGGAAGCACATGAAGAAAAAGAAAAGGAAGACATCAAATCTGCAAAAGTATACGAAACGGCTGCTGGTTTTTCGCCTACTGTCGGTATCATTGGAACTGTACTTGGTTTAGTGACAGTATTAGAAAATTTAGATGGTGGGACGAAAGTTTTAGGCCAAGGGATAGCAACAGCATTCATTGCGACATTCTATGGAATCTCATTTGCCAATTTAATATTATTACCAATTTCTAACCAATTGAAGGTTGTTGCAAAAAGAGAAAGTAATGAACGTCAGGCGATTATGCGAGGAATTTTGTCATTACAATCTGGAGAAAACAGAAGGATTTTAGCAGAAAGAATTGATCCTTTTGTAAATGGATAAGATACGCGATTAAATCGTTCAACTAGTTTCTATCGAAGTATCAAGTCATTCTGAAATTGAATTTAAGTGATTGAGGAAAAAATCGATCCTCTGCGGGAATTGATTAAGAAATGAACTAAATTTCAAATTATAGATTATTGATAAATTCGTTGGAAAGTAATCGATAATTTTTTATCAGATGATCCCAGTTTGATTGGTTCTGGATTTTGTTATGAACGATCAACTCAAGTAAAGATTCCGTAAACTTCAAATCGAGAGAAGCTGACATAGTATCTGGAATTATTTTTTTAAGAGCATATTCTTTGGAGACGGATGTATTTTCAAAGGAGGATGGAAAGTGTTTTGTAAGAGTGGATTTTTCAATCAATTGTTCTTCTGATTCCCAAGAATTGGCTTCTACAATTCCATTTTCCAAATTCCAGATAGCATTTCCAAATTGATAAGAAGTAAAAACAACATGATTCGGTATAAAATTTTGAAATTTAATTTTTACCATTCTTTCAATGAAATTAACTTTTAAGTAGGAACGTAAATAAACAGTGAGGGATTCGTTTTCAACAAGTTCTTCGTCTAAAACCATCATCTTTGTAAAACTTAAATTCATCGCAATATAGATTCCAGACTTTTCAAATATAATTAAATTTTATTTACTTCGGTTGGTACGATGCAGAACAATTGGTGTATCTTTTGATCTCTAAAATCTTTGGGAATCGATTCTAATGTTCGATTGATACAACGATATCCTCGTTCTTTCCATTCCTCATCTTCCACTTCCATTTTGAATTTACGAAAATTTGTCGAAAACCAAATTTCACCGTTTTCAGAGAGAAATTTTGTTAACAATAACAAAAGTAAATTTCTATGTTTGGTTTGGACATCCCACTCCTCATACATTTTTTTACTGTTTGAAAAAGTGGGTGGATCTAAAAAAATTAAGTCGTATCTTTCTCGATTAGTTTTTTTTGCTTCTGCTTCTATCCATTGTAAAATATCAGCATTTATAATTTGGTGATTGGAATTTTTAAATCCATTCCGTTCTAAATTTTGGTAAGCCCAATCACAATAGGTTTTAGATAAATCAATACTAGTTGTTTTTGTCGCACCACCTGACGCGGCATAAACGGAAAAAGCACCTGTATAAGAAAATAAATTTAAAAATGATTTATTCTTTGAGTTTGTTTTAATCCAAGATCTTGTGGTTCGATGGTCGAGGAATAAACCAGTATCTAAATAATCAGACAAATTAACTCTAAATTCTAAATTTGATTCATTTACCCAATGAAAATTCCCTTCAATCGACAATTTTTCGTATTGATCAGATCCTTTTTGTTTTTTGCGCCTTTTTAAAAAAAGTTGGTTTTCCTGAATTTGAAAAACATTTTTTACAATTGTTTCCATCTGAGCTAATCTAGCTTCATGATCAGTTTCAGCTTGAAAGCGCAATGAACTTTTATCATACAAGACAAGTCCACTCGGGTATTGGTCCAAGATACAAGGAACTTGGGGGATGTCTTCGGAATAAATTCGGTAACATTCAATATTTTCTCGTTTCGCCCATTTTTCGCGTTCTTTTTTTAATTTACGCAGGCGATTTTCAAACATTGTGAGGGCACCTAATCCTCGTTCGGTCATGGTATCATCCTTTTTTGGAAGGGTTATTTAGGTAGACTTCCCCGCCCTACTCGAGACTGGGTGGGGTTATCCACCCGCCACCCAATACGCTCCATTTACCATACCACCCGAAAAAGTCCTCTTTAAATCTTTTTCTAAGATTTTTTTTTCTCTAAGGTTCATGTTTTTGATTGGTGGGCGGAATCTCATAAAAAATAATGTCGGCTATATGTCCACAAAAGATACGACTTTCGTTTATTGTGATGGAAGCTCACGTGGGAATCCGGGTCCTGCTGCAATTGGTGTTTCCTTTCAAAACAATGATGGAAACGAATTTTTTTCTATCTCGGAAAAAATTGGAAATGCTACAAATAATATTGCTGAGTGGTGTGCGTTATCGCGCGGCATGGAAGAAGCAATCAAACAAAATATTAAAAAAATCAAATTTAGATTGGATTCTGAACTTGTCGTAAAACAAATGAAAGGTGAATACAAAGTAAAAAATAAAGATTTAATGGTTTTTAAGACAAAATGTGACTCACTAAAAATTTCATTTGAACATTTTGATATCCAATATATCCCACGCGAACAAAATGCACGAGCTGACCAACTTGCAAACTTTGCTCAAGATGCAAAAGCATGAATTTAGAAAAACTATACCCAACTCTTTTTTTACTTTTCATTTTGTTTCAAATGAATTGCAAACCTTCCTTTACAAAACAGTTTGATAAATTATTAGAAGAAGGAACGATATTTCAATCTGCTATTTTTTGCGAAAAAAACAAACTTCACCTAGAAGAAAGAAAAACAGAATGTGAACAAGTGACAAAAGATGTAAAAAAAGAAATTGATTCCATCATCAATCGCAGATTAGATATGGGAATCTCACCTGTGATTATAGAACGTCACAAAGGTGAGGAAATTGAAGAATTTCTGAAAGTCCATACTCAAATGGGAATTCGGTATTGGGAAATCTGGAAATCCAACGTGATTTTAGAATAGACAATCTCCGCCATTCTGCGATAACCAATTTATATGGCTGGTGATCCTTCTCAAATTCTCAAAAAAATTGGTCTCAAAGTTACAAAAAATCGAGAACAAGTTTTATCCATTTTACAAGGATCCACAAGGCCTCTCAACCACCAAGAAATCATGGAAAAACTTCCGAAAGAAGAATCTTGGGACCGAGTGACCATTTATCGCGCTTTATCAGATTTAGAAGAAAAAAATCTACTAAACTCACTTCACTCTACCGATCGAGTTACATACTTTGAACTGAAGTCCGATGGCAATCATATTGTATCTGCAGCCCATGGACATTTGATTTGTAATGTTTGTGGCAAAATAGAATGTATTGATGATCCTTGGAATGGAATGCCTTCTTCAAAACAACTCAAAGGATTTACAACAGAATCCGTTGAAATTGTTTTTAGAGGTAAATGTAGAAATTGCCAATAGACTTTACTTCTTTAATTCCAACTTTTTACAAACAACATCTTGAATTGATTGATTCTGCATTAAAAAATGCAGGTTTTGAATGTTATTTGGTCGGTGGTTCTGTTCGTGATTTAGTCATGAATCGAATTCCAAAAGAATATGACCTTACAACCAATGCTGAACCGAAACAGATAAAGAAATTATTCCGCACTGTGATTGATACTGGAATTGAACATGGAACAGTAACTATAGTTTTAGATAAAGTCAATTATGAAGTGACCACATACCGAATTGACAAAGATTATATTGATGGCAGACGGCCTGAACATGTAGAATTTGGAACTACACTTCATGAAGATCTGAAAAGAAGAGATTTTACAATGAATGCTCTTGCGTATGATATCCAAACGGGAATACTTATAGATGATCACTTGGGTATTCAGGACATACACAACAAAATTATACGAACCATTGGAAACCCTATCAAAAGATTTACAGAAGATGGACTAAGACCAATCAGAGCTTTACGTTTTGCTAGTACATTAAACTTTACAATCGAAGAAGAAACCAAAAGAGCAATTCATTTAACAAAACATATTACGAAAAAAATATCTTTAGAAAGATTCCAAGATGAAATTTTAAAATCTTTTTTAGGAGATAAACCTTCCAAGATGATTGAACTCTTAGTAGAAGAGAATATTTTTTCGATTTTTATACCAACTTTTCCCATTGATTTAAATCCGAATCATATAACATTAAACAGACTGAATGAAATTCATAAAGATTTAGTAGGATTACAACTTGCTTATACATTTTTTTCCTTACTACCAAACTTAGATCAGAAAGAACTAGAAAATCACCTGCGCACTCTAAAGTTTTCTGGACAAAATATCAAAGATTCCCTCTTATTTTTTGATCTCATCAGAAAATGGACGAACATTCCAAATCCAAATGATACAAACGAGTTTACTTTTAAAAAGGATTATTTAGCGCCTGTAAAACGACACTTTGCCAATCGCTATCAATTGGATGCAGAATTTTTTGAACGATTGAGTCCAATTTTTGGATCCAACATAGAACGGATGGTTTCCATCTGGAATGAAAATCCACCCCTTTTACTCTCCGACTTAACGATTAACGGAAATCATTTGAGCGAACATTTCCCAAATTTACCAAAAATCAAATTCGGAGAGGTTTTAAATTTCCTTTTAGATCTTGTTTTGGTTTCGCCTAAAGAAAATGAATTTCACAATTTAATTACCCAATCTGCTGAATTTATAAACAAACTGTCCGAATAAGGACATTTCAGTAACGATTGGAGCGGACGTTTTGTTCTCTTTTTAATCACATTCAATCTTTTTTTCCGAATTTTACCCTTTAAAATTCGATTGGCACGATTTTTCTTCCCAATGACAGAGATTCCCATGCCAACCTGGTACACAACTTGCACATCAAGTTCACATAGGAGAAATGGCAAATGAGAAATAAATACACTCTATTAGCGACGATCGTTGCTACCTTATTTTCCCAGGCTTCCCTTTTTGCTCAGGATAAAAAGGAAAAGGATAAGTCTTGGTATGAGTTGGTAAATTTTTCCGGATATGTGGACGTATACTATAACTATACTTCAAATAACCGGCAAGGGGCAACCCAAGATACTGCGGGAACATTTCACACTTACAACAAACAATTTGCTGTAAACGCTGTGAAACTCGCAATGGAAAAGTTAGCGGATAAAGATAGTCCATGGGGTTTCCGTATTGATATGCAAAACGGACAAAACAACATGTACCAAGAACGTCCGTACCAAACTACGAACTCTCTTCATAACATGCAATTGTTACAACAAGCTTATGTGTCAGCTTACTTCCCTGTTTTAAAAGGGTTAACAGTTGATGCTGGTAAAATGGCAACACATATCGGTTTGGAGTTACTTGACTCAAAAGATAACATTGCCTATACGATTGGTTATGTGTTCTTTAACACAATCCCCTTCATTCACACAGGTGCAAGAGCTAACCTCCAAATCAATGATCGATTGTCTACTGGTTTGTATTTATACAACAGTGCACAAGGAACTGGTTACACTGGAAATGGACAACAATTTGGTTATGTTGGTTTAGCTCCTTACGGCGATGCGGCAGGTGGATCTAGTTTAACTAGCACACAACAACACGCTTATGCGGATGGTCCAAACCCTACTAGAGCGATTGGAACACAAGTGAAGTACGATGTGGTTCCAGATAAGTTTCAAGTAGTTTGGAACACATTGTCTGCAAACGATAACATCAAAGGTAGACAAGACAACAGCCTTTACTACTTAGAACAAGCAACTGGAACATCTTTTCCAAAACAATCATCATTCAAAACTGACCATTGGATGATTCAAAACTTGATTTTAATCTACAAACCAACTGACAAGTTGACTACGATCTTTGACTATACTTATGGTGACAGATCTGGACAAACTAACACAGCGGCTTATGGATATGAAGCAGGTGGAGTCACTAAAAACAAATTAGATGCAGCTTTGCCTGGCCTTGTTCCAGCATTGGATCCTGGTTTAACTGCAGCAGGATTGACTGCCGATACGAACCTTTCTCGTGAAAACAGAGTTCGAAGAATTTACCAAACTTACCAAGTGCAAGCAAAGTATCAATTCACAGACTTTTTCGCACTAGGTTTCCGTTTTGAGTATTTGGATGACAAACGTTACGGTGGTTCACTTGTAGTAAACCCACCACTTTTTGCTCAAACACCAACAAATCGTTACGATCTTAAATTCCAAGATTCTATTGGAACTAGAGCGGTTAGTAACTATGGACAAATCAAAACCCTTACTTTCACACCGACATTTAATCTCACTGAGAACCTCCAAGTGAAAGTGGATTTAAGAAGAGATTGGGGTCCTGGACAACAATTCGTAGATACATCTGGAAGACCAGCGTCTCACCAAAATGGTATCATCGTTGGTATGGTAGCTAAATTCTAAGGAGATGAAAATGAATCAGAATAAAAAAACTTTGAAATCAAGTTTGATTGGAATCTCTTTTGCACTTCTTCTTGCAACTAGCTTTGTTGGTTGCACAGAGTCGGGCGCTAAAAAAGAAGATGATCCTAGTGTGTTACTTTATTTAGCAAACAACCCTGTAAGCTTCAATGAAGTGCAAAGGATTTGTTTGGGAACATACGCAGCAGCGAACTCTTGTGTGGGTGGAACAGAATTTTTCAACCCAGGCCTTGGTTGTTCCCTAATCAAATTGGAAGGTAAGACTGTAGATGAATTAAATGCACTAAAAGAATGTGTGCTTAAGAAAATCAATGACCCGGTTCAACCTTGTAACTTACCACAATTTACTTACGCTCTTGCACAACAAGCCCTTGCGGGTGCGTTTGCTACTTGCAACGCTTCGTATACGACAGCTGCTGGTGCTACAGTAGATTTGAAAGGATACTTAGTTTACTAAAATTTCGACAAGTCAGGAGATATTCTCTCCTGACTATTTCTTTCTTTCTCACCTTTAAAAATTCAATATAGAATCAGGTTAGTCGAACATGATTATGGTTTTTTATAATCTACCTTCTCGACAAAAGATCGTCTAAAAATCACAGTGATTTCCTTATCGGGCAATGACTCACCATCAAATTTACTAATCGGACGTTTATAAATCCAATACTCTCTGTCTCCCCCTCTTTTGATTTCATCAGGTTCCCCTATGTATTCTTTAACATAGATCCCATTTTTTCCAGGTAAAGTATCTTTAATTTCTTTTCTAAGTTTTAGTCCTGCTAATTGTTCTTCAGTTAATTTCGCAAGCTCTTCTGCTCTTCGTTCTTCCTCTGTTTGGATATCTTTAACTGAGTTGGACATAAATTCTTTACATTTTTGTTCATCTTGGAATGTCTTCATACAGTTTTCGAAAAGATTTTCTTGGTTTTTCACTTGTACAGTTTTTGCACACTGCCAAGAGACAAGTAGAATGGGAATGAGTAGGGATTGTTTCATAAATCCTCCGTAGTTCTTCTAAGAAATAAAATGATCTTAAATTTGAAAATCAATTATCTGCTTGCAATGATCTCGAAAATAATATCGTCTTAACCTTTGAAAGAGTGTTTGCATCATGCGTTTTTTATCAAAAATATCGATCCAAAGTCGTTTGTTATTATTCCCTCTCCCTCTCATCCTTACCTTGTTATTTATATTATATTTATTGGTCCAATCGCAAAATGAAACCTTAGAATTCTCTAGAAAAGAACAACTTGGTCTAAAAACTATCAATCCGATATCTTCAACATATAGGGAAGGATTACGTAGGTTAAAAATTGGACAAGAATCAACCGAAGAACTCATACCACATATACAAGAGATTAATAAAATTATTTCTGAAACGAAACTAATTGATAAAAAGTCTGAAGAATTTCGGAATATAGAACCATATTCTCAAATCAAACAATTTGATCAAAAAACAGCGCTTACTTTTTTAAATGATCTCCAAACCCTCTTACTTAAAATAGGCGATTTATCTAATTTGATCTTAGACCCAGAAGTTGATTCCTATTATCAAATGGAAATCGTGCTGTTTAGAATCCCAACTTTTTACCAAAACATATCCCTTTTAAAAGAAATGATAAGGAATGAATACCTTGGATTTAATGCAAATTCTAAAACATTCTCTAGCGAAAGTGTGACAAAAGCAATCATCACTATCAACGGAATTGACTTAACTTGTAAAGAAATTTCTAAATCATATAAAAAATCGATGGAGGCAAATGAAAAATACCAAAGCTCCTTGAATGAATCAAAACTTTTTGCTGAAAATAATTGTAATGAGTATATAGGAGAGTTAAAGAAAGTTTTATTACAAAACCAAATTAAACCAACCAGTTCAGATTCACTTTTTACATCTATTCATAAAGGAACAAATATAGCAGGTGATATACAACAACGTTCAATGAATCTATTAGAACAAATGATCAATGATCGAGTAGAGGCACTCACCTGGAAACGCAATTTTAATATTATTTTAGTCTTTGTTTCTCTACTCATCTCTTCCATTTTTGTATTTCTCATTTTTAGAAGTGTAAATAACCCTCTCAAACAAGTTTTGGTTAAAATTAACGAACTTTCAAGTGGCGAAGCAGACCTATCAAACAAATTACCAGACTTTGGTAATAATGAAATAGGTAAAATTACATTATCAATAAACCAATTTTTAACCAATTTAAATCAAATCATGAACCAGTTAAAAATATCAGTAAGTGAATCGGAAAAAGTGTCCAACAAACTAAAATTAGATGCAATATCTGTATCCGACAATGCAACCTCACTTGCCTCCGTTTCCGAAGAATCAGCAGCTTCATTAGAGGAATTAACGACTTCGTTTGAAATCATGTTTGAGTTCATCACCAACGAAACAAAAAACATAGTCAAAATCACAGAAGAAATGTCAACAATCAAAGTATCTATTTCCAATATTGAAAAAGCACTTTTACAATTAACAAATGTATCAAACCATTCTACATTTCTTGCAAACTCAGGCAATGTTTCAATTCGAAATACAGACTCAACCATGACAGAAATAAGATTGGTGACAAAAGAAATTACAGGTATTATTGATTTAATTACAGAAATTTCAGAACGGACCAATTTACTTGCGTTAAATGCTAGTATCGAAGCGGCAAGAGCCGGTGATGCTGGCATGGGTTTCGCGGTTGTTGCAGAAGAAATCTCAAAACTTGCGGACAAAACACAATCTTCAGTAAAAAGTATCAAAAAATTAATTGAAAAAAGTCACAATGTTGTTAACGAAGGGTCAGCCCATGTTGTCGAAGCAGTGAATGCACTTAGTGAAATTGTAGAACAATCAAATAGACTGAATGAAGCTGTAAATCATTTAAAAGAAGAAATGACAACACAATCAAATAGCTTACTAAGTGTTACAAATGAGCTAAATGGTTTAGAAGATATGGCAAAGACGATTGAACTTTCAAGTAGAGAACAAAAAAAAGCTTCTGAAGATATGGTAAACACCGTTAACACTTTATCAGGAAGTGCACAAGAACTTGCGAACAATTCTGAAGACCTAAACCAAGTGAGTCAGAAAATTGGCGACATAGCGACTAACATTGCCTTGATCACTAATACATTCCGAACAAATTAATTAGGCCGAAAGCCGAATCACCACCTAACTTTTAATTTTTTAAATCAAAGTTACGAAATTTGTTTGCCCAAAACAAGATCAATTCTCTGTTTGGTCGTCATGGGTAATCTTTTTCCAAATCATTCTAATCATATAATCAAATTTCATCTTTTATCTTTTACAATCTTCACATATTTACATTTTTTCAATTGTAAAAATATAGAACCGTTAAACCAAAAGAATAACCAACTTACAAGTCTTATTACATTACAATTTTATAATGATATTTCACTCGCTTCAGAAATACAAATGAAAGCAAAAAATCAAATAGGTGGATTACCCGACCAATCACCAAATTCTGAAAATGATACAATAACAATGATCCAATTAGGAAATAAACTTTTCCGAGATATCAATTTATCCTCAAATCAAATCCAAGCATGTATCACATGTCACCCTTTGGATGGAAGGTCAGCTGGTATGGACCGTCAACAAACTTCTCGAGGAACCTTTGGTCAACTTGGCAGAAGAAACACACCAACTATTTTAAACATTGGATTTTCAAACATCATCTTTTGGGACGGTAGGAGAAATTCATTGTATGACCAAGCAATAGATCCTTTTGTTAATCCACTCGAAATGTCGTTGCCTTCTGAATCCGAGTTACTCCAAAGGATTCAAAATGACACTTCCTATTTATCATTTTTTTCTAACGCATTTCCTTCAGATCCAACAATAAACTTACATAATATTAGATTATCCATTTCTGCTTTTGAGAAAAGTTTAGTTTCAAAATCGAAATATGATGACTTTGTAATGGGAAATTTACAAATTTTGAATAGGCAAGAATTAGAGGGTCTAAATATTTTTTTGGACGTTGGTTGTAATAAATGTCACTCAGGTAGCTTGTTAGGTGGCAATACTTTTTCGAAACTTGAATCAACATCATTGTACAATTCCACAGATTTAGGAAAATTCGAAGTTAGTGGAGACCCAAATGACCAATACATATTTAAAGTGCCTAGTTTACGAAACGTCGCATTAACCCAACCCTACTTCCATGATGGAAGTGTAAGAACACTCAAAGAATCAATCGAGAGAATGAGAGAGTACAAACTGAACAGATATATTAGTGATTCAGAAATTGATTTATTGGTTTCATTCTTAAAAACACTTTCCGATAAAACAAAATCAAATTAAAATGTTTGACGTAGAAATATAGTACGTCAAATGTGGCATTACCTTCAGGGAGGAAACAGGTGAAAATCCTGTGCTGACCCGCAACTGTGATACACCAAATGAATGTTATGTTCTAAAGGTGGTAAGCCAGATCTTCCCCGCAATGTTTTCTCGTGGATTGGGAACTTTGCACACTTACATTTTTTATTTTCAATAAAGAATGTAAAGGGGCCCCGAAGGCAAACTCGGGGCACCCGTATGGAAAACAGACTAAGTAGATTCATTTCATTAGTTTTGGCATACACATGTATCAAACCATGTTGTATACTTTTTCCGTTTCGTGTTCCCCTAAATTTCAAAAAAAGATTTAGGAGAATCTCAATGAAAACCTTACTCAAACTAACATTTGCTATGTTATTAGTCTTCTTAATATTTGCTTGTGCAGATACTGGCAAAGTAGACAAATCAGTCGCCGACAATAATTTAGTTTTAGGAATATTAAAAACTGCTGAAGCAACTTCAAAAGAAGCAGGTCAAATCGAAATTAGAGGAACCTATTTCCAAGCGAGTTGTTCTGCTGGAACCTGTAATACACCTGGTTCCAATACAGTTACTATCCAATCTAATTTTGGTACAACAACTGGATTTTTGTATGTTGATTATGTAAATGGTGCAGGAACTTCAACCTATCGAGTCAATGCAGAAATTGTAGAATTCAGCAATACTGAACGAGTACTTTATTACAAACCAAAAAACAGCGCGAACATTTCTTCTCTTATATGGACAATTACAGATAACAATGAAATTTTAATTTGCGATGTCTTTAACGGTAAACCTACGTTAGCTGAAACAAAAGCAGATCTTAGTTCAAGAAAAGCTTCAGGAACAGTTTATACTACAAATCCAAAAGCTGCAGGATGTAATGGTTCATTTGCATTCAATTTTTTAACGAGAACTTTTTAAGAACAAAAATTTTGCCTTTATTTGTAAAAATAAAGGCAATTAGGAGAAACTTCATGATAAAGTTCCAATTAAAATCTACATTATTAATATTTCTAATTTCTTTCACATTTATTCAATGCTCTGAAGAGGAAAAAAATAATGATTTCATTTTATCATTATTAGCAATACCTACATCGAATAATTCTTCAGTTGGTCCATGCCCTCCCACATCTTTACCAGTTTCAATTCCTCTAGCGAATACGATCGTATCTGCCAATTCCACTGTAACAGGTTTTAGTAACTCTTCAAAGGCAATTAATGGAGTTTGCGGTGGTGGTGAGTTCTCAGGTTCATTAGATGTTTATTCTTTAAATTTAACAGGGTCAGGTGCTACTCTCGTTTTATCTTGGGCAGGAAAAACAGTTAAGAATGTTACTGGGAATGATTTTATTATTTATGAAAATTCATTCAAAGTATCTGAATCGAGCGATCGTTATGCGTTTGATCCAATGGTAGTGCAAGTTTCTTTTAATGGTACTGAATACTGTGGATTCGATCTGAGTGGCTTTAACCCAAGTGTAGCGGACAGCAATAAAATTTCTTCTTGGCCAGGCTTTGCTGGACTTAGACCAGTCGTTTATAATATGGCAACTAAACCATTTACAGTTGATGAACTTTTCACTCAAACAGGGAATGGATTCTTGTTAGGTGGAGGAGATGGTTTCAATCTTGATGATTTAATCGTTGGTGGACCAAACACAAATTGTGATGCGGCGGCCCGCACCAATATCCAAACCAATGGTTTCAAATTTATTAAAATGATTTCTGCATCGAATGTAACAAATCCAAACACAGGATCCGGGTATGTTTACCCTCATTCTTATAATAATGGACCTGACATTGATGGTGTAGTTGCAAAATATATAGAATAAAAGTAATTCAGCTTATACCATCAAATAACCTAGATTCATCTAATTTAGGTTATTTGATGTTTTTTTAAAGGGAAATAAAACTGTTACTTGGATGTGAATTACAAATTACACATCCAGATCAATCTAACGTTTATTACGTCGACTTGATCTACGCTCAGAACCACCACCAGAACTAGTAGTTGAAGATACTTGTGGTTTGTTTTTATTGGATTTTACTTCGTTTCCAAACATATCCACTTCTGCTCTTTGTTCTTGCCCAATTTTTTTATATTCTTTAGGAGAAGAGTCATCTTGTTTTTTATCAGAATCGGTGACTTCAATCTTAAGTAAAAACGATACCACTTCGTTTTTCAGATTTTCTACCAACTGATCGAACATCTTAAAACCTTGTAGTTTGTATTCGATAAGTGGATTTTTTTCACCGTATCCAACTGTCCAAATCCCTTCTTTTAGGTGGTCCATTGCATAGAGGTGTTCTTTCCATCTGTGGTCTAAAATATCTAAAAATACATTTCTTTCAATGGATCTCCAAATATCTTCACCTATTGAAGAAACTTTATATTCATAAAGTTCTTTGACTAACTTCGATACTACTTCAAATACCTTTAATTGTGGATTCGATTCTTTTTTGAAATCTTTAACTTCAATCGTATGATTGATGCCTAAACTTTGTAACCATTCATTAAGTGATTCAATTTCCCAAGCATCAACATTATTGCCTTCACAATAAAGAATAACTTGGTTTTCGACTACTTCATCAAAAAAATCAACGATTGTTTTGGACATATTTCCTTTGTCCAAAAGTTCGTTACGGATGCCGTAAATATAAATCCTTTGGCGATTCATCACATCATCATACTCTAACAAGTGTTTTCTGATGTCGAAGTTGTGGCCTTCCACTCGTTTTTGTGCCCGAGCTATGGCATTGGATACCATACTATGCTCCAACTCTTGTCCCTCAGGCATCTTCAAAGTGTCCATGATACGAGCAATTCGATCGGATCCAAAAATTCGCATCAAATCATCTTGTAGTGATAAATAAAACCTAGAAGATCCTGGGTCCCCTTGACGACCAGACCTTCCTCTCAACTGGTTATCTATACGACGAGATTCATGACGTTCAGATCCAATGATATGAAGTCCACCTGCACCGATAACAAAGTCATGGTCTACTTTCCATTTCTTTGCATCTGTTAATATTTTTTCACAGTCTTTTTTAACAGTTTCATTACGAACAAGTGCGATTTTCCCTTCTGCTTCGTCAAACTTCTGTTTGATTAAACTTTCTCGGAAACTATAAATGACTTCTAATTCTTCTTTCTTTTTGATTCCTAAAGAATCACATTTTTCATCTAATTTTTCCAAATCATCTTTGTACTTTGGCGCACCACCTAGTACAATGTCAGTTCCCCTACCCGCCATATTTGTTGCAATGGTGATAGCACCTGGTTTACCAGCATTGGCAACAATTTCAGATTCGCGTTCGTGTTGTTTGGCGTTCAATACATTGTGTTGGATACCATGAGATAATAATAATTTGGAAAGTACCTCTGACTTTTCAATGGAAATTGTTCCAACTAACACGGGTTGTTTGCGAGAAACTTTTTCTTGGATGTCTTTAACAACCGCATCAAACTTCTCACGTTCCGTTTTATATACTCGATCAGGCATATCCTGACGTTGGATTTTTAAGTTTGAAGGGATGACAATCACATCTAAATTGTAGATTTTTTTGAATTCTTCTGCTTCTGTGTCAGCCGTTCCTGTCATACCAGCAAGTTTTTTATAAATACGGAAATAGTTTTGGAATGTTATGGAAGCTAATGTTTGTGATTCACGAGCAATCGGTACACCTTCTTTTGCTTCTAAGGATTGGTGTAATCCATCTGAGTAACGTCTCCCTTTCATGAGACGTCCAGTAAACTCATCCACGATGATTACTTCCCCATCTTGCACTACATAATCTTTATCTTTATAAAAGATTTTATGAGCTTTGAGTGCTTGTTGGACGTGGTGAACTAACTCAATATTTTCCGCATGGTATAAGTTTTCGACTTCTAATAATTGTTCTACGTGATGGACACCAGCTTCCGATAAAATCACGTTTTTCGCTTTTTCATCAATTTCAAAATCTTCCCCTTCAATTAACTTTGGGATGATTTTATTTACTTTCAGGTATTTGTCTGTAGATTCCTCTGCAGGACCTGAAATGATGAGCGGAGTTCTTGCTTCATCAATTAAAATGGAGTCAACCTCATCCACAATAGCAAAGTTATGTTGCCTTTGTACACGGTGTTCTTTGTAACTCACCATGTTATCTCGCAAATAATCAAAACCAAACTCATTATTCGTTCCATAAGTGATATCGGAATTATAAGCGACTTTCCGTTCTTCATGGTCCATATCATGTTGGATCACACCAACAGATACTTTCAAAAATTCAAAAACAGGTCGCATCCAATTCGCATCCCGCTTCGCTAAATAGTCGTTAACAGTAACAACATGAACACCTTCACCAGAAAGAGAATTGAGATAAATGGGAAGAGTCGAAGTTAAAGTTTTACCTTCTCCAGTTTTCATTTCGGAAATATTCCCCCAATGTAAGGAAATACCACCCATCATCTGAACGTCAAAATGACGCATCCCCAAAGTTCGATAGGCAACTTCTCTTACGGTTGCAAATGCTTCTGGTAAAACATCATCGAGAGTTTCTCCTTTCGCCAATCTTTCTTTGAACTTTAATGTTTGGGACGCAAGAGTTTCATCATCCATGGCTTTGATTGTAACTTCAAATGAATTGATTGCTTCTACAATTGGATTAAGTCTTTTTAAGTCTCTTTCGTATTTACTACCGAATAATATGGTTAAGATTTTTTGAAACATGTTTTGTCCGTTATAAATTTATAATATTGCGAAAAATGATTTTTGCGTTTTTTTCCATGGTTTGTTGTTTGGATAACATATCAGTAAAATCGCCATTTCCTTTTGCGATAAACTCTTTGTGAACATTTTGCCAAACATTTAACATTCCCAAGGTGGGTTCTATATGAGTTTGAAATGCGAATACTTTGTTTTTGTATGAGAACATTTGGTTTGCATAAAACTCACTTGCGAGTAAGTGATCGGCACCAACAGGAATGTCAAAGATATCTTCATGTAAATGGAAGGCCAACAAGGATTCACCATTTAATCCAGAAAATATTGGATGTTCTGGTTTTAAAATTTGAAGGTCTGAAAATCCAGTTTCAGGACCTTTTGTACCTTGTCGAACATTAGCACCTAACGCATGTGCGATAATTTGGGAACCCAAACAAATTCCAATCAATTTTTTGTTTGGAAGAGCAACTACATTTTCTACGATTTCATAATAAGGTTTAAAAAATTCCTGTTTGTCTGGATCAGCTACTGACTGTGGCCCACCTAACATGATGATTAAATCGAAATTCAAATGAATTTCAGGCATCAATTGGATGCGGGGGTCATAAGCATTGTGATAACTAATTCGATAACCTTTTTCCCGTAATAAAGGCTCTAGAATACCAGGCCCTTCACAATCAATAAATCGAATACATACCGCTCTCATATCGATTCCATGCCAAATTGATAACGAAAGAAATTAAACTTAGGATCTTTCAGAATACCTTCTTTAGTATTTAATTCCGAGATTGATCCTAAAAAGTTGTAATACAAACGAAGTGGTTTTGTTTCGAATAGCAATGTTTCTGGAGTTCCTGTCACAAGCCCACCCTCTTTAACACGGAATGGTTTTTTCATAAATACAATCGGCACTTGGATGTTTCGATTTTTGATCTCAACATTCATTCTTTCTTTTGCTAATTGGTAAACTTGACCAAACGGAAGTTCGTCGGTGACATCAGGCACAATTTGGTAAGGATCCACCACCATATAAATAACTTTCTCAGGAAACTTGTTTTGGATTTCTGAGTGGAGTAAATTAAGAGCCGGGATTTCTTTCCAACATGGAACACAATCTGGCGAATAAACATTTAAGGCGATTTGGTCTTTTGCAAGCGTAGAAAAGGAAATTTCTTCCCCAGAGGTCGTAACACCAACAAACGAACTCTCTCCAAAATAGGAGGATTTCGCGGGGGCGCAAGTAATGAGACATAAACTAACAAATAAAATGAGGGAGGCTTTCATAAATCCCATAAATTGGACGGTCCATCCCCATGGTTTGGACTAGGAGAACGTCTGTAAAGTCCGTTTTCGAACTTTCCCTTGACATCTGACCCCCGTACCCCAATCTGGTCTAACGTTCCACTCACTTCCCCAGGAATTTATAAAAAATGAGCCAATCACAGAAAGAAGACTTTGATATCGTATCCTTAATAGAACTTTGCCGGGAAAAAAAATACGAAACATGTGTGGCCGGTTTCAGTGCGATCGATAAAATCGAAAAGATCACTCTTCCTAAAAAATTAAAAAACCGTAAACTCACTGTGCAAGCCCTATATGCACTCACAAACGACTTAGTACAATGGAAATACCTTTCTTCTGAAGAAAAAGCACAACTCCAAGCAGAGAAAGACAAACTTGCAGGTGTCACTTCCACGACGGGAGCTTCATTTGCTCCTCATGCAGAAGAAGACATCGAAGAAGATTTTATCCCTGAAGAAGAAGCTAAAAAACCAGAATTTGAAGATGGTTACGAAGATGAGTTCGGAGATGATACAGAGGATGAAGAAGAGGAAGAAGAAGATGACTTCGACGACGACTCTGAAGATGATGATGATTCTGATGAGGAAGAAGAGGATTAGAGGTTAGTCCCATTCCTCTACTTCCAATCTTTCAAAATAACCTTCTCTACAACTTTCAAACTTCCGAAACATTCTATTTACACTCAAAAGTTTCCCCTGAAAAGGAGGCTTCTCGGTTTTTATCCCAAATCAAATCAGATTCCATCCCTCTTATCTTAGGAGTTGGTGCCTTACACAATGTTCGAGCCGTTCTAGAAACCAATGGAAATCATAAGGTTCTTATTTTTTGGGAACCCTTGGCAGAAATTTATGAATTACCAAGTTTCCAAACAGAAATAAACGAACTCATCAAAAAAGGAAAAAATGTTGGTTTAAACCTTTTTATCGTCACGGGAACCAAACCCAATTGGTCGGAATTCAAAAATCACCTGCATTTGGAATCTGAAGATGGCCAACTAACAAATAGTAAATGGACTTTTTACGAAACACCAAACTACGAACGATTGTTTCCAAATTTGGTCAAGGAATGCCGAAATTATTTTTTATCTCAGTTTAGTGTACAAAATACTAATGAAACCACGATCGAACATTTTCGAAAACTTTGGACCCATCAATATTTAAAAAACAAAAATTGGATAGAGTCAGGAAATCAAGATGTGAGTTGGTTCCAATCCTTTTCCTCAGACAATCCGAATGTGATGTTTCTTGGGGCAAGCCCTCGTTTGGAATTGGAAATCGAATCTATAAAAACACTAAGAAAAAATTTTACAATTTTTGCTTGTGATACCTCACTCGGTTTCCTACTTTCCAAAGGTGTATTTCCCGATTATATTGTATCCTTTGATTCCGGGAGAGGCACTTTATTCCATTTTATAATGGATTTGCCAAAAGATATACCCATCATCACTTGGTTAGGTGGATCACCCTATCTTTTTGAACTTCCAAATCCGAAGATTCTCGTCAATACAGGACATCCTTTAGACCAAATATTAGAACATTTATTCCAAATCACAACAAACCAAAAATGGCCCCATTACCAAAACTCTAGTTTGAATTTATTGGGAATGGTTTTATCTGTCACAGCTTCAATCAAAGATCGAAATTTTATGATGGCTGGTGTCAGTTTTATTTCAGAACAAGGAAAGTCACATTGTAATGGAACAGGGTATGAGAGGTATTATTTGCCCCAATTACATCGTAAACAAAGTTTAGAATCCTTCACCAAACGACTGTATACTGGCGTAAGAAAGGGAAAAAATCAGATTGTTTGGGATGAGTTAAACAACCAAAAAGAGATGAACAAAATCCATTTCGTTTCAGAGTTAACACCATTCGATACAAACATTGGTTCAAATGAAAAAGTAAAAGTTAAATTGCATTCATTTCAGGGATTTCCCCCAAAGATTTCGGATGTCGCAAAGTGGGCAAACCAAGACCCATCCGGTATCATTCATACAAAAACCATCAACACATGGTTGCGGTTTTCACCAGATTAAGCTCCGAATAGAACTGGTATCTCTTGTAAATTCCATTCTGCTCTTTCTTTATTAGCGGGAGACTGGTCATAAACTTTGTTTTTTTTGGTCTTTCCCTTAGGTCTTTTCTCTAAATCTTCTAAAATCCTTTCCAAACGATCTTCCATTAACATATGCAAATTGATTTGGTCTAACATATCCATCGTGTTTTCCTCCACCGATAGATACACAATACCATTTACCAGGGACAAAATAGAATGATGTTGGGAAAAAAATATCTATTGCGTCTAAAAGAATTTAAATTAAAAGAGTGATACGGGAAAAAGCGTTCGTGAATTTTAAAGATATTATTTCTCAATTAGAAACATCAAAAGAATCTAGAATTAATTTTTATTTTGTAACAGAAGAACAAAATCAGGAGATATACGCATTGCTTGTCCATGTAATGGGGTATATGGACAAGTTATATTTAGTGGAAGTCATTTTCACTGTCCTTAAAGAACTCCTCATGAACGCAAATAAAGCCAACGCTAAACGTGATTATTTCAGTCGCGAAAATTTGGACATCCAAAACGAAAAAGATTATGCAAAGGGGATGTCTCGTTTCCAAGAAAACATCATCATGAAATGGAACGAACAATTAGATCGGTTAGATGGTGGAAATTATTACATTAGTTTGCTCATGAAAGTGGATGGAAAATCAATTCACTTTGCAGTAGAAAACAACGCACCCATTACCAAAGAAGAACTAGCACGTGTCAACCGCCGGATTGAAGTTGCTAAAAACTATAACGACCTCTCCGATGCATTTTCGGATGTATCCGATAGTACGGAATCAGCTGGTTTAGGATTAGTACTCATTCAACTCCTTTTAAAAAATTCTGGGATTGGATCAGATAAGTTTAAGATTTTCACCAATGACAAGATAACACGTGCTACACTCACTGTTCCTGATGTCACAACACCTGTGGAAATCCAAACAGACCTCAAAACCAAATTACTGAATGAAATTGATGGCCTTCCTCCACTCCCGCATTCATTAACAAAAATCATCCAACTCTGCAACAATCCAGATTCAGACTTACATATGATTTCACAAGAAATTGAAAGGAATCCTGCACTTTCTGCGGACCTCCTCAAACTTTCGAATTCTGCATTTTTTGCAAACCGCAGCCAAGTGAGTTCCATCCTACAAGCAGTGAAAGTAGTTGGTTTAAAGAATTTACGAAATCTACTCTATGTATCGGGAGTTCGTAAGATCATGGATGGCCAATATGGTAAAATGATGGATGTTTGGGAACACTCAAGTCGTTGCAGTTATTATGCACGTTATCTTGCGACAGAAAACAATCATACAAATAAAATTGCAGATATAATTGCCGTTTGCGCCTTGTTACATGATATTGGAAAATTTTTGTTACTCTCTGTTGATCGAGGATTTTTCAAAAAAATTGAAACCTACCAAAGAGGTGCTGATTCCGGAAACTCAACTCTCCTCGAAGAAATGGCGATAGGACTAAGTCACCCTCAACTTGGTGCATTACTCGCCGAAAAATGGGAATTCCCACAAGACCTACGAGTGGCGATTGAATACCACCACAAACCTTTTTTAGCACCTCCAGAACTCAAAGATTTGGTGGAAGTGATTTATATGGCCAATATGATGGCAGACTACCATGAACAGAAAAAAGGTTTTTATGCCATTGACAAAAACCTGTTAGCAAAATTTAACTTAGACAACATAGATGTTTTTTCAGCAGCTGTGAATAAGGTAGAGGTATTATACAAAAAGACAAATGAGTGAAGTGATTCGGTTTGATTCTGTATCCTTTATCCGAAATGACAAAACCATTTTACACGATGTTAACTTTTCTCTAACAGAAGGAAATTCGCTGGTTATCGTTGGACGAAACGGAGCTGGGAAAACCACACTCATCAATCTATTGTTTGGTTACCTTTGGCCTAGTTCAGGTAAGGTATCTGCTTTCGGCGAAACTTACGGTGAAACTCCAATGGCCCCCTTACAAAACAAAATGGGAATTGTCCAACCAGGACACCAGGAAACTCTCCTGCAACGACTTACCTGTTTTGAAATGGTATTAACAGGTGTGATTGGAACTTTGGGTTTGTACAAAGAACCATCTTCTGAACAAAAAATAATAACATCTAAACTTTTAGATTCTATTGGACTTTCAGAAAAATTTGACCAACCTTACCATACTCTCTCCTCTGGAGAAAAAATGAAAGTTTTGTTATTACGAGCGTTTGGTGATGGAAAGGAATTATTGATTTTAGATGAACCCACAGCTGCTCTTGATGTAACAGCAAGAGTTGATTTTGGGCATACCCTTTCCCAATTGAAACAAAAAAGTCCGAAGTTAACTCGAATCCTAATCACACATAGAATTGAAGAAGTCCCAGAAGATTTCAACCAAGTGTTACTTTTAAAAGAAGGCAAAGTATTGGCGTTTGGTGAGAAGGATGCCGTATTCACCGATTCCAATCTTTCAAATCTTTATGATTTGGATTTAACTGTAAGCAAAAAAAAAGGACAGTATTTTCTCACTGTCCAATCTTAAACTGACTACACTCTATTCTAATTTAGTTCTTACAAATCAAAACAAACCATTCCATAAGGGGAAAGGTTTGTTCCCCTAACCCCTTCCCTTTGGATAGAAAAGGAAGGGTAGATTTTCTTTTTACTGATACATAGATCGTTCGATAAAGTTAGTGGCTTTACAATTTCCTATCCCAACATCAGTGATTGATTTGTCTTGTGCGATACAGAAAAGTTTCCACCAACGATTCGAATGGTTTGGTGCGATGGAATAATTTCTTACTTCACCCACACTTCCCTTAAAGATGCGAACAGTGGCGCCAGAGATTCCCATACTAGCTTCTCCAGACCAGTTATATACACTATAATATCGATTTGGTTGGTTCCAAATTGAACCTTGGACTGTGATGGTTTCCGGGCCATATCCTGTAGTGATATCATAGTCCAAACTTCCATTTCCAGCACCTAACGGACTTTTGTTGTTCCAAACAATGCGATCATTCGCTGAGTTTCCATATTGCATGTGGGAATCCAAATCTCTTGGTTTTGCACCCCATGTGAGAACCACTCGCATTTCGTTTTCTCCTAGGATTGGAGTGACTAATATGTTTTGGTTGGCAGGAGTTTCTGATCCAGCAGATACAACCGTTCGATATGTTGTAGAATAGTTTTCTTGGGCAGATGTGCAGTTTCCACGTTTCCCAGCACCCGAAACTTCTAATGTATAGTTTCCTGGGGGAACTGAAGGAATCGCATAGGATCCGTCTGTAGAAGTTTTAACAGAGGCAATGGTCACACCATTTGCATCAATCGCATAAGGACCTGATTTTACATTCACACCAGGTCGGATGCGAGCTGTTAGGTTACAAACTCCAGTATTATAAAGGGCTGATAATGCACGACCAGAAACTGTTCCACTTGTTTGGCTTCCAGGCACAAAAGTAATGATATCAAAGTTTGTTGTTACGTCAGCTTGGATATCAACAATCCCTTCCACTGTTTGGTAACCAGCAGAAACAAATCGGATTTTCCATCGACCAGCATTTATATTAAAAATTGTGTATTGGCTTGCATTCGAAAAAATCGTTGCTCCAGTTGCGATCGAAGCAGGTTGCACTCCCACGGAAGGACGAAGTGTTCCTCCATTTGGATCAACAATCTCTAGTGAATAAGTTCCAAGGAATGAAAATCCACCAGGAGTTCTAACGGAACCAGATAAGTGGCCGCGGCCATCGTTTGTGATCACCGGAGTATTTACGACAACAGTACCACCACCAGGTCCTATTTCTACTGGGAAGTAAGTGGTGATTCCATTTTTTTCTACACGTAAATGATATGATCCTGGGGAAAGGAAAGGGAAACTATAACTTCCGTTTGCTTGAGAAGAAACTGATCCAACTGTCTGGTCGTTTCCGGAAGTTCTAGCGGAAGAAACCGAACAATTAGGTGAATCAAATCCACCAGTACAGTCTCTTTTTACATCAGGAGTGAAATTACCACCAACTAACCTGCCCAATGTGATTGTTGCACCACTTACTACCGAAGTAGAAACTGCATCAGTGACTACACCTGTAATCGTAGCTCTTGGGCTATGGAGAACCACTCCGTTTAATTGGAAAACTGCCGGATTGGAAGCATAAAGGTTTGTGGCAACAGTTGATGTATCAACACGAAGGCTGTTTGTCGATAGGTAACTGGATTGGTAAGATGGAGCCACCCTGTCTACGACAATGATTTGGTAGGAACTCTGGCGAAAATTGTATTCATTACCATTAATAATGTCAACTGAGGCAGTATTATCATTGGCACGTGCAACACTTGTTGAATTGGAAAGTGTTGTCGCAGAACCTGTTCCCATTTGGTATAAAGCATAAGCCACTTTTCCAGCATCATCATTAGTAAATGGAGTTGGTAAAACTTGTGGTAGAGTGACTACGTAAGAATTTCCACCAAAACTAAATTGGCCAGAAGCCGTAGTTGTGATGTGAACAAGTGACGCACCTGAATCATTCGTATTTCCTAACATCACAACAAACAAACCTGATTGTGTAGTATGAATTGAGTTTGCAGTTGGTGCTGCATCCCTAACAGAAATGGAACCAACAATTTGAGAACGTGTTGCGATAGATGCCATCGAAATTGTTCCTGCGTTATAGGTCGCTCCATTCAAACTCACCTGAAGAGGATTGGATGAACAAGGTGCCTGGTTATTTCCACAGTAATTTTCAAATCCAGGAGCAGAAATATAATAAGCCCAAAGTCCACTTGCCCCAAGGAAGGTAACTTCCTTAGTTGTAGGATTTACCTCATACATTTTATTTGCATACGTTTGGTAAGAGAAAGGACCACTCCCTTGAACACTTGCCAAACAAGTTGCGCTTGGGTTTACCGCACAAGAACAAATGGATCCCGTTGGATTCAATGAACAGTTTGTACCAGCAACGGCACTTAAAGATTCGATGATCCAAAGTTTGATCGCATTTCCTAAAATCGGATCATCTTTCAGATATACAATATTAGAAGGTGCTTGGTTTGCAGATGGTCGAACGTTGATCACTGCTCCCGAAATATGTTGGTTATTTGCATCTTTCACATAACCAACAACCATGGATGGTTTTGCTACGATGTAAATTGGATCAAGCAGTGTGATGTACTTTGTTCCACCATTTGGAGCTGCTGTGAACAAAAAGGATTGAGTTACCGTATAAAACGAAGGATTAGATACTTCTAAGTAATAAACTCCATTGGTAAGTTCAAAACCTTCAATAGAAAAGTTACCATTCCCAGTGATTTGAACTGTTTGTAACACAGCACCATGTTCATTTTTGAGTTTGATAGTAAACACAGATGTTTGGTCATTTGTGATGGCACCATTACGGATCATTCCTGAAAGTAAAAGGTCACTTTCCGTTGCGGCAAGCCAAGGAAGACTAGTTTCGCCTAAATCAACAACTGCTACTGTATTTGGGTTAGTTCCAGGGAATGTAAAATGAATGGTTTCTTGGTTTGTACCAAATGGTTGCCCAGATACATTCACTGAATCTCCGACATAAACAACCGTATAATTTCCGTTAGGAAGTGGATTGATTGAGATAACATATTGACCATTGGCATTTGTTACCCCTGTTCCCACTGTATTTCCATTTGAGTCAATGATATTGACAACAATGCCTGCTACAGGACCCGCTGGGACGTTCACCCCATCTCCAGAAAATCCAGGGCTTGTGACGATTCCAGTAAACTGTGCTGGGCCTTGTGAATAATACATTCTTTCTGCAAGAAGGTTTCCAACATTCACCAAAGTGAAAGGAGTTTGTGTTGGGTTATATACATAGGAAAAATCTTGGTAAGTATAATTTAATCCATAACCAGTGTTAATGAGGACTCGGTAATTATTATTCGGAAGGTCTGCTAAATCAAATTGAAAACTTCCATTTGCTTCCGCAAATTTTGCGGCAACTAACGTACTCACTTCACCGTTAGCAACTTCGATGCGAACTGATATTAATGTAAGATCAACACAATTGGGTAGAGAAGGTGCGCCTGGATTCCCACAAACCACATTAGCTGGAACACCAGCGACAACTGGGACAATGGATCCAATGACACGAGCAGGACCATGGTTCGGCACTTCTTGTTCGGATTCGTTCCCTGGGACTTCATCTGGGTCGGTGACTCCAACAGAACCACCAGGAGGAGGGAGAGGGACGCCGTTTGAGTCAGGTGGGAGTTCGGTTTGGTCACGGTTATCTGACACGGCACCACCGGTACCTAACAACAACCAGAATGGCATGGATTTTTTCTTACGAGAACAACCCACAAACACAACAGAAATGAGAACGAGAATGGTGAACAACCCTCGAACGCGCATAGACTTACCCTCTAATCAAATTCGCTTTGTGGCTTTTCGCCACTACCTTTCAAATCACTTCGGGAAATTCCTAAGAATACCCGAAGTGTACCATTTGTAGTCTGTTTTCGTACAGAATGCAAATCTTTTTTAGGGGTATCGGATAAAAATTTCCGTTTGTTCACCTTTTGGTTCAAAAATAGATCGGAAAACGAATTTCGATTGCCCATTCCTTTCCCAAACAAAGCCTACTCTTAGCGAAATATGTGGGATTTTTGGCTTTCGGTCGGCGGGTGGAAATTGCTCATGATCCCTTTTACCTATGGGTTTGTGGGTTGGGTAACCAATTGGTTGGCACTCAAAATGACATTTTATCCAATTCAGTTCATTGGAATCCCCCCGTACTTGGGTTGGCAAGGAATCATCCCTAGAAAAGCACATAAAATGGCCAGTAAGTCTGTGGATGTGATCACAGAACGCCTACTCAATATCAAAGAAGTTTTTTTAAAAGTAGATCCAAAAAAAGCAGAGGTTGTTTTTTTACCCGCACTTGAATCTAGCATTCGTTACACGATAAAAGAATTTTCAGACAGCTTAGATCCAAAACTATGGGAAATTTTACCAGACCTAGTTAAAGAAGAAATTTACCATAAGGTAAAAAGAGAAAGTGGAATCACCATTCGAAAGGTCATTAGAAAACTCCAAGAAGACATTGATTCCTTATTTGATGTAAAATCATTAGTTCTTAAAAAATTGTCAGGAAGTAACGTAAGTTTGGTGGTTGAGTTATTCCAAGAAGTAGGAGCACCGGAATTCCGTTTTATTGAAAGGTCTGGTTTTTATTTTGGATTTTTACTTGGCCTGATACAAATGATTTTTATGATTTTTTTCCCTATGGTTTGGACACTCCCCATCCAAGGAGTGATTGTAGGTTATTTAACAAATTACCTTGCTTTGGAAATGATCTTTCGACCATTATTACCAAAAAAAATATTAGGACTATGGACCTACCAAGGTTTATTTTTAAAACGACAAAACGAAGTTTCTAGATTGTATGCAAAACTTGTAAGCGAAAAAATCCTTACACCCAAAAACATTTTATCGGAACTTATTTTTGGAAAAGCTTCCAAAGAAATTTTAGAAATCATTCGTAAAGAAGTGAGTGGCCATGTGGACACAGTTACCTTCCTTGCAAAACCTGCATTATATGCTACAGGTAAAATAAATGAATTTGATACAGCAAAAGAAAAGATAGCAATCGCTATGGCAGACAACGCAATTGAAAATGCTTTTCATTTAGAAGCATATTTGGGAGAATCTTTACAAATCGAGACGATGATGGGCGATAGGATGTCTGCTCTTCCACCAAAAGAGTTTGAATCAATTTTAAGATCGGCCTTCCAAGAAGATGAAATGTTACTCATCCTTGTAGGTGCCGCACTTGGTGCGCTTGTTGGTTGGTTTCAAATGGTATTTATTGTATGACAAAAACAATTCTTATTACTGGTGGTAGTGGAGTTCTTGGAAAGGAATTGATTCAAAAATTAATTCCAGATTATAAAATCGTCGCCATTGGCACAAACTACTCACATTTTCCAGAATCCATACGACATCATAAACATTTTAAGTTTTATGAAAGAGATTTATCCAAAATTACATCATCAAATGATTTGAATCTTTCAGAACAAATTGATTTGGTTTTACATTTAGCAGCTGTTGTTTCTGGGGCAAAAGTAAATGAAGCCACCTACTACCAAATCAATGTGGAAGCCACAAAACATTTGGTTTCTTATGCGATACAAAACAAAATCCAATATTTTGGCTTTGTGAGTAGTATATCTGTTTATGGATCAAAAGAGACCAATCTAACTCTAAGTAGTGAGAGGAATGGAACAACCATTTACGCAAAAACCAAATCACTAGCCGAAGATATTCTTTTCCAAAGTGGTCAAAACTATTCCGTTTTGCGACTTGCCAGTATTTACGGAAAAGGAACAAAAAGTTTTATTTCTAAATTAAAATCTCTGATGAAACGTGGAGTGTATCCGAAAATTCCACCGATCCGAAAAAAATCAATCTTACACATTTTGGATGCAACGCAGGCCATTTATCTTTGGACCAAACACTGTTTAGCTGGTAAAAAACCTGAAAAAGTGTATGTGTTTTCTCATCCTGAATCTGTGACTATAGAGGAAGTGATTCGTTCGTTTCAAAACTTAGGAATTACCAAAAAAAGGCAAATGTCTATCCCAGTCACAGGGATATGGTCCAAACTGATTGATTTCACCTTTCGGTTCCTAAGTTGGATTCGGAAAAAACCATTCCACGGTTCTCCTCTACAACCATTACTTGAATCTGTAGCCATTTATGACGAAAGTTCATGGGAAAAGATTGGATATTTTCCAAAATCAGATTTACGAAAAGGTTTAATGGACTATCAATAATGGTAGGACGTTTGGCCGATATTTTAAGTATGAAAAAGCGACTTTGCCTATTACTTTTATTATGTCTTACACTTACGGGATTGGAGGCAGCCACTTGGATTGAAGACTCACTTGGTTTTGCTTTTGAATATCCTAGAGGTTGGGCAAAGTCTGTTTTGCGACATGCTGATACTGTTCGTATTCAAATCGCGAAATCAAACCGTGAAGCAATTTTACAAATTGATGTGGCTCGCCGAACAAAAGAATACGATTTAGATCGATTTATTGAAGAAACAGTAGATACCTTTTTAACAAAATATCCTGATTTAAAACTTGTTCGTGAAAAAGTATTAGAGAATGAAATTGCTGGTTTTGATGAATCGGTATTTGTTGTTTTACATTATACCGAAAACAAACAAACCATCTCGAATCGTTTTTTATTCCACAGAAAAGGTGGAATGTATTATGTAATCCAAGCAAAAACAACACGTGTTTTATATACAAAATATGGAAAAGATCTTGATTTGGTCATGAAAAGTTTCCGTCGTGAACCTCGGGCCAAAAACCGATGGCGTAACGATAGTTTGTCGTATTTAGATCCAATCAAAGACGAAAGACTGATCCAATATGTTTCCATCACCATTCGACCAATTGAAACATTTCCACATGAACAAAGTATTTCTCAAAAACAAGAAGATGGATGGTTGTTTTCAGTGGAAGGAAACCACAAACCTACAGCTTCTGACTTTGATAATCGCCCCAAACCAAATACAAATGACCACGGATACACCCCAGCTGATGTAAAACCAGACACTCCGACATCAGATGACCCTGTGGTGATCCCAGACGGCTCGGGGATCTAATCTCACAAATTTTTTCCCAAGTCCGGATCTGGAAGGCCATTCTACTTCGGACAATCAATCCAAATGGTACTAAGTAAAGGACGTGGCCAAGATCTGATTCCTTTACTCTATTATTTACGCAACCTTGTCCCTCATTTTTCCCACCTCTTCCTATCTCGGCTGGAACTCATAAAACCATTTCTTTTCCCTTGACAGGAATATGGCTCCCTCTTATATCGTATATTTACGATATACTATGGCATTGAACAAAAAAACAGAATTCCCCCTACCAATCCAAAGTTTTGCCAGTTTTGCGAAACTATTATCGCACCCCGCAAGGATTGCCATTTTGGAAGTATTAGCCGAGCGCCAAACGTGCGTTTGTGGAGAGATTGTCGATATTTTGCCTTTAGCACAATCAACGGTCTCCCAACACCTAAAAGAATTAAAAGAAGGTGGGCTTGTCAAAGGAGAAGTCGAAGGGACAAGTTCTTGTTATTGTATCAATTGGGAAAACTTCAACCAAATGACTGATGCTTTTATTTTATCGCTGAATACAATCAAAGAATACCAAAAGGAAAATGGAAACTGTTGTTAATATGAAAAAAAATATATTGATCCTTTGTACAGGAAATAGTTGCAGAAGCCAAATTGCAGAAGCATGGATGCGTTTTTATGCAAAAGACAATGCCAATGTGTATAGCGCAGGAATTGAAACTCATGGAGTGAATCCAAAAGCCATCGCGACAATGAAAGAGGTAGGAATTGATATTTCTAATCATACTTCGAATCATATCAATGAATACAAAAACATAGCTTTTGATTTTTTAATCACTGTCTGTGACCACGCAAAAGAAAACTGTCCTTATTTTCCAAGTGATGCCAAAAGGTTTCACCATAACTTTACAGATCCTTCTAAGAAAGTTGGAACCGAATCAGAAATTTGGGAAGCATTTGCAAAAACGAGAGAAGAAATTCGCATTTATTGTGAAAATTTTGTAAAAATGGAATTAGGAAAATAGGATAATTATATGAAAACACTCACCTGGTTTGATTTTAAAAAAAATTTGGATTTGTATCCTGACTTACAACTCAAATTTGTTTACAATGACAATGATACCATTTACCCGAACTATCACATCACGGAATTTAAGTTAGCAACGATTGAAGCTGTTGATTGTGGTGGAAATTTTGATACTTGGAAGGAAATCATTTTACAAGTTTTAGAACCGAACACCAAAGCGGAATCGGATGCGATGAGTATTAAAAAAATAAACTCTATTGTTTCCAAAGTATCGAACTTGATCATTGTACCAGAAAATGCGATTTTACGAGTTGAATTTGGGAATACTAGTTCTGCGATGAGGCAGTATTTTATATCAAACATAAAAATCGAAGCTTCCGAATTGGTGGTATATCTTGCGGATGGGAAAACAGAATGTAAAGCAAGTTCCAGTTGTGGAACACCAAAGGTAAATAAAGATCTATCGTTAGTGAAAGAGTTCCCTTCAAATCTAACTCAACAAAAAAATTCCTGTTGTTCCCCAAAATCTGTTACATTGGATTCTGAAAAAGTAGGTTGTTGTTAGATGAAACAATTATCCTTTTTAGATCGATATTTGACAGTTTGGATTTTTACGGCGATGGGTATTGGCCTACTCATTGGAAATTTTTTTCCGAACTTTGTGATACAGTTTTCCTCTTTGAATGTGGGAACAACTAATATTCCTATTGCAATTGGTCTTATCCTTATGATGGTTCCACCTCTCGCTAAGGTGAAATACCAAGAAATGGGTAAAGTTTTTCGAGATGGTAAACTTCTATCTCTTTCACTGATACTCAACTGGGTTCTTGGACCAATTCTTATGTTTTTCCTTGCGATTCTATTTTTACCAAACGAACCAGAATATAGAACAGGGTTGATTCTCATTGGACTAGCACGTTGTATTGCAATGGTTATTGTTTGGAATGATTTAGCAAAAGGAGACCGTGAATATGGTGCCGCACTTGTTGCCTTGAATAGTATTTTTCAAGTTTTCTTTTATAGCTTTTATGCATATTTATTTATAACGATCCTTCCACCTTACTTTGGTATCACAGCAACAAATGTTACTATTGAAATATCAGAGATTGCAAAAACTGTTGGGATTTATTTAGGTTTACCTTTTTTTGTTGGATTTATGTTACGATTCGTATTTGAAAAAAGGGGAGCAAAGGAATTTTACGAAACTAAATTTCTACCAAAAATTTCGCCAATCACACTCATCGCATTACTTTTTACCATCATAGTTATGTTTAGTTTCAAAGGAGGTATGATTGTCGAACTCACAGATGATGTGTTTCAGATTGCAATTCCATTACTCCTTTACTTTATCATTATGTTTTTTCTCAGTTTATGGCTGGGATACAAACTTGGAGTGGATTATTCAAAAAACGCCGCAGTGAGTTTCACAGCTACTGGAAATAATTTTGAATTAGCAATAGCTGTTTCAATCGGAGTATTTGGGATTGGAAGTGGCGCTGCCTTTGTTGGCGTAATTGGTCCTCTCATTGAAGTACCTGCACTGATATTACTTGTAAAAGTGGCTTTGGCATTCCGGGATCGTATGTACGAAAAATCATCCAATTAATAGATAATTGAATCAATAGAAACCGAGGGTGATATAAATCTCACCCTTGGTTTTTTTATTGATAAATCAAATCCACCTAACTTAAACTTGTTTCAAACCCTTCTCCATCAATTTTTTGTATCTTTTTGTCAAGGTAGCCAATCGGATTTGGTCCATCACTAACCGAACCGCGGGTAAAACATTTACCGTTGGTTGTTTCCGTTTTGATAACCTTTGTAATTGGTACCGAACCATAGCCATTGTAGCAAGTCCTACGAGTGTTTTTGATTTCCAATGAGGGACCGGTAACTTTTGGTTCGTTTCTTTATTTTCTCTCCACTCATTTGGTAAATTTGGATTGATCGCCAAACTTGTAGCAATTCCTACAAGTGATACTCCTGAATCCAATACTGATTCTGCAATTTCCTTTCTAGAAATGCCACCAGTCACCATTATGGGTATAGTGCTTATTTTGGTGATTTCCTTCGCAAAGTCTAAAAAGTAAGCTTCTCTTGCCAATGTTGATCCATCACGAGAAACTCCTTGCATAGCTGGTGCTTCATAATTCCCACCGGAGATTTCTATAAAATCAACACCTAACTTTTGTAAACTCTTGATCACAGAAATTGCATCTTCAAATTGAAACCCACCTTTTTGGAAATCACTCGAGTTTATTTTTACTGAGACAATAAAATTGGCACTCACAACTTTACGAACTGATTGGATCACTTCGGTTAAAAACCTAGATCTATTTTCTAAACTACCACCCCATTGGTCTTTCCTTTGGTTCACTAAGGGAGATAAAAACTGACTAATCAAATATCCATGTGCTGCATGAATTTGTACCCCATCAAATCCAGATTCTTCTGCTAATTTGGCTGTATTCGCAAATCGATTGATGGTCTCAAGAATTTCAAATTCTTCCATTGCTTTGGGTTTGCCTAAAAGTTTAGAAAGACTACCAATATCAACAGAAATTGCCGAAGGAGCCCAAACATTTCCACCTAACTTTGCCAAGATCTGTCTTCCTGGATGATTGATCTGCATGATGATTTTGGCACCATCTGATTTTGTTTTAGAAGACCAGATTTTAAAATTTTCAAGTTTTGTGCCCTTTTCCAATACTACACCACCAGGTCCAGTCATAGATCTGTGGTCTACCATCACATTCCCTGTGATGATGGTTCCAACTCCCCCTTTTGCAAATGCTTCATACAAATTCCATAACGCGGTGTTAGGTTCTAAATTTTCATCCGATAGATTTTCTTCCATTGCAGCTTTCACAAATCGATTGGTTAGTGTCACACCATTAGGAAGAGTAAGTGGAGAGTATAATTTTGAATTCATCATTTTGATTTAGACCAAACCAAAACGAACCGTATGGAAGAAAAATCTGAAATGAATCTAAATCAATTTAGTTCTTTTTTCGTTCACGTTTGTTTTCATACATCCTTTCATCAGCTTTAGCAATTAAAGCATCCAAATTGTTACCATCATCAGGATAATGTGCAACTCCAAAACTCGTTTTGATGAAAAGTGTATTTGATTCAAACACCACTTCACCTTCAACAATTTTAGATATATTGGAAAGAAAGGAAACAACGGATTCCTTGGGTTCTGGGCTCATCGATAACAAACCAAACTCATCCCCACCCAATCTTGCTAAGATATCATGTTCCTGAATGAGATTTGAAAGTCGTTTTGCAAATTCTGCGATGTAAAAATCACCGGCAGCGTGTCCATAAGTATCGTTTACTTGTTTGAGTCCATCTAAATCAAACATAGCAACTGTTAGAGAAATAGGATTGGATTGTAAACGGGAAATTCCTCTTCTTAAAAAATCATAAAATGCAGATCGATTATAAATTCCAGTTAATGAATCATGGCTCGCCAAGTAAGACATAGATTGTAATCTTTTTTCTCGTTCTGCCCAACGGTATGCATTGTGTAAAACTGCAGCCATTGTACCTGACAACATATTTAAAGAATGTACATCGATGTCTGTAAAATATCCTGGTTTTGCACTCAATACTTTTAACACACCTAATACTTCTAAATCGAAATATAATGGTACAACAATCATGGAACGAAGGCCAACAACTCGACAAGCTTCACGATTAACACGATTATCTTCTTCTGAGTCTATGCAGTATAATGTTTGTTTTGTTTGTAAGCTGAGTCCTGAAAAACTTCCTGTTACTTTTAATCGAAGACCAATTTGGTTGGAAGCAGATCCACTTGCTGCACGGTACACCAAATCTTCTCCTTCCACCAACTCAAATACGGCTCCATCTCCTGAAACAAGTTCCTTAGAACGAAGAGTGAGAAGTTCTAATAATAGTGGGATTTCAGGTTTAGCAGCTGTTAGTTCAGTTTGAATTTTTAGAATTTGTTCTAATGTTGACTCTGAAGGAGATGTTGCCATATCGTTTCAGAGTAAACATATCGAATGTAGCGTTATTGTTCTAGCTTAATTTTCGAATTCCTTCGCCCAAACAATAATTAGCAATCGCAAGAAGGACATGAAAGATATCAACGTTCAGGAATGGACCTGTTTCTCCTTTAGTACCAATCACTAATCCTGCTAAGATAAATAAAACGGCACCAACAATACCCATCATTGCTGCATTTTGGTGTTTTGGAAAACGTATGATAGAACTCACGAGGACAATGACCATCGCAATTCCACCGACTACTGTCGAATAAATTGGGAGTGGTGTTAGGTAGGCAAAAACCAAATACAAAACAAAAAGAAGTCCAATGAATAGGAAAAAAGTTTTTTCAGAGATGGAACGAAATGAAAAATGAAAGAAAGCTAACCCTAATAGTGGTACACCCAAACAACCTGACAAACCTACAAAAAATCGATAGATTGTATCCAATGTATGGATGCCTAAAAAGTGAATTGAACCAAGTCCGGCAGAAATACCGATAATCGCAAATCCATACAGTGCAGATCGTGAAGGGATGGATGACTTCGATATAAATCGATACGCTACTAAAAGCGAAACTAGGGACAAAAATAAATCGGATAAAAATGTGGAAAGAACCATGGTGACAGAATTAGAACCAAATTCACTAAAGTGGCAAGTGAAAATCCTTAAATTTTGGAATTAAATTCTGGAGGGATCACCTCTTGTGACTTTCTGACAATGTCTCCTATGACATCGTCCAACTCATTAGCAGAATCTAATAAATACCCTAAGCTTTTTTCCTCTTCTTCCTTTGTCAGGCTGCCAGTTCGGATGAGTTGGGTGATCCCCATAATCCTAGCTAAGGGACTTCGAACCACATGAGATTGTGTCCATGCTATCGTCCTAAGTTTATGGTTTTGGGTTTGGATGGCATCCAACTGGGTTTCTTTTTCTGTTACATCATGGAAATTATCTACGATTCCACCAATCGACTCATCTGATAACATATTAGTAAGTGTTGATTCCACATACCTCCATCTACCGTCCTTGTGTTTGGCGCGAAAGGTTTGGCTTGGTAAGGATCCGCCAAGTGGTAGAGCTAAAACTTCAAATAATCTTTTTTTTAGCTTGGGTGCATCATCTGGATGAACAACATCAAATAAACTTAAGCTTAATGCTTCCTTCTCTGTATAACCCATCACCTTTTTAATCGAAGGTGAAACATATTTTCCTTGGCCTCTTGGGTTTAGAATCATAATGACATCAGCGCCATTTTCTACTAACACACGAAACCTTTTTTCATTGATTAACAGTTCCTTACTTTTTTGCATAAGGCTCGATACATCTCGAGAAAAACAAGCGAGCCCTGTAATCTTATCATCTACGTTTCGTATGGGATTGAATGAAACTTCACGGTGTTCCTCTTTTAGTGTGATGGGACTTACAAAATTCTCATAAGTTGAAAATGATTCCCCTGAAAGTCCTCGATCGTAAAGTTCTTTCCACTTATAATAAAATTCCTCACCGGCAGTTTTGATTAATACATCATCACCTTCTTTTGCAGTTACTTTTTGAAAAAAACTGTAAACATCTAAAAAACTTTGATTTGCAGCCACCAAACAATAATTTGTATCGATTGACCAAATAATGTCAGAAGTTCCATTGATGAGAGCTTCTTGGTTTCGTTTAATTCGAATTAATTTTTCTTCGTTAATGACTTTTTCAGAAATATCGCGAGTCAAACTAAGGACAGAAGTGATTTCACCTTTTTGATTGGAAAGAGGTACAGCAGTACTTTCCATCCACCTATGTGTTCCTTTCATTCCAATGATCCGAAAACGTGCACTCGACTTGATTCCTTTTAGGGCATTTTCATGAATACTTTGGTAATACTTTAAATCGGCTGGATCAATAAGTGATTCCACTCTTTGTCCAATAGCATCTTCAGGACAATCAGCCTCGATCATATTGAGACCGGCAGGATTCATTTCAATGAGGATACCGTCAGGGGATACAACCTTTACACATTCTGGTTCCGATTGTAAAATTGAGCTCAGTCTTAATTCCTGTTCTTTGAGATGGATATAAGATTCTGTTCTATCAGTGATATCTTGGAATATTCCTACAATTTTGGTAGGTGTGCCCGAAGGATCTTTGACCACTTCTGCCTGGCTATGGATGTATTTGATTGTTCCCTTGGTGGTCAAAAGTCTGCATTCTAAATTATAAGGAATTCCAGTTTTAAGAACTTCCTCCATATGTTGTTTTGCTTTTTCACGGTCATCAGGGTGTACTGAATTATAACCTAACTCCAATGAGACGGGCTTATCAATTGGATCCATTTCTAAGATAACGAACACTCCGTCGGACCAATGTAAATTCTGGTTCTTAAAATCAAATTCCCAATGGCCTAGTTTGCCTAAAGTTTCCATTTGGCGAATGATTTGTAGGTATTTTTCATCTTTTCGCAAGGAATCTGGATTATGTTCTTTTGGGATGGGAGTCACTTTTCGTACCGATACAAAATGGGACTTAGAGTTTCTCAAAAATAAGATACTAAGTCAGCTATTTTTTTGCAAATGCACGAACCAGAATTACGATTTAGGAAAAAAAGTTCATAAGTTATGGCCTTCTCTGCCAGGGATCTGGAGGGTTTAGTCCCTTATGAGCAAAAGCGAAAAAGGGACGGGAGCGAAAGCGGACCCCGGAGGAGCCCGCCCGGGCAGCCATAACCTTTGGCGAATTAATTGGAAATTTTTTTCTCAAAACAAATGGCTGTGGGATCAGATGTCCATTTTCCGAAAGTTGGGATTTCATAAAATCCGAAGTTTTTGTATAGTGCCAGTGCCTCTGGTTGAGGGGAACCGGCTCTTAAAATCATAGAAGAATAACCATCTAACAAAGATTGTTTTTCCAATGCGACTAACAACAATGTTGCGATTTTTTTGTTTCGAAATTTAGGAAATACAAAAACTGCATCTAGTTCACATTGCGTGTCGCTATACTTTGTATAGGCGACAGACCCCATAACTTCATTTGAGGGAGCCTCTTCGGCTATGAAAAATCTACCTTTCGGTGGTAAAAAGTCGGAGAAGTCCATTGGGTTTGGAGCTTGGAATCCGTATCGATTTTGGATTTCAATCCAAAGATGGTCCAAACAGTTTTGGGAATTGGATTCGAGACCAGAGACTAGTCTGATGTTAATATTTTCATTCATGAACGTTAAAAGATGAACTTCTTTATATTAAATTTTGCAAATACAATTTTTTGGTGGGAAGAATTGGGGTTTGTAGTAAGAGGGAGTCATTGGGTGGCGGGTGGTCACACCCCACCCAATCAGGGCGGGGATACCTACATCCAACCTGTACCACCCAAAAAAAAAGCCCCCATTCCTGGAGGCTCTTTCTACCGAATTTCTTTTAGAAAATCTTAGTCTTTTTTAGAAGCTGCTTCTTTGATTACGTAAGCTGCAATTTCGTTCTTTTGGATTTGAGTTGTTCCTTCAAAGATCGTGAGGATTTTTGAATCTCTCATTAACTTCTCAACAGGATACTCTTTTGTATATCCGTATCCACCAAAAATTTGAACTGCGTCAGTTGCACATTGAACCGCACATTCAGAAGCATAAGCTTTTGCAATCGCAGAGTATTTTGGAAGGTTAGGATCGTTTGCATCAGAAAGACGAGCTGCTTTGTAAGTGATTTCTCTTGCAGTTTCTACTTTGATAGACATATCAGCTAACATGTGTTGCACTGCTTGGAAAGTTCCGATTTTAACACCGAACTGTTCTCTCTCACGAGCGTAACGAGCTGCATGGTCAAGTGCTGCTTGCGCTACACCCACACCCATTACGGCTACGAATGGACGAGAAGCATTCAAAGTTTGAAGTGCGTAAACGAAACCGAGGTTTTCTTTTCCTACAAGTGCGTCTTCACCTACTTCACAATCTTCAAATATCACTTGGTGAGTAGAAGATGCTCTAATTCCGAGTTTATCTTCTTTTTTACCAACAGTTAATCCTTTAGCGTTACGTGGAACGTAGAAACAAGAGACTCCACGTGTTCCGCGGTTTTTATCAGTATAAGCAAATACAGTAAAGGCTTGGGCATCAGATGCACCTGTGATCCATTGTTTTGCACCATTGATGATCCATTTGTCGCCTTTTTTCTCAGCACGAGTGGTCATACCAGGAACATCGGAACCAGCACCTGGCTCAGACAAACAGAAAGAAACTCCGAACTTTCCGTCGGCAATTTCAGGAAGCCATTTTAATTTTTGTTCGTGAGTAGCACCTTTAAGAATGGGAAGGATTCCAAGACCAGTGTATGCAAATCCAAGTGCAATACCAAGGCATCCACGAGAAAGTTCCTCGATGGCTAAACACTGTTCTATCGCACCTAGTCCCCATCCACCGTATTCTTCTGGAATCACAAGACCGTTGATTCCAAGCTCCGAACGCATTTTATTAATGAGTTCTGTTGGGTGTTGGTTTTTTTCATCCCAGTGCAAGGCTACTTCATGCGGGATTTCTTTTTTGACGAAGTTACGAACTAAATCTCTGATTTCAAGTTGTTGCTCTGTGAATTGGCTATACATTCCGGGATGTTCCTTCTGAGAATGGGGTATTTACTACCTTTTTTCGTACGACCCTTCCTATGCCAAGGGTTTTTCTCTCTTTACAAGAAAGCAAATCTCATGTAATATTTTCCATTTGTATGGCTAAATCGTGTTCTTTATTCCACAACCTCCGACAGCTGTCTGCTGTTTTCCTTATCACCGTTTCCTTTGTTCTAGTTTCTTGTGCGGGTCGTCCTAAGTATGAACCGAAAGCAAACTTAAGTTATGCGAACTTTGAAGTTTACTTCCAAGAGAAGTTAGCCGAAAGCAAACGCAAAAACCATAGACCAGGAAACGAAGAACGTTACATCAGTTTTGGTAAAAAAACTCCACTCGCATTTTTATACATCCATGGTTATGGTGCTTCTCGTGCAGAAGGCGAAGATGTGTTAGAAAAATTGGCAAAAAAATACAAAGCCAATACATACCTACTTCGTTTGCCAGGTCACGGCACAAACAAAGAAGACCAAAGAGATCAAAATTTTAACAACTACTTAGATGCATCACGTGAAGCTTTGTATATGATGCAGTCTCAAGGAGATAGAGTGATTGTGTTTGGAAGTTCCATGGGAGGACTACTTGCCACTTGGCTTGCATCTGAGTACCCAGAAGAAGTAGATGGACTTGTGCTCGCCAATCCATTTTATGCACCAGTCGATGGAAGTTTGAATATTCTCAATTACCCAGGTGGTCTTTCTTTTATCCACTTACTCAAAGGAAAAGTAAGAGCCTCCGTACATAACAATCCGAAAGTGTTGCCCGAACGAAATAATTTTTGGTATCCAGAACAATACTTCGCCGCACTTGTCGGAGTGAATGATTTAAAAAACTATGCTGCTGTTCCAGAAGTTTTCCAAAAGGTAACATCTCCTACACTTTTACTGTATTATTACAAAAGTGAAAAAGAACAAGATCCGACAGCAAGTGTTCCCAAAATGTTAGAGGGATATGCAAACTTTGGATTGGCAAAAACACCAAATCCTCTCAATAAAAAAGTGGCAGTAGAAAATGGAATGCACGTATTACTTTCCAAATGGGTGATTACCGATAAAGTTTTTATTGAAGCTCAAATTGATACTTGGTTAAAAGATCTTTCGAAAACAAAATAAGTTTAACTTTTGTAATGAAAACATACCATCAAAGGTAAATTTTTAGGAGTTTCCCATGAACAAAATAAAAGAAAAAATCGCACTTGTTACAGGTGCCAATAGAGGGATTGGGAAACAAGTATCCATTGACTTAGCAAAAAATGGAATTTATGTTTTGATTGCATCTAGAAATGTTTCTGATGCAGAAGATACTTTAAAACAAGTAGAGTCTGTTGGGAAAGGTGAAATCGTTGCATTGGATGTTTCCAAAGAACAAAGTATAAACGAAGTTTTTGACATCATTACTGGAAGTTTTGGTCGGTTAGACATTTTAGTAAATAATGCTGGGATCTTTGCAGACCCAGGTTCTTTTTTTGATACAACAGCCGAAGATTTACATAGAACTTTACTTGTGAATCTTTTTGGTCCGTTTCGGTTGATCCAAGTTTTTTTACCAATGATGATCCAAAATGACTATGGCCGTATTGTCAATGTTAGTTCAGGAATGGGTCAACTTTCTGATATGGGTGGTGGTTATCCAGCTTACCGTATTTCAAAAACATCTATTAACGCACTTACCAATCTGGCAAGCACAGAAGGTGTAGGAAAAAACATCAAAATCAATTCAGTCTGCCCAGGTTGGGTGAAAACCGATATGGGAGGTGCGAGTGCCACGAGGCCAGTAGAAAAAGGTGCCGAAACAATTGTTTGGGCAGCGACCCTTCCCGATGGTGGTCCAACAGGAAAATTCTTTCGAGACAAAAAAGAAATCCCTTGGTAGGCAAAACACTTGTTTTCGAATGATTTCATTTCATTCGTTGGAAACAAAAATTTAAAATTTGGTTTAAATCGAAATAGATCTACAGAAAGGACTTTTACATGAATTTGAAAGTAAGTTATGTATTGATTATTTTAATCTCTTTTACACAGACCGTTGCAAAACCTATTGATATATCCAAACTGAAAGAAGGTGATATCATTTTTCATGAATCAAAATCAGAACAAGCCACTGCGATCAAACTTGCTACCAAATCTAGATACACTCATGTAGGAATGATTTTCAAATATGGAAATTCTTACAAAGTATTGGAAGCTATAGAACCCGTAAAAATCACGGACATCAACAAGTTCATCCAAAGAGGAACAAACCAACATTATGTGATCAAACGAATTAAAAACTCAGAATCAAAATTAACGCCCGAAACCATTCAAAAAATGAGAGAATACGGTGACACATTTCTTGGTAAACATTATGATCTTTATTTTGAGTGGTCAGATGATCGAATTTATTGTACGGAACTAGTATGGAAAATTTATGACAAGTTTACAGGCATCCAACTGGGAAATTTAAAAACACTACGAGATTTTGATTTATCTTCTAAACCAGTCCAAACTCTCATGAAAAAAAGATATGGGAAAAATATTCCGTATGTTGAACCAGTCATCTCCCCCGTTGATATGTTCCAATCAAACGAATTGATTACTGTGCTAGAGTGAAATAGATAATGATCAGTATTTGTTGGATATGCTCAAATACCCATTAAAGAAATACGTTTCATTAAGGAACGGAAAGAGATGTATAAATGAAAATTTTATTGATTTAGTTTTTTTAGCACAAGTTTCACAATATCGTCAAAACAATTCAAGTTTATTGCTTCTTCATCAGTGATCTCAATATTAAAATTAGTTTCCAAACGTTCGATGATTTCAATAGCAGTAAAATCATCCGCATACTTCCAAAGAAAATTCAGGTTCCCGGTGAACGAATCATTTGGATGGAGTTTGTTGGTCGGAATAGGTAATAAATCATCCAATATACATAAAGTTTCAATCACGATAAATTCTGGTATTTTGTTTTCATAAAATATTTGAAAGAATTGATTTTTACTAAGTGATTTTCTCTCCCTGAATACATTTTTGATTGAAGAATTAAACCTTTTTCTATGAATTAAGATTTTCAGAACAATGAAAATTATTACAAAGAATATAGATAAATAAATTATCACTTTAATTTCGATGATTATTCTTTTGAAACAGTTCCATTCTAATCATTCAAGTTGTAGTTTTTTTAACAACTTTTTTCAAAATCTAAATATATTTCCTTAACCTATTTCACCAAGCAATCGATCTAACTCCAAATAACATTCCGCCATACCATCAGCAGCACCGGACTCAACCATCATCTTACATACTTCCGGCGAAGCATATCGACAGAGATGAGTCATGAGTGTCCGTTTCCCTTCGCTTGTAAATGTGCGAGATTCGAATGTAGCATTCGGATCTTCGGGAGCATTTGGATCAAAAGTCGACATATCAAATATGTAATTTTCTGTATTGGCTAATTTCTCAGGAATCACAACCTCTCGAAATGTTCCGTATACTCCTGATTTATTTCCGTCTTTATCTACATAAAGATACAAATATTTACCACCTACTTTCAGATCTTGTTTACAAGTATCGAGAACCATCCCTTCAGGGCCAATGAGCCATCGTTTCATTAACTCTGGTTTGGTGTGGCAATCAAACACCAATTCCCTTGGCGCAGAAAAATACCTTGTAAACACAACTTCAGTTTCACCTCGACGTTCCATCTTCACTTCATTTTTATTTGGATTCATTTTTTCCTCACTCCTTTCGTTTGTATTTTTTGTAATTCATCCAAAAGCCCGTCCAAAGCCTGGTAACGTTTTTCCCACATCTGGCGGTATTTTTCCATCCAACCAACGGCTTCCTTCAAAGGGGCTGTCTGTAAACGACGTGGACGTTCCTGCGCCCTTTTTGTCGTAATGATGAGACCTGCTTCCTCCAAAATTTTAAGGTGTTTGGAGATGGCAGGTTGGCTCATTCGGAATGGTTTTGTGAGTTCCATCACAGTTTGGTCTTTTTTTGCCAAATGCATCAAAATAGCCCTTCTTGTTGGGTCTGCAAGTGCTGAAAATGTTGCGTCTAGAGTTTGCATAACTAATTAGTTATATAAACTGTTAGCTATGTATCATGATTTTGTCAATCTAATTTCTTCATTCGCCAATTGAAAAGTGGGAATATTCTGGTTTTTATTTTTGCAGATTCAAAAACGAAAATGGAAGTGAATTCGAAATCAATTTATCTTAATTCTAGGTAGAGTATTTTAGAATTTGATTAATGATATAATATTTAAATTTTCAAAAGAGTAAAGATTTCAATTTGATAAACTCAAGTGCGTATTCTAACGATTTGTTTTATCAAAACATTGAATTAAAATTAACTTCCAACTTTGCTTCAATCATTATTGGAAAAGAGGAATTCTCTAAATGTTTTTTTTTGGATCATTAATCTTGAAGTGACTAATACAAATATTCCAAATGGAATTTGTGTTATAAGTCCAAATAATACAGGCTTATGATGGGAAAATAAACCGAATGCCAAATTGATAAAAATATCCAAAGCCATTACTACTATAGCTAGATTGATAGCAAAACGAAACGAGGTAAACAGGCAAAAAATCACCAATGGATCAATCAGTACCAACGAAGTCCAAAAGAGGTTTAGTATCATTGGCGCAAACGTATAACCCAAAAATCCACTCCTTCCAATATCAATTGTATGAGAAATGGTTCCAACAGAAAACCCAATCAAGTAAACACAAAATATGAATACATGTCCTTTGTTAAAGTTTCTAAAATTCATGATTTGTATTTCAGTTCAAAACCAAACCTAATAATTTTCAACAAACGTGATTACCATTTTTGATCAATGATTTATGCCACTTCCTTACCTCTTGCCACTTCTAAGATGGAAAACCATTCCACTCTGGTGAGAGGGTAAGAAAAACATTCGGCTGCCGATTGGATTCTTCCCGGATCATTCGTTCCCAAAATGGGAACGAGCCCTGCAGGATGATTGAGAAACCAAGAGTAAAGGATTTGGTCAACACTACATCCATGTTCTTTCGCAATTTCTTTTAGTTTGGACACAGTGGCCACTTCCCTTTCCGACTTTGGTGAAAAAATCCGGCCCCCACCTGTGGGTGACCAAATCATCGGATGGATTTTATGTTCTAAGGCCTGGTCAAAAGTTCCATCAAACAATGATTCTGTGTGAAACGGATGGAACTCCACTTGGTTTGTAAAAAGAAGCTTCTGATAAACAGTTTGTAACATTTGAAACTGTGAAGGAGAAAAATTGGAAACTCCAAAATGATTTACCTTTCCTTCCTTGATAAGTGTTTCAAATATTTCTGCTATTTCATAAGGATCCATGAGTGGATCAGGTCTGTGGATAAGAACCACATCCAAATGATCGACTTGCAACTTTCGTAAAGAACGTTCCACGGAATATCTAATGTGTTCTTTGGTAGTGTTATAGTGTTTGGTTGGAAATTTATTACCTGGGACTTGGATTCCACATTTTGTGATGATTTTAATTTTATCTTTTAGATGAGGGTGTTTTTTAATTACATTGCCAAACAGTTCTTCATTTTCAAAGTCTCCATAAATATCGGCATGATCAAAGGTATCAATCCCAAGGTTAAGACAGGTTTCTATTTTTTTTAGGATTCTTTCGGGAGAGTTACCTTCTTTGTCTTCATGTAACCTCCAAATTCCATAAACAAGTCTTGAAATAGAAAATTTGTGTTTTGGAAATTCAATTTGAGGGACCATTATTTTCTTTCTCCAGTTGTCAGAGGTGTTACGGGAATTCCTTTTGGTATTCTACCTTGTGCTTCTGCAAAATTGATCGTTTTTAGTTTTGGTAAAACTTTGTTTGCGAATAACTTTGATTCTTCTATTAAAGGATAACCTGAAAATATAAATGCACGAATTCCCATTTGAATGTATCTTTGGATTTTTTCGTAAACTTGTTCTGGAGTGCCAACGATTGCAGAGCCACAACCAGACCTAGCAAGCCCAATCCCAGACCAAATCATAGGTTCAATGAATAAATCAGAACCAGCAGTCTTACGAAGTTCATCTTGGCGTAATACTCCGGCAGAATTAGAATCAAGTGCTCTATGTTTGATATCGTATGCCTTTTCTATGTCAAGTTTTGATAACAAACGTTTTGCGGCATCTTTCGCTTCGGTTTCCGTATCCCTTACAATCAAATGAATTCGAAGTCCAAAATCAATTTTTCGCCCGAAATTTGCCGCACGTAAACTTAAATCTTTCATTGTATCGGCGAGTCTTTCTTCTGTTTCAGGCCACATCAAAAATACATCACAAAATTCCGCACATAAAGCCCTAGCATCTTCTGAGATCCCTCCGAAGTATAATAATGGCCCACCATTGTCTTGGTACGACTTCACTGGGTCAGCCGTTAAATCAAACTGATAGTGTTTTCCTTCAAACTGGATTCGGTCTCTTGTCCAACCTTGTTGCAAAATTTGTATGACTTCTTTAGAAATCTCGTATCTAGTTTTAGAATCACGCACCGTACCTGGTAGGTCGGAAGAGATGATGTTGATATTGAGTCTTCCTTTTAACATATGATCCAATGTGGATAATGTTCTTGCAAGCATCGGTGGATGGATTTCACCACAACGAATCGCTGTTAGGAGTGAAATTTGTTTTGTGAATTGGGATGCTGCTGCTGCAAAAGTTAATGTATCTTGGCCTGTTTGGTAGGAAGAAGGCAAAAGAATATTTTGGTAACCTAATTCATCTGCAGTGCGAATGATATTGGCACAATGTTCAAAACTGGAACGTAGATTTCCATCAGGGACACCTAAAAATTCGTAATCTCCATTACAAAGGTCACAAAACCAGGCAACTTCTACAGAAGTTTCTTCAGAGCGAATGGTGGGTGCTTTGGGAATCGGATTCATTGTTGCCAATGGAAACCGAGATACTATGAAACGACAAGAGGGATTTCAAAAAATCTATCGCTTGCTTTATTTTTATAAAGAAACTAGTCTGACGATTCCATTCTGACCATTCATGATCACAACGATTGATATCCTCTTTTTTAGTTTTACATTTTTATTGGTACTCGGGGTAGGAATGTATGCGGGTAGAAAAGAATCCTCCTCTAATGATTATTTTTTAGGTGGCAGAAGCCTTCCTTGGTGGGGGATCGCGGGATCCCTATTTGGAACCAATATTTCTGCAAACCACTTGGTTGGGATGCTCGGAATTGGATTTTCCGTCGGGTTCGCCCAGAGCCATTATGAATTTGGTTCCATTCCTGCCATTGTATTATTGGCCTTTGTCTTTTTACCTCTTTTCAGACGAAAAAAGTTTTTTACTCTTTCCCAGTTTTTGCAAGAAAAGTTCGGAAAAGAAACAGGAAGGATCTATTCAGCAATTTCACTCATCCTAATCACGATCCAACTCACTGGAGCCCTTTACATCGGCGCTCGCAGTTTTTTACCATTTATACAAAACTTAGGAATCCAAATTTCTTATTCTGAACTTGTGATTTGGATTGCTTTTACATCTACCATTTACACTTGGTTTGGTGGACTAAAGTCGGTAGTTTATACGGATGTAATCCAAACATTTCTAATTTTAGCTTCTGGAATTGTCCTTGCTTACCTTTCTATCACAAGACCAGAAGTTGGAGGAATTTGGGAATTATTAGCTCGGGAAGAAACAAGGGTTGATGGACTAAGCAAAATGAGTTTGTACCTTCCGACCAATCACCCTACTCTACCTTGGACAGGTGCCTTAAGTGGACTTTTTTTACTACATACTTTTTATTGGAATACAAACCAATATGTCGTACAACGCACATTAGGTGGAAAATCACTTAAAGAAGCAAGACTTGGGATACTTGTGGGAGGTCTTCTAAAACTCACGGTACCATTTTTCTCAATTCTGACTGGTGTAGCAGCATATCAAATATGGGCTTCCCTTGGGGAAACAACAAACATCGCACCGGATGAAGCTTTTTCACAATTGGTGGTCCTAGTTGTGCCAGTTGGTTACGGACTTATTGGAGTGATACTTGCAGGATTACTTGGAGCAATTTTTTCAAGTATTGATTCTATGTTACACTCTGCTGCCACTTTATTCACGATTGATTTCTATAAACCATACTTTGAAAAAAACGGAAAAACTTTATCTGATAAAAATGAAATGAATTCAGGGAGAATTTTTCTTTTAGTATTTTCTTTCGTTGTTACTGGATTTGCCATTTTGCTCATAGATCCCAATTCAAAGAAAAATTTCTTTATCGAACTTTCAAATCAAAGCTCACATTTCACACCAGCATTGCTTGTTGTTTTTTTATTAGGAATATTAAATTTTCAAGTAAAAACAAACACGATTTGTTTCATTATCCTAACAACACCTATCATCTCACTCATTAGTCCCTATTTATATTCAAACTTTGCTCCGCAAACTATCAAACTAATTTTTGGAGAAGAATTGAACTTTCTACATAGAGTATTTCTTATGTTTCATTTCGCATTATTTTCTCTAATCATCATAAGTTCCTTACAAAACAAATTGGATAGAAGAAATAATCATATAAACTTCACTCTTGTTGATGCTGACATATCCCATTTTGAAAAATTCAAATCCTTATTATCCAATATCCCAAACCTATACAAACTTTTTATCGTAATCTTTTTCTCCCTTATTTCCCTCAGAATCCAACTCCCAGAAGCAAAATCTTATATTGCATTTTTGGGATTTCTTTTATTTTTTCTTTTTTCTTGTTTATTGACATATAGGATCAAGTCTCCCAAACAAACGTTTGCTGCCTTATTTCGAAAACGTGACGAATGGTTATACGGAATTTTATTAGGTCTAACGTTTTCCTTTTATCTCTGGTTCTAAGAAAATGTCCCACTGATTCAATTTAGCATTCAGAAATGTATTGGCAAAACAGAGATCAGGTGGTGTTATAGCATTAATTCAACAGGGAAACTTATGATCATACTAGAAAAAGCAAATCAAAAACATAGATTCCCTATTGTAACCATCTGTTTCATCTTTTTAACTTTGTTTACGTTATTATTCGATTCTTATGATTCCTATTCATTTACACCGAAAAAAGATTTCGGAATTAGCTTTGTGACATCTTATTTTTTTAATTCAACATTTACGGAATGGCTAACGAACGTAATTTATCTATACATGTTTGCAGATAACGTTGAAGATGTGGTAGGTCACTTTACTTTTTTCTTTTTATTTTTTCTCTTTGGACTGATTGGAAATTTGACTTACTTTTTTTTCCATACAAATTCAATTTTACCAGTGATCGGAACATCTGCCGTAGTTTCTGGTTTTTTAGGAATGTACTATGTATTTTTTCCAAATGTAAAAAGTACAATGGTATTTGAGAAAGTCAGCCTAAACAATGTTCCAATATTTTTAAGTCTAAGTATATGGATTCTCGTACAAACATATTTGTATTTAGTGGAGTTACATTATGAAGTTCGAAGTACATATATAGGCCAAGTGGTTACTTTTTTTATTGGGATGTTGCTTGCACATGTTTTGGTCCGTAACCAAGTTTTAGACCGACTCGAGCATAATTTACGCATATCAACATTTCAAAACAAAACCGTATTGTGCCCTTCTTGTAACCACCCAATCCCCATTCAGAAATATGGTAGGATCCATTGTAGCACTTGCCAAACAAATTTTTTCTTCGATCGAACAGGAAAAAAATTTTTACCCTAATGGTTTATCATCTAAGTATTTGGACATTTAGATTCCTATTTTTACTAATTTTTTCTACATCTATCATTAAATTTTCAATTCCGACCTAAGGTAATACAAAATCGATTGGATCGACTTGTAAATTATATTCACCTGATTACCAAAACAAAGTAATCTGTAACCACCAAATCATTACAATCACTGATAAAAAAGGAAAACCAATAAACACAATCCGAAAAAGGAGAAGCCACTCCTTTTGATTTAAATCAGATAGGAGCCAATTGGGTAATCGTCCGTTAATCCAAAAAATTCCAATTTAAGAAATGGCTTGTAAACAAAATCAAATTTTAGATTAGTATCAATGGGGAAATAAATTTCTCATTTATCTTATGAAGAAAAAAAACTTGAGCATTGTGATCCCTTGTTATCGAGAATCCAAGCGGTTACCGACGTATCTCAATTCATTGGTCGAAATGTTCCAAGGAAATCCTAATGTAAATTTTATCATTATAGATGACGGCAGTCCCCATAAGGAATTTTCAAAACTCAAACAAAAAATCCAAAACATTTTATCGAATCCTCAATTCACGCTGTTTCATTATGAAAAAAATATCGGCAAAGGGCATGCCATCCAATATGGATTGGAAAAAACAGAAGGAAACTATTTAGGTTTTATTGACGCTGATGGAGCCACACCTGCTTATGAAGTAAAAAGAATGTGGGACCACATCAACATTCATAATGAAATTGATTTAATTGTCGGGTCTAGAATTCCAATGCACGGAAAAACGGTGAAAAAATCTTTCCATCGGCATATAGCAAACAGAATTTTTTCTTTCTATTTTCATAAAATATTCGAGATCCAAATCTATGACCCCCAATGCGGGTGCAAAATTTTCAAACGCTCAAGTTACGACAAAATCAAAGGAAAAATAACAGACTTACGATGGTTATGGGACACACAACTTTTAATTCTTTTTCACAGAAATCATCAAACTATTGTAGAATTTCCAATCGATTGGAATGAGATTCCTAATTCCAAATTTAGTTTTTTTAAAGATTCATTTTCTGTTTTACTTTCTATTTGGAAATACAGAAAATTAAAATAAAGGTAAATCTATTTATTACTTTGATTTGATCTTTTTCTTTTCAGAAATTGCATAGATTTTTTTAGGCGAACTGATTCCTTTTAACTTATGTTCACCAAGTTCTTCCCAACGAACAGGGATTTGGTGCGCCAAATTTTCAGATGCCAATACTGCTTTTCCTAACTCGCCACACATTCCCGCAATCCGACTGGTTAAATTCACAGCTTCTCCGATAACTGTAAAATCTAGCCGATCCATAGACCCAATATTTCCATATAAGATTTCGCCAGAATGAAGTCCCACTCCGTGATGGATTGGAATTTTTCCATCTGTCATTCTTAAAGTATTTATTTTATTAAGCTCTTCACCTAATTTACGTACAGCGAGCAGTACTTTTTTACCAACGACACGTTTATTTTTATTGTGATATGGGAAAACAGCAAGAATTCCATCTCCTAATAATTTTAATACCTCTCCACCGAATTTTTCGATTTGTGGTATGGCTACGCCAAAATAATCATTTAACAATTGAATCACCTCTTTTGGAGAAAGTGATTCACTAATACCTGAATAGTTTCGAATATCGGAAAACCAAATTACGGATTGGATATTTTCCAACTCACCTAAATAGATTTTCCCAGAATATACTGTTGAACCAGTTCTTTTGCCTAAATAGATGCTTAACAACGATTCGGTGAGCTCTGACTGGATGAAAGTCCACCATTTTAGTGCGACTAAATTTAATGATTTTGTTAAAAAATCAATTTCAACATTCGTAAATCCATCCGGTTTTTTTGTTAACAAACTCAGGAAAGCATAACTATTTCCCTTTTGTATGACAGGTACTGCTAAATATCCAGTCGCACCTGATGGAGCCAACTCCTCTAATATTGGGTAAGGATATTCACCATTAAATCCATTTTCAAATTGATAATAATATGTTTTTTTAGTAGTTAAAACATATTGAATTGGACTTGCGATGAATTGTGATGACTGAATGGAACCTAACCTAAATTTAGTGACTCGAATAGATGAATCTGGAAACTCGTGGAACGTACTTGAATGGAATAAAGAATTCACTTGAATGTCAAAGACATCTTTTTGGTCGTTAGGTGCCCAAAGGTATGCCAATGTTTCTACTTGTGGATGCAAAGTTTTTGTACCCATATTCCCACGAGTAATTTGAAGGCCTAATGATTGTAAGTATTGAATATATGAATGGAATAAAACAGCTGGGGAATCTATTTTTGGAAGTTCCACCAGATACCAATCCATAAATGTATCGAGTAAAGATTTGGATTCGTTAGTCATGGAAAGTTAATTGGATTTAGAAAAAGAAAGAAGGCAAGAAAATAAAGAAACCAAAATCACCCTGCCAAAAGACAGGGTGAAAGTTTAAAAGTTATTTGAGTTTTGCATCCAAACGTTTTTGTACTGCTTCCATAAATTGAAAGGTATCCAATTCTGTCTTTTTTGCAGCTGTAGATAGAGAAAGTAGATCTTTTGTCATTTCCCCACCTTCAATCGTTTCGATGATCGCTTCTTCTAATTTGTGAGCAAAATTCACTACATCTGGTGTTCCATCGAGTTCACCACGTTTTGCAAGAGCACCTGTCCATGCAAAAATAGAGGCAACTGAGTTTGTAGATGTGGTTTCCCCTTTTTGGTACTTACGATAGTGGCGAGTCACAGTTCCGTGTGCAGCTTCGTATTCGTATTTTCCGTCTGGAGACACAAGAACTGATGTCATGAGACCAAGTGATCCAAAACCAGAAGCAACCATATCACTCATTACGTCACCATCGTAGTTCATGAGAGCCCAAAGTTGTCCACCTTCGTTTTTCATGATTTGCGCAACCGCATCATCAATGAGGTAATAACTGTAAGTGATACCAGCAGCTTTCATTGCGGCTTCTTGTTCTTTTGCCATAGTATCAAAGATATCACGGAAACGAGCATGGTATTTTTTAGAGATAGTGTCTTTTGTCGCAAACCAGATGCTGATTTTTTCAGATAAGGCATAAGTGAAACATGCTTTTGCAAACGACTTAATGGACTCATCTAAGTTGTGCATTGCAAGGGCAACACCTGCACCTTTAAATTCATTCACAAGTAATCTTTGTTTTTCTTTTCCACTTGCGTCAGTATAAACGAGTTCAACTTTTCCTGGGCCATCAACCAGAATCTCTACGTCACGATAAATATCACCATAAGCATGACGACCAATCGCAATTGGTTTTTTCCATGAATTTACAGCTGCAGGGATATTTTTGATAATGATAGGTTTACGAAAAACTGTTCCATCTAAAATGGCACGTATAGTTCCGTTAGGTGACTTCCACTCTTGTTTTAAATTGTATTCTTTTACACGGTCTGCGTTGGGAGTGATAGTCGCACATTTAACACCAACACCATGTTTTTTGATCGCATTTGCAGAATCAACAGTCACTTGGTCATCAGTTTTATCACGATACTCAACACCTAAGTCATAATACTCTAATGTAATATCTAAATAAGGGTGGATAAAACGATCTTTGATTTCTTTCCAGATAATCCTTGTCATTTCATCGCCGTCTAACTCTACTAACGGTGTTTTTACTTTAATTTTTCCCATTGATTTCTCCTAAACTCATTCAATTTTTGATTCGCATTTATAAGACTTAATTCGGATGTCCGAAGTACGTATTCCAAAGGTAATGACAAAACTCTGTCGAATTATTGATCGCTCCTGAAATGGTATGAATTCCAGTGAGAGATGTATATCTTTTTCTATAGGCATCCGATTCGGAAATTGCAGAAAGTTTCGATTCAAGATGTAATAAAACTTCCTTCCAGGATTCACATTGTTCCTTTACCATTGGGTCTGTTGCTTTGATGGTCAGATTTTTTGCTTCCGAAATTTGAATTTCCCAAAAATGAGCAGGAAAAGCTGGGGGAGTGTATTTATCTCTAATGGATTCTAAATCTTTCTCAATTTCTTGGTCTTTGAAACTATGAAAAAAGAAAAAACCACTGAGTTTCAAAGAAATAGGTAGGTAAAATCGGAAGGTTTTATCATAAGAAACCATCTGTTGCAAAACCCATTGGGGAGACTTTCCCGTGGTTCCTTTTTCTTGGAAGGTTTTGCTGTCAAAAGATGTTAATTCATCAAAACAGTATTGGGCGAAACGAAGTTTCTCTTTCCAGAATATTTCTAAGATCTCCGTGACCATGTTCGTTTCGTTCATCTTGGATAGGGGAAAGTATTTTTCAAGTGAGAATCCTTTTTTAAGAACCAAGTGTCATGATCGAATACCCCCAAATGTATGAACGAAAATGACTTATCTTGGCATGAACTGGTTACCAAAAAGGAAGAATTTTTACACATCCTAAGGATTCTGAACCATTATTATGAAATGCGCGGAGAAACGAAGTCCAAACAATTTGGATTCCGGCGTGTTCTCGCTGATTCTGATCCAAATTCGGTGCAGATCTTTTTTGCCAAATTGGGATCTTTTGAATACCAAGTGGCTTGTCGGATTTTGCCAAATGAGGACACCGAATCTTGGATCCACATCGATGGGATCGCAGAGGAAAGAGAACGTCTCAAACAAATCGGCAACACAGACCACCCTGTGTTTTCTTTGGTTTGCCTTGGTGACCTCTATGCCCTTTCTGTTCCAACCCTTTTGTCCATTTAATGGATATCCCCAAGAAAAACCTTGCTTCTTTTTCCTAGTCCTTTTAGGATTTGGCAGTGCAATGGCAAATCTGTTACATCCAATTCATTTTGTTTGTTACTTTGCCATTTACTTTTTCCCAATCTCTAAGCGCTGAAGATTTTAAAACCCAACATTATTCCGAAGAAGGGTATTTACAAGCCTGGAATTTTACCTTTCGAAACCAAAAGTACAATCTGTTTGCCACTTTTTTAGTAAGCAATTTTGGACCTGGTTCGCTTAACAATGGTATATCGTTACTTTTAAAATCCAAAGACCAACCAGTATTTTACTCCACACGTGAATTTGATGCGGAAGAATATGAATCCAAAAAAGGTCAGTTTTACCAAAAAAGTGGGGAAAACTGGATGGAATATAAAAACGGAATTTATTCGTTTTATATGAACTATGGAGATTGGGAAATCAAATTGGATTACAAACCTAGAAGAGGCAATGTTCCCATTTCAAAAGGAAAAATTCCATTAATGGAAAAAGGAAAATTTGTCCAAGCAGACATTCCATTTTCCTATTCCTCTGTTTCAGGAACCATCCGTTACAAAGATGTGGTAGAGGAAGTGAATGGTGTTGGTGGATTAGAACATATACTCTCCAATGAAGCAGTTTATCAGTTTTCAAAAAAATGGGAATTGGTCCGGTCTCAAACCAAAGACAATTATCGAATTTTCACAGGTGGATTTATTGGAAATTCCAATTTCCCTGGTGAATTTTTTCGGAGAGTAGCAGTTTTAAATCCGTCTGGAAATTTAATTTTAGAAGGAACAGTCGAAAAAGTAGAAGTGATTGAATGGGAAAAAGAACCAACTTCAGGTTATACGATCCCAAAATCAGAGATTTTATATTTTCAAAATGGAACTTGCAAATTACAAGTCAAAAGAACTCGTCCTATCGCAACGATGAGTGCTTTGGAAAACATTTCCTCTTTTTTACGATTTTTCATCCAATTGTTTTTTGCAAAACCATACCAAATCCATTGGTTTGCAGATCTCAAATTAGAATGTCCCGAATATTCAGGAGAAGCAAAAGGATACCATTCCAATTATCTAATTAATGAATGAATGAGGATTTTATAAAATTATTATAAAATAAACTTTTGGCCTTCGTGAGCAATATGAACTTGCATCCCACCAGGTTTTAATAACCGAGCTTCATCCAAAATGATACGAGAAACTTCATGATCGGTATGGTCTGGTTCATGATGAGTTAAAACAACGGAACGAATCTCCATCATCTCTGCAAATTCAACTGCCTTACTTACGGCTGTATGTCCCCAACCAATTTTTTTCTCTGCCTCAGCCGTGCTATATTGAGCATCAATGATGATTAGGTCTGCACCTGCAATTTGAGGTTTCATTTTTAATAGATGTTCTCTGTCTTCTTCTCGGTATTCAACATCCGTACAAAACAAAAATATTTTATTCCCTTCTCTAATTCTATAACCAGTACAGGAACCAGGATGGCGAAGTCCAAATGGTATGATTTTTAGACCACCTAACATATAAGATTCAAATTCTTTCCAAAGATGGAAATGTTTTTTGGAAGCCATTTGTTGAAACGTGATTGGGAAGTTTTCTGGGTGTTGTTGCCTTTCCAATCTTTCTTCTAAATTAGGGATACAAGAGTAAAAATGAATATTCACAGATGGTGAATAACCAGGTTTAAAAAAAGGCCAACCTTGGATGTGGTCCCAGTGAGTGTGAGACACAAGTATATGAAGGTCCATCTCTTTCCCACTGAAGGCTTCAGGGGCAAGTTGGTTGCCCAAAACTCGGATCCCAGTCCCCATATCCAAAATGACTTTTTCGCCCGCATCACCTTCGATAAGGACACAAGTAGTATTCCCACCTAAATCTTGGGATAAAGGGATTGGTAGATGGTTTAAAAACTCTTCTTCGGAGAATCCTTTTGGATCTTTTTTCCATTCTTCTTTTGCTAAATGCAGAATTTTTAAGGTTTTTTCTCGTTGTTCCTGTTTTGAAATCGGTGTTGGAAGGCTACCTCGCACACCAAAAAGAGTTATTTTCATCTAGTTCCTTTTTAAAATCCTGACATTAAATCATCGGAAGAAATACAATTGTTAGTTAATCCAGAAATCCAAGAAAAACTTTGGAAGTTTACTACCAAAACTTCCTACAATTCAGACTATCTCCTGAAACCTAACGAACGGGGAAAAAAAATCGACCTAAAAAATTCTTTCCCAGCTCAAACCAAACACTTCGTTTTAGAGTTAGGTTCTGGTTGGGGTGAAGTTGCCATAGAATTGGCAAAAAATGACCACCAAACGGGATACCTACTCATGGAAAAAAAGGTAAACCGAATCATCCATACAGAAAAACAAAGGAAAACGTTAGGTTTAGAAAATATTCGTTATATGACCGTTAACTTCCAATGGTTCTTCGATGAACTTCTGGAGAAAGAAATTTTTGACAAAATCATTATCAATTTTCCTGATCCTTGGCCAAAGAAAAAACACCGTAAAAATAGACTTATGCAGTCCTATATGTTACAACAAATATACACGTTGTTAAAACCAGGTGGGGAACTTTTATTTGCGACTGACTATGGTCCTTACGCTAGAAAAACCATCTCTCTTTTCCGTAATTTTCCAAATTTTTTATGGAATGATAAAGAATATGAATTTGAAAGACCAGGGTTTCCAATCTCTTTTTTTGAAGCAGAAAAACGAAATGAAGGGAAACGGATTTATTACCTAAAACGAACCAAACCATTTTGATCCGTTTGAAACCGAAAAAATCCGTCTCAACAAATTCGAATTAGATTGTTAGATTCACTATTGTATTAGCAAAACGAACTAATCGATTGTCACTGTACTAATCCTTAATCCGTCTCGATCTCCTTTCCAAGGTACTGAAGTTTTTTCTCTTCCTTTGATGAGTAATAATTCTTTGGATCTTCCCTCAACTACCAAACCATCCATTGGGAAATAAAAATCCCCTTCGATTTGGTAAGAATCTTTCCATTTAGAACCACCTTTCCAGAGATAGGTGGTATTTTCAGTATTTACAAGTAAGGAATCTGGATTTTTAACAACAGAACGAACCGAGTCAGTTTTGCCTATAGCATACAATTTTGCTTTTTCAGTGCCCTCATAGATTTGGCCACCAAGTTGCACCAAACAAGATTCTTCTAAACAACCTAAAAAGTTAGCAGATTCCTTTGTATCTTTTTTTGTAATAGGAAGGGAAAGTTTTGGATCTTTTTCATTGGGGGCATTGGGACTAAAAACTTGTACTAAAAATTCCTTTTTAGTATCACGGATCACAAAAAGTTTTCCTTCTCCATTCAAAGAAAAGCCTACAAAATCATTTCCATTCCACTCTTCTTGGATTTCTAAATTTGGATTTGTCCGAACGAGTTTTCGATTAGGTGACTTATCCTTTTCTAATAATAAGTAAAAACCATTTGTATCTGCTGAACCTTGTTTCACTTTCCAGCCAGCTAGTACCTGTTTCTTGAATGTCATTTTCCCTGATTCAGGGTAAATTTTCGTCGCAGTGTCATTGGAAATGCCAACAAGTTCCTTTCCCGCTACCAAAAGTTGGAAAGGAGTTGAAGTGTATTGTTTCCAAACGAGTTCTTTTGTGATTCGATCATATCCGACAAGTGCTGTTCCATAATTTACAATGATACGGTTTGGGTATACAATTGGTGTTGAAACTGGAGTTCCAGATAAATTAAGATCAGTCACATGAAGAGGTTCATCATCCAAGGCATCCGAAGGAAGAAGCCTAGCGTACTTTGTTTCTCCATATTCACGTAAGATTTTTTCTTTGACCGCATTTCGTTTGGTTTTGGTTTTCTCAGATGGTGATTGTTTTTGTTTTGCATCTAAGATACGAAATTGAGCAAACAACGCTTCTGCCGAAGGTTCTTCTTTTAAAACACGATCAATTGTTTTTTCGGCATCTTCGAGTTTGTTTTCTTTGAAATAAATATAAGCAAGTTGGATTTCTCCATCCATAAAATCAGGGTCTGATTTACGAATCGATTCAAGGATCGATTTTGCTTCTTTTGTTAAGTCTTCGTTAAAATAAGCAATTGCCAAATTATAAGAAGAAAGTCCAAATTCAGAGTCCTTCTCTCTTGCTTTTTCAAATTCACGTTTGGCCGCATCCATTTGGTTCAATTTATATAAGGCAAGACCTTTAGCGACATTACTTGGTGCGAAGTTTGGATTGACTAAAATTGCTTTGTCAAATTCGGCAATTGCTCCTTCGTAATTTTTTCGCTTCATTGTTACAAGGCCTAACATGTAGTAGGCGTAATAAGAATCTGGTTTTTCACGTAAGATATCGTAAAAACCATCTTCCGCTCGTTTAAGCTCACCTTTTTTATAATAAAATGAATAAATCCCTTCTTTAAAGGAAATCGCATTTTCCTTATTGGATTTTACCGCATTTTCCAATATGGAAAGACCTTTTTCCTCTTCCCCTTTTTCAATATAACACTCAGCAATTTTCACGAGGAGAGAAGCTTTTGGCACTCTATCATAAGCTTTTTGGTATGGAGAAACTGCTTCGATGTATTTTTTACGATTAAAAAGTGTATTTCCTTCTTTGACTAAAGGCAAAATCTCCGCAAAACGCGAGTTCTCCGAAACAGTTTTTTCAGTTTCAATTAGTTCCGGAATGTCTTTTGTAAACTTTTTGGATTTTTGAATGAACTCATTTGCTTTCGTATAATTTTCTTTAGAGTTTTCTTCCACTGCCCGTTTGTAGTACAAACTTCCTAAACGGTAATCCACCGCTTCATTGTTTGGAAACTTTTTGCGAAGTCCCATGTAAATGGATTCAGCTTCGTCCCACTTGCTCGCATCTTCTGCAATCCGGCCGAGTGTGATGGCACTAAATGGATCTGTTGCTGATAAAATTTCTAATTTTTTGATGTATTCTTTTTCTTTTTTGGTTTCACCAGTTTTAGCATACACACGTGCGAGGCCTTGTAAAGCACCTGGGTTAGCATTATCCATTCGATATGCTTCAAGGTAGGAACCTTCTGCTTTTTTATATTCATTAAAAGCAAAATAACCACGACCAAATGCATTTTGAACGGCAGGGTTTTCGGGGTTTACACCCATAGCCTTTCCATATTCGTCAAACGCTTGTTTGCGTTTGCCTTGGCGTAAAAAAGAATCACCACTAACAATGAATTTTTGTGATTCAGCAAGGATCTTTGCTTTTCGAATGTCTTCCTTTTTTGCCTTCGGATGTGTTTCTGCTTTTTTTAAAACATCTAAGGCTTCATCAAAACGACCTGAATCGATCAGAACATAAGCCAAGTTCATTTTCGGTTCAATAAAGTTTGGATCCCAAGAGGACGCATCTTGGAAACTAAGAGTTGCTTTTTTAACTTCACCCCACTTCCATTCACATATCCCTTGTTTGTTGCGGATTTCCGCATTTTTAGGAACTTTTTGTAATCCAATTTTAGAAGATTTTAAACAATCAGAATAATTATGAGTTTGTATGAGAACATTACACAACCCAACATAAGCATTTGCATTTGTATCAGAAAGAGAAATGGATTTTTTAAAACTCTCTTCACTTTCTTTGAGTTTTCCATTTAAGAGTTGTGCATTTCCAAGAAAAGACCATACCGATGAGTTTTGTGGCTGTAGTTCAGATGCTTTTTTAAATTCGTTTGTTGCTTCCGGATAATTTTTTTTGTTTAAAAAGTCATTCCCTCTTTGGATGAGAGAGGCAATTTTTGTCGAAAGTTTTGCATCTTTTGCAGATTTAAGTTCTGGATTTAATTTTTCAGCTTTTGCGAAATAACTTTCTGCTTCATCATATCGTTTTAATTCCAAACATACATCACCTAACTGATTGAGTAATTCAATTGGGTATGGGAAATCTTTTTTCTCTTCTAATGATTTTAAGGTTACTAAACTTTCCTGGTAACGACCCAAGTTTTTCAAAAGAAGACCTGTTTTATATGTGTAAATGGATTCTTCTGGTTTTAATTTATTTAAGGTTTGGTATGTAGAAAGTGCGGCTTCATTTTCGCCGAGAGTTGATTGAACAGTTCCAAGTCCAATTAGTATTTTTTCATTTTGTGGGTCTAAATTGTTTCCCTTTTCATAAGCGGACTTTGAATTTTCATACTCACCAAGTTGGTAATAGGAAGCCCCAACAAGGGCATACCCTTCTACTAGTTCAAAAGTTTGAATGGAAAGTTTTGCTTTTTCTAAGGCGACATCCATGTTCCCCTTTTGGAATTCATTACTTCCATCTGCAATGAGGGCACGTGCCTCTTCGATTTTTTGACGATCAGAAACATTAGATTTTTCTACTACTGAATCTTTGACAGTGACTGCTTGGAAATCTCGGGAACGACAACCGACAAACGAAATGAGTAAAACAGATACAACAATCAAGTGTTTCATTTTTGGAACCTTTGTTCGAACTTAACCATATCAGGGTATTGGATTTTTAAACTTCGGAGAGGGACACCCACCAAAGGCGCATTATGTGGAGTTAGAATTCCTAAATTCCAAAAAGATTCAAAACTCCAAGGGAATTCCTCAACCATTTTGTTGCCCAAATACAAACGGATCATCTTTTTCTCAATATCAGTTGTGAACTTGATACTACGACCTTTGAGTTCATCTTCCTTATTCCATCGAAAAGAAGAACGAACAGGAGCTTCTAATTCATTTTGGGAGAATTTTACAATATGGAAGTCTGTTTGGTCTACATAAACTAAAATCGAATTTTGGTTGTGGTCGTGTATGGAAAGTCCAAGAGCACCGTTGTACTCTTTTTTGAGATCTAACACGAGTTCCGCTTCTAAATAATCAGGAATGAGGTCTTCCGAAAAAACTCCATACCAACCTTTTGGTAAGTCTTTGTTCTTCGCAAAAGTTAGTTTTCCAGGGAATGTAGCTGAGAAGTTAGGTGAAGGTGTTGATAAGTTCCAAAACTCTTCTGATTCCCAACCCACTCCATCTTCTAAGGAAATTGGTAAAGCAATGGATGTGATTTGTTTTGGTCGGATTTTGATTCCCGCTTTTGCATATTCAAAATGAGAATCTATAGTGGTTCGGATGAATTGGATCGGATAACTTCCGTAAGGAACTCCCGACTCTGCATATTGTGTTTTCCCTTTTTTTTGGCCATCGATGACTACATCAAGTCCAGGAGGAAAACTGGAAACAACTACAGTACCTTGGGAAATATCATCATTCCATTCTTGGAATACCCTTGTTGTTTTTCCTGCTCGCACTAATATGTTTCTTTTTACTTGGTCTTTGCCAGGTTTTGCAAACGATAAACTATGTCTGCCATTGATGAGAGTATAATTGAGTAGAGGTGCTTTTCCAATCTCTATGCCATCCAAATAAATGATGGTACCTGGAGATGTAGAAAAAACAGACACCTTACCTTGCATAGAAGCCGTAAAATAAGTTCGTAATTCATCATTTGAAGGAGAAGTGAATTCTAAAAAATAAGAAGGGACAAATTCAGTAAGTGGGAGTAAATGTTTTTTTCCATGAAACACATCGAAGGATTTAATGGATTTGTTTTTCGGTTCTTTTTCTTCTTGGTAAACAAATACCGCCTTTCCAAAGTTCTGTGACAAAACTGGATCTTTGTACAAAACATCCACAAGGTATCTTTCTGCTGATTTGGAAAGTGTCAGTTCTAGAACTAAATCTATATCATTGGTTTCAAAAAACTTGGGATCAGGTTTGGCTGGTGATTTTTGATAAACACCTAACCTGGAATGAGGAAAAAGGATTTTTTCTTCGATGAGTGCTAAATCGGAAAGTGAAAACCCCTCTGGAACTTGTTTCCAGAGGAGAGTGAAACTCGGAGTGGATTTATTTACCGGTCGTTCTCTGTAATCTCTACCCGAAGGAAGGGGTTCAGACTCTCCAAGATCTGGAGTGACAAACTTAGGTTTTGTAAAACTTCGGTTGAGTGTTTCGATCTTTGAGACCGAAGAACAATAACCGACTAAAAAACAAAGGACCGGTAAATAAACATATCTCATTTCGTCTTATCAAAACTCTCTTTTGGAGCTAATTTTAGGGAATCTTTTTGTACATCTTTTTTAATGTACTTAGAATCTTCAATAGATTTTGCAGTTGTGATCACTTCGTCTGACTTTGATTTGGTGATCTCACGTGTTTTTGCTGCTTTTTCTAATTCCTCTACAGAAGAACCAATATTCATCTTTTGAAGTTCTTCGTTATTTGATTTGAGTTCATTTGCTAATGATTCAAATTGTAACATTTTAGTATTTTCAAACACTAACATTTCTTTCATTTCACCTAAGGATTGTTTGTCCATTGGTTTAATCATTTTGTCAGAAAGTTTTGTGTCAGAAGCTACTTCAGCTGACTTTTGTTTATCGACAACGATTTCATTATCAGAGTTTGATTTACGGATTGCAACTGCTCCATCAAGAACTGTATATTTTACGACACAGTTAGAGGATCCACATGCTACGTTCCCACCTTTTGCAGAAGGGTTTTCTACATTGGTAAGGAAAATGGTTCCACGAACACCCGCGATAGAAGTTGGAGTCACAACATTGAAAGACTCAGTTTTTCTTTCCTTACGAAGGACAGTCACAAGTTTTCCATATTGCATATTCACTTCAGTTTCACGTGAACCGTCGTTTGCTGCGAATGCTTGGCTTACACTGAGGGATGTGTTTTTGTTTAGTTTGAGAACACCGTCTTCACCAACTAAAAGTTCAACCGATCCATTTTGTCCTGTAACAATTGTATCTTGAGAAGACAATGTATCACCGAGACTTGGTTTGATTTGACCACTTTCTCTTAATACAACAACATCACCTTTCACAAAAGCAATGATCACATTACTAGTTGGTTGGTTTTTGTCTGTAACATTTGTTACAGTCTCTTTTGAGTCTTTTTGGCAAGCTGCGGCAAACATGGCAAAAATCGCCACAAATCCCAAAACCGACAATTTTTGTATGATTGTACGTTTCATATTCCTTCCTCCGGAAATAACTTTCTTAAATTAGATAACAACTGAAGCCTTGGCAACTCTTTTCCCTAATACCTTTTTGTGACAGCTTTTGACCAATGGTCCCTTCTTGTCACCCGGTAGGGGTTTTCCAAACTTTCGATCATGGATTCGAGACTCTTTTTTCGAGTTTCGTCCATGGATTCGTTCATGTATTTACGCATTGGGCATTCAGAACCGAGTTCACAGCAATAAATTTCCTGACAAGTTTCCTTGGCTTTTCGTAATTCGGGAAAACTCTCCCAAAGTTCATTGGGTGTCAGGTGGAGGATTCCCCATTCTTTGACTCCTGGGGAATCGATAAGGACGGTATTTCCCTCCAAAAAAAGTGCAAAGGAATTGGTAGTTGTGTGTTTTCCCTTTTTCGTTGATCCGCTCACCAAATTGGTTCGTTGGACTGTTTTTTTATGGAGGTGGTTCATCAGTGTGGATTTGCCAACACCAGAGTTTCCACAAAGGAAAGTCCGTTTGCCTTGAATTTTTTCCCAAAGAGGTTGGATGGATTCTTCTGATAACAAGGACACACTCATCACATCATAACCCAACTCTTTATAATAGGTTTCCCGATCTTCAATTTCTTCCTCGGGCACTAAGTCTTTTTTTGTAAAGATGATGAGAGGTGGAATTTCTGTATGGTAAGAAGCAGCAAGAAGTCTATCGATAAAACCTGGTTTGGTTTCAGGATCCTTACAAGAAGCAAGAATGGCCACTTGGTCTAAGTTGGCACATAACACATGACTGTCGCCTTTATCACTTTTGCGAGTGAGGTAGTTTTTCCTTTCCAATCGTTCCGAAATGACCCACTCTTCTCCAGAGGATTTTTCAGCAAGAATCATATCACCAACAACAAATGGATGTCGTTCATTTGAATTTTTGAGGCGGAGTTTGCCTTTAAGTACAGCGAGGGCGTAAGTAGTCTCTTCGGAATAAATTTCGTAATAAGCACCGAAGATACGTGCGATTGTAAATAGTTCTTTACCCAAGTTGATTCGACACCAAAATTATCTAGTTCGTACATTGTATACAATCGACATGCAAATACAAGTTTTCTTTCGATCTCTTATCATTCTATTGTCAGCTTTTGGTTGGTTTGCCTTTGCTTACGGATTAGGCATATTACAAGCTGCTACCTATTTGGTATTTTCGTTGCTCTTTATGGGTTTCCTTACCTTATCACTTTTCCTTTTCCAAAGCTCCGCAAAACAATCCACCTCGGAAGAAAAACCAAAAAAACGAGATGAACTAGTCCAAAATCTATTTGCATTGGAGAAATTCAAAGAAGAACTCATCTCTTTTAATGACCCAGACCAAATCAGTGAAACCATCAGCCAGTTTTTAGCTTCAAAAATTCCAGCTGAGTTTGTACAAGTTTACACTTGGGATGAAAAGGAAGGGCAATTCCGACCCAGACCTTTTCTTTCTTCCAAAGACCATAAACACTCTGACTTACCTTCCATACCTGTATTTAATCCATTTTTGTTATGGTTATCTGAACGCGAAGGGATCCATATCAAAGAAAATTTCATCCAATATGTGTCTTCCAACCATGAAAAAATCGCAAAAGAGGCATTACATTTTTTTAAAGACACACGTTCGGAGTTAGTTGCGACTCTTTCAATTAAGTCAAGTTTGGTGGGTTTTATTTTACTTGGGAAACACAAAGAAGGAAAATTTTACGATTTAGAAGAGATTGAAATCATTTTGGAGATCCTTTCAGTTTCTCTCATGTCATTATCCAATTCCATGATTTACCAACAGTTGTTAAACTTAACGGAAACCTTGGAAGCAAAAGTAAGAGAAAGAACAATAGAATTGGAAGAAACCCAAGCCCACCTTGTCCAATCAGAAAAAATGGCATCTCTTGGGGTGATGGTTGCAGGAATTGCGCACGAGATCAACACACCAGCAGCAGTGATCAATGGTGCCGCCGACAATTTGGATGCTAACCTAGTATTCGTCTTATCCCACTTAGGTGACATCACCCACTTAATTCAAAATCCGGATTTTCGATCTTTGTATTTAGATATCCTATTTAGTTTTGTGAAAGAAGATCCCAGTTCCCGAATTGATCCAAAAGACAAATTCAAACTAAAAAAAGAAACAAAACTCAAATTCATCCAAGATGGGATGCCAGAAAATGATGCTACCGATCTTGCTACCTTTCTCATTGACCACCACCTCATGCATATGCAAGAAGAGTTACTTCGAATTTGGAGATCAGGAGGGAAAGAAACATTTGAGATGTTAAAGAACACGTTAAGTTTACAAAGAAACATCAAAAACATCAAATATGCGATTAGGAATATTGTTAGGATTGTTAAGGCATTAAAATACTATTCACACATCGGCCAAAATTCTTATGAAATTGCCGATATCCATGAAGGGCTAGAGAACACACTTGTGATCATGCAAAACCAAATCAAACATGGTGTGGAGATTGAACGGAATTATGGAACGATCCCCCTTGTTCGGTGTAATTTGGATGAACTCAACCAAGTGTGGACAAACCTCATCACCAATGCCATCCACGCGATGAAAAAAACGGAACACCCAAAACTGATTATCTCTTCCAAAAGGATTGGTGAAGAGTTTGTGTTGATCAGTTTTGAAGACAATGGTTCAGGGATCCCAGGAGACATTAAGGATAAAATTTGGGATCCGTTTTTTACAACAAAAGACCAAGGGGAAGGAACGGGGCTTGGGCTTGGGATCGTAAAAGGAATTATTGAAAAACACAAAGGCAGGATTGAAGTCGAATCAAGTCCCGGTCGCACTTTGTTTATGGTGTACTTACCGTTAGTGGGTCCAGGCGATGTGCCAAATCTCCCTAAAGAAATCTTTAGGGAGGGGCGAGGGTAATTTGTTAAGAAAAAAGAGGGCGACTTAAAAGTTTTTCCCAGTTTTCTTTTGTAGTTTCAAAATTCTTTTTGGACAGACCTGCTTCAGTTTCATTGGCAGTTTGTTTTGCTTTCGACCATTTTTGGTATTCGGTTATAGCCGTTTCTCTAAGTTGTGCTAGTTGTTCGGACCAAGTTTTAAGTTTTTCATCACCAAGATTCGCATATTGGTGTAAGGTTTCCTTTTCTTTGATAAACATTGTTTTTTGTAATATTTTTTCTTCAGAAACTTTTTTCAAATTGTAAGTGAGTCCAAAAAAGGAAAGGAACCTAATCATCCATTTGGATGGATCATAATCATACCAACGAATTCCATTGCGGTAGTCCATTTGGAATTCGTGGTGGAAGTTATGGTATCCTTCACCAAACGTAAAAAAGGCGATGATCCAATTGTCACGTGCTGTTTGTTCTTTGGAAAATGTACGTTCTCCCCAAACATGGCAAGCACTGTTGATAAAAAAAGTGAACTGGTGGACAACAAACAATCGCAAAAACCCAGCAACAAAAAATCCTTCTAAAAACGAACCCCATAACATTGTGATGAGTCCTGGCAAGATAAAACACATAAAGATCGAAATCGAATAAAAATGTTTGTGTTGCCAAACAACAAGTCGGTCATTCATTAAATCTTGAACCCCTTGTCCTACATAGTTTCGTTTGCGAAACAACCAACCAATATGAGCATACCAAAATCCTTTTTTGATGGAATATGGGTCTTTGTCAGTATCCACAAATTTATGGTGGATGCGGTGGTCTTCACTCCACTCAAGAGCTGTGGATTGAAACGCCGCTGCTCCAAATAGTAATAACAAAAGTTTTATCGGAGATTTGGCTTCGTAGGCTTTGTGAGAAAAAAGTCTGTGGTAACCGACTGTAATTCCCATACCAGTTGCAAAAAAATAAAACAAAAAAAGTGCCCATGTTCCTAAATGAATGGATTCATAAAGATACACATATAGGGTTCCGAAAATACCAACGAGTGGTGATGTGAGTAAAAAAATCGTGGTCACCCAATCGATTGGGTTTTTGACTTTGATTTCAGCTTGTGTCGTCATAAAAAATTCCTGTTCCATGAAGTGGGAGCCCAGAATCCGATTCCGGTTGCAAAAAAAATGAGTACAGAACGTTACAAACCAGGAATTTTAGAACAATGGGGACGGCGCGTCCTCATTTCCTTGCGTACAACCGCAAAAAAAGAGGAAGCAGCCGGAGAGACCCGTTTTTCAGATGTTTCAAAACGGCTCCTCTTTTGGGGGAGTTTTTGGTCTTTTTGGATTGGATTTTTTCCTTCCGTATTCTTTGTTTACCATTCTCTTTTTTTGCCTTCTTTTTCTTTCGAATCCTTCACCAAGGTTTCATACGAAGGTCTCTTTTGGTTTGTATCCTTACTCACAATTGTGACAGTGATTGAGTTTTACCTTTTGTTTCGATTGGGTTTTTATCTATCTTACCAGATGGCAAAGGCCGCCGACGTGGAATTGGCGGAAGAACCAGATCTCATCACACCCATTCCTGGGATGATGGCGCGCCTTGTTTTGGAAATCCCTGACCCAAGGATCCGTTTGTATGGGATCGATCCATATAAACATTTAAATGAAAGGGCTTTGTTTTTTCGCACAGTGCTCTACAAAAGTAAGGTATTCCTTTCCAATATCTTCGCAAAACTGATGTTAAAAGTAATATTGGGTAGGACAAGTTTACGGTTTCTCATTGAATACATCTCAGGTCCCATCACAGGGATTTGGGATGCTGTGACCACCTACATGATTCTCTTTGAACTCCGAAAACGAATCATCACAAGAAAATTAGCAGATTCCATTTTACATCGAATCAAAGAGAAAAACAGAAATCCAAAACTCATTGAATCGGTGTTACGGTCTGTGGCCCTTTCCATCGTATATACCAAAACCTTCCATCCCAATTTTGAATACTTACTCTTTGGATTACTTGGGTTATTGCCAAACCGAGAAAATTTACAAAACCTAGATGATTGGGAACATTTTGTTTTGTCCTTACAGACTCTCACAAAAGAAGAAAAAAAATGGCCCGTATCGATTTTTGCCATTTGTGCTTCCTTTGATGGAAAATTAAACACAGAAGAACTAAATGCTTTTGAAGGTCTCAGTGATCACTCACCTACTTGGATTTTGGAACGAGTGCGGTATTTGAGTGAAACCATCCAAAATGGGGAACTTACAGAATCTTTCCTTTGGATGGAAAAAATCCTTCCAAAAGAATGAATCACTTAAGATACTAATGTTTTAGTCTAAAGGAAACATAGGAGAAAATATGGCACAAGTAACACTCAAAGGAAATCCCGTCCCTCTCGAAGGATCCATCCCAAAACCTGGAGACAAAGCTCCCGATTTTAAAGTCGCCAAACAAGATTTAAGTGATATTTCCTTAAAAGATTTAGCAGGAAAGGTAAAAATCCTCGTAGCAGTACCGAGCCTTGACACTCCTGTTTGTGCCATCGAAACTAAAAAATTCAATGAAAAAGTCGCTAAAGAAAATGGAATCACAACTCTCATCATCTCTGGTGACCTTCCTTTTGCCATGAAACGATTTTGTTCCACAGAAGGCATTGACTCAGACAATTTGATCACCGGTTCCCAGTTTAAAGATTTTTCTTTTTCCAAAAACTACGGAACGCATATCTCTGGAGGACCACTTGCAGGTCTTTCTGCAAGGGCCGTTTTTGTTGTGGATAAAGACGATGTTGTTCGCTATTCGGAACTTGTTCCTGAAATCGGTAGTGAACCAAATTACGACACCGTTCTTGCAGAAGCTAAGAAACTGGTTTAGTTAACGAATGGATTTGGCAGGGGAGGTTCCACTTTTCTGCCAATCCTTTGATTGTTGCGACCAAATCCTCATCAAAACTAAAAAACACCACCTTCCATTCCTCACCTGCGTTTAAAATACATTGTAAGGTATATTCCAAAGCGGCATTCCGCCGAACATTGTCCATGTGCCGGAAAGGTTCGTCTAACAATAAATAGGGGAGATTGTATTGGGTTCCAATCCTAAAAGCATATTCCAAACGTAATACATAGGAAATTTGTTCGCGAGTTCCCGTGGACAATTGGCCAAATCCCATCTTAGCTTCGTTTGTTTTCGTTTCTATTTGGATCTCATCTGAAAATCCATCCCATTTGATTTGCCTTGTGGGAAGAGATCCTTTGATGGCATCCATTCTGTTTTGTAAGGAACGAACAAGAGAAGACATTTTATCAGTACTCTCCGCTTCCATTTCCGAAAAGAGTTCAATGAGCACTTCAAAGGCTTGGTAATTCTTTTCGAGTTCTGCTTTTTTCTTTTCTTTGGACTCGAGATTTTTTTTAGAACTTTCCCATTCTTTTTGGGCAGGAACCATTTGGGATTCCAAAACGGCTTTCCCTGTATCTAATTTTTTTTCTAAGTCAACGATCCTTTGTTCCAAATTACGAATGGATTCTGATCGTTCTTTGATTAAATTCTCTAACTTTTGTTTGTTTGTGCGATCTTCAAGTTCAAAACTTTTCCCAATTCCTTTTTTCTCCCAATCAGTGATTTTGTCTTTGAGTTTGAGTTTGAGGGCTTCCGTGTCAGTGGTTCCCCATTTTTTCCCTTCTAAACGAAGGTTGTCTTCTAAGGTTTTGATTTTATCCTGTTTGAGGCGTGCCTCCACCAAACGTTCGCTCAGTTCCGACAAAGATTTCACGCCCAATGATTGGTAGAGTTTCCTAAGTGAGGATTCAACTTCCTCTAATTCTAGTTTTTCTTTTTTAGATTGGTTTTGTAAGTTTTCTATTTCAGATTCGAGTTTCGTGATTTGTTCTTTTAGGGTTTGAAGTTCTAACTTTTGTTTTGTGTATTCCCTTTCAAACCTTTGGAAGGCCATTTGTAAGGAATCTAAGTGTAAAGAATCTGGTTTCCATTCCCCTAATGTTTTTGTTTCCATCTCACTGGCAATACGCCGAACCATTTCATTCCATTTGGCTTCGTCTTTTTCTGATTTTGTCTCTTTCATCTTTAATCCAAAAAACAATGTGAGCCCTAAAAAGAGAGTAAGAGGTAGATACATCCAAAAACCAAAATCCGAAAATAAAACGGCTAATAGAGAAATGAGAACTCCCATAAAAGAAACAAAGGCCAAATTTCTGTTTTTTGGAATCCAAGTGACAACGGAAATCACAGGGTAATCTTCTTGGAATTTGCGAACTGTTTCCTTCCAAGTTTCAAATGATGGGAAAAAGGATTCAAGTGATTGGAATTTCGATTCGGATTGTGATTTTAAGATTTTTGTGGAATCCTTTTTAGAATCTAAGGAATCCATATGTTCTTTTTGTATGTTGATTTTTTGTGTTTTAGAGCGAATGGATTCTTCTAGATCTTTTGCTTTTTTTTCCGCATCCGCTTGTAAATGGTTTCCGTCTTTTTTGTTAGCTGAAGAGTACATTTCCCATTGTAAAATCTGTTGGTAGACACGGTCTGCATCTGAATGGAGTTCTTTTTCTTTTAACTCTTCGAATTGTTTTTGGAAATTGGACTGATCCAGTTTCAGATTTTCTACTTCGTCTTTTTTAGTTTGTCGTTCCAATTCTAAAGTAGGCAGTTCGGCAAATTGGTTTGAGATTTGGTTTAGATTGCGGTCACTCAAATCAAATCTTTGTTTGGCGGCGTCCAACTCAGACAAAGCTGTATTCCAATCTTTTACAACTTTACGATTCCCAGTTTTCGAAACTTGGATTTCGGCTTGTTCTTTTAAGTGAGAAGGGTTATAACCACTATCAAAAATGGATTGTTCGATGACTTGTATGAGTTCTTTTTCCGAACCCACATCCATATTCCCTTCTCGGATCACAAGGGAGTTTAAGTATAAATTTTGAGAAAGAGATTGTTTGGAAACTCCCAAATCGGATTTACGATTGGCTTGGTACCTGGCATTGAGGATGGTTCCATACTTTGTACTGCCAACTACTTTGACTAGGGCTGATACAAACGCGTCTAAGATGGTTGTTTTTCCAGATTCGTTGGGGCCAGTGAACACAGTGATCCGTTCGATGGGAAATTCTTTCGATGTAAAGATTCCAAAGTTTTCTAATTTCAGATTCATTTTACTTTCCCTCCATCTAAAATAAAACGAATGCCTGTCACACGAGTGTGTCTCCACAAACTCGGATCCATTTGGTTTTTTCGTTCATTCATTTTGTCTAAAAATTGTTTGATGAATTCGTTTTCCGAGATGTGTTGGATGACAACAATTTGTGATTCGTCAGGATCAAATTCACAAATTCGAAATTTTGGTTTCCATTCCTTTTGAATGGTGTCTTGGAATTTTTGTTTACCATCCATCGAATCCACATACCCAACAAAACGAAAACAAATCCAATCATTTAGATTTGTATTTTGTAAGTATTCTTCTGGACTGAACTCTGGATTTCCATCCGTATCTAAACTAACAATGATTTCACGGTATTCGCCAGCAGATAACCAAGGAATAAATTCTCTTCGAACGTTTCCATTTTCCACTTCTAGGAGAATCCCACCTCTTGGTCCTACCTCCCCTTTCCTCCAAACACGAGATGAACCCGCATATCCGACGTTACATTTTCCAACACTTCCAAATCGATGCCGGTGTAAATGCCCGATGGCAAGATAATCTAAATCTAGAGATTGTAGTAAATTGGGATCTAAATAAGAACCACCTTCTTCCTCTTCTTCTTGTAAGCCTGTGAAACTCATCCCAGACACGGTCCCATGCGCAAGACCGATCCGTATTTTTGTTTGTTTTGCGGGAGGGGGGTTTAGTAAAATTTCGGAATAATTGTCTTGGTGAGGAATGGCAACAAATTCAATTCCATTTTCTTCGAATAAGGTGTAAGGAAGTTCGTCGAGTAGGATTACTTTTTTCGACCAATCGTACGCACGATAGTTGTTCTGATTTCCTTTTTTTTCTAAGACCTCGTGGTTCCCTGGTAAAAAATACACAAGTCCAGAATAAGAAGAAACAAGTTTTACAAAGGAAGAACGTAAGGCTTCTAAATCAGGAAAGGTATTGAATACATCCCCACAAAATAAAATCCGTTCGCAAGATTTGGATTCTGCGGTTTCTAATATTTCTCTGAGAACCGAGAGAGAATAGGATTCTTCTTCTTTGGAAGATGAGGAAAGATGGAGGTCTGATACTTGTAAGAACTTCATATATGTTTGTTTCAGGGAGAGTATACCTCCCCCCTAGGACAAAGTACAGAAGTTCGAGAAAAAAAGCAAGACCCGTTAAACGACTCTGTCTTTTTTGAATCCCGCAATATTGTCTTTGGAAAATCCCAACTGGGAGAGAATTTCCTCGGTGTGTTCCCCGTGTTCTGGTGGGTCATTCCGATAGACAAATGGAGTTTCCGAAAAATGAAACGGAGAACCAAACTGTAAGATAGGTCCATATTTTGGATGGTTGCGTTCGATGACCATCCCTCTTTCTTTCATGTGTGGGTCTTCTGTGACTTCTTTCATATTCAAAATCGGAGATAAACAAGCATCCGTATTATCAAAAATAGGTTGTAAGTCCGCATACGTTTTTGACTTAAAAAAATCAGTTAACTTTTGTTTGATGATAGGAAAATTTTCTTCCGTCATTGGATGGTCTTTGGTTAAAGATTCCATACCTGCGGCACGTAAAAAAGTTTGGAAAAACATATCTTCCAAAGCACCAAGTGCAACATAACGACCTTCTTTGGTTTCATATACATCATAATTTGGTAATTTACCAGATAGGATATCATTGCCTGCTTCTGGAGAAACCCCTGATGCCGATAATATGCCACCATACAATGAGATGAATTGAACCGACGCGTCCGTCATAGAAATATCGATCTTTTGTCCTTTGCCTGTTTTTTCTCGGTAGTAGAGGGCTGCAAGGATTGCAGAAAGTGCAGTGAGTGTTCCCCCACCTACATCGGCCATTTGGAAACCAGCGGGCCTTGGTGGGTTTCCTGTTTGGTCAAGGACACCTGAGATCGCTAAGTAATTGAGATCATGACCCGCAAAGTCTACGTACTTACCACTTGTTCCGTAACCAGAAATACCACAGTAAATAAGCCTTGGGAATTTTTCTTTTAAGACATCATAACCAATTCCCATCTTATCCATTCCATCAGGACGAAATCCTTCCAATAGAATATCAGCATCTTCTAATAGTTTGAATAAAATCTCTTTTGCTTGTTCTCGTTTTAGATTGAGAGTGATCGCTTTTTTGTTCCGATTGAGCATCATAAAAAGAGCAGGGTATCCTGTTTTCCCTTTGAACATGGCTCTTGATCCATCATAAGCACGAGGGTTTTCTATTTTAATCACTTCGGCTCCCATATCAGCAAGGTGTTGGGAACAAAGGGGGCCTGGAAGGAGTAAGGATAAGTCCACGACTTTCACTCCTGAAAGTGGTCCTTTTTGATTTGGATTTGTGTTTTCTTTCATATTGTTTTATTGCAATTCCTGGAAATTATTTTCTGATTTTGGGCTTTTTTCTCGTAGAATAAAGAGGGAGAACCCTGAATGGGATTCATTAGAGGACAATTCGAATACAAATTCAAACTTAGATTCTCGCATGCCCTCATTTTCCTAACCTCTTTATTCTTATCTTGTCAATCGATAACTCCCGTTAATTTACAGATGTTATTCGGTTCCTTTTTTGTTTCAGCGACCGGACAAGGTTCTGTGATTTATGAAGCTCCAAATTTTTTATTCACGAGTGAAAATGGAAAACAAGCAGAATTCGTAATCCGTTTGAACATTGAACCGAACAGTTCAGTGAGAATTGGCCCCGTAACGATCTCTGATCCAACAGAAGGAGTTTTATTATCAGATACCTTTATCGATTTTACTACAGACAATTGGGACTCACCGCATACTATACGTTTGGCGGGAGTAGATGATCTATTATTTGATGGGAACCAGAATTATCGAGTTCAATTGGGAAGTATTTTAACCACAGACATTCGATTTTCCACCCAACCACTCCCTGTCCTTCTTGTGGTGAACACAGACAATGAATCATCAGGTGTAGCCGCAAGCCCAGTCTTTGGCCTACTTACCTCTGAAACAGGGGAAACTGGTCAAATTTCCTATGTCTTACAAACAAGACCCATGCAAGATGTCTACATCCGCAACTTCCTATCCAATGATACAACAGAAGCAACAGTAGAATCTGTTGAAGTTGTCTTTACTCCTAATAACTGGGATGTTCCCCAATCGGTAACGGTTACGGGAGTAGATGATTTTAGTGTGGATGATAGCACGTTTCAAATCTCAGCTGACCCAACCATTTCTTTTGACCCTGCTTATATGGGTAAACCTGTCCCCATCATCACGGGAACCAATGTGGATGATGATGTCGCTGGATTCACTGTTGTGAATTTATCAGGGCTCACAACAACAGAATCAGGAGGAGCTGTTTCCTTTGGTGTTGTCTTAAATACACTTCCCACTAATAATGTGACAATTTCTTCCATCGTTGCCACACCCGCAACAGAAGCCTCTGCCAGTCCCAGTTCTCTTACCTTTGCGCCCTCAGAGTGGTTCACACCCAAAATCATCACTGTCACTGGCATCGATGAATTCGTTGTAGACGGGTCACAAACAGTATCCATTGTTTCCAGTGCGGCCACTTCCTCTGATACAGATTACAATGGTTTGGCGGGACCAGTATTCCCTTCGGTAACAAACACCGATGATGATGTTCCAGGATTTGTTCTCACATCCCCAGGTAGTTTGACTATTTCTGAAAACGGAGGGATCTTAAATTTTGCCATCCGACTTTCTTCCCAACCACCTCCTGGATTCACAGTTACCCTAACAGGAATTAACGAAAACAATTCTATAACTAATGTAAACACCAATAGTTTGGTATTTACAAACGCCAATTGGAACATCGACCAAACAGTCCAAATCACAACGAATAATAATTATATCGATGAAGACACAAGGACTGTGACTTTACAATTTGGGTCCGTAGATACAGGTGGGACTGCCGATCCTGTGTATAATAGCGTCACTCCCCCAACACAAGTGAGTCTTTCAGTAACCGATGAAGATACAGCGGGGATCACAGTGACTCCTGTTGGGGGGCTTGTCGTTCATGAAAACGGAACACCTTTTACAGAAACCTTTACAGTGGTTCTAAATTCACAGCCTACTCAAACAGTAAACATCTCTTCTATCACATCCAGTAACACTTCGGAAATCACAGTTTCACCAGCATCCCTATCCTTTACCACAGCCAACTGGAATACTCCACAAACTATCACCATTACATCTGTGTTAGATGGTGTTGATGATGGAGACCAAAATGTAAACATCAATTTTAGTAATTCAAGCTCAACCGATTCCAAATACAATTCGATTTCCATACCAGCAGTCACAACCATCAATACGGATAGTAATGAACCCCTTGTTCGAATCCAAAACCTTTCTGCCTCTTCGATTGAGGAAAACGGTACATCCACAATCACCTTTGAAATTCGTTTGTCTCTAAAACCGAATTCGAATGTGACCATTGGCCCCATCACAGCGTCCGATGGAACAGAAACAGTATTGCTGAATAGCACATCGGGTGTTGCGGCATCACGAACACTTACATTTACACCCACAAATTCACAAGTCGCCAACTATTCAGGGAATACGAGTGAAAGTGGATGGGATGTACCACAAACCATCACCATTCGTTCTGTTGCCGATTCTTTTGATGACGGAAACATACCGGTCACCATCCATATCCCACAAGCAAATGGATCATATTTTACGGGACTTTATCCAACAGGTGCGATCCCAGGTTATACGGATACGAACGGAAATTTGGTGGTGACTATCACTGATAATGATACAAAAGGTTTTACTTTTTCCACAACCACACTCAATCTCACAGAAGGTGATGCAGACGGAACGTTTACAGTGCGACTCAATGCTGCTCCCTGTGACACTCCAGGAAATTTGAGTGTTTGTGCTAGTGGTTCTGTTACCATTCCGATCTCAGCGGAAAGCTTTTCCCTCCCTGATACGACGCAGTATACAGTTTCTCCCGCAAGTTTAACCTTTACCCATACCAATTATGCATCACCCCAAACAGTCACGATTTCCATTGTGAATGATTCCATTAACGAATCCAACACGAGAACCCATACACTTGCGTTAGGTGCTATTTCTGGTTCTGGGACTGACTACGAAGGGATGAATCCCAGTGATGTTACCATCAATATCACGGATAACGATAACCCTTCTCCAAAAATTCTTTTTACCTTAGATACAGGCCAACCTTACTTCACAACAGAATCAGGATTTTCCACCTTTTATAGTTTGCGACTTGGCAGCCGACCCATTCCAGGGAATTCAGTCACAGTCACCTTAACCACATCCGATAACACTGAAGGGATGATAAATGACGGCGGAACTCCCGTTAGCACCAAACAATATGTTTTTACCGATGCCAATTGGAGTACATCCGTTCCCGTAGAAATTTTAGGAGTCTCAGATGCCTTAAGTGATGGAAACGTTAGTTATTCGATCACAGTTTCAGGAACAGAAACAGGTTCCTTTCCTTCCTGGTATGATAGTTTTTTGGCAAGCACGGGAAACACGGCAAGTCTTGTGAATTATAGTGTTTCGGAAAATCCAGTCACCGTCATCACTCCGCAAGTCATGGTACGTGCGGAAAATGCTGGCTCCTTTTCCATCTACATCTTACTCAGCCAAGCACCAACAGATGATGTGACCATTCCCATTTCTCTTCCTTCCAGTTTTCCTTGTACCTTGTTTACAGGGCCCACTGTTTCTCAATTTTCCCTCTCCACAAATACAGTGACCATCACAAGTGCCAATTGGAATGCCATTGGTGTCCATAATACAATTACGGTGACACCTTTTGATGATTCTGTGGATGATGGGAATGTGTCTTGTCCTATCACAATAGGTATACTTTCCTCAAGTGATGGATTTTATAATAACGTGAATCCTTATCCATCGGCAAACTACCCCGAACTTACGTTAAACGACAATGATACAGCAGGGATCACCACTTCTGGATTCACACCAACATCAGTCATCACATCCCAATCAGGGGCAAATTCTGAGTTTTACATCCATCTGAACTCACAACCCACAGCGGATGTCACCATCAATTTTGCAACAACACCAGGAGGTCTCGTCCAGTTCCCAACGGCACCACTTACCTTCACTCCTTCCAATTTTGGAACGGGACAACTTGTCACGATCCTTGGTCAGGACACAGCGGATGTATTGGATGTGAATTATAACATCACTCCCCAAATCACATCCAGTGAATCAGGAACTGGATTTTCGCCTTCGACGATTTATAGTGCCCTCACACCTTCTTCGATTCCTGGTGTGCATCTCTATCATATTTACGACATCATCCCGTGTACGGATCCAAATCCCATGGCGGCCTGCGGAACATCTCCGAATGTTTCGGGTGGGCTTGTCACATCACCTAACTTAATCACGACGGAATCTGGTATCCAATCCCGATTCCAAGTCCGATTAAGGGCAAGACCCACTTCCAATGTCACCATTGGTGTATCGAGCTCTAATGTTGCCGAAGGAACAACCTCTCTTTCGAGTCTAACTTTTACATCCAGTGATTGGAATAACTTTCAAAATGTTGTGATCACTGGCGCTAACGATGGCTTGGTGGATGGGAATGTATTGTATTCGATTTTGTTTGGATCATTAACAGGAGGTGGATCAGGATTTAACGGTGAAACTTTGCCAAGTCTATCTGTCACAAACCAGGACAATGACTAAACAAATTCTCTGCGTTACCGAAGAGAATCAAAACACAATCACGAGGGAGTATTGATTCTCTAAGGACTATTGTACATACCCTTGTTTTTTTAAGATATCCAAAGCATCTGTTCCTAATTCTTGTTTTGTTTCGTAAGATTTTTTCTGACCACCTTGCTTCCAAAAATGGACTTTGGTTTCAGGATGAATGATCGGACGAATGGATTGTGATTCGTATAACAAATCACAGTCTTTGGAACATGCAGCCATGGTGACACCGAAGTAACCAATGTGAATTTCCGATTTCGGAACCTGTTTTTTCCCAAACCAAACCTGAAATTCAGGAAAACTCACATCGGGATATACTTCAAAACTAATTTGGAAAGGTTGTGAATCCTTAGTGTGAATCTTCACGACCCTTCCCTTTTCTTCTACCGTAACTGAATTTGGAAATTTTGCCAAACGAATGATTCCACTAGGAACACTGATTTGTATCTCCGTTTCCTTGTCAGAAAGATTTGGCCGAACCCAAAGGTGGTACAAAGGAAGTTTTGGTTCCATTGCACGGATTTGTTTCCAAAACCTTTGGATCTTTTTTTCCAATTTTCCATCTAACTTGAGTTCACCGATATTTGCCATTTGGTTGATGCGAATGGGACTAATTTGGTTCGGATCTTTTGTTGTATCAAAGTAGAGATAAAACTCATTTCCCACAGATCCCTGCCAAAATTTTCCCAATTCATGGAACCTGTATGACCTTTGTAATAAAAATTCTTTTCCTTCCCCATACCCTTGGGTAAAACGTGTTTCCCCATAGTAGGTTCGTTTGGTGGTTTCTTTACCTTCTATCATGGGACGAAGTGAGATACCATGGATGGATTGGGGAATGGGAAGACCCACATAATCAAGGACGGTTGGGTATAAATCAATGGATCTTGTCATTGCCTTCACCGTTTTTTGTTTTTGGGATAAAGGAAGTTTGACAAGAAGTGGAACATGGATATTTTCTAAATATAAATCTTGTCCATGTCCATAATAGGTATTGGTTCCTGTAAAGGGGGAGATGGCGTGTGAAGGATGCATCACTTCTCCATGATCGGCTGTGATGAGGATGAGCGAGTTATCCCAAAGGTTTTTGTTTTTAAGCTCGGCAAACACCTTACCCAACTCTTCATCCACAAAAGCAACTTCCCCCAAATAGTTTAACTTCCGTTCGTCGAGTATCTCATTTGTCTGAACCCGATTTGTAAATCCAGGTGGTGGTGTGTAAGGTTTGTGAGGGTCATTGTAATTTAAAAACAAAAAGAAAGGACTTTTTTTGGAGGAAACATCTTCCAATACTTCCATAGTTTTTTTGGTTATCTTCTTTGTGTCTTCACTGTAATTCGAAAAATCATACAAGGAATCAAAACCAACTTCCACACCTAACCCAAATTTATCGGTTAAAAACGGATTGTTCCCCACCATGACCGTTTGGTACAAAGAATCTTTCAAAACCTTAGGCAAAGGTTTTTTTTCAGAACGATAAAAGGCCTCTACTTCGGATTTGGTAGTCGGGTAATCCCAGAAATTCACAGGGTTGGCAGATGCATATTTTCCCGTAAAAAATACGAGAGTGGATGGCCGAGTCCATGCTGCATTCACAAGATGAGATTCAAACTGAATCCCCTCCTTAGCAAACAAATCCAAGTTAGGTGTCACATGATATCGACCTATTATATCACCACGAAGGCTATCAATCACGATCCAGATCACATTGGGTTTTGTTTGGGAAGTGATTTGGTTTGCCTCTTTTCCGAAAGGCACCCCCAACTCCGACATAGCAGTTTCTTTTTTACAAAATGAAAAAAAAGATATTAGGAATATAAAACAGAAGGTTTGTAAAAATAAAAAAAGGTTAGAGAAAGAAAAAAAATTATGTAACCGTGAACAAGGAAAAAAAATAGATCTCAAGAGTTAACGTCAAACATCTGCAAGGCGGTGAGCCACACACCCACTAAAATAAAAGAAATCCCAAGCCACTGTGTAAAATTGAGTCTTTCTTTGAAAAAAATTGAAGAAGCAATGAGAACAATGATAAACCCACTGGAAGTAAACACGGGATACGCCAAAGATAACTTCAATCCCTTACCCAAAACATAACGATAACCTAACAACGCCAAACCGAAACTCGCAAGTCCTGCAATGAAATAAGGATTAAATACAGTAAAAACAAGATTCCAAAACCCTTCCCCTGGTAAAACTTGTTTGTCTTGCATAGAAGATGTTTTGATTAAAATATTCGCCAATGCATTGAAGAATACAGCTATACAGAAGAAGAGGATGACTTGGAATTGCATGGGATAGAGACAAAATCCGATGCAAATCGGGCAGGGTCAAATAGAAAATGAAACCAAAAACCTTTACATACAAAAATTGGGAATGTGCTTATTTAGATTCAGAAACTCCTGGGCCTACCCTAATCTTTTGTCATGCCAATGGCTATAGTTCCGGTTGTTACCAATATTATTTTGAAAGATTAAAAAAACACTACCGGGTGATTGCGCCTGACTTCATTGGGCATGGTCGTTCCGAATTTACTTTGCAATTCAAAAATTGGAATGTCTTCCGGGACCAAATCCTTTCGCTCCTCGACCATGAATCACTTTCCAATGTCACCATCATCGGCCACTCCCTTGGAGGAGCCTCATCTCTCCTCGCTGCAAAAAAAGCACCCGAACGATTTACAAAAGTATTAGCGATGGATCCCGTCATCCTTGGTTGGAAACTCATCCTACTTTCCAAATTTCTAGAAAACCCACTCGCAATCGGTGCTAAAAAAAGAAGGACCCATTTCAAATCTATAGAGCTTGTTAGGCGGTCATTCCGAAAGTTCCCAGCCTTTGCCAAATTTGAACCTTCCATCTTCGAGGATTACCTCAATTCTTGTTTTATACGAACAGGCCACGAAGACGAAGTCAAACTCTGTTGTGACCCAAGAGTCGAAGCCAAAATTTTTGGCCACGCCCATTTCCATGTCTTCAAAAACTTTTATGGCATCAAAACGGAAAACCACATCGCCATTCCCGAAACATTCGAAGTCTGTTCCCCCAAACACGCAAAACTTCTCACAAAAGTCCATCCCAAGTCGGACGTGACCATCTTCCCAGGCTTCACACATTTTTTTCCCTTCGAACAACCTGAAGCAACCTGGAACTGGATGAAACAATGTTTGGAAATTAAAGAAATCTAAAATAGGTTTGTTGAAGATTCAAATGCGGGGCGCCTCACAATACTTTGGTGGAGCTTCATTCGATGGAAGATGTGACCGCGCTATCCGCTCCAATCTTTTTGCTTACGCAAAAAGGATTTCCGCTTCTATCGCTGGCGCATCAGTCTTACGGCTTTTTTATTGAATGATTAATTCTCTAATATTCTTTTAGTTTTCCCGTTACGTATTGATGCAAAATACTGGATACTAAAGTTTGATAAGGGATTCCTATTTCAAGGGCTTTTGTTTTTAATAATTGAATGTCTTTTCCAGCAATACGAATATTCATTCTTTTATCTTTCGCTAACGTATTTTTGGCAGCTTTTTTAAACTGATTTAAGTAATTCTTTTGATTGGAAACAGGCTTCCATTCATTTCGTTCGAAAGATAATTCTAATTCCTTTTCTTCCTCAGTCAATTTCAGTTTCATAAAGATTCTCCTTTGTTAAATAGTGTTTCGTATGTTTTCTTGAAGGATATGCTGTTTTTAGAAAGAATGAATTTTTCGTTCTAATGACAGGAACTACCCAAGCATAATCATCTATATTAACAATAAGTATGAGTTGGTTCGGGTATTTTTCACTATTTGGATGTTCCAAAATTCCAAGTAATGCTCCCGCTTCTATTTCGATGACAATCCTTTCAAAGGAAATATTCCGTTGTGATGCGAGGAATTTGTTTTTTTCCTGGTCCCAATCAAAAATCACATTTTAAATTCTAGAGGCATGTGTGCCTTTTGTCAATACATTAATTTTCGAACTCACCGCACCCTCGGACAAACATTAGGCGGATAACCAAAAGATCTCCCCAACTACCTAGTTTGTAAACATTTCACCACTTCTGTCGCTTTGAAATTTTAGTTTGCCATACACTCTTCCTTCAATTCTTTCTTGCCACCTTGAAACGCTTCTCTCAAATTTGAAACTATGAAAAAAGGCAAACAAAATGGATCTAACAGTATTCCTTGGTATTCCTTGGTATTCCTTGGTATTCCTTGTTTTTGCTAGTGCTTTCCTAAGCGCTTGCAACACTTCTAAAGACAATAGCGACGACACAACCTTATTCGCCCTCCTCCTCGCACAATCAACCTCCGCTCCTTGTACGACTAGATGTCATATCTTCCTAACAAGCACAGGCTCTGGTGGAAGGATTGGAATTGGTGGAATTACTGGTGCAGATGCAACATGCAATGGAGATACAAATCGAGTTCGAGGGAAAACATACAAAGCTATGGTCGCAATTCCTGGAGTTAGGGAAGTGTTAGGTAACCCAACTGGGACGTTGACATATACAGATTGGGTATTAAAAGCGAATACCTTTTATTCCAATAGCACTGACACTTCGAATACAACTGGTTCCACAACAACTTCCAACAGAATCTTTCGTGATTCCAACACTACGATGCAAATGAATTTTGCACTCGGTGATAACGGGACTCGTTTTTGGACAGGGATCACCATTACCGGAGGAAACCTTGCCAATGACGTAAATTGTACCAATTGGACCAGTTCCAATGTAGGAGTGAGTGGTGTCACAGGAGTGGTCGGTGCCAGTACAACAACTTTAGTAGAAACAACAACTGACACATGTAATATTGCGAAGAAAATTGTTTGCGTAGAGCAGTAGATCGCAATTACAAATTCAGGAGTCAGGTGAAGGTCACTTGGCTCCTGTTAGGTTAAAAACTAAATCTGATTTTTGATCAGCTTGATTCTCTCATCGAATCCGGAATTTTTTTGACAACTTCACCTATGATTTCCAAAATCCTTTCTACATCCCTCTTTCGAAGTACATCATTATCGTATTGATTTAAATCGGTAACATCATTGACAAATTCAAAAAATTCATCAATCGCTTTGAGGATATCCTCGATCAAACTAGACTTACTGAAGTTGTCCGACCTTTAAGTCACGAAGGGAAGTTAGGGATTGGTATATAGCTTACAAATGTAAGGCGAATACCAGGAGAAAAATTTCCGCAGACCGAGCAAGGCCGAATCATAGCGCTAAATTGCTATTATACGATACAGAAAGAATGGATTCAAATCCAATTTTCTAGTTTTAAATTTGAAACTCTTATAAACTCTTTTGTATTGTTTGAAACTAGAATTAAATTTCTAGATATAGCTTGGGCAGCAATTTGAAGGTCGTATGGTCCAATAATGTTTCCTGTTTTTTCTAATGTAGCTCTGATGAGTCCATATATTTCTGCATCTGAATCAGTGAAAGGAATGATATCAAAGGCAGACAAGAATTTAATTAATGTAGTTTTGTTCTTCCCAAATTCTTTACTTTTAGCGGCACCGTATTCCAATTCCGCAACCGTAATTGAAGAGATTTTAATCTGGTATGGCTCGATAGATTTTATTTTTTGAACAACTGACTTTGGATTATTTTTAATTGAGTAAATACAAATGTTTGTATCAATCAGATACATTAAAAATCTTCCCTAATTTGATTTTCGGGTTGAGATCTTCCGTCCGACATAAAATCATCAGAAAACTCATTAAGACTTTCCTCGAATGCTTTCCAAGGATCAGATTTCGGAAAAAGAAAAAGTGTGTTTCCAACTTTTTGTATATATAATTCTTTCTCGGATATTTGATATTCCTTTGGGATGCGTACCGCTTGGCTGTTTCCACTAATAAATACTTTTGATGAATGTGCCATGTGTATATACCGAAGTATATACACAAAAAGTCAATTTCTATTTTCTTTATGAAAATCTCTTTGCTCTTTTGTATGAGAAAACAGTTCTTGCTTGGCACCAGTATTCTCCGATCACTAACCCCCCCTTCTCAATACCTTGTCTCCTCAACCGCAATAAAATCAATCTTGTTCGATACTGGCCCACAATATAATAAACTGATGGAGGAAAATATAATATTCGGTTCTAAAAGGTGCCGAAACGATATAGATTTCCCTCTGGTCTCACCTGCTGTGAGTTTGATTTCTTGGATGCTTTTTTTCGTCATCTGAATGGAAGGGCAAACCACTTGGTCTTCGCTTAAAAATTCACATGTGTTCGAGGTGTAAGGAACCGTTGGATTTTTTGGATCATAGGGTTCTCTAAATTGAAAGCCATGATAAATTGTTAGTTCACTTCTCTTGCAGCGGAAGAAGGAAACATCACCATACCTAAGTTTTGTGATCGCATAATACTCTCCTAGTTTTAGAGGGATCGCAAGCGTAGGATTTGACGGCCGAAGATTCGCAAACTTTTTGATATGGTCTTGCGAGGAACAATTGTATTCCCCATGGCATTCCCTTGGATCTTGGAATACCTTTGTCTCTACCACTACATAACCATCTCGGATGGAATTATGCCATCGAAAGTATCCGTAATTTGTGTCAGTCAACACATCTGCTTCCCACGTTTTGGGATCGGAAGTCGAACATTGAAACAGAAGAAGGGTTAGGAGAGATAAGAATATGGAAAGGTATTTTTTCACTTGGTTTTGGTTACTTTCTATCGTTAAGTTTCGAAACTAAATCTGATTTTTGATCAATTTTAAATATTCTCAAACTATATTCGCAAGGTTAGGACAAATTCCTAGGTAAGAATTTATTTATGATACAGACTTACAAACTCATCAAAAACTTGTTTTCCATTACTAGATTCATTCAAACACCATTCTTTCACTTTTTGTAAATCAAACCTTTGGCTGTTTGCAACGAGTAAAGCTTGGTCTAAACATTCACGTGCGTTAAAATGTAGGTAAGAAGCAAGTCTATCTTTAATACAATCAGTAGGTGACAAAATCTTTAGAATTTTACCATGAAATTCTTTTTCATCTGGAACAATTTTATAATCATCTCCAATCGATACTGGTGCAGAAACGAATTCAATGTATAAATGTTTGCACTTTGGATGAACAAAATGGCGATTTACTTTTTTAAAGCCTATACTTTCCATTATTGTTTGAATTTCAGATGATTTTGATAATAGTGGTTCAACCAAATCTAAATCACCGGAACGATATGCTCCTTTTGAATAGATAGCAACAACTGCACCTCCAACTAAAACGGAGTGGATTCCTTGATTTGCAAGATGCCATCCAACAAATTTCCAAAGCTCTTCCTCATTAACTTCTAACCAGTTAGGTTCTTCCATAAACTGGTTTTCCCTTTTCCCGAGGTCTTCTTCTTGTGGAGAATATTTTTTCCTTTTCTTCCATTGTTAAAGAATGATAAAATATCTCTAGGATTGCCTTTATTGGTTTAACAAATGGGGATTTTTGATTAAAGGAAAAAACCCTGGTTCTTCCTACATTTTTAGCAACAATGATACCGGTTTTTTCAAATCTTTCCAATTGCATTCGGATAGGTGTAGAAGCTACGCCATAGTCTTTCGCAATTGCGGCCGTATGAATTTCATTGTAATGAAATAGGTGCAACAATACTCTCGATGCAGTTTTATTTCCAAATATTCCATCAAGGATCATTGCTAATTTGTATCAATCTACCAATGATTATCAACTAAAAAATAGTCGATATAAGCTAAAAACTAGTCCATAGAGTGAGATATCATATCGGGATAGGCTAATTACCAAAACTTTAAACTGCAATAGAAGGATCCGACGGCCGCAGATTCCCAAACTTTTTGATATGGTCTTGCGTTGAACAACGAAATGATGATCCTTTCATCTGAGCCTGTTTCAGAAATTCAATCATTAGTCAAAAATGAATCATCTAATCTAATACATCCATACATTGTGCAGGGTAGGCATCAATGATCGACGTCTGCATGACATGATCCCCTTGGATTAAAAAATAGACTCGGAATTGAATCGAATCAAAATCATCCATCCCTTTCTCTGGTTCCATAAAATATTCTATATCATATTGTGTTTGGATAGTATAACTTTTGCTTTTCGGATCTAATACTCTATCCTCTACAGAATATGGCTTCACTTTAACTTTTTTTATTTCTTTGAAAAATAAACGTCCAAAATCACAAAAGGAATTTTTATTATCTAGATTTTGTCTTATATACTCATAAATTCTTTCCAGATCTTCTCGTGATGTATAGTCTACCCCTCGATCATATTTGCCATATTCGACTCCAATTTTTTTACCAGCAATCGCAAGGAAGGGTCTATATAAGGAATAAGCAAAAACTTCCCTCCCTTTTTCGGGATCAGCATTTTGAAATGCATCTAGTAAAGACTTTGCTTTTAATACAACAAATCGCTTTGCAAACTCCCTTGGATCAATTCGATTCTTAAAAAATTTCTGGTTCAGGTCCTCATCTGGTTTAAAATAAATAATATTATAATTGATTGTTTCTGACGCTGGCCTTTGTTCTTTGATCCATTCCGTTCCATAAAGTCCTAAAGTAGGATCATAAGTATCTGTTTTCGGGGTACATGCAAATACCGCTAGTAAGAAAAATACCAATAATCTAGAATGTAACATGGCGAAGCTTTTACCAATTTTCAAAGAGTTCTTCTGGTGGTCGTTGACTACGAATATGACGCAAACCTTGGTGATTTTTGAAATCCTCTATTCCAAAAAAAGTTTCGTTGTCACCATTTCCGTATACACTCAACTCCACATATAAGAGATGCAAACCTTCCGAGCCATCTTCATTCACAATGCCTCTAGGAAAGGTTATAAAATATGTAAGTCGATAACTATGGAAGGTGTCTTTTTCTTTTAATTCTCGAAGATCGACCTCACTTACACTTAAACCTAAATTAGGGAATTTTTTTTCAAAAAGATAACGAAAATCACAAAAGGATTCTTTAGACCTCAATTTAGCTTGAATGTATTTTTTGGCTTTTTCAAATTGTTCATCACTTGTCATGGTTTCATCCTTATCGATGCCCATCTCCTTTTGCGCTTCATCAGTAAATCGCCAGCCAAGATGCTTTTCGATAAAATTGTAGTCTTTTTCTTCCAACGCCTTTCGTAGCTGAATCACAAAGGGAATTACTTTTAGTTTTGCAATTAGACGAGGATCCAGTTTTGATTTGATTAGAATTTCCTTCACTTGAGGACTTTCCAATCTGTGATACGTTATCCCTGGAGCCAACTCTTCAGGACTCGGTGCATCCACCCAATCTGTTCCAAAAATACCAATCTCTGGGTTTACCGTATCTAAAACGGATTTTGGTTTACATCCATAATAACCAATCAATATTACAATCATTATAGAAATGAATTTATTTCCAATGTATGACTTAGCTCTCATGGTGCCACCGTGTCTTTTGTTACCATCACGTCTTCAAAATAATGGGGATTGATGATATATTTATTGACTTTTGCATTGTGATAACCAAGATTTTTCGCGATCAACCACTCTTTCCACACTCCCTCACAACCAAGCAAGCACTTGCACTCCCGGAGAGTAATGACATATATTTGGTTTCCTAAAATCAACAAGGCCGCCAAATGCCGCATAACGAATATTAAGTTTCGTGAATTCTACTTGGAACAATTCCCAAGGTTTGTGGTGTACATCCATTGCTGTTTCCTCTGGGTTTTTCCCTCTGTACAAAGAAAACCGTTCCGTAAGCCAAAGTTCTTTCGGAGTGGGAGCGCCTATTCTATCTTTTTTTAAAAATTCGATTCCGATTTCACAACGTTTCCCATGCAAGCTGTAAGTTTTGTTTGTCCGAGAGATCGGAGAATGTTTGTAAGGTAGCCCCGAAGCCAACCTGGCCAAGAGTGTTGGTAGAATTTTTTCTGCCTCGATACTTAGGAAATACACACCAGGTTTGCCATCACATGTCACATAGGTGCGTAGATTCACTTCATGAAAGGTGGAAAGGAATTCGATGGGGAAAGTAAACCTTGGATGTACTTTGTCCATGGTAAAGGCAACCACCGATACCCAATGTTCTCCATCAAACTGATCCAATTCCAAATGCAATGGTACAAGTTCTCGTAACCGTTTCCCATCCACTTGGTAATGCAAAAAAATTGCTTCGTTCCATTCTTGGTACCAAAACCAGGAATGGTTAGGAATGGGCCATTGCCTGTGGCCAACCGCATTTAGGATCGATTCGATAGGTTCTTTCATGGGCAAAAGGATCTAACGATTGTTAGGAAGAATTTGAAATTCAAAACGTTTAACGAAGTAACGAGGGATGCAATGGAAAACACAAGCTGGTCGATTCCCATTTTCGTTACAGGTCTCTCTCCTATATATTAATCGCCTCACCAAGCACTGCCGCAGCACTTTCCATAATCCCTTCCGCTAACGTCGGATGAGCATGGATGGTATTTGCAAGTTCTCTCACGGTAATTTCCATATTCGCACCTAATGTTACCTCTGCGATAAGCTCAGTTGCCCCAGGGCCAATGATATGGGCTCCTAAAATTTCGCCATGTTTGGCATCGGTGATAATTTTTACCATCCCGGTTGTGTCCCCTTGGGCTTGGGCTCGTCCACTTGCTGTAAACGGAAATTTTCCAATTTTGATTTCGTGACCCATAGCTTTTGCTTTGTCTTCACTAAGACCCACACTTGCCACTTCTGGATGGCAATACGTACAACCAGGGATGTAGGCATAATTCAATCGTTGGATTTGGATGTGGTGAGGATTTCCCATACGAATGGAGATATCTTCTGCCGCACGAATCCCTTCCGCACTTGCCACATGGGCAAGCGAAGGTGTCGGAATACAATCACCTATTGCATAAATATGATCCACTGTAGATCTGTAGTTTCCAACATATTCCACAAACCCATTTTTTAATTTCACTCCAATTGCATCGAGGCCAATGTCAGTTGTATTCGGTGTGATCCCCACTCCGACAATCAACTTATCAAAGTTTAATTTTTCTTTTTTAGCGGAATTTCTATCAAGTAACGTAAGTTCGACGCCTTTGTCTGAGACAGTTGCTGTCTCCACACCATAACTTAAATACTGCTCAATCCCTCTTTTTTTAAAACTACGTTCGAGTACCCCAGAGATTTCTTTGTCTTCATTGGGAAGCAGGTGGTCTTGGAATTCGATGATGGTGACTTTGGATCCCATACTCGCATAAAAATCAGCAAACTCAACACCAATGGCACCAGCGCCAATGATCGCCAAATTGGGAATGGCTTTGGGTTCTACCATTGCTTCTCTTGCAGATAACACACGTTTACCGTCAAAAGGCAAAAAAGGTAGGGCTTTGTTTTTGGCACCCACTGCCAAAATAAAAAAGTCTGCCGTAAGAGTTGAGGTTTCACCAGTATTTGATTTTACTTCTATGGTTTTTGCATTTGTAAAACTAGCATCTCCGTTCACAACGGTGACCTTGTTTTTTTTCATGAGAAACTCGACACCTTTTGCCATTTGGTCTGCAACTGACCGTGAACGTTTGATGATGGCCTCAAAATCAGCTTTGACATTGTCTGCCGAAATTCCAAATTTGGAGGCTTCTTTGAGATGTTCTAAAACATGAGCACTTTCTAACAGAGCTTTGGTGGGAATACAACCCCAATTCAAACAAACTCCGCCGAGTTTGTCGCGTTCAACGACACATGTTTGTAAACCGAGTTGGGCAGCACGAATGGCGGCGACATAACCACCAGGCCCTCCTCCAATTACGATCACTTGGAAATGGTTTGAATTGGACATACGTTCTCCCGAATGAATGAGATACCGTACTAAAAATAGAAAGTCAAGACCTCTTTTTGGCGACGATGAGCATCCTTGCACCAGTTTTGATATACTTTTCCCCGTCGTAATTGCTATATACGTGTAAGATATCAAATTTGTTTTCGTCTAAGAAATTTCTTACTTGGGGAAAATGGAACACTCGCATCGTATGTTTGTCTTTTAAATCCTTTTGGTTTAAATTATAAACATAATTCACTTCAACAATCGCAACATCATCTGCTCTTGTTAAACGAAATCCACGATTCCTTCGTATGGATGTGGTTCCCTGTCTTACATTGCTCACAGTGGTTATGGGTTTTCGTTTGATCCGGTGGATGGGATCTGCATTCCAAATTTCCAAAACGAGAAGCCCTGCTTGTTTTAAATTTTTATAACAGTTCCGTAAGAAATTTTGTACCAAATCATCATTCACAAGATAATTAAAAGTTCCATACAGACAAATGACCGCATCAACAGGTTGTTTGGCGACGTATGCTTCCATTTTCCCTACTTCAAAACTACAATGGGGAAATCTGACTTTTGCAATTTCGAGCATTCGAGGAGATCCGTCTACTCCATGTGGTTTGAATCCCATGCCTTGTAATTCTTTGATGTGTTCCCCAGTCCCACAACCAATGTCGAGGACGGTATGAATTTTATGTCGCTTGAATGTTTCTCGTAAAAAGAGAATTTCTTCTGAAAACTTACGGCTGGGTTCTTCGATGGTAAAATAGTATTCTGCTAATTCGGAATAGAGTTTCATTTGCTCCTAGCGGAATAGGAAAATCAGTTTAGCGAATCCCCATTTTACCCGTTATATTAAGTAACGGCTAAGGTACCATGAAACGATATACAATTCCTACAATTTTTTTTGCCATTGGTGTAACCCTGCAAACCCTCTTTTATTTTTCTTGGGTGAGTTTCACTCTTCTTGTCGTTTCTTGCCTTCTTCTCACACTATTTTTGTACAGTTTGGATTTCCAATCCTTACCAAACTCAACTCAAAATACAAACCCATCTGTCGGAGTTGGGTCACAAATAATGGAAAGTCCCACTGAACCAACAAAAGAAATCGTAAACGAAGGAATGGTATTTGATACGAGTAAGCCTCTCACAACTGTTGAATCCAATCAGATCGAAGTTGAACCAATTCCAAAAGAAATTCTTTGGAAAGTTGATCCCATTTTTTTTGCTCGTGAATCTGTTCGGTTAGTTGAAAGAGGTCTCTTTTGTGATACAGTGAAAGAGTTTCCATTTTCTTTTATAAGCCCCAAACTTTCTTCCATCCAATATGTGTACTTCGATGGAAAAGAGTTTAAAGAATGTTATTGGCAAAAGTCTGAGATGTTAGTGGAAACAGATGACAATCCTGTTGAGTGGAATGAATGGGAAGAAAATCAAATCCGAGAATCTTTACCAGTGATATCTAAAAACAAACGTAAGTTATATGTTCCCCTCACGATCAATGCCAATTTATTTGGATTTTTATGTTTTACTTCCAAAGAAGGTTGGGTGAACGAAGACATCCAAATCTTTTGGGAAGAAACTACCAATTTATCTGAAAAGATTTTGGCGAAAAGAGAATATGCTAAAGTCACAACACATCCTTTCACCAAACTGTATACGGTTTCACATTTTTACCAAATTGCAAAAGCTTCGTTTGAAGCCGCAGAGAAAAAAACATTGGTATTCTTCAAATTCATCAATACCAATTTTCAATCGGAATTGGCAATTGGACTAAACCAGATGGGGATCAAACATTCTGTCATTGGGATTGGCCTTTTCCAATTGGAAGAAGACTTATATGCGGCACTCATTCCCAACGAAAGATTGGAATCCTTCTCTTCCTTTTTCCAACAATTCATTGAGGAATTAGACCAATTAGGTTATCCTTCTGAAGTGGCTCTTGGTTATGCAAATCCACTATTACCTGAATTAAAGTTTGATGGTTGGATTAAGTTAGCATACAGTTCCTTAGAAGAGAGTATCCTCTACCACGCAGCATAAATGGATCCACTCATTGATGAAAAATTTATCTTAACGGTTTCACAAGTATTACCGGACCATTTTTACAAAACCTTACTTGTGTTTGCCGAAAGAGAGGCTTATGGACCTTCCAAAAACGAAGGGCTTTGTTTTGAAAACTGTACCCTTGTGGAATTTGTGGGGGACATTAATGGAAAACTTTATTTAGCACTTGATGGGTATACAAAACTCAAACTTTTACCAAAAATTGCAAAAGCCTTTCAAATAGACCCAACATCAAGAGCCCACTCCTCTTCTATCATGATGGAATTTGCCAATCAGATTGCAGGTAAATTGATTACAGAAATGCGTCTTGGTCGTTACGAAATTGATATTTTACCTCCTGAAAATTTAAATCACAAACTGGTTCCTATTTCCCTCGAACACTTTCGCCAGTACATTCTTATCTTTAACCTAAAGGACCGACGTGGGGATGAATACATGGGAAGGTTGTATCTGATTTTATTGTTGGAAAAATTCCCCACTCCTCAAAACTAAAGTCCAATGAAACCTTATGTTTTGGCACTCCCTCTGATTTTGAGTTATGCCGGACTAAAACAAAAAAAATCTCTCGAACGAAAAGAATTCATACTCCCCGAAACAGGCCGCCGAACCTTTCTTTTTTTCCCCCAAGGCAAAGATCCAAAATCCTTACCAGGGGTTTATATCCAACATGGAATGAGTGCCATGGGAATTGATGACCAGAGGATCATTGATTTAGCAGAGAACATTGCAAACACAGGCCACAGTGTCATTTTGCCCGAACTACCAGAGGTAAAGGGTTTAAAGATAGAAGAACAAACCATCACAAATATCCAAAACTTGATGATGGAAATTTATGCAAACAAACAATTGTTTAACGGAGAGAAATTAGGTTATTTATCAGCAAGTTTTTCTGCTGGTATGGGAATCATTGCTGCCTCTCGGACCAATACAAGAAACAAAATAAAAGCAAGTATGCTCATTGGCGGGTATTGTAATTTTTTTGAAGCAGTTCCTTTTGTTTTTACAAACTACGAAGTAGATCCGTACGCAGTGTACGTCATTCTCTACAATATGCTCCATCGGTTTGAACCGGACATGGCCGAAGAACTGGAACAAGTTTATTACGAAGCGGCTCTTGACAATGGTCTCAAACGAATCGGCCAAAATGCCAAATCCGAGATCCAATTAGAAAAAACCTCCAAACGAGCCAAAGAGTTTTTCCACGAGGTCCACCATGACCGACTGTTTCGGATCAGTTTGGCCAAACGTGTCTTAGAAACTGTCCCCGACCGTATGCCAGAAAACCTTTCTCCCTTTTACCAACTCGAATCACTCAGTGGACCAGTTGCCCTCCTCCATGGGAAAACGGACCCTGTCATCTCCGCTGGGGAATCCGAAAAATTGGCCTCTCTCTTCCAGAAAAAAGGGATCACTTATGTCCACAGGACGTCCACGGCCCTCACTCACGGAGATAGCCTCCCCCTACATTCTCAAATTTTCGGTGTCCCTGCCCTCCTGCAAACTTTTGGCAGTTTTCTACACTGGATCGACGAGTAACGCTACAGAAATTGTCGTTTCTCCTAAATATTCTGCCGATACTTTAGGTAGAATGGACGTAAAAAATGCACCGGACTTCAATCCGGAACGGGGACTCAAGATCCAAATCTCCGAGGATCGACTCACTGCAACTTTGGTAGTTAAACCAGTTTGGCTGTTAGGTGGTTCTATGAGCAATATTCTCATTTATGAGGCACTTGATAACGCGACCATTCATAGAGACCGCATTTTAATGAGAGATGTAGACAATACTGCTCTCGAAATTGATAAAATTTTAAAAGATCCGACAAAAGTGAAAGAGGATTTTACCTTTGTTGTTGCTAAAGGAATTCCCGCCAAACAAGGCGAAAGTGGTTGGATCAAATTTTATTTCCCAAGAGCCCAACGAGTTGTATTAAAAGACGATGGTTCTGCAGATTTTCGTAATATCAATAAATATGTTCATGTCAAAGAAGGCGAAAGACTAGCCACCTTATTTGAAGGAGTGGCAGGAGAACAAGGCACAGATGTCCTAGGCAATCCAATTTATCCCAATCCCATTGACAGGCCAAGACTCACATTAGGGAAAAACGTTTTACCAAAAACAATTGATGATCCCGAAAAACCGGGAAGGCAACTGAAAGAATACTTTGCCACTCTCAGTGGAGTTGTATTTTCCACAGACACATCCCTCACTGTTTCACCCGAGTTAAACATTGAAAGTAATATTGGACTTGGGACAGGGAATATTAACTTCGAAGGTACTATCCGAGTCAAAGGAACCATCGAAGAAGGGGCTGTTGTCAATTGCCAAGGTTCCCTGTATTTAGATGGTAACGTTGAATCTTCTGATGTTGTCGTTGGGGAAGATTTAGAAGTCAAAGGTGGAGTGAAAGCAAAAGGCAAAGGTGTGATCCGTATCAAAGGAGACCTGCGTGCCAAGTTCATTGAAAACGCCAACCTTGAAATCGATGGGGATTGTATCATCGAAAACTTTATTTTAGGAAGTAGAATCCTTTGTTTAGGAAATATCATCTTAACAGGTGAATCATCATCCATTATTGGCAGTGATCTTATTTCTTACCAAGGGATTACCGTTTCATCACTTGGTTCTTCCGCACAAATGGACACAGTAGTTGAAGTGGGATTCCATTATAAAAATGACAGACTCTTAACAGAAGGAAGTACTCGTCTTGCGGAAATGGAAAGAGAACTAGAAGCACTTGTCCCTGAGATCCAAAAGATCAAGGAAGTGGTGCAACGGTCTCGTGGTAAAATTGATGATGCAAGAAAAGAGAAGTTCAAAGAGATCTTTGATGCGTATCAGAAAAAAAACAAAACCGTAGAATTACTCAAATCAAAGATTGAAGAATTGAAAGGGGCACGTTACAACCAAGACAACGTCAAAGTTGTGGTTCGAAATACGGCACACCCTGGAGCTGTCATCAAATACAGACGGCAAGTGGAAAAAATCACAAAAGCACAATCTTCTTTCGTAATGAACTTTTTCCCGAACCAAGATAAAGCAATGCTCACCGCCTTCAAAGGCAAATGACTTTACGGCTAATATTGATTAGCCGCTATTCAATACAAATCCAAAGGATAAAAATTCTAGAAATCAATGCAATGGATTGGTTCTATTCTTTCTTTTCCAATTCTCTTCGATTCAAATTGATTCTTTTTGTTTTGTCTGGTTTAATTCAACTTCAGTCCTAATTTTTTCAATTTAGGAAAGATTACATAATGGCAATACGGGTTTTGAGGATTGAGTGTAAAATAATTTTGGTGGTACTCTTCCGCAGGGTAAAACGTAGGTGCTGGTGAAATTTCCGTCACGATAGGATCAGGGAATAAGTAGGCGTGTTTTCGTTTGGATTCAACTGCGAGTTCTTTTTGTTTTTCATTCAAATAAAAAATTACAGATCGGTATTGGGTTCCGACATCATTGCCTTGCCGATTGAGAGTGGTTGGGTCATGTGAGGCCCAAAAGATTTCCAAAATTTTGGAGAAAGAAATGACCTCGGGGTTGTATTCAATTTGAATCACTTCTGCATGACCAGTGGTTCCTGTGCAAATTTCCTTATAACTTGGGTTTGGTGTTTGCCCACCTGCATAACCAGATACGACGGAAATGATTCCTGGAATTCGAAGGTATACAGCTTCCGTACACCAAAAACAACCACCACCTAAAATCGCTTTTTCCGTCATACGTTCTTTAGACGAAGAGGAATCTCTCCAGGTACAAAACATCCAAATTCTGTGATAAAGTTTCTAATAAATTTTGCCTTTGTGATGTCAAACGAAGGATTGAGAGCCCTTGCACCAACGGGAGAGGTTTTTCCTTCTGGAAATAAATACTTTCCATCACTTGTTTTCAAAAAATCAAATTGGGTCACTTCTGATTCTTTACGCATTTCGATGGGAATTTCATCCCCAGTTTTTAAATTTAAGTCAAAACTGTCTTTTGTAGCACAAACATAAAATGGTACATTATGTTCATGCGCAACAATCGCTAAATTGTATGTCCCAATTTTATTGGCCGTGTCTCCATTTGCCGCGACACGATCACATCCAACAAGAACTGCATCAATTTTTCTGTGGTTCATGAGCCAACCTGACATTCCATCCGTGATAATATAACACTCTATCCCCTCTTCCATCATTTCAAAAGCAGTGAGTCTTGATCCTTGTAAAAATGGCCTTGTTTCGTCTGCATATACCACAACTTTTCTGCCAAGATCTCGTAGGCTTCGGATCACACCAAGGGCCGTTCCATGCCCAGCAGTTGCGAGTGCCCCTGTATTACAATGTGTGATGATGTGAAATTCATCTTGGTCTTTTGAAAAAAGATTCGCTCCATTTTTTCCCAAACTTTGGTTTGCATTTAGGTCATCGACCATCATTTGTAATGCATAGGATTCCCAAATCTCAGAGATCGATTCCCAATTGGTTTCCCCTTCCACTCGATTTTTTGCTTCTTTTAATGCAAAACTCAAATTCACTGCAGTTGGTCTTGATTCAAACACCTGTTTGATGATACCATCAACCTCTACTGAATTTGTTTTGCCTGATTTATTTTTCGCAGCAATTGTGAGCCCAAAAATTCCTGTAATTGCAATCGCAGGAGCTCCCCTAACAGCCATTTCACGGATTGCAAAAATTGTTTCGTCAAGTGTGCGGATTTCTAAAAATTCCTTTTTTCCTGGCAATGCCCTTTGGTCAAGAAGGGAGAGATAAGTGGATTTCCACTGGATGGGTAAAAATTCCGGTTGGGGCATCTTTCCATTTTTTTTGTGCGATGCAGGAAAAAAATGAAAAAACGGGTTGACGGATCGCTGTGCACCGCACAAAAAGGAGTTGTGCATTGCACAACTGACAACCGAAAAAAGGGGAAATGAAAATGGAACAACAAGTAAAAGACGGATTAAACTTTATCTTAGGCGCAGTGAACACTGCAAAAGTAGAAGCAGAAAAGGCTTTCTCTACTATCAACTCAGAATTCCAAAACTTGGCAGCGAAAGGTGCTCAAGACCAAAGCGAAGTTTCTGTAAACCTTAGAAAATATGTTCAAGAAGGACTTTCTCAAGTAGAAACCATCATTGGAAAAGCAAACACTGTTGTAGCAGAAGCAAAAGCTAAAGTAGCAACTGTTACATCTAAAGCATAATCCAAATCACTTATCAAAAGACCCGGATACTTCACCTCTATTCGGGTTTTTCTTTTCCCACTCGTCTTTCCATCGAAGCCAATCCATTCCAAGTTCTGATTCAAAATAAGATTCCACAGCTTCTAAAGTTAAAAAAACATCGTAATTGATTTCAAAAGATGTGAAGTTCTTCCGATTCGAAGTAATCAATCGCATACGAAACAATTCCATTAATTCCAATCGAAAGGTATTAAACATAGATTCGACATTCCAATTGGAATGGGAAAAAAACTTTTCCACAGCATACGTAAAAATATGATCAGCAGATAAAAAAGAAAACTCAATAGAATCCTTTGCAATTTCGACAAACAAATTTTCCCATAAATCAGCGAGGGTACTTTCTTTTGTTTTGCAATCATACGCTTGGCAAATGGAAGTTCCATAAAATGAAAAATTTTGGCTTTTGGGATCTCCAGTAAATATTGGATGGATCATACAACCTATCCTTTGTTTGGTGTCATCTACATAACCCAAAAAGGGACAATTATAGGTCATTTCATCTTTTTTTGGGATATGGGCTTCTTTTGTTTCCCTATCTTTTCGATACATAGGGAAAGAATGCCTAACTTCAAAGTTTACTGTTTTTTTAAATTCAGTGGTACGATCTAAAAGTAGGTTTTTATATTCGGATGTATTGAGTTTTAGATTAAATAGTCCACAACAAGCACCGCAGGAAACATTCCCTCGGTTTGGATGGCACAAACTCAATTCTGTTTGGCTCCAAGAACAAATGGAATGAGTCCATTGAATACAAGTTCCAATTCACCAGTTTCTTTTTTTTCTTTAAAGTAAGTTTGAAAAGGAATGACCATTTTACGGCTTTCGTGTAACAAAACTAAGTTGCTTTTATGAAAAGATAATTGTTCTAGAATTTTTTCTCTAGATCCATGAGATGCAGGGTAAAGGTAGGATGGTTTGATCCCTTTAAAATAAAAATGTGGGTTATTATTTTCCGAAACAAGTAAGATACTAATCCTTTCTAATTCCGCAAATTCTAATAACATATTCTCTAAAAAAAACTGGAAGATGATTTGGTATGATTCAAGTTCTTCAGAATTGATATCACCTTGTTCCCAAATCTCCAACCATGCTAAAATTTTAAATATTGTTTCCTTTTGTTCATGCAAAACAGGGAGTGCAGTATCAAAAATACTAGTGATTTTTAATTTTTGAAAATCCCATACACAACTATATACAAGTTCCCACCACTTACGAAGAGTAACAGCATCATCCAAATTATTAGGGATGGATTTATTCATAGCATGTGACGTATGATCACTGAATACAATCATTCCCACCACTTGGCTAATAGATTCGAATAAACGAATCAAATTGATAAGATTTGTTTTATCAATGGATTTGGATTTGTTTAAATTACTACATCTCGAATAAGCAGTGGCAATGGGTGTTGGATAAAATTCCAATACAGCCGTAGGGTTTAAAATTTTTGCTGAATGGAAATTCCTACGTTCTTTCGCAAACATAGAAAAATCAGGATTTCCATACAAAGAATAGTTGGCCCAAGTTAAATCATTGGCATGGTAATTCCGTCTCGCAAATTCTTTAGAAAGGTATAAAGACTCACCCACAGATTTATCTGAAAACAAATACGTATAAAATCTTACAGTAAAGTCGATCGTTCTTTCATTATCCAAAATTTCCCAATTAGTTCCAACAAATGTTTTGATCCCTGCAGTTAAAAAAGCACCTGCATACTGGTTTAAAATATTGGTATTGAGTTTTTTTCCAGCTGATTTTGCCGACATACAAGAGTTAGAGAAAACTAAATCTGTATCAATACCTGTAGATTTGATTTCTCTCGCTTTTAAAACTTTGCCATCGGATAATAACCATCCATTTTCAAGAGAATCATCTGAAAAGTGTAAGTGTCCAGAATAATGGATGATGTGTTTATCTTTTATAAGAGATAATAACTTGAGTTTGGTGACTTGTTTCCCGCCAATGAATTCTAATTCTAGAAGGTGGTTTGGTACTTTTTGGCTTAAAACAGAAAATAAAACCTCTCCTTCTTTTTGCGCATGTGGCAAATCTTCCGTTGGATCTGCAATGATGAGCATCTTAATTTTACGATTTTCTTTATGGGTGGAACGATGTAAGCCACCTCGTATGGTTTTTCCAATTCGAAATTTGTCAGATAAAAAACTATTTCCATCATGTAATAATTCCCAAGGGACAAGTGCCAAAGTTGGATCGATATTAAAATGGATACTTAGTTTGTTTGTATTTTTTAATTTTTCAATGATAGATGTTGGGAAAAACTGTTGGTAAAACGTTTCTCCGAGTACCTTCAAATCTTGTAAGATATCTACGTTTAAAATTTGGTTTGGTTTGGATAAAACAGATTGGGAAACGTGGACAAGTCGTTCCACTTCACTCAAATATTCTAAAATTAAATCATCGTCTAACGTAGATTGAATATGGGATTCTTCCACAGGAAGATTATCTTCCAAAACATTGAAGATATTTACATTACCTACGCGATCAATGATGAGAGAAAGCATTCTCCCATGAAACTATCCAAGGAGAATGGACAAGTCAAACGATTTTGAAAGGTTAGGTCCTACAAACTCTATGGTGTAACTACCTGGGGTTAACCCCGAAAAACTAGCACTTCCATCCAAATTGATTTTGTTGGAAAGGATGAACCTTCCATCCCTGCGTAAATTCACCTGTTGGAAACTTGCTGTCCCTTCTGCTTTTACAGAGAGATAAACTTCCCCTTCGTTTTCTTTTACAATTTGGTAATAGAACTTTTGGTTTTCTTTTGTTGTTTCTTCAAAAATGACGGAACTTGTATCTTTTGACCGAACATCAGCAGAAGTGGAACGCATCATTGGTGCAAGCTCCATACTCTCTCGGATTTGGAAAGACTCAATGAGGCTGTCGATCACACGGATTCCAGATTGTGTTAGGCGGATGATGAGGTTGTCTTTTGCTTCAGGGGCAGATAAATTTTTACGTGTATATTCTTTCAGATATTCAGGGAAAGGGAGTTGTGCACGGTGAACAGTGTTTTCCGCTTTTTGTAAGGCAAGTGTTTCTGCAAAAGTACCTTCTTTAGAAACTTCCTTTCTCAATTCAGCAAAAAAGGATTCTTCACAGAACCAATATGCCTCCCATAGGTCTGGGTGATCTTGCAACTCAGCCTCACTAGGATAATCACCTTTCAGGAATAATCCCCGAGCGATTTCCAATGATTCTGCGTTAAAGTCCTGATTTTCCATGTGGCCCCTCCACGATGTATTGTATGACGAAGGAAATCACGGCTCTCCCGCTACAGAATGCATTTTTTTTTGTATTTTTTCGAGTACCCGGAGGAGGGTCACGCTCACGCCACCTTCGGAAATCCCTAAGATTCGCGCAATTTCACGGTATGGGGTGCGAACAAGGAAGTGTCCTTTTTGTTTTTTCTCGATCAGTTTTTTTCGCTGTTCGTACTTCTTCGTAAGTGCATGGTCCAATCGTTCTTTATAATATTGTGCTTCAACACTATCTCCTTGGGCCTTTTGTTTCTTTTGTTCCTTCAAATCGAGAATATTCAAATACAAGGAAGTGATTTTATCTTCCATTTTGAGGTTATCTTCTTCTCGGTTGGACAAATCCTCTCGGAGTTTCAAAATTTCTGCGCGAATCTCCTCTTCAGGTCGTTTTGTTTTTTCCGCAACATACAACAATTCATCAGGCTCAAGGTGAAGGTAATAAACGAACGACAATTTAAACACGATTCGATTTTCCATCTTGATTGTGGAAAGTACGGATTGGAATTGATCAGAAACGTCTACCGCATGTGCGAGTGCATCAGCACGTCTGTCTGGTTCGTCTTCGATGGTGCTATACTCTTTTCCCTCTTGGTTGACCTTGGAGACTGTTTGGGTTTTCACTTCCCGTTTGGTGCGCTGCCAGTCGATGAGTAGGTTTCGTAGTACAGAAAAAAACCAAGTTTTGAAACTGGATTTTCCTACAAAACTTTTGAACCGTTTCCCAGACTTCAATCGTTCAAAAGCGTATATATAATAATCGGAAGCATCATCTTCCGTTAGATGGAAAACTCGAATGGGGAAATTATAAATATCTTGAGAATAAAAATCAAAAAACTTTTCTAGGGCTTTTTCGTTCCCTGTCCCACATTCCTTGACAAGTTCTAAAATTTCTTCGGTCGAATAAGAAGCCTGATTCATAAACTACTTTCCTAAAAAAGAACCCAAGTAAAGACTTCTAATAACATGAAAGGTATTGTTGTCATTTTAACTCTTCTGGCAAGTTTTATTTTCGCTGAGGGACAAAAGTCCGAAGGGAAACTTGGATTTATATGGCCGATCCAAGGATTGGAACTATCTTCTCTCATCACAAGTACGTTTGGCGAATCGAGAAAAGACCACTTTCATAATGGATTAGACATTTCTTCTGTACAACAACCCGTTCGGTCCATGGGTGACGGATTTATTTTATACTCGCGTTATGCGGAAGATAACCCTTTTGAAGACGAAAGGGGTTCAGGAAATATTGTTTGGATTGCACATAAAAATGGTTATGTGAGCGGATATTACCACTTAGGTGGTTCCCGTAACGAACTTGTGAAAAACCAAAAACAGGTAAAAGCTGGTGACACGATTGGAATCTCTGGAAATACAGGTCACTCCACAGGTGGACACTTACACTTTGTTTTAGGAAAGGATTTTGGGAAAACCCTTCTCGACCCTCTCTCCTATTTACCAGCCGTGGAAGATACCATGCCTCCACAAGTTGCAAATTTATTCATACATGTGGGAGAAAATTATACCAATTTGAATGATGGCGACAACATCAATGTATCAAAGGCATTCCCACTAACAGTGAGCATCATCGATGGTGGGATTAAAAATAGCCAACGAAGAGGTATAAAAGAAGTGAAATACCTATTTAATGGTGAAGTTTATAAAAAAGCAAATTTTGAATCGTTGCAGTTTGATGGTTCCAAATGGAAAACAAAAGATGGATTAAGTTTTGATGATCTATTTTTCAAAGATCGATATTTGGTCGGAGTTTTGAATTTAAAAGCAGGTGAAAATACAATTAAAGTCCAAACCAAAGACTTTTATGGCCACGAAGCAGAAAGGAATTTTAGTATCAACATCACAAGAATTAGTGGGGGAAATTAATCCCACCACAATTCGAAATTTTTTTTGTTCACATGCGGTTGGTTAAGATTTAGTTTCGCAAAACAAACAGATTCTTAATCATTCCGATATCCTTTTATGAATTTCACTTCCTTGTATTCCCATCGTTATTCATAAATGGATTTGATTTCGCTTTTATACTTTTCCGTGATCACGTGACGTTTGAGTGATAACTTGGCCGTGAGTTCATCTCCTACTTCAAAGGGTTTTGGAATCACAATCACTCCCACAACCCTTTCAAATGATTTAAATCCAGTTTGCGCATTGATTTTTGATTTAATTTCGGATTCTATTTTTTGGATCACTTCCTTTTCTTTCCAAAATTCATTTCCTGGCAAAGTTTCAAATCGATTGAGATTGGGATAAATCAGTGCACTTAAGAATTTTTGGTCTTGGCCTACAACCATACATTGGTCAATCCATTCCGATTCTAAAATTTTTGATTCAATTGGGACAGGCTCCACATTTTCTCCACCTAACAACACGATGGTTTCTTTGGAACGACCAACAATTCTTAAGTTGTGATTCGATGTAAAAAGTCCAAGATCACCTGTATTTAGCCAACCGGACACCAATACTTTGTTAGTTGCTTCCTCGTTTTTATAATAACCGGCCATCACTTGTTTTCCTTTTACATGGATTTCGCCCTTACGACCATATACAAATTTTCCAATTTCCGTATCGAGAAAAACCTCACCTGTTTGCAAATCCACAAGGCGTAGTTCTGTTTTAGGAAATATTTTTCCAACAGAACCTGGAATGATTTCTTCAAACGTACGCATAGCAAGTACAGGAGCCGTCTCTGTCATTCCATACCCTTCCAATACAGGAATCCCAATCATATTAAAGAACTCGTCTACATGAAATGGAAGAGCACCACCCCCCGAACACGAACCACGAAGTTCACCACCTGTAGCCTTGCGGATTTTTGATAAAACTAAAAAATCAAATAGGAAATGAGGAATACTCACTAAAAAGAATCGAAACAAATGATAAACGAAACGGATCATTTGTTTCCAAATGACAACTGGATGGATATCAAGTACATTCCCAGTGATGACTTGTCTCGAATGGAAAAAACGTTTGGCAAAAAACATAGAAATTTGAAACATCTTCTGTTTCACTTTTGAAGATTTATTCAATGTTCCTAAGATTCCAGAATATATACTTTCCCACAAACGTGGGGCAGATGCCATAAAATTTGGTTTCACAAATTTCAAATCTTCTTTGAGTGTGCGAACACTGCTATAGTATGTACATGCTCCGTAAGACAAACTAAAGATTTCAAAAATACGTTCGAAGATATGCCAAATCGGTAATATCGAAAGTGTTTTGTCACCTTTTTTCAAACTAAGTGGTAAATTACTAAGTTGGAACATTATATTTCCATGAGTTAACATCACTCCTTTGGGAGTACCCGTTGTCCCAGAAGTATAAATCATTGTGAATAAATCAGAATCTTTTATTGTATGATTCAAAAACAAATCATCTGATGAGTTTTTTGTTCTTTTCTGGATGCCAATAGAAACTAACTCTTGCAAGGTTTTGATTTTCAATTTCCTTGAGTTGAGTTCTGAGTTTTGTTTGGGTGGATAAAACAAAATGATCTCTTTCAGAAATTCCAAATCTTTTTCCAAACGGATTACTTTTTCAAATACTGAAAAATTTTCGACAAAAAGCACTTTCGATTCGGAATGATTGAGAATGTATAAAATATCTTGGTCAGTTACATCTGATGCCCTTGGTACATCTATGGCACCGAGAATGGTTGTGGCAATACTGGTTTGAATCCACTCATACGAATTGTCTGCAAAAATCGCAACTTTATCCCTTTCCGAGACTATTTCGCTTAAACCCGTTGCCAAATTTTTTGCATCAACTAACAATTCATCATACGTTTTGAATTGGTAAACACCAGATCCCATTCGTGTTCCAAATGCATTTTTGTGCCCAAAACGTTTGGGGAGATCTAAATAAAAGTCTATCATGGTTCGCATTTCTATTCCTCTTTAATAGAGGAGAGTAACCGATAGAAAATCTTTTGTCGTCCTCTAGAATTCTTTGAGACTTATGTTTCTTGTGAATTTGATTGTTTGGATTGTTTTCGGAAATCGGTTGGTGTCACTCCCACTTTCTCCAAAAAAACTCGATTGAATGTAGATTTAGAATTAAAACCAACCGAATCGGCTATTGACAAAATTGTACGTTCCGTAGGTTCCAATAAATAACGTTTTGCCTCTTCGATTCTATATTGATTGATGTATTGGTAAAATCCAAACCCATATCGTTTATGAAAATATTCGGACAATTGCCCTGATTTTACACCGACAAGCTCCGCAAGTTTCGAAAGGTTTAAGTCTTCATCACAAAAAACTTTTTCCTGCATTAATTCATAAAGTGATTGGTCGATTGTCTCAAGTGGTAACGAAACCAGTTTAGATTTTTCGTATTTGTTTTTTTGAATATTATCACGAACATCAGAAACAAAAGGTTCCCAAAGTTCTCTAGTGAAAAAATAAAAGTACATTAGAATTGGAAGGAGGTAAGCACTTAATTTCCGAAACAGTGGAATTTGGAATCCAAACCCAATACTTCCAATTAGTAAATCAATCCAAATCAAAAGGATAAAAACTAATGAATAAATCGCTCTTTTGGTGAAGAAGACCGACAAACGAACGTTTGGAATCCATTCCCTTATTAAAAAAATTCCCACCGAAATCAAAATTGAAAGTTTGATCCCAAAATTAAGACCAGTAAGGATCGCACCATACTCCGAATGGGAAAGCAGATCTAATGTTGTCAATTTTCCAGAGTAGGAACTTTGGTAATATGGTATTAAAAATACCACTGAAACCAATGAAGGTAAAAAGGAAATCCAATGGACGTTGATATCTTTTTCTAGAAATAAATATTCTAAATAATAATACAAAAAAGAAGCAGATAAAAAAACAAAGGGAATGTGGATAAAAACAATAGATGGAAAATAAAGATAAAACCGAGTAAACATAAAGGCTCCGGTTAACAACCATAAACCTGTTGAAAACAAAACAAAGGACCAAAGTAAGTCTGATATTTTACGGTGATTGACTAAATTGGATAAAGACCAGATGATACAAAAGATGGCACCGGAGCCCATCCACAAAAATTCTAATAATAAAGTGAGTGAAATGGATTCTGTTCCCACAGAATTTACCCGTAAACTCTCACTTCTTCCCCAACTGTATACCGGACAGCACCTTTGCCGAGAATATCGGTTAACATCTTCATCAGGTCTGTTGTAATTTCGATAGAAAAATGATCATGTGCACGAATCACTTTTTTTTCGTCTCCGTTCCCTATGAGATGGAAAAACACAGAAGAAGCCCCACGATGAACCGAAAGGATATCTTGGAGCTTCAGTATTACATCTCTGTTTTTTTCTTCTTTCATATTGATTGTCAAATGGAGCGTTTTTTCCATTTTTTTCTCAATGGTTACAGAATTTAATTCTTCGAGTTTATTAACAATTATTTGACCCTTTAACTCCGATTCGTCGGCATCAATGCGTTCCAATATCCCTTTGATAAAAACGGTATTGTCTTCGGTAAATAGATGTTTGAACTCTGCATACGTTTTTGGAAAAGCAACACATTCGATCTCACCTGTCTGGTCTTCCAACATAAAGTTGACAAACTCTTCTTTTTTCTTTGTAAGTTTGACTACCTTTTTGGATAGAACCCCAGCAATCTCCACTTTGGATTTGGGGCGAACTTCTTCTAGATTTTCAATGGAAGTTGGGTTTAAACTTTTGAGTTGCTCAGTGAATTTATCAAGTGGATGGCCTGATAAATACAAACCTGTAGTTTCTTTTTCTCGGCGGAGTAATTCATCTCCATTCCATTCTATTCCGTCTTTTGGTAAATTTAAGTTTTCTTCTGTTCCACCATTTGCACCACCAAACAAAGAAAATTGGCCTTCTTTTTCTTCCGCTTGTTTTTTGTTTGCATAGTTTATAATGATATCAGTGGATTCAAAAATGGTTTTTCTCGAATATCCAAAGGAATCAAATGCACCACCTTGTGCAAGGGACTCTAAGACTTTTTTATTGGCTAATCGAGTATCTAATTTTTTTGTAAAATCACTGAGTTGTTTATAACCACCAAGTTCATTTCGATTTTTGATGATATTTTCTGCGGCGAGTTCCCCTACCCCTTTGATGGAAGACAAACCAAATCGAACAGTTTTGTCATCAGTGATCTCAAAGGAAATTCCCGATTCTCTAAGATCTGGACCAAGGATTCTAATCCCCATTTCTTTCGCGTTATTGATGTATTTCACAACATCAGTAATTTTTGAATGGTCTCCCGATAATAAGGCAGTTAAGTATTCAATGGAATAATTTGCTTTGAGATATGCAGTTTGGTAAGTGACAAAGGCATACGCAACCGAGTGGGATTTGTTAAATCCATACTCACCAAATTTTTCTAATTGTTCGAAAAGTTCGTTTGCCAACTTTTCATTGATTTTCTTTTCGAAGGCACCTTTGATGAATTTTTCTTTCAAAGCAGGTAGTTTGGATTTATCTTTTTTGGCCATCGCCTTACGAAGAACATCCGAATCACCAACAGAGAATCCACCCATGATCCTTGAAATACCCATCACCTGCTCTTGGTACACCACTACACCGTAAGTTTCACCTAATACTTCTGCTAAACTTTCATGTGGGAAAACGACTTTTTTCTTTCCGTTTTTACGATCTAAATAATCATCCAACATCCCCGATCCCATAGGACCAGGTCTGTATAACGCGAGCAAGGCGGCAATCTCCTCAAATTTTTGAACTTGTGCTTTGGCGAAAAGATCACGAATCCCTGAGGAAGAATCCAACTGGAATATCCCAAGAACATTCGCTTTTCTTAATAAACTAAAAGTAGAAGGGTCATCAAGTGGAATGGTATCTAAATCGAGTTTAATCCCATGTCGTTTTTCAATGAGTTTTGAAGCATGATGGATAGTGGTTAAGTTTTTTAAACCCAAAATATCCATTTTGATTAGGCCCACTTGTTCCGACATGTTTTTGTCATACTGAGTGACGATCGAACGTCCATCTCGACCTGGCTCACTGACTGTTGAGAGTGGGACAATTTCTTCCAAAGCAGTAGGTGCAATCACAACACCAGCAGCGTGCCTTCCCACCTGACGGTAGTTACCTTCTAATTTCTGAGCAATGGAAAATACTTTTTTATTGAGATCCGATTTTTCTGCGATGTCACGAAGGTCTTTTGAAGTTTCGACAGCTTCTTGGATGGTGATTCCCAATTTTTTAGGGAATAATTTACTCATCTCATTTACTTCAGAAAACGGAACGTTAAACACACGTGCTACGTCTTTGATCGCAGCCTTGGCAGCAAGGGATCCAAACGTGATGATCTGACCAACACGGTTTTCGCCATACTTTTGTTTGATGTAATTGATGACTTCTTCTCTACGTTCGACACAGAAGTCCGTATCAATGTCTGGCATGTCCTTACGATCTGGGTTTAAAAATCGTTCGAAGAGTAAATTATAACGAATTGGATCTACGTTAGTGATGCCAAGTGCATAGGCAATGATGGAACCTGCCGCCGAACCTCGACCAGGCCCCACAGGGATTCCTGTCCGTCTTGCGAAATTGATATAATCTTGGACAATGAGAAAGTATCCGGCAAAATGCATGTTCCGAATGGTTTGCATTTCAAATTCTGTACGTTCTTTGACAACAGGAGTGATCTCTTTGTATTTTTCTAAAATTCCTTCCCAAACCAATTTTTCCAAGTAACTGTCAGTGTCGTAACCTGGTGGTACATCGAAAGGAGGAAGTAGTGGATTTCCAAATTGAAAATTTAAGGAACATTTATCACGAATGGCAAGTGTATTATAAAAAGCATCTAAATGGTTAGGAAAAAGTTCTTTCATCTCCGAAGGAGATTTTACATAAAAGTTTTGGTTAAATCCAAATCGCATCTCATCATCAATGTTTTTTCGCATTCCGATACGTAATAGAATGTCTTGCGCTTCGCGATCATCTTTGGTTAGGAAGTGTGAATCATTTGTAAGTACAAGTGGGATGCCTGTACGTTTGGAAAAGCCAATGACAGCTTCTGCAACGATCTTTTGTTCTGGAATTCCATGATCTTGGATTTCCATATAAAAATCTTCTTTCCGAAAGATCTCATGCAAACGACCAGCTAACGCATAAGCTTTGTCTTCTTTGCCTTCTAGGATTTTACGATTCACTTCTCCCGCAAGGCATGCCGTCAAACAAACAAGCCCTTCGCTATGTCGTTCTAATAAATCATAATCAATACGAGGTTTACGATAAAATCCTTCAGTAAAGGAACGACTTGCCAGTTTAATTATATTTTGATAACCAATTTCGTTTTTGCATAAAAGAATGATGTGGTAAGCACCACCATCTGCAATTTCATCTAACTCGGTTTCGGCACTTCTGGAAGGTGTCACATAAAATTCACAACCAATGATGGGTTTTACTTCGTGTTTGACTGCTTCTTTATAAAATTCGATAGCACCATACATGTTACCGTGGTCAGTGATGGCGACAGAACTCATTCCCAGTTCTTTCACTCGTTTCATCAAATCACTGATTCTAATTGCACCATCCAACATGGAATAAGTAGTGTGCAGGTGCAGGTGGGCAAAATCTTCCATGGCTTGGTGACATAGTAAAGTCGATGCCCCCGTACGTAAAGCGCCCCAAGGGAAGGATTTTCGATTTTTTTAGGCCCAAAATGCCAAATCCCAAACCTGCCAAATCCATCCAAGCCCAAAAACGATGGAAGGTGTAGGCTCTTTCGGCAAACTGGTTTTGTCTATGTCCCCATTTTCCCTACCTAAAATTTCTCCTGTAACCGAAGTTTGGCGAGACCAAATACAACAAAAAATTGATACGAAAACAAAACCACTTGGATCACTCGGTGCATTGGAAACAGTCGCACTACAAATTTCAGAAGTCCAAAAAACCACTTCCCCTTCCTTAGAACATCCAAAATTGATTTTGTTTGCTGGTGACCATGGTATTACAGAAGAACCAGTTTCCCTGTATCCAAAAGATGTTACCTGGCAAATGGTGTTTAATTTTTTGAATGGTGGTGCTTGTGCGAATGTTTTTGCCAAACATAGTGGGATAGAAGTAGAAGTAGTAGATGCAGGTGTTGACCATGAATGGGAAAAAAATACAAAACACCTCATTCAAAAAAAAATCAGAAGAGGCACTTCCAACTTTTTAAAGACCAGTGCCATGACCAAAGAAGAAGTTTATCTATGTTTAAAAACAGGACTAAATTTAATTTCAGAACCAAAATATAAAGACACCAATATATTTTTGTTTGGTGAAATGGGAATTGGTAATACTTCCTCCGCTTCTCTCATTCTATCTCATCTAACAGAAATTCCACTTTCCAAATTAGTGGGAAAAGGTACAGGTCTAAATCCTCAAGGAAAAGAAACTAAATTGCAGATTTTAGAACGAGCTTACCAAAGGACAGGAAAACTGAGTGATCCCATAGAAATCCTTTCAGAATTCGGTGGATTTGAAATTGGAATGATGACAGGTGCGATGCTCGGTGCTGCTGCTAGACAAAACCTTTTTCTTGTCGATGGTTTTATCACTACTGCAGCTTATTTACTTGCCTATCACATTGATCCAAATGTTAAAGATTATGCCATTTTTTCACATGTCTCAGATGAAGAAGGACATATCATAGTATTAGAACATTACAAAATCAAACCGTTATTAAAACTCAATTTGCGATTGGGGGAAGGAAGTGGAGCCCTCGCCGCTTATCCACTTGTGGAACTAAGTGTTAAGTTCATGAATGAAATGGCTTCCTTCGCAGATGCTGGCGTCAGTAATTCGGAAACAAATTCCTAAACATGATCAAATACATCATATTAGAAATACGTTTATTTTTTGTCTGTATGGCCTTTCTCACTCGGATTCCTTCTCCAAGTTGGATCGGTTTCAAAGAAGAATGGTTACACCACTCGATTAAATATTCACCAACGGTTGGATTTTTCTTGGGTAGTTTACAATTTGTAGTCTTCCTATTGTTCCAATTTTTATTTGGACCAACTATTGCCTTTGTCATCTCCCTTGGATTTTTACTGATCCTAACAGGTGCTTTTCACGAAGATGGTTTTTCTGATTTTTGTGATGGGATAGGTGGTGGTTGGAAACGAGAGGATATTTTACGCATCATGAAAGATAGCCGTGTTGGCAGTTTCGGTGCTGTTGGAATCTCACTTCTTGTTTTATTAAAGATTTTGGGAGTATCCGAATCCTTTCGACAATATGAAATAAAAGGTTACCAATTTATGGTGAATGCAAACACACAATACCAACTTCTTAGTGTTTGGTTGTATTTTGTTTCCGCGCATAGCCTTAGTAGATTTTTATCAGTGTTTATGATGAAACTTTTGCCTTACGCGAAAGAAGAAGGGTATGCAAAACCTATGGCAAAAGAAATTACTTGGCCACAAATTCTTTTTGCAAGTCTTCTGGGAATTTTGCCTTATATGTATCTTTCTTACTTACATCCAAATTTTTTCTTAAGCCTTCTCTGTATCATCCCTAGTTACATATATATGTATCGATTGATGAATCGATGGATCCAAGGGTTCACTGGAGATTGTTTGGGAGCTGTCCAACAAGTTGTGGAAACTTGTATCTGGATATCAGGAGTATTTTTATGGACCTTTATTTAATCCGCCACCCAGAAACATCTGCACCCAAAGGAACTTGTTATGGAAGGACCGATTTCTCTTTGAAATATCCTGTGGAAGATACTGCCGACTCTACCTTTTCTTACCTACCACCGAACTTTGACAATTTTGTATCAAGCCCTGCTCCTCGTGCGATGAAACTGGCAAAAGCATTCCTAAACAAATACGACCTTAATCAAAATCCAACTAATTTTCAACTGAATACCGATGAACGATTGTTAGAGATGGACTTTGGTGATTGGGATGGAAAACTTTGGGAAGAAATTCCTAGAAAAGAGACCATCCCATGGATGAAAGATTTTGTAAATGCAAGAACACCCAATGGAGAAGCATTCACTGATCTTATCCGTAGAGTGGATTTGTTTTTGGAAGATTGGAAAGAGAATGGGATTTTAAAACAAAAGTGGGAAAAAGAACACCAACAAAAATTAAATACTATGATTGTGGTTTGCCATTCGGGACCCATAAGGGCCGTACTCTGTAGGATTCATAACATTCCCTATGAGGAAGCGTTTAAGTCTCCAGTGGATTTTGGTTCCGTCCACCAGGTGAAATTATAAAAACTGTAAGAACATATTAAAATAGTTGATTAAACCAAACAGTAATATAAGAAAAAAACTTTCCAAAATGATCTACGGTGAATCACTTTTGTAGATATGGAAAATAAAATTCATTTAACAACAGTAGACGATAAGTCTGATTACATTGACTTACATATTCGAATGCTCAGAAACATGGACTTTTTTAAGAAGAGAATTTCAAATAGGAAATATTCCATTCCACTTTATAGTTTACTTATTATTGGATTATTGTTTTTGCTTTTTTTGGCAGAATATAATATTTTTATCAATATCCTCTTATTCATTTCAATCTATCTACTTTATTATGAAATTTTTTTAGAACGTAACCTTTTAAAAAAAACCAAAAAAATCTATTCAAAGGAAATTAATTTCGATAACAAAACTACAGAATACACTATCACAAAAGAATACATTGAATCCGTTTGTGATTTTCAAACTCTGAAATTTAGTTGGAATGACTTAACAAATTATAAAGAAAAACCAGAAGAACTTGAACTTGATTTTTACAAAAAAGGTATGATTGTATTTCGGAAAAAGTCTTTCAAAAATCAGGATGATTTTCATAATTTACTTAAAGATCTTAAACTTATATTAAAAGATCACTCACTGGCCAAAGAATTCGGGCAACTCGCATAACAGCATCTTTCCGCTTCCATGACTCCAAGTAAAAGAACATCAGAATGTCGATTCATTTTGCAAAACTAAAAAAAGTGAATATAAAAACCATAACCAATAACCTGAAAATTTCAAAATTGGAATATTACTTTTTAACTACGTTTCTAATACTCTATTCGATTTTACTATTTTATGCTGGGATATTATACTTTTTATTCGACGATTCAATGGTAGGTTCGATCAATATTTCGATAGGGATAATATTAATTGCATCAATTGTGGGCCTAAGTAAAAATTCTCGAATCTCAAAATACATAATTTTGTTTTTTCTCATCATACATGTGTTGTTCTTACTTGTAGTCTTTTTAATATTTATCTATATTTCAAAAGATTTTAATTCCAATGAATTTCTTTTACCTAAACCACAATTAGAGAATATGATTAGAAATGGCTTACTCTATTTCATTGGGCTCACAACAATATTCTCATATATGTTGTATATTGTATTCAAATCGAAAACAAATAAAGCCAAATCAAACAACAATATCGAAATTTCATAAAATTAATTTGAAAAAGTATAGCCATTGAAAGTAATAACAGCTTTTTCCAGTTTACTTTTGATATTCCTTACATTCGTATCCATTACTTCTCATTATATAACCTTTCCATACTTTACTTCATTTCTAAATATAACGCTGTTTATAACCATTAGTTTAACGATCTTTACCTTCCCCAAAAAAAATCTCCAATTCCACCAAAAGAGCTTAATTTTTTTAAGCCCTTTATTACTTACCATCCAGAATGAGAATTTCAAAAACATTTATCTGTTATGTGCTATTTTGATTTTACATATTATAGTAATTACTAAATTTAAATTTATGATATATGAATTATTGATAGAAATATTAATGATTATATTTTTAATAATACTACTCATATTATCCTCATTCTTTCATGATTTTAAAAATCACACGGAGGACTTAATTTTATTTTCAGAAGACAAAGAGAACATTCTCAAAAGAAGTTTATTGGATGCAGGAGGATTAGGTGCTTCGGAATATCTAATTTTAATTAAGAACTATAATCATTTAATAAAACAGGAAATAGAATTGTGTTACAATGTGGACATAAACAATTTCAAGTGGATCAATGAAGATAAAATTAAAATAAATCAATCAACCTTAGATATAAAAAATATTCCCTTAGTCTTAAAAAGACCCGAATTGGGCAAATGCATTGTTTATTAAAATAAACCTGTTCAAACTATCAAATCTATATATACAAAATGGGATAAACGAAAAAAGAGAGTTCGAAAGATTTCGAATGTTTGGTTGATTAGAAAACCAAATACGAAGGTTATAAAAATTAACCTTCGTATACTTAAATATAGATATTGGTTTATGTTTTCTTTTTCTCGCCTAACGGACCTAATTTTGCTAGAATCAACTCGTTTACGAGTTTTGGATCGGCTTTCCCTTTTGTTTCTTTCATCACTCCACCCACAATAGCACCTAACACGCGATCTTTCCCGTTTTTCCAACCTTCCACAGATTCGGGCTGAGATTCAAGCACTCGAATGACAATTTCTTCCAAAGCTTTGTCATCCCGAACCACTTTAAGTCCTTTTTTCTCAACGATGGTTTCTGGTTGGTCTTTTGAAGTTAACATATCTTCAAAAATGGTTTTGGCGATTTTTCCTGTGATTTCACCTGAGTTGATGAGTTTCACAAGTTTTCCAATACGAACTGGATCGATGGCAAATTCTTGGATGGAAATATTTTCTTTATTCACAATTCCTAAAATTTCATCCTTAACCCAGTTGGATGTTTTTTTAGCATCACCAGAAATCACAAGAGCTTCTTCGAAGTACTCTGCAATTTCTCTTTCACTGGTTAAAACTTCTGCATCATATTCAGGAAGACCTAAATCTGTTTTGTAACGTTCCTTTTTTTGTCTAGGAAGTTCCGGCAATGTTTTACGAATGCCTTCGATAAAGGAATCAGAAATTTGAATCGTTGGTAAATCTGGTTCTGGAAAATAACGATAGTCATGGCTCATCTCTTTTGAACGCATGGGAATGGTTTTAAGAAGGGTTGCATCCCAAAGTTTTGTCATTTGTTTGAACGACTCACCTCTAGAGTATACATCCTTTTGCCATTCCACTTCATAATCAATCGCTTGTTTTACGGCTTTAAAAGAGTTTAAGTTTTTGATTTCTACTCTTGTTCGAAATCCTTTTTCTCCTTTAGGCCGAATGGACACGTTAGCATCACAACGAAGAGATCCTTCTTCCATATTACAATCAGATACTTGAATATAACGTAAGATGGTTTTTAATTCATTTAAATAAACATAAGCTTCATCAGAGGAACGAAGGTCTGGTTCTGAAACGATTTCGATGAGAGGTGTTCCCGCACGGTTATAATCTACGTAAGAACGGTTGATGGATGGATCATGTGAGTGGATGAGTTTTCCTGCATCTTCCTCCATATGGATCCGAGTGAGAGGGAGAAACTTTTCTTCCTTTTCCCCTTTTAATTGGATATGGATCCCACCTTTTGTTGCATAAGGTTTATCAAATTGGGAAATTTGGTACCCTTTAGGAAGGTCAGGATAAAAATAATTTTTACGATCAAATTTAGTAAATTGTGTAATTTCACATCCAAGTGCCACACCGGCTCTCACAGCTTTTTCAAGCACTACTTCATTTAACACAGGTAAAGTGCCAGGAAGAGCAACACATAAAGGGGAAATATGAGTATTGGGACTACCACCAAATTCGTTTGTAGCAGTTGAAAATATTTTTGAATTGGTATTGAGCTGGACGTGGACTTCCAGACCGATGATGACTTCGTATTCCATGGTTTGATTACAGGATTTTCATGGAAAATGAACCTGGCAATTCAAATTCCGACCGAAATCAATCCAAAGGGTCTGGTGCCGTTTGTAGGACCAATTTATATAGATTTTTTTGCTCTCGGGAAATCCCAATTTCCCCATTTTGGTGGAGTTTTTTCGTGAACTCTGATAGTTCTCTCACACGAGATTCAAATGCCAGTCCAATTTTTTTATCTTCCAGAGCAATGTGAGAGAGTAACCAATTCCTAAGATCCTGAACCAAATGTAAGCCAACACGAGGATTCCCTAGTTTGTACTCATCATTTCGCATTTTGATAAATTCAATAAAACGTTTGTGTTGGCTCATGTGTTGGACAACATCCGTATACCGAAAGTAACGCATAATTTTATCTTCAACACCAAAATGATCTTTTGTGTATTCAATCGCTTCAGCTATGACTTTGTGAAAGGTTTCACTAGACCCATCACCTAACTTCAATGAATGATCCAACTCCACAATCATCTTTAATAACCAAATGTGTTGTAAATCAATGATGGGAATACCCGTTGATAAATTGTATGTTTTCCAAATGTTTCGAATTTCTTGAATGGTATCTATTGATTGTTCGTGAAGGGAGATCGTTGTAGTATCAATTTGAACTATATTTTGATAAATCAAAAGTTGTTCTTTTGAAATTGGATACTTTCCCGATTTTAAAATTTGGTTACAGTATGATTTTAGATCTAAGTTTGATGCCTTAAAAAATTCTGCATAATCCGTATCGTCGTGTAAAATATGTTGGAATAACCACTTTTTTAGAATTTGTAGTATCCCAAGGGCGGCCATTTGGTTATTTTTGGCTTCGTAGTATTTTCCTGTTAGGCGTTCTACAAATTTCCGATGCCCAAGGACATGTTCTTTAAAATTTGGATAGTTGAAATGTTCTAGGATATCTTCTTCGAGAGCAAAATGTTCTGCTACATAATCGAGTGCTTTTCTAAAGGAGTTGTGAACATCAATATCGGAATTTGATTTTTCAGCTTCTACAATTTCTTCTTCTAATTCCAAAATGATATGCACAAGCCAAACATGTTGTAAGTCAATGATGGGAATACCAAGGTGAAAGGGCTCACTTAACCAAGTGATTCGAAGGGAATCTAAATGTGCGGAAGTATCCTTTTGCATGGTTTCCACATAATTACTTGGACTTTTGATGTCACTGCAATTGAGGAAAAACTATAGTTGATATTTATCATTGAATTAGAATCAAACAAAATTCTTAAGATGGGTAACTTTGATTTTGGGATGTTGTTACACCCTTAGTAAAACACCCCCGAAATAATCGGGAGTGTTTGTTTTATGAGTTTTGTTTAAATTTGAAGTTAAAGTTAAACAAAAAACTTTGTAGTGAGTTTTACCATAAGTCTCACAAAACCAGAATAAGGTGGATACATCAATTTTGCAATGGAAGCTTTCGGTGTTTGTAATACCGATCTTTCATGGGAAAACGTTTTGAATCCAAAAATTCCATGGTAACTTCCATGACCAGAATGGTTTACGCCACCGAAAGGTAAATTTGGATTTACTAGGTGTAAAATCACATCATTGATCACAGCTCCACCAGAACTTGTTCTACGAAGTACATATTTGGATGTACTTCTTTTTTTGGTGAAGATGTATAAGGCTAATGGTTTTGGTTTTTCATTAATGATATGGATCGCATCATCGAGTGTTTTGTAGGTTACGATAGGAAGCAGTGGACCAAAAATTTCATCTTCCATGATTTTGGCGTCAAGAGATACATTTGATAAAATGGTTGGTGCGATAAAGTTGTCAGAACTTCTCACCTCTCCACCATAAGCAATTTTTGCACCTTTTTTCACTGCCTCATCAATATAAGAAGAAACTCGAGCGAAATTTTTTGCATTCACGATTCGGCAAAAATCAGTACTTGCAGTGAAGTTTTCAGGTTTCGATTTGAAAAAACTTTCAGTTGTTTCTTTTGCATGTTTCACAAATTCATCTACTTTTGATTCTGGTATGAGTAAATAATCCGGTGCTACACATGTTTGGCCTGCATTGAGAAACTTACCCCACATAATTCGCTCTGCTGCTACTTTCATATCAGCATCTTCTGCGATGATGGATGGAGACTTTCCGCCTAACTCTAAAGTTACGGTCGTTAAGTTTTTTGCCGCCGCCGTCATAACAATTTTTCCAACTGGCGTAGATCCAGTGAAAAATATATGATCAAAAGGAATTTCGAGCAGTGCGGTTGCAACACTTACATCCCCTTCAAATACGGCAACTTCGTCTTCTGCAAATACCTCTCCTAACATAAGATTGATGACATTTGCAGTATTGGGTGTAAACTCCGATGGTTTTAACATCACAGTGTTTCCAGCAGCGATAGCAGCCGCAAGAGGAGCAATTGCTAAATGGAATGGATAATTCCAAGGTGCGATGATGAGACAAACCCCTTTTGGTTCGTACACGATTCGACTTGTTGCACCAAGAAGTGTTGGAGGAGTCATTACGTTTTTCGGACGCATCCAATGTTTTACGTGGCGAATGGCATCATTGATTTCTGCAATCGTCGGTAAAATTTCTGTAATGTCCACTTCACCAGAAGATTTTCTGAAATCAGCATGAAGTGCTTTTTGGATTTCAGTTTGGTATTTTAAAACCACATCCTTTAATTTTTTCAGTTTTAGAATTCGTGTTTTGTAATTCGACAAACGAAGTTCGAGAGACTTTTTCTTTTGGGCATTAAAAATTCGGTCAATGTCTTTGGGAGTAAAACTTTTGGTTTGGATGACGGCCGTGTTGCTTACATTGGCCGCAGAAAGGGTAGCTTGGGTCATGGGAATCTCCGTATTACTGACTCTCGTTCAGTTAGAGAGGAAATTCAAGAACTTTTTCGAAAATCTAGTCGATTCTATGTCTTTTTTATGCCAAAAAACCCTTACCAAACCCTGGTGGGGGTCCGTTTTGGATGTATTGTTTGGCTCGTTCCAAATAAAGGAGGGCCGCTTTGTCTGATGGATCCTGTTTCAAAACGGATAAAAATCCAAGTTCGGCTCCTTTAAAATCACCATCCCAAAATAAATTCACACTCTCTTCAAATTCTTCCTTGGTTTGGATTTTTAAATGAAAAGTTTCTTCCACACCATCCACTAAAACTTGCGCAATTCCGATTAACTTTTGTTTGGCTGGTATTTTAATAAAATCCAAGAGTCGATGAGGATAAGAATCGGGTTCTTTTAGTTCCAAAAGAGCATCCAAACTCAAAATGATTTTGGCACCATATTTTTTGGTCATGGATTCCAATGAATTGGCAACACCCATAGAATCAGACAAAACTGCCGATTCAATTCTTTGTTCTTCCCCCACGATCCCAAGCATCAATTCACCAAAATGAATACCAACACCGATCTGGATTTCACCAACACGGTGGTTATGAGTTTCTAAATTCCATTTAGCAATTGTTTTGTGCATTTGAATTGCAGCAGACAATGCGTCCTCGGGTTCTTTTTCAAAAAGGGCGAAGATAGCATCACCTACATATTTTTCAATAAAACCATTATGCGAACGAATGATTGGCCCTACTTGCCTCAGGTAATCATTTAAAAATAGAAATGTTTCTTCGGGGCTTAAAGTTTCTGATATAGCCGTAAAATCTCGAATGTCAGATGATAAAACAGACATTTGTTTGACGATAAAGTCTCCACGTTTCACTTTCGATTCGTCTTTTTTGGAAAACAGTTGAATGAGTCTTAAAGGAACAAACTTAGCATATACCTTGTTAGACGATTCAAGTCGGTTGTTTACTTCAATGAGTTCCGTTGTCAAGGTATCCATCGAAGTATAAAATCTTGCATTTCGACGTGCAAGGAGGATACTTTGGAACAAAAAAAATACAAATAGCGAAAAAGGCATAAGTGGTTGTGCTTGGAACCAATAATTCCCTGCCATCAAATCATGTGTGGATCCAAACATCAAAATGATAGATCCATAAAACACTAGGCTACTATCTCGTTTTCTTTGGCGATAGATCCGAAGGATCACGTAAAAGGAACAAATACTAAAAAATAAAATAAATACTTGGGAAACAATATTGGTTGTTGTGAATAATTTTGGATCCGTGAGTAAAACAAATAAAACGTAAACCAAACTCAAACTCCAACAAGACCTCAACATCCAATTGGGAACTTCCGATTTTCCAGGAAATAAACTACGCAAGTAACTTAAGAAAAAACAGACAAGTAATGGTGCCGATGTATAATCTAACACTTGCATCCAATTCCAAGAAAAATCGGGAAAAGCATACATAATATAATAGTTATCTAAAACAACTAAACGAAGTCCTGTGAACAAACAAAACAAAGCAATAAAGAGAGAACTTTTTTCTTCTCTGCGAAAGAAAAATACCGTGAGTTGGTACAATGCCATCGTAAGCATCGCTCCAAACACAAACACTTCACCTGCGGAATACATTAATGATTCGTTTTGTATGACTTCTTTGGTTCCTATCTCAATGGGTTTGCGGTATCCACCTCTCGCATGGTGAAAATTACTAACGACATATATAATTTCTTGTTCGTAGGATTCAGGTTGGAAGGATACATATTGGATTTGGTATTTTGGTTTCGCTGAGATCTCGTCTGTTCCCACAATACCTGAACTTGCAATTTTCTGGCGATTGATGTACAACTCATACGCACTCGTTGCTGGTTGGATTCGTAAATAATAACGAATATTAGGATCAGGTATTTTCACCACCAAACGAAAACTAGCAAAACCATCTCCACCTTTTCCTTCGGGACGGACCGAATTCCAAGAAGAAGGTACTCTTACATATTTGTATTGTTTTTCATTTATTTTTTGGAATAAAGATTCACCGTATAGTTCGTTCCAATAGAATTCCCATTCCCCACCCAGGGAAACTTTTTTGTGGTTTTCAACAGATATTTCTGGGATTTCTAAATAACCTTTTTCTGCTTCCTTCGTTTTACCAAAGTTACACGAAAACAGGGAACTAAACATAATAAGAAAAACAATTACGAACAAATAATAAGGACTAGGTTTTATTTTTCCCATGCTGATACCCCATCCCAATCCTCTCCAACACCGGCTGTTTGGTAGTATTCACACCTTTCGATATAAATTTGAGCAGCAATGTCCTCCGGATTATTTGAATGGACTTCCCTAAATCCATTAAGAGCAGATACAAAATCTGCTCGCTCATAATCAAAAATTGCAGCTTCAAATTGTTCCCGATACGCAATTTTTTGATCCGAAATCGAATCGATTCCAGGGATCAAAACTTCTGCTATCATGACAGTTTCTTGTTTGCCCTTAACACGCACAAAATCCAAAATGCGATAAGGGATCGTATCCAAATCTTCGTGTAACATGAGTGAGGTTAAACTCACAAGGATTCTTGCATTGTATTTTTTTGTTAAACCTTGGATCCGACTCGATAAATTCACGGTATCTGATATCACAGTAGACTCGAGTCTTTCTTCTTCACCCAAAATACCAAGCATGGTATCACCAGAATGGATTCCTATACCTGCATGTAAGGGAAGATAACCTAATTCCTTTCGCCTTTCATTGTAAGATTCCAATTCCCATTGGATGTCTTCTGCGGCTTTGATCGAATTTTGTATCCCTCCATCAAACAGTGCCATCACAGCACTCCCGATGTATTTATCAATGAATCCATTATTTTTGCGAACACAAGGTCCAATACGACCTAAATATGAGTTTGTAAATAAAATTCGGTTTTCAAGTGGAATGGAATAAATGATATCCCAATACTCCCAAATATCTGCAAACAAAACTGTCATCTCTCGTTCGCTACTGTCACCTAACCTTACTTCATCGATACTTTCTTTTCCCAAATGGGTTAAAAAATCGCGAGGTATAAATTTTGCATAAAACCGATTCGTTAAAATGAATTGTTCATTGATGGATTCAAATTCTTCTTTGAGAAGGATTTTTTTGTGAAAGGTTCTTGCCGTACGTAATGTCACGATTGTGGACTGAACACCAAAAAACAAAAATACGGCAATTTGTGATAAGGAAGATTCCCCTTCTCCAGTGTATGCAAGAAATACATCATACACAAATCCAAAAAACAAAATCAAATAGCCTAAAAAGAAAATATGGGAATCAGGTAAACCCTTAACCACCATTTGGTACAAACGTATTCCTAAAAATACTGCAAACACAACACCTAACACCTGAAATACAACTTCAAATTCCGTGTAATACTCAGGTTTAATGATAAGTCCATACACCAAAATAAATTGGACAAAGGCACTAAAATAACGGATGAGTCTCGTTTCGATAAATCGAGGGAAAAGACCATCCACAAACCATAAAAACAAAATCCCTAAAACAAATACGGATGCATATTCTACATATACGACAAGGTCCCAAGAAATGTTTGGGAACATCGCATAAATTGTTTTACTACCAACAAACGGTAAACGTAATGCAAATACTAAACAAAAGAATCCGAAATAGAATGCCTCTCTTTGTTTGTTCCGATAAAAAAATAAAATGAAATGATACAATCCAAACATAAACAGAGCACCTGTTAGTGCAATATCCATCGTACTTTCTGCCAATATGTAGTTTTGGATCGCTTCCGCTGTTCCAAAAATTGGTGCATTGGGTAAACCACCTTCTTTATGATGGAAATTACTCACTTCAATTTTGATTTGGATTTTGTCTTTTGAAACAAAGGTAAAACTTTGGCCTTGGGCACTTGGGTATGTAGTCTGTTTGTTTGGGCCTGGATAACCAGAAAGTACAACTCGATTACCCGCCGTTACACGAAAACTTGTCCGAACTTCCGGTAAGTACAAAGAATAAATTTGTGAGTCACTCGGAAGTAATATATCGATTGTATAGGTTCCATAACCTTTCCCATCCAAAATCTGAGAACGTAAAGGAACCGCATTCCAAAGAGATGGCACAGGAAGGAAAGTATAACTAACATCAGGTGGTAGTTCACCCAAAGTATGAGGATAAAATTTCCATTCCCCTTGGAGGGTGATTGCTTTTCCCGTGTTCCAATCAAAGGAACGTAGGTCCAATATGCCAGACGTAACTCCCTTTGAAGGAGTCACAAGTTGGCATGCCATTGTGAGAAAAACGAGGCCAAGTTGAATGCGTTTGAAAAGGGTCATCCCTATCCTTCAGAGACATTTCTGTCTGTTATTTGGAAAGGAAGTTTTCAAATTGAAAAAAATAATATTTTTTGGTTTGTACGAAGTACTCATAAAGCTATTATGTCTCTTAAATGGCACCTTCTTCCGGACCCAATAAAGCCGCCCTGGCATACCAAATTTTAGGCCAATACTTACCGGATGAAGTGTTCGCCCATTTGACCGATGCCGAGATTGAGTCCCTTCTCTTAAAAGTAGAGTCAAACCCCTCACCAACCAAAGGCCAAGAAAAAGACATCCTACTCTCTTTCACCCAATTCCTCCAAAAAAAAGGAATCCGAACCCACTATGGGAACCAAAACCAAACTAGTAATGGTTTCGGAAAACCAAACACAGGCTTGCCTAACAAAAATGTTACAAGAGATAGACAAAACTCAGGATCCCCGAATCCAACCGGATCGAAAACCGATCCAAACTTAAAAAATCCAAACATTTTGTGGGATGAATCGAATCTTTCAGGGCAAAAATCACAAATTCCTACAGATCGGGGACCAGTACTTGGTCAAAATCCACAAACGAACGAATTGTATTCTCTTCTCGAAGAAATCCTGAAAGAAGAAGAAAACAAACGATCAGGTCCCCTCTGGATGGAATTATCGAAATTTTCTGAAGAGATGCTCCAAAATCTGACAAGAGACGAATCCCCAGAAGTGGTGGCGCGGGTTCTTAGTTTTTCGGACCCAGAATCCGCCTCCGAAGTCCTAGCCGAATACCCAGAAAGCCATAGAGAAGAGATCATTTTAGCTCTTTCGGAGATTGATTACCACTCGGACAGGGAAAGAGACCAACTTGATCGGTTTCTCCGATTCAAAATGGAACTCATTGAGAAAAAAATGCCCGTTTCCAAAATCCGTAGCCGCAAAGCCAAAACCGCGGGGGAAATTCTCACCAGGCTTCCTTTTTTGCCATCTCAAAATTTAATTGAACGAATTCAGAAAAAAAGCCCAGAATATGCCGAAACTATAGTAGAACACTACTTTCGTTTGGAAGACCTCCTTCATTTGGGAAGGACAAGTCTCACTCGGTTTTTTTCTGAGATCCATCCTCTTGTCATTGCTTGTGCTTTGAAGGGTGTGGAAACTGAATTTCGTGACCAAGTTTATTCCAATTTGGAATCTTGGCTTGTGAAAGAAATAAAGATCGAATGGGATTCGTTAGGTCCTGTTTCTCTTGCGGAGATCGAAGAAGCTCAAAAAGGAGTTTTGGATCGTTTGCGGGAAGCAATGGATGAAGGCAAAGTGAAACTTTGGAGATTGAAGTAAGGATATGGCAAAACTAGTTTTTAAACCCATTCAAATTGCCGACTTACAAGAAGAAGTTGAAATCCAACTTCCTGATAAGTACAAAAAATTTCATAAGACCGACGAACAAGAAGACTTCGAGATAGACCAAGAAGGGAATATCATCGAACAATACCAAGGTCCATCGATTGAAGAAATCGAAGCGGAACTCCAAAGGTATCGCCAAGAAACTGAAGAACAAGTCCGCCAATTATTAGAAGATGCTAAAAAACAAGCAAAAGCCATTGAAGAAGAAGGTAGAACCAAAGCCTTCCAAATGGTTCAGGACTCAAAAGAAAAAATTAAATTAGAAGAAGATTCTGGCCGAGCCAAAGCGGAACAAATCTTAGATCGTGCGAAGATGGAAGTCGAACGTATGATCAAAGAAGCCGAGATGAAACAGGCTGAGATCGAACACGAAGCTTACCAAAAAGGATATGATGCAGGTCGTGAAGTAGGTTTCAAAAAAGGCCAAGGGGAAGTAAGACGACTCATTGACCGATTGGGAACGATCATCGGTAAGGCAATCGACATCCGTGAAGAGATGATTGCAGCTTCCGAAAAACAAATGGTAGAGATGATTCTTGTTATAGCAAGAAAAGTCATCAAAGACGAAATCATTGAACGTAAAGAAATTGTACTCAATAACATTCGTGAAGCAATGAAACGAATCAAAGATCGTGACCGTATTGACATTCGTGTAAACTTCGCTGACCTAGAACTCACAACAGCTCACAAAGACGAACTCATCAAACTCATGGAATCACTCAGAAAAGTTAACATCTACGAAGACTCACGTGTTGACCGTGGTGGTGTGATCATCGAAACAGACGTGGGAGCAATCGACGCAAGGATCTCTACTCAGCTCAAAGAAATCGAAGAGGCAATTCGAAACGTAGAACCAATATGATTTCGAAGACCCGTATTTCCCATTTTTTCCTCGGGTTCCTTATGTTTCTGTCGCCAACTTTTGTCAGTTTGGTGGCAGAACCTTGCGGAACCATGATTTCTTCCTTTGAAAAACCTGTGGTATTAAAAACTGATTGGTTATTTCGTAAGGGAGACAATTTAGATTGGCGAGATGAATCAGTAGAAGAAACTTTTTGGGTCAAACGATCTGTTCCTGATTATGGAATTTCTAAAACAGAAAACCTAACAGGGTATCATTGGTATCGCTGTTCCTTTTTTTTACCAGACAATTACACAACTCCAGTGGAACCAATTGCCATCCAATTGGGTCGCATCCGAGACATTGATGAATTTTATCTCAACGGTACATTAATTGATAAAACAGGAACTGTTTTGCCGAGGATGGAAGTTGATTTCCAAAAAATCAGAATTTATTCTTTACCAACTCATCTTTTAAAACCTGGCCTAAATGTGATGGCAATTCGCATTTATGCGGCCACCAATTTAAATGGATTAAAAGAAGCTCCTAAAATCGCCAAAGAACGTTTGTTACGTGAATCTATTTTTTCAAAAGAACTATTCGCGATGGTTTGTGGATATGTCTTTATATTTATGGGGATTTACTTTTTAGTAGGTTCAATCGTACGGGGAAGAGCTGGTGAGAATTTTTTCTTTGCATTGTTTTCTATTTTTATGGGGATTTATGTACTCATTAGGACCCAACATAGAGACATTTTATTTGAAAGTTTCACATGGTCTTATGTTGCGGAACTTTTAGTACTCATTTGTTTGCCGGTATTTTTCATCAATTTTATGCACCAATATTTAAAGATAAAACGAAACATGGTGCTTCTCGGTTATGAAGTATTTTTATCTGTACTTTTCATCATTACCTTATTCTTTCGAAATCCAAAAACTTGGATTCTAGTCATTGCTCTATTTAATTATGCATTACCAATCGCAATGGGTCTTGTGATTTATCTTTTTGTCAAAAACGGAAAAACAAATATCAAAAAAGTAAAATTCATTTTGATTGGAATCGCTTGTTTACTTCCTACCATCTTAATCGATAGTTTGTCTGCTTTGGAAATTATCATCTCTATGCCAGGGACTTTATACTTAGGGTTTTTGATTTTTCTTGTGATGATCTCTATTCAATTATCAAATGATATTGTGATTGGATTAGAAAATTTTATCGAACAAGAAAAAGAACTCATCCAAATGGAAAGAGTCAAAACAGGATTTCTGATAAATTTATCTTCAGAATTCAAATCTGGAATGGAAAAAATCAAAACTGCGATTGATAACATCACTTCCAATCATACTAAACCAACCTCAAAAGAAGTATCAAAACCTAGTGCAAAAAAAGCTGCGAAAAAAAAATCAAAAGTTAGCGTAACAAAACAAAGTGGAGACCCAGTAAAACAAGCTGAAGATCACATCTCCTACATGAGTTATATGGTAGAAGAAGCTATTTTACTCAAAAGATTAGAAGAAAAATCATACGTTCCTTTTTATGAAAATTTCTCCGTATTAGAGATAATCAAAAACTGCGTTGCAAGTGTTGAAAATCATTTAGGACAACATAGAAAAAATACATTCATTGATGTAAAACCAAAAGACTTGGAAATTTATTTTCCTAAAGAATTATTGTTTTGTATTTTACGAAACTTAGTTGAGAATGCATACCAATACACTGATCCCAAAACAGACATTCATATAGAATTTTATAATCGTGATGGATTCCACCAATTGGTTGTTATGGATGAAGGGATGGGTCTAAGCCAAATAGAAATGGAAACCATCTTTCAAAAATTTGTTAGAGGGTACCGTGACAAAAAGAATGAAATCCCTGGAGCAGGTATTGGTTTAACATTAGTAGAGGCATCTACAAACTTTTTATCAGGAACTGTTAGTTTAAAATCAAGTGAAGGAATGGGAGCAAAATTCACAATTCGTATCCCAGAAAAACCTAAAAAATGAAGTCCTCACCTATTCGCCGCCTTATTCTAGTTTGTTTTTTATTCCTAACTTTTCAATGTTCACGTACAACGGACGAAAATACCGTTGTGCTACGATTAGATGGAGAAGACTGGGGCATTTACTTTAATGACAATGCTGATTTATTAAATCCAGAATTTAATCCGAACAATTTAGATATTATTACAGTTCCAAATAATTTTCGAAATTTAAATAAGTCTTACAGAGGTTCAATTTGGATTCGTAAGAGTTTTGAGATCACAACAGAACAACACCAAAAATCTTTAGCCCTTCAATTAGGTAAAGTGTATCAATCTGATGAAGTATTTGTCAATGGTGTTCTCATTGGAAAAAACAACTCTGCTTTCGGAAAAGAACCAGAAGAATATGCTTTTGGAAGACCTCGTATTTATCCTATCCCTCACGATTTATTACTCGAAGGTGAAAATATTTTAATCATTAAAATAAATTCATCACTATCAACATCCGCAGGAATCATTACAGGTCCAATTCGAATTGTAACTTATGAAGAAGCAATTAATGGAAATCTTTATGATTCACTTGTTGAATTAATTTTTGTCGGTTTTTATTTATTCATCGCATTGTTTTTCTTTATCAACTTCTTTAATTTGAGAGAAAATAAAGAATATCTAAGTTTCAGTGTATTAGCATTAATCTTCTCTGGGTATGAACTTTCAAAAAACGAAGTCCGTTTTTTATTATTAAATCACTTCGCTATTCTAAAGTTTATCGAATATTCGTTTTTATTAATATTGCCTTACGGTTTTATCAAATTCATCCAAGATTTTTTTGAATTAAAGCCATTTAAATACCAAAGGATCTATCTACTTTCCCAATTTTTCTTTATCACAGTATTTATAATCATACAAAACCCTGTTTTTTGGTACAACTTCATTGGATATTGGGACATCCATTTACTTGCGGTAATTGGGTATGCAATTTATGTTACAATCATAAAATTTCGGGAACAAAAAAGAGGGTCAACAATCCATTTGTTAGCTCTCATTTATTTACTTTATTCGATTCTTAAAGAAATTCTCATCGAACGTGGTTATCTAAATTCAGCTTCTTCTCTCGAGACTAGTTTTTTAGTGTATTTGATTCTCATGACACTTGCACTTCGTTTTCAGTTTTTAATGATGAAACGAAAACTACAAAATCGTTACGAAAGATTAAAAGAAGCAGATTCACTCAGGGAAAAAATATTCTTTTATATGGATGCTATGATTTCAGGTCCATTAAAATCGATGAAAGAAAAACTCGCAGAATACAGAGAGTCAACTCAGAGATCGAAAGATAAAAGTTTAGTGAATGAAGTGATTGAAGTTCAAGCCTCCATTGATAATGTAATGGATGATATTATCGAACTTTCTCGTTTAGAAGTATTGAAGGAAGTCCCCTTTAAAGACCAAGTAAACTTTATCAGTTTCATCAACGATGTAATCCCTGAGGATGATATTACTTACTCTATCAAAGTTCATCCGGAAACTGAAATTCACAATAGTTTGGATCTTATCAATTCAGTTGTTGTAAGACTTGTTGATTTTCCACCATTCAAAGAATTTAACCACAATGATTTGATTATCACACAAGACTTAAAGGGAAATGTACATTTCCGATTTTTATTATTCCATAGTAATAGTAAAGTTTCACAAAGATTATTCAACGAATTGACAGATAATTACAATCAATTAACACCAGTTAAGGTGAAATGGGCAATTATTTTGGAAATTGTTCGATTATTGGGTGCAAAAATTGATTTTAAGATCATCAAGAAAAAATATTTAAAAATAGATTTAGGAATTGCAGCTATAGTTCCTGTTTCAGAACTCCAACCAATCAAAGATTCTATGTCAGCTGGAACTTCAAATCAAATCTCTAAAAAATCTGAAAAAGAAGATTGGCGAGTAACGTTAAAACGAATTTGGAAATTTTTAAAGGAAACTGAAATCAAAATTCCAAACTTCAAAAAGAAGAAATAATTTTAATAATTGATTCAATGATCATAAATTACATTACAAAATCTGGTCCAGAATCATTATTAAAAGCATTTTCAAGATGCAAAGAACTCACTTTTAATAAAGACGAGTTTTTATTCCATGCTGGAGATGAAGTGACTCACATGGACCTTCTTGTTAGCGGGGACCTTCAAGTTTTTAAATACGATGGCAACATGAATGAAGTGACATTAACTTTTTTTCGATCAGTTTGTATTGTTGCAGAATGGGCGGTCATCCAAGGAATTCCATACCCAGCATCAGCAAGGTTTACCAAAAAAAGTAATATACTAAGAATGCCACTTTCAGAAGTGCAAAACCGATTAAATTCAAATATCGAACTTAACCATATTGTAATGCATTCTTTGATGAATAAAATTGAAACCTTAAACTTAGCTATTAACCGTGGCCTTACAATGGATGCTATGCAAAGAGTGGCTCATTTTTTATTTTATGGAACACCTGATTCTCTTGCTTTAAAACAAACTCAAATGGCTTCATTATTGTATTTAAGGCCTGAAACATTTTCTCGTATATTAAAACAACTAAAAGACCAAGGTTTGGTTGATACAAAAAAAGGGGAAATCACCGTCTTAGACAAAGAAGGTCTCTTAAAAATTTTGGCTTAATTCTTGATTTACATCAAGGAAATTTGATTCATTTCAGTTAGAATCAAAGTATGAAGACTTCCTTTTTTGAACTCAGTTTTTGGAATACTGCCTTTCGCCCCTTTTTCTGGTTTGGTTCTCTCTTCGGATTCCTCATCATCGGAATTTGGTTATTCGTACTTGCGAATATCATAAACAATCCAATTCAGGTAAACGCCATCCATTGGCATTCCTACGAAATGGTATTTGGTTTCACGAAGGCAATTGTTTTAGGATTTTTATTCACTGCAGTTCAGAACTGGACCAACTCCACCATTCTCAAAGGTAAAAATTTATTCGTACTTTTGGCCTTCTGGCTTTTAGGAAGATTTTCCTTTTATCCTTTTGGTTTTTTGAGTTACTTATCCTTCGGCTTTGATATCTGTTCCGATCTTATCGTGATTTACCTTCTCCTTCCCAAATTGATTGTCCCCACCCAAAAACACAATCGCCCACTTTTATACCATTACGGACTTTTTACCATCTTCCATATCTTAAGCGCCTTCTCTGCATATTCCATTTTAGATTCGGAACAAACTCTACTCTATGTTCATTTGAGTATCTTTGTAGTTCTATTTTTAATTTTGATCATTGGTGGTCGTGTTGTTCCATTTTTTTCTGGAGTTGTGATCCAGGGGTATTCCTTTAAACGAATGCCAAAACTAGAGACAATCCTAATCTATTTGCCATTTATTTTTTATTTCGCCAAACTATTACAAGGTTACTTGAACAATACGAAATTAGGATCGATAACCCCTTTTCAACAAATAGGAATTACCTTATTTGCCTTCCTTTCTTTTCTTGTTGGATTTGGTTTGTTTGTCTCCAATACCATTCGTTATATTTCCTGGAAACCTTGGAAATCTTACCAAAGACCCATCCTTTGGATATTGTACTTAGGATACTTTTGGGTTTGTCTCGGATTTTTATTATATAGTTTGGCGGATCTAAATCTCTTCCCGATTTCTTCAGCCATCCATAGCCTAACTGTAGGTGGACTTGGAGTATTTATCTACGGAATGATCACCCGAGTGAGTTTGGGTCATACAGGTAGAGCCATCGTTGCTAGCAAATTGACAGTATTTGCGTATCTCGTATTAAATCTTTCTGTTTTTGTGCGAGTGGTTTTACCTCTCTTCCATGAGTACAAATTGGCTTATTATGGATCGGGAATCGGTTGGATCCTATGTTTTGTTATCTTCTTTGTCCAATACACAACAATACTTATGACTCCAAGACCAGATGGAAAACCAACATAAGAAAACAAACTCATTAATAGTTTGATTGATTCTTACTTAGAAACTTTTTTTCACTAAGTGTTAGATGCGAATGGCTCTTCGGAAAAATTCCTGTAAGGAATCGAGGAGCCTTTCTGGGTGGAATAACATTTGGTAACTAGCATTTCGCATCATCGCAGGAATTGTCGGTTTTTCTTCCGTTCCAATCGCAAGTGTATATACTTGCACTCCATTTAACAAACATTCACCGACTGCTTTGTTTACGTCTTCTATCCCATATTTACCTTCATACTTATCATAATCATTGGGTCTTGCATCGGTGATGAGGATGATCCATTTTTGTTTGTAACCAGAATCTTTTAAGAGTGAATTTGTATGACGTAATGATGGACCAACTCTTGTATATCCAATGGGTGATAATGGTCCTAATCGATCTCTTACAACATTCCAAGATTCTTTCATTTGTTTCAAATGGATGAATTGGTTATGGTTTCTCGTGCGTGAATAAAAACCTGCAATTCCAAATGGAATTTTAAGTTCTTCCAGACATTCAGAAAATAATAATAAACTTTCTCTTTCCACATCTAAAATTCGTTTATCATGGATCCAAGAATCTGTGGACAAACTCAAATCCATTAAAAAATACAAAGCAATGTCCGAAACATCACGAATCGGATTCATATAAATGGCTTCTGATGGAGTTTTTTTTGCTTTTAAGTCTGCATACCGGTCTACCAGTGCATCCAAATCAATATCTGCCCCCGAGACCAAACGTTTTTTAATGCGTGTTTGGTTGAGAAGTGCTACAATTTTTTTCTTTAATAACAATAATGTGCGTCGTTGTTTTTCCAAAACATTGATTGTGTAAGATGGATCTAAGGTTTTCGGATATTCTTCGATCACGGAACAATAATTAGATTTGTATTTTTTTTGTTTGTAATCCCACTCCGGGTATAAAAATGGTTTTTCATTGCTCGTATCTTCTAAGATCTCGAGTAGTGTTCCGGCTCCGGATTCACTGGTTCTTGTGGTATGAACTGGGTCTTCGGTGCGAATGATGTGTTTGAGATTGAGTTCCTGAAGAGCTTCTTCCTCTTCCATATCCTCTTCCCCATCAATGTCTCTCCATTGCCCATCAAACTCTTCTACCGTTTCAATTTTTTCAAAATTATGACCCAATGTATACTCTTCAATTTTTTTCTCATCTACCTCTAAGAGTTCTGCATCATTTGGATCTAATTTTTGTTTTGATTCTTTGGATTCAATTTTTTGTTTTTGTTTGCCTGAAACAAAATCTTTTCCTGCAGGGAAATTTATTTTCAAATGTGAAAGAGATGCATTTGCCATATAAAAACAAGATACAATGGTTTCATATTGTTTGGGGTCTTGTTTTCGAATCTGTAATCGTTCGTGGCGAATTTCTTTCCAATCGGTTATGACACCTGGGAATTGTTTCAAAAACAACCGAAACCATTGGTAAAAAGATTTGGGAAACTGAATTTCTTTATTTTGAACTAACTTATTTTTGAATTCATTCTCTAAATGGATTTGGTTTTCATAAAGAAAAGAAAGATAGGCAAGTAAGATACGAACTTGTTTTTTAGTCGTCGTTTCCGAAAGATACCAACGAATTTCTTCTGGAAATTTAAGAAAATTTTGGCCAAGGGTAATCTCACCATTGCTATAAACAAGGGATGTTGTTTCTTTGCGAAGTGTTTGTAAATACTTGATGAGTTTTACCTCCTCTGTCTCCATGCGATAGGCACCGTATAGACTTGGAGGAGTTAACTTCGTTTTTAATTTTTTCCAAAGTTTATGACCTTGGTAAAAGACAAATTGATCCCATTCCAAAGTAATATCCTAAAAAATTAAATCAAAACTATCTTGTAATGCAATCACTGTATCCTCATCATCAGTGAGTGGCAAAATAATCGCAGTTCGTCCTGCCATTCGAGAAGGAAGGCCTTTTGCGATGAGTTTTGCACAAGAGACAAGTAATCTTGTGGATACGGTCTCCGCCAAACCTAACTCAGGTTTGTGACGAACCAAATTTGCATATTGTACTAGTTTTTTAGAAATGGATTCGGAAATTCCCGTTTCTCCAATAATGATTTTTTCTTCCACTGAAGGTTTTGGATATGGGAAATCCATTCCCAAAAATCGTTGTTTGGTGGAAGGTTTCAGTTCTTTAAATCCCTTTTGGTATCCAGGGTTATAGGAAGCAACGAGTAAAAAATTAGGATGTGCGATGATTTCTTCGTTTTTTCGTTCTATGAATAAAGTCCGTCTATGATCGGTTAAGGAATGGATAGTGACAAGTGTATCGGGTCTTGCTTCTGCAATCTCATCCAAATATACTATGGCACCTTCTTTCACACCAGTGGTGAGAGGACCATCCATCCATACTGTATCGGCCCCTTTCACAAGGAAACGACCTACTAAGTCCACAGCAGAAGTTTCATCATTACATAAAATTGTGATGAGTTTACGACCCATTTGGTGTGCCATAAATTCTAAAAATCGAGATTTCCCTGAGCCAGTAGGACCCTTTAACAAAAGCGGCAGAGTGTTCTCCGCCGCCATTTGAAAAATTTCTATTTCCTTACCAGTAGGTTCGTAATAGGGAATTTTTGTTGTTAACATATTTAATCTAAGTCACCAACATTTTTTCCAAGTGCTTCATTACTTGGAAGACCGTGACGGATGAAATCAACAATGAAGTATGTGATTCCAACTGTAAACAGAGTTGCCGCAAGTAACATTCCAATAAAGTGGAATACAATTTCTTTTTGTACGACAAGAAAGTCCATTCCCAATTTACGTTCTAAATACACTTGTGTGATCCCTGCTACTGCGAGTGCACCAGTCATTCCTAACATTCCAATATTGGATGCCCAAAATGCTAAATATCCAGACATACCTGTAAATAGTTTACGCCCAGTCATATTTGGCATCGCATAAGAAATAACAGCTAACACTAACATGGCGTAGGCTCCCCAGAACGCAAGATGTCCATGCATCGCTGTGATGAGAGTTCCATGAGTCCATTGGTTGACGGAAGGCCAAGTGTGAGCAAATCCAAGAAAACCAGCACCAATAAACGACATCATTGCACTACCAAGAGTCCAATAGAGTGCAATTTTGTTTGGATGGTCTTTTCCTTTTTTGCGATACATGTTGAGTGCCCAAATCGCCATTCCAAGGAAAGCCAGTGGTTCTAAAGCAGAGAAAATTCCCCCAACCATAAGCCAATACTTAGGTGTTCCGATCCAGTAGTAGTGGTGACCCGTTCCTAAAATCCCCGAAAGGAAAGTAAGTCCAACAACCACATACAACCATTTTTCGATGACCTCTCGATCCACGCCCGTGAGTTTGATGAGTAAAAATGCCAGGATACCACCCATGATGAGTTCCCAAACTCCCTCTACCCAAAGGTGCACAACCCACCAACGAAAATAAGAATCCAAGGTTTGGTTATCAAAGTACAACATACCTGGTAAATAAAGTAATGCAGCACATAACAGACCAAAGAATAAAACTAGTTGAGTTGTACTTCTTTTTTTGGCTTCCCAAATGGTCATTGCAATATTGAAAAGAAAGGTAAGAACGTTGACTACCACAAGATAATCAAGAGGTCTTGGTATTTCTAAAAACTTTCTACCTTCCCACCAATTAAAATGGAATCCAATGATGGCAACCACCCCTACCACAACCCAAGAGATGAGTTGGATATAAGCTAGTTTCACACTGTACAAATCTCTGTCAGACTCTTCAGGGATGATGTAATAAGCAGCACCCATAAACCCAGTTAATAACCAAACGACAAGTAAATTGGTATGTGTCGCACGCGCAGTGTTAAATGGAATGTAATCATGTAATCCATCAAAACCAATTCGTGCAAAACCCATAATAAATCCATAAACGATTTGTAACGATAAGAGTAACATACAAGTTGCAAAGAACCAATATGCGACCTTTTGTGATTGGAATCTCATTGTTTCTCCTTATTTTAATGCAGAAAGATAAGAGACTATATCCTTTCTTTCTGTATCACTTAACGGCAACTTCGGCATATTAGTTCCCGGTTTGATCACTTGTGGATCAATTAGCCATCGATTGAGATAATCAGCATCAAACTTCGACCCTACATGGTCTAACGCTGGACCTACATTTCCACCTTTACCACCTACGGCGTGACAGGCGACACAAAGTTGAGAAAACTTTTCTGGTTGAGCTACTTTTACAATATTTGTTGTAGTTTGTGGAGGTACGGCAGTAACTATCGAATCAACAGGGATATTTGGTTTTGGAGGCCAACCATTCGCATCAATTTTACCTACCCAATCCAAAAAGGCGATGACTTGTCCTTTTTCTTCTTTGGTAAAATTATATTTCACCATCTTACGTTCACCAGGAAACATCGCTTGTGGATCATCTAAAAATACTTCGATCCAACTCACTCCGCGTCTTTCGACTACTTTGGTCAAATCAGGTGCATAGTATGCTCCTTCTCCAAGTAATGTATGACAGCCCATACAATTGTTTTTTTCCCAAATCTCTTTCCCCTTTAGCACATCTTCCGTTAAGTTTTGCGCATCGGTACGGGTATCGTTTTGTCGCAAGGTATCAATTGTGAGGAACACAAAGATAGCACTGAACAAAAACGTTCCACCTAGAAAGAATGCCCTTGCTTGCGATTTTGAAAGCATCCTTACCTCCTTTATCCATTTTACAAATGTAAGTGCAGATTGTACAATTTGCATTGATCCTAATCAAGTCCTTATTCAATTATAACGTTTATTCGCATCAAGATTCTGAAAACAGAACAATATGTTGAATTTTAGAATCATTCAATAAACTGAATCAAAAAGATTCTATCGAAAAATGAGAGCAATTTGAACGGTTTCCCTAAGTACAAATCGTTATCCTAATGAATTAATGTGATTTTAGTTGAATATTCTATTATATGAATTTAATTTTAAGTAAAGGAGATTCGATGAACGCAGAAACAGAAGTAGAAAACGATTCGATTTTTTACCCTCCGGGGGGAATACTCATTTGGATCATCGTATTTGTAGAAGTAATCACCTTTTGTATGGGGATTGGATCTTTACTTTATGACAAAACACAAGACCTAAGTGGGTTTGTATCCATGCAAAGCCATTTACATCGCGGATTTGCGTTTTGGAATACGATTTTCCTACTTACCAGTGGGTTTTTACTCGCAACTGGTGTTCATGCAAAAGAAAACAAAAATGAAACAATCTTTTCTTTGAGTATGATGGGTTCAATATTATTTGGATTTTGTTTTTTGATTCTCAAATTTGCCGAATTCTACGATAAATGGACGTTAGGTTTCAATTTGGATTCCAATTTATTTTTTAGTTACTACTGGTTGTTAACAGGTTTTCATTACCTTCATGTTGTTGTAGGAATGATCATCTTATTCATTGTCTTACTCAATCGAAAAACCATATCCCTTGTGAACTTAGAAGCAGGTGGGATTTTTTGGCATATGTGTGACCTTATCTGGCTCCTTTTGTATCCAGCATTGTATTTAATCCAATAAGGAGTTTGTATGTTACGAATTAGTTTTACTTTTTTGGTTTTACTTGTGATCGTTTATCTTTCGTTTTATGGGATCGGATCGTTTGTTCCAGGAAATTGGAATTTAGTGTTAATGAGTGCACTCAAATTCCTTTTGATTTCCTTCGTGTTTATGAATTTGTTACGGGCGCATTTCTTTTGGAAATTGGTTTTTTCCATTGTAATTGTAGTTTACTCAATTGGGATATTGTATCTTGCTTAAAAATGTTCCCAGACGGGGAAAGGATGTGGTTTTTGTTTTAGGTTACCTGGACGATTTAAAATTACGACATCCATCCCCACAGATTTTGCAGCTTCAGCTTCCTCTACAACATCGGTAAAAAAACGAATTTCATTTGCAGAAGAATTTAAATTCCGAGCAATCTTTAAATAACTATCAGCTTCTCTTTTGCCACCAACTGCTGTATCAAAATAGGAAGTAAAATACTTCCTCAAATCACCTAACACAGTATACTGGTAGATTAAAACTTGTGCTTCTACTGACCCAGATGAATAAACATGGTTTTGAATTCCTGATTGAAGAGACTTTTGTAAAAAATTTGGAACATCATCAAACACGGTACTTTTGATTTCGCCTGATTCATACCCTTCTTTCCAAATTTTTCCTTGGATTTCTTTTAGTGGTCCAAATTTACGATCTTTTGAAATGAGATATTCAAAATATCGGGAAACCAATTTTTTCGGAAGGATTTGAGGTACATTGTTAGGCAAACCAAGAGAAGCAGATTCTTCATTTATTAATTTCTCTTGTAACATAGGATCCAAAGAAGCAACATCCTTTTGGTATTCCAATTGGATTTCCTTCCATTTCTCTTCTGTAAATTGATATTCTTGTAAAAACTGGTGGATGTGTTTTTTAGCATAAGGAAAAAGAATCTCGTGGACAAAAGCAATTGGTGCTGTTGTCCCTTCGATATCAAGTAAGTTGTGTTTAATTTGCATTTTGATTATTTATGTTTTAATTCAGTTTGAATCTAACTAAGAAGTTTTTTCTTTTAATAACAAATGCATATTGGTTTCATCTTTTTCATAATTGAAAATAATGAGTAACCAAGCTAAGGCACAGGGAATCCAAAAAAGAATCGAAATGGATAGCGCTAAACCTCGATTTGGTGTGAGTCCAAGAATTACAGCAGAGATCACTGGACCGAGACCTTTTCCTAAATTATCTGTCAAATTATAGAGAGAAAATATTGCACTCCTTGATTTAGGAGCATTTACATTGATAAGCACTGCACCTACGTTTGGTCCAGCGATCGAGATCAAAATTCCTGTAATCACATTCAAACCAATGAACAATAATGGATTGTTAACAATACTAAACGCATACAATAAAAAAACAGCAGGAATCATTCCGATCATGATACTAAACATACAAAGTAAAGGTTGGTATTGTTTTTTAATATTATAAAGTAATTGTCCAAGTACTCCTCCAAAAAATGATCCAATGAAAATTCCAATAGCAGCAAAGGTAATCATTCCTGCCGCTAATTCTTTTGAAAACATATATGTGTTTTCATAATAATCCGCTAAAAAAACAAAAAACACACCCCAAGGAATACAACCAGGAATCCCTTGCAAAAAAACTCCAATGTTCGTTTTATTCTCAAACAAAATCTTAAAATCTTTTAAAGTAATTTTGTGTGAAAGAGTATCTGCTGCATCTACATCTTCCGATCCACCACGTTTTGGTTCTTCACAAAACAACAAATAAATCAAGGCAAATAAAAATGATGGTGCAGACATATAGATGAAAGAAGCTCTCCAACCATTGATTGGATCTTCTCCACCAAGTATTCCACCTAATAATTGTCCAACGCCTACTCCAAGACCTATCATAAGAGAAACATAACCTGTTGCGATCGCTCTCGAATGACTCGAGAAATAATCACCAATCAAACTATATATAAGTGGAAAAATCCCTCCTAATCCAAAACCACAAAGTGTTCGTAATATTAGGAATTCATTATATGAATTGGCAAATCCTGATAAAAAACATGGAATCTCTCCTAACAATACGGCTGCAATCAATAAACGTTTGCGTGAGAATGCTTGCGAAAGGTACCCCATTGACAATGAAACCAAAGCTCCTAAAATGAAAAACAACGTAGGTACTTCCGCTCCGAATTTCCAATCGATCTCTGCTTGATTTGTAATTCCAAGTGATGCAGCAATATTTTTCATATTGGGTGCAATAAGGTTTTGATCACCAAACAAAAAGAAAGTGAGAGCAAGAATCACCCAAAATGCTAAAATACCTCTTCCACCATGTTCTACTAATTCCCCAAGACCAATAAACCTAAGGTAGGTTGTTTCTTGTTTTGAAATTTTTTGGTTCATAAAATATTTTTCCTTTCTGTTTGTTTCCGATAGACAAAGATAAAAGACATTGTGAATAGGAGTCCTAAAAATCCAATCACAGCAAATAAAGATAAATCCCAACTGGTTAAAATCGAGCCATTCCAAATTTCAGGATTAGGAGAATTGGACATAGTTGGAAGTGCTTTACCACCAATAAAACGTAACTCAACCAAAGCACCAAATTCAAGAGCATTTAAAACATAAGCACTCAGTCCTTTCGGAACATCTTTTTCTAATTTTACAATCGAAGATTTATCATTCGTTTCTACTACCATATCTTGTGGTTTCACAAAAATTGGGTATTTCCCATTATCTGACTCAATTAACATTCGTTCGCCGAAAGAGTCATGTGAGTTAGGTATTAAATAAGAAACTTGTAATTCCGAACTTCCAGGCAAAATGGCACGATCCAAAATCCTTCCTCCATTTGGCCCTTCTGGGACTCCTAATGGGATTGCCATTTTACTCCCAGGTTGTTGGAGTTGTGCCATAATTTCCGTGGCTTCTTTTGCTACCGAGTATTCCAAAGCACCTGCTTTGGGATCGTAAGATTTTGGTGGATTACTCACATTATCAATTAAGAATAATTTAAATATGCGGAGTCCTTTTTTTTCTCGCATAACCTGCATTAAACTTTTAATTGCAACTTGTTTTCGGCTTGCCCCTGTATCATACACGGTAACTTCCTGAGGGGAAGTACGAAACATAGTAGTTGGTGGGATCATTTTATTATAATTCACACCTTGGTATTGGATTTGTAAAAGGATAGGCGCTCCTTCTGGTAAATCCATTTCAGGGAATTTGAATTTTCCAGATTGAGGTCCAATTTCCGCTAAGGGAAGCATTGCACCCTGTAAAGCCAACATCCGAATGGAGTCTGCTTTTCCTAAACCTCTAGTGGTACCATTTTGAATGGTTCCAAAGATCGAAATTTTCTCCGCATAACTTGCGCTTGAGAGGAGAAAGAGAGTCAAAACGAGAAAACAATTGCTACGAAACATTTTGATACTTTTTCTCGTTCTCTTGGTTCCAATCCAAGTGAAAAAACGGTAGTTTTTAAAAATTTAGAGGCGACAAGAGAGGGTACTGGACATAATGCTTTAGATAGGAAAGGAAAACCTGGCTACATGAAGCAATTGAGCGAAATCGTTCACAATTCCTCAAAAGACGAGAGAGATATATTACTGGAATACCAAAACATCGACGTTTCCAAGTTGGAAACCTTACATGTTTTGGGAATTCCAATCGATAACGTCACTACGGATGAAGCAATTGCGAAATTATTCCGCGTGCTTGAGAAAAAAGAAGGCATGCACCATGTTTTATTCTTAGATCCGATCAAACTGATGAGGATGCGCCCTAAAAAAGCACTCCACCGTATCGCAGAAAAGGCTGGTACCATTTTGGTGGAAGGTGCTGGTATCGGATGGATGTCAAAAGGCCGTTTGAAAGAACGTGTGACTCCTATTGCTGTGATGATGGATCTCATTCGCCTTGCAGAACTCAAAGAGTTCACTGCCTTTATTTTTGGGGCTAAAGACGAAATCGTCGAACGTATTTATTTTAATCTCACAAGACATTTTCCCAAAGTTCGCATCGTCGGAAGGCATGCTGGACATTTGGACAGACAACGCGAGATGCGAGTCAAAGAAGCCATTCGTAAAACAGGACCAGACATCATTTTCCTTGCTATGGACTTTCCAGAACAAGAAATTTGGATCGAAAACAACACAGGGTATTTTGGAAAAGCTGTTGTGATTGGTGTTGGTGGCGCATTAGATATGTTATCTGGTGCTGACAAAAAAGCACCAGAATGGTTCAAAGAAAGGGGTCTTATTTGGTTATGGCGCATCATTGCAAGGCCATACCGAATCCGTCGTATGTGGGAAACATTTTACTTCTTTTTGCTTGGAATCCGCGAACGTTTTCGAGTCAAATAAACTCTATTTTTTGATCTGAGCCAAACGATCGAGTGTTGGAGCAAGCCAGTCTTCCAATAATGGTTCTCTGTCTAATTTGGCTCTGACAAACACCAAATCTTTGTTAGAATTTGCAATTTCACTCACAGAACCAATCTTACGTGCAGTTTCCATTGCTTTCCAATAGTATTTCAATGCATTGATGGTATCTTGTTTTTTCTCATACACAGCACCAATATTGTTATAAAGGGCAGTTAGGGTTTCATATACTTCTCTATGATCAGAATTTTCTGTATCAATTCTTCCCAAACTTTGTTCTTTGAGTTCAAAATCATCCTTTAACTTGAGATAGTTGCCAAGTGCTGCATTGTATTGTCTCGTATAATAAAATGCATTCCCTTTCCCAAATAATAATGTTGGATTATTATAAATGTCTTCTTCTGGTAGTTCTGCCCAAAAATCTAAACTTTGAGTAAAATCTCCATGATTGTAATCAATCCAACCTAAGTAATAATAACATTCTCTTACAATTTTTGGATCTTTGGAAATGTCACGGTCAAGAGCTGCGAGAAATGATTCACGTGCCATAAAAAGCCCATTTCTCCTTTCTTTTTCGTCAAAGGAAAGTGAACCAATGCTACGTTCTGGATAGATTTTTTTACCAGGAAATTCTCGTATATTGTCTGTTTTGTTAATACCAGCAGCTTCCAAAAATTGGATTTTTCCTAAGTTAAACGAAATTCTTCCAGGACTTCCTTCGAGTAAGGTTTCATCTTCGTCCCTTTCCCCTAAACGATCATGGTAATTTTGATACCGATCATCAGCTTCTCTAAGAAGTTTTACTGCTTCATCATAATCTTCTGTATGGATATAATATTCTGCCATCAGTAAAACAGCGAGATAATGTCTGATATCATAAGTAGAAGCTAACTCTAATTGTTTTAGAGCACGAGCGGCTTCTTCTTTTTTGAAATAAAAACGCGCTCTTTGGTAATATCCTTCCGCAAATTTGGAACCACCATCTTTTCCATAAGCGATGTTAAGTAGGTATTCTACGTTATCATCAATTTCCATTCCTGTGACTTGGTCTTCCGGATTGATGTTGTATTTGATTCTTACTTCTTCAGAATCTAAATCGATATAAAAGGAAGCAAGTTTTGCTAAAACAAAAAGAGAAAGTTCGTCTTCGATGTTTAATGCATTTCGAACTTGTCTATGATGGTTAAGTACATATTGTGGATTTTTGTCTCGTTTCCACATTTCAATGTAAGTGGATAAAATCCCACCATGTCCAATCGGATTTTTTGGATATTTTTCTATGATATCGTTATAATATTTAACAGCTGTTCCAAATTCTTTTTTATTATAGAAAATTTTAGCAATGCCAGCAATCGCATCAACGTTATCTGGATCTCCCCCATCGGTAAACACTCGTTTGAAGTATTCTATAGCTAGGTGATCGTTTTTATATTTTTTGCGGTTACTTCCTGGTGGAACTTCTATAAAATCTTTTCTGTGGAAAGAGTGGAAGTTTCCTAAAGCAATGTATGTATCAATGTCATGGACATTGTATTTGAGTCTTGATGCAATGTAGGCACCAGCTTTTAAAACCTTTCTTGGCACTTTATCTTGTGAAGTTAAGTAAAAAGCAAGTTCAGGAAGAGGACGACGTCCAGCCGTTTCTATTCCAGCATCATTCCATTCCGTTTTTTTCGCAAAACTGATATTTGGTACTTCTTTTCGATTTTCCCAAGCACGTTTGTGTTCTTTGTCTTCTAGTTCATATCCAAAATCTGGTTCTACTTTCCCAAAACATTTTTCAAAAGCTTTTTCATACAATCCAGCTTTGGTATAAGCAGTACAATATTTGTTCAAAAACTCTAAGTTATGTGGGAAAATCTCTTCCCCTTTGATAAAATAATTTTCTGCGTCAGCGAGTAATTTTTTCTTCTCTAATGCATCTGTTTCATAACCGTATTCTTCGATTTTTTCAAGTCCAAGCGCATATTGTGCCTTGGCACGGTAAGGTACAATCACATACTTCCATAAAGTAACGATTCCAAATACTAAAAAGATCGCAGCGGCAGAAGATAAAATAGTCCTTCTGATTAATTCACGTTTACGTGCTGCACCTTCTTTTGTATAAGCATCTTTACTCGCAATGATGGGAACACCATCAGCTGCAAATTTTCCACTCGAATCACTGAGTTCTACTCGTTCTCCAAGGAGACCACCTAAGTAATTTGCAATGTCTTCTGGTTTTTGTTGGGCTTTAATGAGCTCAATGATTTCTTTTTGGTTCCGAACAGGGATCCGTTGGTTGACGATTGCATCGATGATGGTTCGTCTTAGTTTTGGTGGGTAACGAAGTAATTCAGATTGGATGACTGCGAGTTCTTCGTCAGTTAAATTGGCCTCAAGTGATTCTTCTGGTTCTTCCTCTTTGCCAAGTGACATGAGGTCTTCTTCAAACCCACCAGGCCCTTCATCATTCCCACCAAAGTCATCCATGGCAGAAACTGGCATATCATCAATAGAAGGTGCTAGGTCATCAAAGGAAGGTGCCGCTAAATCATCATCAAGGCTTGGAGGTTCCATCCCCACACCCAAGTCACCAAACGGATCATCAAATCCACCACCAATATCAGCTGGTTCTGTTTCCCGAGCTGAAGAGGAAGGTGTTTCCATACTTCCAAAAGGATCATCACCAAAACCTGTATCGGCTCCAGAATCAGAAGGAGTAGATCCCATATCCGCAAATGGATCGTCACCAAACGATGTTTCACTGGAAGAGGACGATGTAGATAAATCACCAAAAGGATCGTCACCTCCCGCATCTGTCGCAGGAGTCTCTATACTTGCAAAAGGATCATCACCAAAACCTGTATCTGCCCCAGAATCAGAAGGCGTAGATCCCATATCCGCAAATGGATCGTCACCGGCTGGGGTATCTGCTCCTGATCCGAAATCAAAATCATCACTTGCGCCTTGAGGTTCTGGAGAACCTGAATCAAATCCAGCAAACAGATCTTCGTCGGTGGTTTTAGGAGTCGAATCGTCGTCACCTCCTAAATTGGCAAAGGGATCATCACCAATCTCAGGTGCCTTTGTTTCTTCCATCGGCGCTTCATCAACAGCGTCTAAATTCGCAAAAGGATCATCTTCTGCACCACCAGATTCTCCTGGGGAATCGAGGTTTGCAAATGGGTCGGCTTCGTCACTTACAGGTGTAGAAAATGGATCCTCATTCCCAGACATCTCATCTGAGGGAGCATCCATTCCCAAATCATCAAAATCAGTATCGGTTGGTGGTGTTGTCTCTTGGGGTTTGGGGCTATCTTCCCCTAAAAGTTCATCTAAATCAATTCCATCGTCATCTTCAGGTTGGTTACTTGAAAGTTTTGGTGGGCCAAAATCGTCGTCATCATCCAACCCAGAAAATGGATCAGATGTTTCCCCGTCAGTAGTATCCCCATCGCCAAAATCATCAGGAAGGGCATCGTTTGTTTCTTCGTCTGCGGGTGAAGGTTCGTCTGTTCCCGAAAAGGGATTGGTATAACCTAGTTTCTCACGTAATACCTTCGCCATCGGATTGAGCTCTTCCGAGGACATAGGATTTTTATTGAGAGCCGAAAACATCGTCTCGATTTGTGTGATTTCTTCCGGACTCAATTTATCTTTCGGCTCAGCCATGCGAAGGTCTATTCCTAATGAATTATCGGCCCCTTCTTAAAATGACAGAATATTTTTTTTATTATGTCAGATGGTTCCGCCAGAAAAAAACCTTTCACTCTCTTTTTTCAATCCTGCCGAAAATAAAGACAAAGGACTTATAAGACGACTGCCCTATGTTGAAATCCAAATTCATCCGAATTATTCTCATTTTACTCTTTTTGACAGGTATTGGAATTTTTGCTGACGAAGGTTTGGATTGGATTGGTAGTTTTTCTTCGGGAGAACTTGAAATGTCAGATGAAACCGAAGACCAGGACACGGTGTATTATCTCTGGCAGTTGGAGAGTCTGAAAAAAAACATAGCTCCACGTTACATTCGTTATCTTGATGTGGAATCCTATGTTTCCAGTGGGAACCTATTACACAGAGGGATATTATTTACTTATAACGGCCTTCGAGATGAATCGGTTGAAATCTGTGGGAGTTTCAATAATTGGGAATGTGCCGAAATGAAACGTAACCAATACGGTATTTACTACACAGTGATTGAGCCAAATCAAATCAAAGACAATTACGAAGAAGACCCTGTTTATGAATACAAATTCCGCGTAAACGGCCTTCTTACTTATGATCCAGAAAACTTTGATAAGGTGGAAGATGGATCTGGATCCTACTTTTCTCGATTTGTATTGGACTCCAAAGATACCGACCGCCAAACAAAAACAATGGTGTTAGAAGATTCCGCAAATGAAGAACGTGACCTTCGAACAGTCAAATTTCAAATTTATTTACCAAATGCAGAAGTGGTACGTGTGGTTGGAAATTTTAATGATTGGAACCCAGAACATGATTTTTTGAAAAAAGACCGTAAGGGTGTTTTCACATTAGAGAAAAAATTACTGCCTGGTGAATACCACTACCAATTCATCGTAGATGGCGAGACAATGTTAGATACTTATAATCCTACAACCAACATCAAAGTGGATACGAATGAATCAGTCTCGTCATTACTTGTTCCAGAAAGAAATTATGCGTTAGAAAGAAAGATGTGAAGATTTAAGTTTAAATACCAAGTAGCATCTAACTTGCATTCAATGAAATAAATGTCAAAAAATTTTAGTATGATGCCGTGTTACTGCTCTAAAGTAGCCGTCATCGATCCTTTGGAAGAACTCATCCGTGGATCGGGTCCATAACCTAAGATACGTTCGTGGACGAACTCTGCATGTTCTAATTCCCCAGAAAAAACGATGGTTTTTTTGCGAGTGTCTACTTCAACAGCATGTTGGAAGGCTTTTTCCCATGTCATTTGGCAAACATCCATGAGCATTTCGATGACATATTCATAAGTGTGGTGGTCATCATCCCACAAAACCACTTTCCAAGGTCCGTCATTTTTATGGGGTTTGATTGCAATTTCTTCTAAGATAGAAGGCTCTGAAGCTCCGGAACCGGACATCACCAAAGCCCCCCTAACCTATTTTTTCTTTTTAGAAATTGCCAGTTCTGCGTGAGATACAACATCCTTCGCACGGAGTCCAAAATAATCAAGCAGCCCACTCCATGTACCCGATTTTCCAAAGGTATCCTTCATTCCTAATTTAATCACAGGAACTGGGTATTCTTCAGATAATAATTCAGATACAGCAGAACCAAGTCCGCCGATAACATTGTGTTCTTCACAAGTTACAACAGCACCACATTCTTTAGCTTTTGCAATAATGGTTTCTTTATCCAAAGGTTTGATTGTTGCCATATTGAGAAGAGTGGCATGAATTCCTTTTTCTTTTAGAAGAGAAACAGCTGTCATAGCTTCGTTCACCATCACTCCATTGGCAATGATACAAACGTCTTTTCCTTCAAAGATCACTTCTGCTTTTCCAATTTGGAATTTATAGTTTTCTCGTTCGATGACAGGAATCGCAGGTCTACCTACTCTCACATAAACAGGGCCCTTGTAATCGGCAATTGCATGAATGACTTGTTTAGTTTCATTAAAGTCAGATGGGCAAATCACAGTCATTTCTGGTATGACACGCATAATGGCAAAATCTTCAATACATTGGTGAGAAGCACCATCTTCTCCAACAGTGATACCACCGTGAGAAGCCACAAGTTTTACGTTTAATTTTGGATAAACGACACTGTTCCGAACCACTTCCCATGCACGACCAGATAAAAACATAGCAAAACTAGAAGCAAATGGTACAAACCCGGAAAGAGCAAGACCCGCCGCATGACCAACTAAGTTTTGTTCAGCGACACCTACGTTAAAAAATCGTTCAGGATACTTCTTTTTGAAGTCAGCAGTTTTAGTGGAACCAGAAAGGTCCGCATCTAAAACGACTACATCTTGTCTAGATGCACCTAACTCAACTAAGGCTTCGCCGTATGCATCTCTTGTTGCTTTTTTGTCCGCTGTTGATTGGCTAGGTGCTCCCATTTTTTATCCTTTTTTTAACGCTTCTGCTTTATCAGTTTTTTCCCAAGTGAAAGTGCTACCAGTTCTACCGAAGTGACCGTAAGCCGCTGTTTCTTGGTATTTTCTTCCTTTTCCAAGGAGATCCAAACCTTCTACAATTCCTTTTGGAGTGAGTTTGAAGTTTGCGAGTACACGTTTTGCAATTTCTTCATCAGAAATGGTTCCTGTTCCAAATGTATCCACAAGAACAGATACGGGTTCTGCCACACCAATTGCATAAGCTAATTGCACTTCACATTTGTGAGCAAGACCAGCTGCCACAACGTTTTTCGCAATGTAACGACCCATATAAGCCGCAGAACGGTCCACTTTAGATGGATCCTTTCCAGAGAATGCACCACCACCATGGCGACCCATTCCACCGTATGTATCTACGATGATTTTACGTCCAGTAAGACCTGTATCACCATGTGGACCGCCAATTTCGAATTTACCTGTTGGGTTAATGAAATAACGAGTGTTGACTAGAAGTTCTTTTGGTATCATTTTTTTGATACATTCTTCAATCACAGCTTCTTCGATTTGTTTATGAGTCACACCTGGTTTGTGTTGTGTGGAAATCACAACTGTATCAACACGTTTTGGTTTTCCATCTTCGTATTGGATGGTGACTTGTGATTTTGCATCAGGACGAAGCCATTCAATTTTGTTTGTATGGCGAAGTTCTGATAGATGTTCAAGAAGTTTGTGTGAGTAATATAGTGGAGCTGGCATAAGCTCTGGAGTTTCTGCGATGGCAAATCCAAACATCAAACCTTGGTCACCTGCACCTTGTTCTGTATGGAGGCCTTCCCCTTCGTTTACCCCTTGGGCAATGTCTGGAGATTGTGCATGCACGTGGGAAGCAACAACTGCAAAGTCAGCATCAAAGTACATATTGATGTCATTGTATCCAATTTTACGGATTACATCCCGAGCAATTTCTTGTGTGTCTACTTTTCCTTTACTGGTAATTTCACCAGCGATGACGACTAGATTCGTCGTAACAAGAGTCTCACAAGCAACACGAGATTTTGGATCTTGGGCTAAATACGCATCGAGAATGGCATCAGAAATTTGGTCACAGACTTTGTCTGGGTGTCCTTCAGATACGGACTCGGAAGTGAAGATATAATTTTTTAGAGAGGACATATTTTTTACCTTACTTGGTTAAACTTTCGTTTTTAGGTGGTACGTCAATAGAATTGTCAGGAAAGAGTCCACGCACATACGATTCTAGTGACGCGGCATTCGATTGCATTTCCAGTTCTAGTTTCTTCGCATATTCATCGATTTGGCTTTCGGTTAAGCCTTTGGGAACAAAAAAGGGTTTCCCGTATTGGATGAAAAGTCGAGCACCAAATTTTGGAAAAAAATGACGATCCCAACTTTTGAATACATAGGCACGGTCATAACAAGAATGAAGGTATAAAATCGGAAAACCTGTTAGTGAGGCTGTCACTATCACACCAGGTTTCACTTCCCTTCTTGGGCCTTTGGGTCCGTCAACCGTGAAGATGGGTACAGCGCCCTGTTTCATTTCTTTTAAGATATTCCGAAAGGCACCTGTCCCTCCTCTTGTAGAAGAACCTCGTACAGAACGAAGGCCAGAACGAGCAAAGGTTTGGTGGATGATTTCCCCATCTTTGGATTGTGAGACAAGTGCCACCATATCTGCTTTTTTCTTTCGTTTTAAATACTGAGTCGCGTGCCTATACAAAGAAAGAGTTGTCTCATGAAACACAGCAATGATGTACTTTGATCCTTGTTCGATCACCTTGGCCGATTCATCGGGGATGATGAACTTTTGGTTTCGTATGAATAAATACCAAACTCTTACGATGAAATGTACAACAAAACTTAAGATGATGTATTTGGTTTTGGAATAGGGTTTTTGTTTGTTATCTGGAATCAAAAAGAATGGTCCTTACCGATTTCCCACAGGGTATCGTTTTCATAAATTTTCACAACTGGATTGGACAAATTTGTAGGTTTATCATTTAACAATGAGTATATCATAGATTTTGCCACATAGGCAGCTTGGATGGGTTTGTATTTTTTTAAACCTAAAAAGCCAAACGGAATGAGATTTCCAATCACCTCTCCCACTTTTTCTCCTATCCTTACTTCCTCACGTTCTCCAATGAGAAGTGATGGCCGAAATATTCCTAAAAAAGGGAAATGTAAGTTTTGTAATTCCATTTCCAATTCACCTTTGACTCGGTTATAAAAAATGGATGAACTGGCATCGGAACCCATCGCAGTGATGATATAAAATCCTGGAATTTTTTTTTCTCTAGCTTGTCTTGCCGCAAGTAAGGGATAATCAAAATCAATTTCTCTAAATTTATCCTGACTACCCGCCTTTCCAATCGTTGTTCCCAAACAACAAAACACAGCATCTACGTCCTCTGGAACACTCACCTTTCCTGATTGAAAATCTTCCCAAGTGGCTTTTACCACTTCAATAGGTAAATTTGGTTTGGAAGAATTTTCAGAATGTCTCGCCCATACGATCACTTTTTTGATCTGCGGGTAAAATAGAAGCGAAAGTAACACTTGTTTACCGACAAGGCCTGTCCCACCAAGTAACAATATTTTCATTTTATCTCCAAACTTCTTGCAAGCATCGAATCAGTTAAATTGATTTTTTCTAAAAATTGAATGCCTGCAATATGATATACGACTGTTTTTATTTTTGAAGTTTGGGTCCACATAATGGTTCCTTCAAAAAACAAACGTTTGGTGCCTTTTGCCCAAACGATACTCCCCAACACTTGGGATTCGATTTCGTCACTAAGTAAGTCATCCTCACCTAAAAAACAAAGTCCCTCTTCGGATATATTTCCTAATTTTCCAAATAACGTGATCCCTTCGAGATCCAAATGGACTTCGAATTCGGAAAAATCACCTGGGGAAATTCTGGGAAGCCTTCGCTCACTTTCCATAGCAACAAGTTACATGGAATCCTAGAATTGGAAACGAAAAAAGCATATTAGAATTGAAAGTAGATAAAAGGAACTGAGTTTTCGGGTGTAGCTAAATTTAAGACAAGAAAAAGGATGGGGTACATGGCAAATTCCAAAATCGCTGGTATCTTTTTTCCCTTTCCCTTTTCAAAGAGAAAGTATCCAAGGAAATGCCCAAGGATGAGAAAACCCATGATCCATAGGAAGTCTTTCCACATATAAGGACGTAGGTTTCCCTCTTGGAAAAGGAAAATCCCTTTTAAGTGGATCCAGGCATTGTCCCAAGTGAGGGAACGAAAAAAAACAGCACCTAAAAAGAAAATGGAATTATTGAGTACATTTTGAAAGATCCAAATGGGAACCCTCACCAAATTTGATTTTGGGACAGACGGTTCGTTTTTTGTCTCAGGGAACCATTCTTTCCAAATTTCTTCCAAAACATAAAAAAATCCATTGAGAGATCCCCAAAATACAAACGTCCATTGTGCTCCATGCCAGACTCCGCTCACAAACATAGTAAACCATAAATTAAATTTACGGCGTACAGATGTTACACGGCTACCTCCCATGGGAATATAAATATAATCTCGTAACCAGGAATTAAGGGTCATGTGCCACCTCCGCCAAAATCCTGAAACGGAAGTCGCAAGAAAAGGAAGGTTAAAATTGGTTGGTAGTTTGTATCCGAGTAACATAGCACTTCCAATCGCCATGTCAGAATACCCACTAAAATCTAAATACACTTGGATACCACCAAGTGCAGCAGCGATGAGTAAGGCAAAGGCATGGTGATCTGCTGGGTTTGCATAAATGGCATCAATGGTTGGTGCAACCATATCAGAAAGTACTGCCTTCTTAAAATAACCTAACATAAAAAAACGAATGGCGACTCGAAATTCAATGTCTTCCAATTTTTTTGGACTGTACAATTGTGGCATAAAGGTTCTAGCCGTCACAATTGGACCTGCAACTAGTTGTGGAAAAAAACTCACAAATAAAGCAAAACGGATAAAATCGGTTTCTGCTGGAATTTCTTTACGATAAACATCTATTGTATAAGATAATGATTGGAAAGTAAAAAAGGAAATTCCTGCTGGTAAAATGATTTTTAGAACAGGCAGCATGTCACCACCAAACATGACATTGGTGACTGAGTTCATCGAAGTCACAATAAAATTATAGTATTTAAAGAAACCTAAAATAAAGACTAAGTTTGTTATCAAACTAAAGAGTAATAAATAATACCGAATTTTTTCTCTTGTTTCTGTGGAAAGTTTAAGACCTACATAAAAGTCAATGGCTGTAGATAATAAAATCAATGCACCAAAACGATAGTCCCATGACATGTAGAAAAAATAACTACTGATGAGTAGGAAAACATGTAAGATTCGTGTTTCTTTAGATTGGTTCGAAAAGATGGCAGGGAACAAATACCAAACAGTAAAAAATACGAAGAGGAAGAAGACAAAGTATTCAAAATCGGAAAAGATCAATGGTTTTGCCTTCTTTCAGACCAGAATCATCGAAAAAAAGCCACTGTCAATCATTTCGACTTGCAGAACCAAATCATTTCACTTATGATTGGTCACTAGTTTTCAGCTAAAAACGTAGAGGTAGAAAATGAAAAAAATATTAAATTCAGCTCTTATCGGGTTGTTATCATTCGGGCTTCTTTCCAATTGTTTTGGAAAATTTGGTGCCATCAAAGCTGTATATTCCTTTAACGCAGGAATTCAAATTGGATCAGGAAAACTTGCGAGTTTTTTTCGTTCCTTACTTATGATTTTCCCACTGTACATTGCTTATGGAATTGGAAGTTTTTTAGACATTCTCATTTTTAATCTCATAGAATTCTGGACAGACAGAAATCCAATTGCAATGGCTGAATATGACTTTGATGGAAAACTTGTTAAAGAATACAATGAGAATGGACAAACCATCACTCTTACTTACACAGAATGGGGTAAAGTTTTAAGAATGGATGCTCCAACAGCAAAAGGTGTTGAGTCTGTGTATTTTTTAAAAGACAAACCAGAAAAAGCATACCGCCTTATTAACGGAAAGTATGTGGAAATCCAACAAGTAAGTGGACCAATCCTCCCTCCAATGAGTGCAAAACACATCTAAGACCTCCATTGCCCCTAATTTTAGGGGCAATCCTTTGCCGATACTCTAAATATGAAACGAATTCCTCTGGTCGTATTTCTTTTGCAATTTGTTTGGGGGTGCCAAACACCTGAACGTGTGATGGTTCCGACCTTCCCAACCCAATCCGAACAAATCAATTTAAATCGGATCAAAATGATCACCAAACAAGAGGCAAACCCTGGGTTGGAATCCAATTCCAAAAAACCACTCACCCAAGAACCAGGAGTAAGTGTTGAATACTCTGAGAACAAAATTCCTTTCATCCAACTGGATTTGTTTTTTGAAGATGCTGGAATCAGCATCATAGAAGAAATCATCGCAGGGACAATCATTGACCATCATATCATTGTTCTAAACCAAAAAGGGGAAATCATCGCCAAACAGCCTGTAAACTTCCAAGCTTACGAAATTTTGGAAACCAAAACAGAAGTGATGCGAAACAAAGTCATTGTTGGAGAATCAAAAAAACCAGTTAAGGTCAACAGTACCACACCGGAAACAAAAGTCACAAGAGAGGCCATCGAAAGGCAATACTCAGATCGTGACACAGTCCCACAAGTCTTAGAAATTTTTGAAGGAAAAGTTCCAACTCCAGGTGAATACATAAGTATTTATTTAGAATTAACATACGTAAATCCATATTTAGAACCGAATTGTGAGTCTTATGGTGGCAATTGTTTTGGCGCCAAACAAAAGTTTATAGAAGATGTTACAACTCGTAACAGACGCGAGTTGGACATCCTAAGAAATCGATATGTGAATGGGGAAATTGCACAATTTCCAAATCTCACCAAAGAAGAACAAATCGAATTTAAATCCAATATCAAATCAAAAATTGAATTTACGAATGGAAGTTCAGGACCACGGCATTCCTTTACGAAATACTTTTTTAGAGAATGGAATTTAGTATCCTCACCAAGATACTTTCGCATTTTATACGTGGGAAAAAATGGAAAACAAACAATCGTAGAAGAAGACAAACGACCTGAGGATGGAAAAGAAAATGTTCACTCAGAAAAGGATGAAAATCCTTCTATCTTTGACTCACCCACTCATACAAAACATAAAAAAAGAACCATCAGTACTCCATAAGTAAAATCACACGGGTGAAGGTATATGCCAACACCCGTATTCAATTATGCGACTTTTTCTTCTCGTTTGCGCATACTATCAAAACGAACTGTGGAGGCAGTGACTTTCACTTTCGATTTTGTTTCTCCTTCTGGTGTTTTCCATCGGTTCTGTTTTAAGTTTCCCATTACAGTCACTTTACTGCCTTTTTTTAAGTACTCCACACAGTTTTCGCCGAGTTTCTCCCAAGCATCTACTTCAAAAAAAGATACATCATCTTTATCCTTTGATTCAGGGTTGTTTTGAGAGTGGTTGACAGCGACTGTGAATTGTGCCAGTGACTTGCCACCAGCAATTGTTTTTTCTTCCGGATCGGACGTTAAATTCCCATCCAATATGATATACGATAGATTTTTCATTTGAGTATCCCTAATACAATTTTGTTGGCCACGAATAGATAGGTGGAAAACTTGAGAGATGGTTAAAAAAAATTGGTTTGTACCCATTTTATAAATCTTTAAAAAACACTGATTTGGGATAGACAACTGAAACCATTTACCTTTGAATATAAGTGTGTCACTTCCCGATTCAGAAGTATTACAATTATTAACCTCGATTAGCCGAGAATTAGTATGTTTACATGAAACCGATGGAACCTACATTTATGTAAGTCCAAATTCCATTTCCATCATAGGTTATGCACCGGAAGAACTCCTCGGTAAAAATCCTTATGATTTTTTTCACCCGGACGATCGAAGGTTAATCTTTGAAAGGTCACACCAACCTCTCTTACGTGGAGAAAATAACGTCAATCCTACATTTCGATTTTTACATAAGAATGGAACATACATTTGGTTACAATCTGACAACCGTTTGACCACTCACCCAAGTTCAGGAAAAAATTACTTACATACATCTTCGAGAGATATATCTGAAAAAATTGAATCGGATGCAAATTTAGCTCTTTCAGAACGTAAGTTTAAAACCTTGTTTCGAGATTCACCAATTGGACTTGTACTCACAAGCAAACAAGGTTATATCGATGAAGTGAATGATGCTTTTGGAAAATTTTTAGGATATGAAACCTTTGAACTACTCGGAAAACATTTTTCTGAAATCAGTTCCCTTGGAGAATTAGAAGAAAATTTACGTTATCGAGATTCCGTACAAAAAGGGATGATCGACCATTATTCTATTGAAAAACAATATGTGCATAAAGCAGGGCATTTGGTTTGGGCCTACATCACTGTAACTGTTTTACGTGATGATTTAGGGAATCCCATCTATTACCTAGCCCAAATCATAGATATTGATGAAAGGAAAAAAACAGAAACACTCCTTTTGGAAAATAACGAACACTTACGTTCCGCAAAAAATTCGCTTCTCATCCAAAACAAACAATTACAATCTTATAACCAAATCATATCTCACCATTTACGTGCCCCTGTGAGTAATCTTAGGAGCCTTGTTGATTTATTAAAAATTTCCAAGTCCACTACCGAAACAAACGAAATACAAAACCATTTAGAAGAAGTGACTGAAAATTTGGAATCAGTCTTATCGGAACTCATCACTACTCTGAAAATCCAAAGTTTAGAAAATTACCTTCCTGAATGGGTTTCCATCCGTGATACATTCACAAAAGTTCAGAAATTCATGGAAGGAGAATTCCAGAAAAAAAAGGTACAGATCGAATTCAATGTAACAGAAAAAGAATCGGTTTTTGTTTCCAAAGAATATTTAGAAACCCTATTTTTACAATTGATCAGCAATTCCCTTCAATTTTCAGAACCCAATCGAGATTTGCGCATCCTAGTTGAGTCCTTTTCGATTGGTACCGAAACGACGATTTCTTTTTCTGATAATGGTTCAGGGATCGATTTATCACGTTATGGAGACCAAATTTTTCAGTTGAGAAAGACTTTTCATCGTCAGATGAGTGGGAAGGGTCTTGGTTTATTTTTAATGAAATATACGATGGAATCATTGGGTGGAAGGGTCGATGTGAAATCGAAACCAGGAGAAGGAGCTACGTTTTTACTCCATTTCCCAAATGGGAGTACAAACTCATGATTCCCAAAATTTGTATCATTGATGATGACAAAATCTATCAGTTCACGACCAAAAAAATCATATCAAATGCTGGGATCACTGGAGAAGTACTCATTTTTTCGGACGCCGAAAATGCTCTCAGTTTTTTCCAAAATGAAACAGAAAACACATCAAAACTTCCTGATATTATCTTTTTGGATATCAACATGCCTTTTATGGATGGATGGCAATTTTTAGAAGCAATGGAACCTCTTAGGCCAAAATTTAAAAAAGCGATTCAAATTTATTTGGTCAGTTCTTCAGTTGATGAAGCAGACACAGACCGAGCTGCAAAAATTCCTTATGTCTCAGGTTATATTTTCAAACCGTTTACCAAAGAAAAACTTTTAGATTCTTTGGCACATCTACAATCTTAGCTTGTCAATAACTTAGTTCGAAGATAGAAATGGTGCACAAATGAGTAATGAAATTTTGAGTTGGATCGAAACAAATCCCATGTCTGCCACTTGGATTGGACTCTTACTTTTTTTTGTGATTGTTTTCATTAGAGACATCTCTCAAAAAAAACACACCATTCAAAGGAACTTTCCCATCGTAGGAAGGCTTCGTTATTTTTTAGAAATGATTGGTCCAGAACTCAGACAATACTGGGTTGCCAATGACAAAGAAGAAAGGCCATTTGATCGCACCGAAAGGAGTTGGATTTATGCAACTGCCAAAGGACAAAATAATAATTTTGGATTTGGAACCACAGAAATCCAATATGAACCTGGTTATCCCATCATCAAACACAAAGCCTTCCCTTACCCTGAAGCAAAAGCATACATCCATAATGGAGATCCAAGTTGTATCCCTTGCCTCAAAGTAATCGGACCTAAACGTAAGTTTCCATACAGACCTTATTCTATCGTGAATATCTCTGCGATGTCATTTGGTTCCCTTGGAAAAAATGCTGTATTAGCTTTAAACCGTGGTGCAAGGGATTCTGGCTCTTACCATAACACAGGTGAGGGGGGACTTAGCCATTACCACATGGAAGGTGCGGATATTGTTTGGCAAATTGGAACTGGGTATTTTGGAGCAAGAGACCACTCAGGAAAATTCAACTTAGATGTATTAAAAGAAAAAGTTGGAAAAAATGCCTGTGTCAAAATGATTGAAATCAAATTATCACAAGGCGCCAAACCAGGAAAAGGTGGGATTTTACCTGCAAAAAAAGTAAACGCAGAAATTGCTTCCATTCGCCATGTAGAAGAAGGAAAGGATTGTATCTCTCCCAACTCACACAGTGAATTTACAAATGTCAAAGAACTAGTATCATTTATCGAAACAATTGCCAATGGAACTGGATTGCCTGTTGGTATCAAAAGTGCGGTAGGTGAAATCGAATTTTGGCAAGAATTGGCTGATGAGATGAAACGAACAGAAAAAGGTCCAGATTTCATCACGATTGATGGTGGGGAAGGAGGCACGGGAGCGGCTCCCCTTACGTATGCTGACCATGTTTCGTTACCGTTTAAGATTGGATTCCAACGAGTTTATACATTATTCCAAAAGGAAGGTTTGTCAGATCGTATTGTTTGGATTGGTTCTGGAAAATTAGGATTCCCTGATCGAGCCGTTGTTGCCATTGCCATGGGTTGTGATCTCATCAACATTGCAAGAGAAGCGATGTTATCCATTGGATGCATCCAAGCGCAAAAATGCCATACAGACCATTGTCCTGCTGGTGTTGCCACACAAAACTGGTGGTTACAACGTGGGGTGGATCCTGAACTGAAAGGCAAACGAGCAGCCAAATACATCCAAGGTTTTCGCAAAGAACTTCTAAGTTTGGCACATTCTTGTGGTTACGAACACCCAGGACAATTCACGGGCCAAGACATTGAAATCAGTATGGGTATGAATCGATACCAAACCTTAGAAGGATTACTAGGTTACAAACGAGATGAAGTGAAATTTACCAAGTTACAGGATTATACTGTTTTTCCCAAACGACAAGCTTAATGAAGAAACTCATTCTTTTAACTTTTTTATTCCTAATTAGTTGTTTATCTGAAGAAAGGAATGTCAACAAAGAAGCAAAGAATGGGTTTATCAATTTAAAATCGCATTCGTTTCAAGAAGAACCTTATGTGGCTCTTGTGGGTGAGTGGAAGTTTTATTGGAATACTTCACCTAACAATATCATTGAATCAGAAATGGATCGTATCCTCAATTTGCCAAAACATTGGAATGGATACGAAATGGATTATGGTAAACTTCCAGGGTTTGGCCATGCAACCTTTCGGATTCATATAGAACTACCGGAAGGTTTACAAGAGACAATGGCTCTCACTGTCCACGAACAAGATACCTCCTATGCAATTTACATCGACGGAAAATACTATGGTGGATCGGGTATACCTGCGAGTAACACAGAACAGTTTGTTCCTATGGTCAAATCAACGATTGTTGTATTACCTCAAAACAAAAACATCACCATTGATTTGTATGTTGCCAATTATGTTCACAGAAAAGGTGGAATATGGAATGATATAGTATTATCATCATATACAAAAGCCGAAAGTCGCCTCACCAAACACAAAATGAACGAAACAATCCTTTCATCAATTTTTGCCTTTGTTGGGATATTCTTTTTAGTTATGTATTTTTACAATAGAGATGGTAGGCAAACCTTAGGAATCTTTTTATTTTCCCTAGCCGTTTTACTGAGAACCATATCCACTGGGGAACGAATTATTTTAGAATTTTTGGATATGCCCTATTGGTTATTACTTCGAATAGAATACTTTTCTTGGTATTGGTCTGCTCCCTTACTTTATCATTATTTTTATACAATTTTCCCAAGTGATTTTTCGAAAAAACTAGGAAATGTTTTTTATACTCTTTCTTTCATATTGACTTTGGGACTACTCCTCCCTCCCGTTTATTTTACGGAAACTGCGTCAATTTATCCGATTGCTTTTGTTTTAAATGGGTTATGTGTTTTATTTTATTTGTTTCAGGCATACAAAAAAAACAGAATGGAAGCAAAACCTCTGTTATTCGGAATTGGACTAACGATTTTAGGAGCCACAAATGATGTTTTACATGCAGAATCAGTGGTTCATACTATGTATATTGCTCCATTAACAGTAGTTGTCTTTGTATTTTTACAAGTATTTACTTTTGGAAGGATCGTCCGCCAAAACATCATCAAAACTTTAGAATTTGCAGAAGAACAAAAACAATTTAGTTCCTCATTTAGTAGATTTGTACCCACTGAATTTTTATACCATTTAGGTAAAAATGACATTAGGCAAGTTGACTTAGGAGACCAAGTCCAAAAGCGAATGACAGTTTTATTTGCAGACATTCGTTCCTTTACAGAATTTTCAGAAACTCTCACACCAAAAGAAAACTTTGATTTTCTAAATAGTTATCTCCAACGAGTTGGTCCCATCATTCGCCATAATAATGGTTTTATAGATAAATTCATCGGTGATGCTGTTATGGCATTATTTCCATATAATATAAGTGATGCGGTAAAAGCAGCTGTAGAGATGCAAGAAGCGATTCGAATTTACAATAACCATCGCGCAAATTGCGGATACATCCCTATCGAAGTGGGAATTGGCATCCATACTGGGAATTTAACACTTGGAATTCTTGGGGAACACAAACGAATGGAAGGGACAGTGATATCCGATGCTGTGAATTTGGCTTCAAGAATTGAAGGCATCACGAAACTATTTTCTTCGCGAATTGTGATCAGTGCAGAAACCTTTATTGAATCTTCGGAAACATTGGGTTTCCATTATAGGTTGCTTGACCGGGTCAATATCAAAGGAAAAACAGAATCTGTTTTCGTTGTTGAAGTTTTAGATGGTTACGAACCAGAAAAAGCTAAACGATTGATCAGCTTGAAAGATGATTACACTCTTGCCTTGGATGCTTATAGACGAGAAGATTTTGAAGAAGCAAAACAAGGATTTGCATCCTTAATTGATAAAAATCCAGACGATTCGGTCTCACGTCTTTTTTTCGAAAGGTGTAAAGATGCCCTGGATCGTTCCAAATTAGAATCTGGCACTAGTTAGTCGATTTTTCTCGTTTTTGGTTCCACCTATATCCAATACCAAGTATACTCCCTACAATAAACACTCCAATTGTAAGATAAGGTTCTGCATAAAAAACAGAGCCAAATGCAAAAATACCTAAAACAATCGCAAGTATTGGTAAAACTGGATACAAAGGTGCTTGGTAAGGTCTATCCAAATTTGGTTCTTTACTTCGTAATACGATATAAGAAACTAAACTGAATAAATACATCCCACACGCACCTAATGCAGATATGGTGATGAGTTGGGCAGTGTCTAAAAAAACCATACAAAAAATTCCAAGAATCCCACCAGAGATTACCGCATTTTGTGGAACAATAGAACCAGCTGTTAATTTTGATAAATATTTGGGAAGGTAACCTTCTTTACTCATCGCATACAACAATCGAGAATTTCCCAATATGATTCCAAAAAGGGAAGCAACAAGTCCAAAGAGTCCAATAAACGTAAATATAATTGGCCAAACTGAATCCAATCCATATAAAGAGTTTAATACATAGGATAAAGGGTATTCAATCTTTGCTAATTCTTTTGTATTTACCACTGAAGCAGTGAAAACATAAATCATACCTGCCAAACATAATAATGTAAGGATACCTGCAATGTACCCTTTGGGAATGTCTTTCGCAGGATTTTTTACTTCTTCTGCTGCTAAGGCGACTCCTTCTACGGCTAAAAAAAACCATATAGCAAAAGGGATAGAAGTAAAAATTGAAACATAAGAAATGGAAGGTAAACTCTGCAAACTAGGAATATGATCCATTGAAACATAAGGGGATAATAACCCTAGATAAAACAAAAGTCCTAAAACAGCGATGAGTGTTACAAATAATTCAAATCTTGCAGTTTGTTTGATGCCAGTCAAATTCATCAAGAGCAACAAAAGAAACATTCCAATTCCAGCATATAAAGATGGGATGATAGGAAATAAAAAATGAATGTAGCCACCTAAGGCAGAGGCGATGGCTGGTGGTGCTAATAAAAATTCTACCAATACGAGATAACCCGTAAAAAAACCAAACGAATCACCTAAGGCACGTTTTGCATACGCAGAAGGACCACCTGCTTGTGGAATACTTGCGGCTAGTTCCGTAAAACACAAAGCAAACATCACATAAAAAACGGCTATCCAAACAATCGCGATTCCAAATTCCCAAAAGTTTGCATTGGTCCAACCAAAATTCCATCCAAAATAATCACCAGAAATCACAAGTCCAACGGCCATTCCCCAAAGGTGAACAGAATGAAGGGCTTTATGTAATTTTGGTTGGTCGTTCATTTAGGAACCTCAATAAGGAAAAGATAGAATCAATATTCATATTGAATTAATTACTTTTATGTCTTCTTATTTTTTTGTTTTCACTTTGAGGAATGAAACAATGGTTCGATGGCGAATTTTGTTGCGAAAATGACACGTTATTTCCAAAAATTCTCTAAATTTCTTAATTGCTTTTGAGAAACATTCTAATTAATATAGGAGAAATCCTAGATTTTTTGGAAATGCACTCATGCGAAACGTCAAACTAACACTTCTTATCATTGTTTATAGTTTTCTATTCCCACTCCATGCCGTTCAAACCATTCTTTTAAAACAAGGAAAGTCCATCAAAGGCATCGTAACGAATCAAAACGTGGACAGCGTGGAAATTGACACACAAAATGGAAAACACATGGTGATTTCCAAAAAAACTGTTCTGAAAATCATCTACAAAGATTTAGCGGAAGCAGAAGAAGACAAAATCAGAAAAGAAGAAGAAGAAAAAAGAAAACAAGAAAAAGAAAAAGCGATTGCTGCAAAACAAGAAGAAATACGCAAAAGACGTGAATCTCTCGCAGAACAAGAAGCGGCGAATCGTAATAAAACTTCCGAGGGAACACAAGCAACACATAGCCTTCGTGATTCATTTGTCCTCACTTCCGTTGCAGATGGTAATATGATTACACTGGCACCTGAATCAGCAAAATGCCAAACCTTCCAAGAATACCCTGAATACTTTTGGTTGTTTGGTGGATTAAGATTCAAAGAGCCAGATTGGAATGTCCTCCTACCAAAAGATAGCCGTCCTGTTCGGATTCGCCAAACATCTACTTGGAAAGACCTTGCAATCACTTTACTCGGCGGATTTGCGATCACAGTCACTCGTAAAACAATCATAGTAGATGTATGTGAAGGCAATGGGTATCGAATGGTATCCGATTCGGAAATCAATCGTATCAAAGAAGAAGCCGTTGAACAAATCAAAACGGAACAAGAGCTAAAAGAAGCAGAAGAAAAGTACGAATTGGAACAATTAGAAAAAGACTTAGAAGCCTTGAAGAAGAGAAAATAAAAGTCAAAACGGAAACCAAAGATGAATTTTATATTTTTACACTTACGAAGCCATTTCAAACAAAATGTATCAAAAGGAATGTTACTTTTACTCGTTCCTTTTCTATTTTTACAGAATTGTTATTTGAATCCGTTTGTTTATGATTTGTTGAATCCGGTAGAAAAAGAAGAGGATTCCGCTTTTTTAAGCCTACTGGGATTGGGTCCTTCCTCTTTTATAGTGACAGGACAATTGATTTCATTGGGGTCTGTGGTTTCGGGAGCAACCGTAAAAATTGCTGATTCAACAGATATAACGAATCAAAGCATAACGGATTCAGCAGGTCGATTCAAATTAATTGGCTCGGCGGGGAACATGACCCTAGAGGTGGATCATTTAGGTACTGTATTTCGAATCGGACTTTCTGTTACACCACCAATAGTCACTTTGAACTCAATTAGCAATTCATCGTATTCAGTCATAAGTTTAGAAGCATATAGCTCTATCCTTGGAGACATTTCCTTCTTAGATTTAACTTCTTCAAACCCATATAATGGACTAAACGTTACTGATAATACAATATATTCAGCGACGATCGGAAACGACTTTCTTTTTGTTTTTTCCGATAACCTTGAAATTCCAAGTGATGCAGATGCCTGGAGAGCAACAAATTTTATCTTCACACCTTCTATAAATTTTTATTCCACAGCAGTGAGTGGGAATCAAGCACAGATACAAGTAGATACAGGAAGTTATATGTTTGGAACTTACACTTTAACACTTATGCCAGGGATAAAGTCAACTTCAGGAAATAGCTTAAGAGCAACGGTGATTCAATTTCAAATAAATCATTTGCCATAAGATTCTAAGCTTTAAGGAAATCCGAAGTTTTAGTGACTATTGTAATCTATACTTTACCCCCAAGAGAGTGAAGGAAAAGATAATATAAAATGTAAGGATATAAGTTAAATTTGATTCTAGACTATATTGTAAAATTGCGAGTCAATTCATCGCTAACCTAAATGCAGTTTGTTGCAGCTTAATCCTTTCTTGAATCAGATTAAGAAGTTGTAGTTAAAAATATCTCTAATTAAATCGCATATTTTACTTAAAGTGAAATCTTTGGACTTCTCAATTTTCAACAAAATCTAGATTCCAATCTCCAATTTCTAGCGAAACTAAAAAGATAAATACTCTACGTATCGTTTCATTTAAATCGTTATATTTTAATATTTCGGTGTTCGGTTTGCAAGTTTTTGGTCAATATATTTCTTGCCAAACTTCTTGTTTTTTGTTAAACTGGAAGCCTCTCTTAATTTCGCATCAGCCATTGTTTAAAATCCAACCTATCTTTCTTTTCACTGGAGAAAAATATGAAACAACTAATTCGCCTGAAAGTAATTTCGATTCTATTGTGTGTATTTGGATCAGTTGGAAATTGTTACTTTAACCCATTTGTAAATGGACTTCTCAATCCCGAGGAGGTGACGGATCAAAATTCTTTTTTAGGTCTTTTGGGATTTGGTTTTGGAACAACGGGCCTACAAATCACAGGCCAAATCCGTGATGCCAATGGGGTAGCAATCGAAGGTTTAGGTTTAAGTCCAAATACTTCTTTTTCCCAAACAAAGTCTAACCTACCTTACACGACAGACACGGGGGGAAGATTTTATATTCCCTTTCAATTTGGTAGATTCAGTTACCAAGTTTACCAAAATGGTTCTTTATACTTCACTTTGATTTTAAATGTTTCAAGTGCTACATCCATCTCTGCTGAGACAATTGGTGCACCAATTGGGCTCGAAATTTCGAACTTAAGTGCCTACAATGTAAGTTCACCTCCCAGCTTTTTTGAATTGGTTCGCGTATATACGATTCAAGGGGATGATCCTCCAGTAGAAGTAAATTTGCATAATCAAAATGCATTTAATGTAAACTACTTACATTTAGTTTTTAGCGAAAGTCCAGAGTCAATTCCAGTGGATGAAGGGGCAGTGGAAAGTTGGGTTGCATCTAATATCACAGTAAACCCACCCATTAACTTAGAAGCAATCAATTCAGAAATAACTAGCGGGAATACAAGACAACTCGGATATGCTTTCCCATTTGGAGGGGATACCTTATATACTGTCACGTTTGGATCAGGAATCAAGTCTGCTGCAGGTAAAAATCTAACACCAAGAACGATTGTGTTTTGTATGGAGCCAAATGTGAATTGTGGATTTTAAAATTTCGACCGAAAGATATCAATTGAGTAAATAAGTTCAGATAAATACCTAATATTCTTTCCAAGTAGAAAAGAAACTACAGAATGTGCATATATTCGAAATTTCTACTAATCCGAATATCAAAACAACTCGAATATGTTCAAATTCCGTCATAACATCCTTTCTTTTTTTCTTGACTTGATCTTTTGAGAGAGTAATCATTTAAAGCGTATCATTTTCTTACGATCAATGATGGACAAGTGAAATGAATCGATTTTCCAATTTATTCCTATTTGTCTGCTTAATTTTCTTTTCCACCAATTGTTACTTTAACCCAATCCTACAAAAATATGTTTTCGCGGAAACCTCTGAAGAAAACTCCCTCTCCCTAGGCCTAACTCTTTTAGGGCTCACACAACAAAGTCCCTTTGCCTTATCCCTCACTGGACAAATCCGAAATAAAGATGGCTCAGCGGTTCCCTCTGCCGAACTAACAGTGGTAAGCCGTTCGAACGAATTAGATGGATTAGATACGACAGTCACAACTGATGATGCTGGGAGATTTTTTATCCGACTTGCTTCAGGAACCACAACCTTTGCTGTTAAAAATGATGGTTCTCCCTATTTTACCTTTACCCTATCCATCAATTCTCCTGGGGACATCCAAGTCACAGAAATCAAAGACAATTACGAATCTGTCGAAGTTTCGAGTTTTTTTGTTTATGAAGAAGGTAACCAACCTAGTTTTTTTGAACTCACCTATTCTGAGCCTTTTCATAATCGAATTGAACCAACTTCTCCCAACAATTTTTATTTTGAATTCTCGGAAGAACCTCAATTTCCAGAATTTGGGCAAGAAGCTACTTGGCTCAGCCAAAACATTATCATCTCACCCGCATTATCAATTACCGATTATTATACAGAGGGTAGCTCGTTCAGTATTAATGTTTCTGGTTATTCTTCACAAACTACAACCTATACGATCAGCTTAGGAGCAGGTATTCTTGGTTCTGTCACTGGCCTACCTCTCACACCGAGAACCATTATTTTCACTTGTGTTTCCCCTTGTACGAATCAATGAATAACTCATACTTGACAAAGAAAAAGGACTCCCGTATTTTCTTTAGATCGTGAAAACATTCATTGTTCTATTTACCAATTCCTTTCCGTTTCCTTCCCATTCGGACAAACGGAAATCCATTTCCGGGAATCAGATTTTCTCAATCGTTTTCATCTCTTTGTTTTTTTTCCTTTCAGTACAGTGTTCCGATTCAAACCAAGACCCCCTAGACTCACTTGTTGCAAAAGTTCCTAACCCTCAAGTTTTGCGTAAGAGTTGGGTGGAAGACAGCGCCAATCTATTAACAGATACTTCAGTGATTGACCAAATGATAGATGCAGAAGAAAGATCTTCTGGACTAGAAATAGCAGTTGTTACAATTCCAACAATCGGCGGTTATACATCTAAAGAATTTGCCGTTGCACTTTTCAATCATTGGAAAATTGGCAAAAAAGGGAAAGACAATGGAATCCTCATACTACAAGTCTTAGACCCAAGACGAATCGAAATTGAGATTGGATACGGACTTGAAGGAGATCTTCCCGATGTGGTTGTCAGCCAAATTAGAGAACTCTATACAACTCCTCCTTTGAAAGCTGGCAACTACCAAAAAGGACATGTTGATACTGTCGCTGCCCTCATCAAAAAATACAACCATCCCGAAATCCCTGTTGAGGATTTACTCACGGAAGGAAACGATTCGTATGTTTCTGATGTAAGTGCTTATCCTTCTGACTCTTCCAATACAAGTGAAGTAAAACGTACCGATGTGTATGATTACCAAGGCAAATCATATACTGATCTAAGTTTGGAAGAAAAACAAATTTTTGACCAAACCATTGATACTTATAACTCCACTCCTAATTTCTTTTTGAATGATGAAGAAACAAGACTCCTAAATGAAAAGTTTGCAGAAACTGAAAGGATAGAAAAAGAAGGTTCCTTTCACTTTAAATCCACTTTGGTTTTAGGGTATTTGGGAATTTTTTTATTCCTCAATATCTTACAAAGATTATTCGTTTGGATCGCTCCATCACCCACTGCGAAATACCATATTGTCCATAAAACAGATTTTTTTCTCTATTATGGAATAGTGATTAGCCCTCTTGTATTCATCATTACTGGACTTTCCACCTACTTAGGAGAGGCCTTATTCCCTGTTTCTATTTTTATTATCATTGCAAGCATCATGGTTTACTTTCTTTTTTTTGGCGACCATCGTATGCAAAAACTCAAAGCAAGATTACAAGCAATTCGCAATATTCCAAGGACTTGCAAACATTGTGGCAATACAATGACCAAACTTTCAGAAGAAGCAGATAACAAACATTTATCGGCAGGACAAGTTTCAGAAGAAATTGTCAATTCAGTCGATTATGATGTTTGGGTTTGCCAAAGTTGTAAAAACCATGCCATTTTTAAATTCCGGAATATAAACCCTGAATACATTTACAAAGGAACTTCCTTTCCGAAAATTAAAGTTTGTCCTGAATGTAAATTTGAAACCTTTGTTTGCAAATCAAGCCGTGTCCTTTCTGAAGCAACTTACAGCAGTTCTGGGAAAGTAGAAGTAAGAAGAAATTGTGCTCATTGTAAACACCATGCCACCGAGTATGAAACCATTCCCAAAAAACAAAAAAGTAGTTCTGGTGGCGGATCCAGTGGTGGAGGGGGCGGTGGTGGTGGTGGAAGTTTTGGAGGAGGTTCTTCTGGTGGAGGTGGAAGTGGAGGCAGTTACTAGCGAAGTATTGCCTTCGAAGAAACCATCGTTTGCCCAAAAGATTCCATCTAACAATTGCAAAACGAAACGACTCGAATCAATCGCCCATATTGATAAAACAAAAATAGGAGTTTCTAATGGCAAATATGAATGAAAATTTCCTAAGTTTTCTCGGAGCTCCAGCCCAGAGGGCTTTACTCGGTGAACTTGGTATTTCAAAACTCGAAGATTTATCTCGTTATACAAAAAAAGACCTTCTTCGTTTGCATGGGTTTGGTCCAAGTTCCCTTCCCAAATTGGAAATTGAGTTAAGGAAGCTTGGGATCAAACTCAAAGAATCATGAGTTTCAATTCCAATCGTTTCAAGTCCAAATAAAATTGAACACATATAAGAATACCGCAAACTCCTGATACCGTATTTGCCACTGAGAATTTTCAAATTCCCCTCTTCCCATTTCTCGCAAAAACCGCTAAAAACGGTGCAAACGCATTTTCAGAACGTTTTTAACGGAAAAATTTGAATTTTTTTCCTTCCCTGTAAATTTCCATTGAGGGTATAGCAGACCTCAGTTGGATTAGAATTTCCTAATATTGAATTGGAAATTTAAATTTGAAAACGGCCTCTGTTATGCGAAATCATTTCACTTATTTGTTAATTGTCATTTTATCACTGAGCCGGTGTGTCGGCATCCTACCTGGAAACACTCCCCAACAAGGGTTCAATCCATTGGCCTTTTTATTTGGCCTAATCGGAGGGACTCCCAGTTCCTCTCAAAATTTATCTCCTGGTACCACTCTCGATCTATCGGGAGATGGCAAAGTCGATGCCACTCTCGTAGATTCCGATGGAGACGGGATTTCTGATGGCATCAACCTAACTGGTGGCACAACACCGAACCTCATTCTCATTGATACAAATGGAGACGGTATCCCTGATGCTGTGGATGTGAATGGAGACGGGATTGCTGACTATTACATCAGCCCCAACCCTCCTGGATTTTTAACAACCGCACCAGGAGGTACTGGAAATCCAGTGGTCATCATTGTCGATGCCAATGGAAATCCACTTGGGTTTGATACGGACGGGGATGGAACACCGAATGATACGGCCATTGTTTCCATCATCAATGATGTAACACCTCCCACAATCACCAGTTCTTTGTTAGCTGGAACATACTCCACTGCACAAACTGTAACTCTTACTTGTACGGATAACCGTGCTCCAGGTTCTATTGTGTACACTATGGATGCCTCATCACCAACATTTACACCAAAACTGGGAACGGTTGTGAATCGCCCTTCTCAAACGATTTCCCTTTCTTCGGAAGGGAATCATACTCTCCAAGCAGTCTGCCGAGACCTTGCAGGGAATCTATCCACACCATTAAACATTACTTATACGATTGATTCCCAAATCCCTGCAATCACACTTGTTGGCCAATCTTCAACTTCCATAAGTTCCCATGTCGGTGCTGTTACAAGTTCTACGGCGACTTGGCAAACAAATCGTTCTGGTTCGTTTGTGATCCGTGAAGGGAGCGATTGTGCCTCTGGAACTCAAGTGGCAGCGGGAACTGCTACAGCAAACGTAGACCAAGGATTTGTTCGTTCCTATACTCATTTTACAGGGGAAGGCACAAAAACATATCGGATCTGCGTCACTGGGACCAATGGACTCACTGGATTTGCCTCATTTAGTTTGCACCGAGATGACACCGCACCCGTTGTCACTGCGGATCCAGGTGCGGGAAATTATGGAGTGGCGACTGCGGTTTCTCTATCCTGTTCCGACACTGGAGGTTCAGGATGTGACCAGATTGTTTATGCGATCCAAGCCGGTTCCGCTCCTACAAATCCGGTCATCCAAGGAACAACGGGAACCGTTTCCAGCGGAACTTTATACACAGCAGCTTTTGCTATGACTGATGGTGCAATCACCTATACAAAGTTTGTTGCTCGTGACAAAGCGGGAAATGTTTCGAATGTATATTCACAAAACTATACTGTGGACACTCAAGTTGCAACGATCACTGTGAATTCCCATACATCTTCCATCAATGGATCTTCGAACGTATCGTTAAATTGGCAAAGTTCTAAGGCTGGCTCTTATCAAATCCGCTTGGGAGGGAGTAGTTGTTCGACTGGAACCGTTCTCACCAATACGGGAAGCAATGTGAATGTAACTGGAAATGCTTTGGCAACAACAGACATCAATTCTACAATCGCCAACTCTCATTTTAACGAAGGAGATAATACAATCCGTATTTGTGTGGCAAACCTGATTGGTAACTTTGGATCTACCACTCGTAACGCAAATAAAGATACAACAGCACCAATTGTGACAATGGCTTCTCCTTCTGGTGCTGGACCATTTGCAACAGGAACCCAACTCCAACTCAGTTGTTCCGATACAAATGGGAGTGGATGTGATAAAATCATTTATACTGTAAACGGCACTGAACCAACGTTTGACGGAAGTGGAGCCGTGACAAATGGTTCTGTGTATACAACACCAGTGGCACTCTCAGATGGAAGTAACCAAGTAAAATACTTGGCAAGAGATTTAGCAGGGAATCTAAGCAGTACCGGGAACCATGGTTTTTATGTGGGACCTCCAGATGCCCCCTCGTTTGTGGAAGCACAAGCTGGTGGAACGAGTGCGTTTGTCCAATGGTGGCCAGTTTCTGGAGCCACTTCGTATACAGTGTATTACAGCACAAGTCCAGGAGTGACGACAGCTTCGACAAGTTTTGGGCCAGTGACAGACCCTTCTGCAACGATTACAGGTTTGGCGAGTGGGACTTTGTATTACTTTAGGGTGGTGGCAAGTAATGCGATTGGGAACAGTCCTATTTCTTTATTAGAATCATTTGCATTTACCATGGCTACACCTCTTGGAGCAAATGTGACTGGAACATATTTTGACATATCAGCCGGACAAGGGATTGGTTCTGGGAGTGGCTTTAGTACAGTGTTTGACTCCTTGAATGAAAAATTATTATTAGTAGCAAGAAATAATTCTAATAACTCAAAACTGAGCTTATTTCGCTGCAGTCATACCGGAACTGGGTGCACATATGCCGATATTTCCACAGGACAGGGCAACAATTCAGGTATTTATCCTAGTGCTGTAATTGACCCAATCAATCAGAAGTTGTTGGTAGCAACTTTAAACATGAGCAACGGTAATAAATTCAGTTTATATCGATGTAACTTGGACGGGACGTCTTGTACTCACACTGATATATCTTTAGGATTCAATGAAAATTTTATAAATGCTCCAAATGCCATTCTGGATCTTATCAATAAAAAATTATTAGTGATCACAATAAACAATAACAATGCCGGTAAACTTCTTCTAATACGCTGCAATCTAGATGGTACAGGATGTGCACTAACTGATATCTCAGCAGGACAAGGAGGTATTGCTGGTGTTTATCGCGGCGTCACAATAGATAAATACAATCAAAAACTTTTAGTTGTCTCTCGAAACTTTGGAAATAATGATAAGCCAAGTTTAATCAGGTGCAATCTAGATGGAACTGAATGCACTCATACTGACATCTCTGCTGGGCAAGGGAATGCTTCTGGCCTTACTCCTAGTATCGCTATGGATTCGATCAACAGAAAGATATTGGTTGTTACTCAAAATGGATCAAATGGTGGAAGACCGAGTCTCTTTCGATGCAATCTTGATGGAACTGGGTGCAGTCATACGGATATTTCAACTGGTCAAGGAATAAGTTCTGGCAATTTCCCACTTATTTTCTTGGACTCTGTAAATCAGAAATTTTTGGTTCTCACCAATTTTAATAATAGACCACATCTATTTCGGGGCAATATGGATGGATCTGGAACTCTACACACTCAAATCTCTGCTTCACCAGAAGGAAATGGTGCATATTCGTCATTAAATCTCATTTTAAATCCAATCAATGGAAAGTTGCTAATTACAACCATTGAAAGTGACGGTGGCATTTATTTCCACCCGTCCCTCTTCATCTGGTAGCCCCGCGCCAGGGATCCGAAGGGCTTGGTCACCTGCCATCGTTAGATGGCTGGGGACGGGAGCGGTAGCGCACCCCGGAGTGAGCCCGGTCGGTATTCTAAGGGACTAGATCATCTAACCAATACGAGGCGCCATTTTTTTTAAAATTATGAAAAACAATAAACTTTATTTAGGAAATCAATGAAACAAACCATCCAATCTTTACTCCTTTTCTTTTTCGCAGTGACTGTTAGTCTCCATGCAGACGAACAAGTCATTCGTGGCCGGTATTATCTAGAGGGAACGTATGCCGATAGTTTTTTCTCACCAACAAAACCATACAAAATACGGGATGGATTGATGGATAAGGAAAACAATTTCCAAAACAGAGGGGAAGTTTTTGGTCCCTACACAGCAGCGTACGGAACTGATTTGGAAAAATTGGTGAGTTGGTATGCGTTTGAAAAGGCTCCAAAGGGAAAAATCGACAGCCAATCACAATCACTATTCTTTGAATATGTATTCCAGTCAGGGATTGGTCTTGGGTTGGGTCTTAACCAAACCAATTTCCAAGGGAATGATTTGAGTAAAACTAAGTTTGATTCCATGTTTGAATTGGGTTACTTAAGTCGATTGAATCCAGACTTCCAAGGGTATCCCATATCACAACTGATTCAATATGAAATCCTATTACCGAATGTAACGTTTTCGGATCACGATTTTTTACATATACGGTATGCAAATTTACAACTTGCTTATCATTTTTTAGAAAATTCTATGTTTGATCCTTACATTCGAATTGGTGCTGGGATTGGTAAAGAAAGATATTATAAGGCTACCATCCTCCAATCCAACTTGACAATTGGAACTCGCATCTTTCTTTCCGAACGATTTTACCTAGTCTTAGAGGCTGTTGGAAATAATTATGATGCACGTAAAGAAGTCCAAAGCCCAAATCTAACAAGTTTTAATCGAAAGAAAGAGGATCATATTTGGTCATTACAAGAATACTCTGCAAAAATAGGCGTGGGAATTCAGTTTTAAATTTTAAGTTTTAATGGATTGATTTTGTTTCTACTCTCATTTGAGTAGATTCATGAATGAATCCATTAATTATGTTATCACTGTCCAATCGTTCCAAAGAGGTCTTGGGAATTTAATTAAAATTTTAGAAAAAGCAGAACTCCATGCAGAAACCAAAAAGTTTCCTTTTGAAAATTTACTAAATGCAAGACTTTTCCCTGACCAATTCCCGTTAACCAAACAAATCCAAATTGCATGTGATACTGCAAAACTTTGTGTTTCTCGCATTTCAGGTAAAGACGCACCCGTACATGAGGACACGGAAACAACTTTAGCGGAACTAAAACATCGCATTGGTTCTGTGATCCAATACTTAGATACTTTTAAAGAAGAAGATTTCAAATCCGTACATGAAATCAAAGTATCCCAACCAAGATGGGAAGGAAAGTACCTCACTGGTTTTGAATACCTAACCCACCATGCAATCCCAAACTTTTATTTTCATATCACTACAGCTTATGCGATACTTAGGCATAACGGTGTAGAAGTTGGGAAAAAAGATTATTTGGGTGAGATGCCATTTAAGAAATAAAGGGAGTTCGTTTCGATTGAGTTTAGATCAATGGAATTGATCAAGTTAATACCCGCGCCAGGGATCCGAAGGGCTTGGTCTCACCCACATTGGGTGAGACGGGAGCGAAAGCGCACCCCGGAGTGAGCCCGGTCGGTTTTCAGAAAGATAACGATCATATAACAAATACGAGGCGCTCAAAGTCTAAACGTATTTATTATGATTTAGTTAAAATACCAAATAATTTAATCATTTACAACGAATGAAACTATTTTTCATTGGGATCAATTCTCATGATTCCAACTGTCATTGAATACAAACCGCAATCACAGCTCAGACCTTATATAGACAATTATCTTTTGATTCAATGTGATGAGGATTTTAGTAAGTCGATTATTCCACACCATTCATTTGTCCTAACGATCAAACTCAAAGGGAATCATCACTATCGGATTCAATCAGATATAAAAACTTTACCCTCCATCTCTTTGTCGGGACTTAGAAAAACAGTAAAACACAATACACTCACCAAAGGAACCGAGATCATTATTGTTAAGTTCCAACCATGGGGAGCCTTTTCTTTTTTCAATATGTCGATGTATGAACTGAATGAGATAGGAATTTCTGGATATGATGTATTAGATAAAACTGATTTGAATGACCTCTACTCAAAACTTCAGGAAACAAAAGAGAATCTTGCAAAGATCGATCATCTCGAAACTTTTTTGTTAAAGTTAATCAATGGTAAATCCATTGATCAAAGAATCTTAGAATCGATTACGCAATTGAATCATTCACAGGGATCAATTAAAATTAAAGAGATTGCCTCCGATGTGAATTTAAGTATCGATACCTTTGAAAAAAAATTTCGAGAAGTGATCGGAAGCACTCCCAAACAATTTTCATCGATCATCCGAATGAATTCGGCAATTCGAGAAATTCCAAAATATACTTCTTTTACCAAATTAGCTTATGATTTTGGGTATTTCGACCAATCACATTTCATCAAAGAGTTTAAATCATTCACAGGACAAACACCTACAGAATTTTTGACTTAAAAAAAATTTCCTCCCTGATTTTTTACAATCCCGTCTTAAAAAAATCCGCTATAAAGATTAAATACTGATCTATCAAAGGAAGATTGTTTATGTTAGAAATTTTTTTACGTTTGAATTGGACAGCAGTCCTGTTGGCTTTTTTTGCCTATTTTTTTCTAGGTTATGTTTGGTTTACCATTCTCTTCAAAAAACTATATCGAATTTCACTAGGAAAAGAAAACGAGAAGGAACAACCGTTAACAATGATATTTGTTGTTGGTCCGGGAATTTGTACCTTTGTCATATTGCTAACAACAGCAATATTATGTTCTACATTACAAATACACCAAACTGTTGAAGCACTCAAGTGGGGAGTTTTGATTGGAATTGGATATTTGTCTGCCAATACATTTACTATTGCGATCAACCCAAACATTCCGAGGCCAATTCTGTATGGTGCCATTTCGAGCGTTTATCATCTAGTAGGAATCAATATCGCCTCTTTTTTACTCATCCAAAATTTCTAAGGGCATAAAAAAAGCCGCTTTCCTTTCGGAGGAGCGGCTTCGATCTAAACCAACCCACCAACTTAACTAAGTAAGTCGGCGCAGTTTAAAATCTTTTGACGACAACCTTACGCTACAGGGCCGTATTGGCTGAAATCAAATTCTTTGGAACCAGTGAGATACTTTTTGTAGTTTTCTACAAATTGTTTCGCAAGGTCAGCGGCAGTTTTGTCATATTCTTCTTTGTTTTCCCAAGCGTTACGTGGGTTTAGGATATGTGCATCCACACCATTAACGGTTTTAGGGAAAGATACTTGGAATACTGGGTGTTTTTCAAACTCGGATTTTTCAATGTTTCCGTTGAGGATTTCATTGATGATTTGGCGAGTGGCAGGAAGGTTCATCCTCTTTCCAACACCATACTTTCCACCAACAAGTCCAGTGTTGATGAGGTATGCATTCACTTGGTGTTTTTTCATTTTTTCACCGAGTAACTTTGCATAGTATGTTGGGTGGAGAGTCATAAACGCCTGACCAAAACAAGCTGAGAACGTTGCTTGTGGTTCTTTCACACCACGCTCAGTTCCTGCAACCTTTGCTGTATAACCAGAAAGGAAGTGGTACATCGCTTGTTCGATAGAAAGTTTAGAAACCGCAGGGAGAACACCATAAGCATCATAAGTAAGGAAGATCACAGTGTTTGGGTGACCTGCTTTTGATCCTGGTTGGATGTTGTCGATGTGGAAAATTGGATAAGATACTCGTGTGTTTTCTGTTTTCGCAGCAGAAGAGTAATCTACCTTTTTAGTAGCCGCATCAAACACAACGTTTTCGAGAAGTGCATCACGACGGATGGCTGCATAGATTTCTGGTTCTGTTTTTGGATCTAGGTTGATGGTTTTTGCATAACATCCACCTTCAATGTTGAAGATTCCGTTATCGTCCCAACCATGTTCGTCATCACCAATGAGTTTACGATTTGGGTCTGTGGAAAGAGTTGTTTTTCCTGTTCCAGAAAGACCAAAAAAAAGTGCGCTATCTCCGTCTTTTCCAACGTTTGCAGAGCAGTGCATCGTAAGAACGTTTTTGAGTGGTAGGTAGTAGTTCATGACAGAGAAAATCCCTTTTTTCATTTCCCCACCGTATTCCGTTCCACCGATGATACAGATTTTTTTTGCTAAGTGGAAAATCACAAACACTTCAGAATTGAGGCCGTGTTCTTTGTATTTTGCGTTTTTATAACCAGATGCGTTGATGATAGTAAACTCTGGGTTTAGTTTTGCGAGTTCTTCTTTTGTAGGGCGAAGGAACATGTTCGTGCAAAAGTGGTGTTGCCAAGCTCTTTCAGTCACCACACGGAGGGAGATACGTGTGTCGTCGTTTGTTCCAGCATGGCCATCAAATACGTATAATTTTTTGTTATCGAGGAATTTCGTTACTTCTGCGTAGAGTTCGTTAAAAATTGCTTCGGAAACCTTTGTGTTTACTGGTCCCCACCAAATGTTGTTTTGAGAAGAAGGTTCATCGACAAAGTATTTGTCTTTTGGGGAACGACCCGTAAAAATCCCTGTATCCACCATCATCGTTCCGTTATCAGAAGTTACGCCTTCTTTGTTATTCAATTCGTGCTGGTAAATTTCTTCGTATGATAAGTTATGGAAGACTTCGGACGGTTTTAGGCCGAGTTCAGCAAGGCCCTTTAGATTAGTAGATACTGACATGGATCTCTCCTCGATTTCACTTTGTGTTTTTCTAGCTTCTTACTTTGCGAGTCGGTGTCAATAACAGAAAATGAAGATTCTCCATGCATCTGCAGAATATTTTCCCTATACCAAGATGGGTGGGCTTGCCGATATGCTCGCTTCTCTCACCAAAGAACAAGCCAAGACTGAAGATGTTTATGTCGCATTGCCACTGATCGGCAAGTTGGGTAAAGAACCAATTTGGACAGGCAAAGAATACAAAGCCCTCCTCCCCGAAGATGCCAAAGAAGAAACCATGGCTGTTTCCTTACTCACAAAAGCAAGGTTTCGGGAAGCGGATGAATCTGGAGTAAAATTGTATTTTTTTGATTCGGAACTGTTTCGAAATTTGGAATCCATTTATGGAACTGGTGAAGAACACTATCGTTTTGCTATTTTTTCCTACGCCTGTTATGCGTTAAGCCAAATCTTACAAGTAGATGCCTTCCATGCCCATGACTGGCATACGGCGCTCTCTCTATCTTTGCAAAAAAACTCAAGCCACTCAATTCCATCTGTATTTACAATTCACAATTTAGCCTACCAAGGGGACCATCCGTTTTGGATGACGGGTTTTCTAAAAGAAGATCCTTTTCGTTTGGTCACAAGTCCATTTGATCACAATGAAAAATGCAATTATATGAAGGCAGGGATCCTTTCGGCTGGCCAAATCACAACGGTGAGCCCAGGTTATCGAGAAGAAACTCTCGTAGAACCCAATGGATTTGGTCTGAGTTATGTATTAAACAAAAGAAAGGCAAATTATACAGGCATCTTAAACGGAATTGATCCAGACGAATGGAGCCCAAAGTCAGACAAACGGATCTTCCAAACCTATACCTTGGAAACTTGGAAAGAGGGCAAACGGAAAAACAAAGAAGGACTTTACCGAGAAATCGGAAGGCCTTCGTTACCATTAGAAACACCGCTCATTGGTCTGATTGGTAGACTCACCTACCAAAAAGGATTTCCTACTTTTTTACAGGCATTTTTGGAAAGACGCCACCTACCACACCGTTATGTGGTTCTAGGTTCTGGTGATATAGAAACTGAAAAAGTATTTTTCCATTTATCAGAAACAATACCCGATGTGTTTTATTTTTACCGAGGCTATAACGAATCATTAGCTCATAAAATAGAAGCTGCCAGTGATTTTTTTCTCATGCCATCACTCTTTGAACCTTGTGGTTTAAACCAAATGTACAGCCATGTTTATGGAACCATTCCCATTGTTTCTCGTGTGGGTGGGCTTCGCGATACAGTAGAAGAATCATTAGAACTTAAATGCAAAACAGGGATTGTTTTTGAACCGAATGACGCGAGTTCGCTTGGGTATGCATTAGAACGAGCCAAGGATTTGTTCGTTTCTCCCGAAAGGGACCATGTAGTGGAAAACATGATGAATCTGGATTGGACTTGGAACAAACGTAAATTAGAATATGATAGAATTTATATGAAATCAATTGAACGATTACAGTAAGAAACATTTGACCCTTAGTTGGGAAATAAATAGTTTTCAATTGTTAACAAAAGTAGACCATGAATTCTATTCTATTTCGTTTATTCTTTATCATTTTTCTTTTTTCTGCATGTAAACTCAAACTCAACAACCCAAGTGATCCCACTTCACAAGATTTTTTTGAAACATACTTACTACGTGCTTTTTTATTATCAGACCCTTGTTTGAATTTCAAAACTTGGAAAAAAACGTATGGAACTGGAACTAATAAAACAACAGGATCTGATTTAATTGTACTATCCAACGGAGATTATTTAGTTTCAGGGATCACACAAGAGTATCTGGTTCCTGGTTCTTCGGCTGGAGTCACGAATAGTTTTGTAGGGACAGCTGGATTAACTTTGAATACTTTCTTAATGCGTGTCTCCCATATTAACGGAGAGATCCTTTGGGTGGATTATCTTGGTCAAGCCGTGAACGAAAAAAGTTATAAACCTAAATTAAGAAAGTATCCCAATGGAGATATCTCTGTTGCTTTTATTGTGACAGGGGCAGAACAATCTGGAACATTAAACGCAAAATCGGGAGTTGGATTAGTTTCAGCACTCTTTGTGGGAAGGATCAAGGAAGATGGAACGCGTGTTTGGTTTACTTATTTAGATTCAAACAGTATTGGAGATTACGTAGTTTCGGCATTAGATTTGTCGAACCGTTTGCATGTGTTTATCGAAAATTTAGGATCTGCTGGGCATGGTTCCTTTGTTGATGGGCCTGCGATTCTCAATACCACTCAAGGTGGCTCAACTGACTCCGATTTCATCCATTTAGCAGTGAATGAAAATGGAACTATGATATTCCAACGTTTCTTTTCAAGTTCTGGGAATGATTTTGTGTTTGGAGCCGAAGCCAATGCCAATGGGCTTTTTATCACAGGGGCTACGAATCAAAGTGTATTTGGAACCACTCATCCTAGTCCTAATGATCAGATGCCTTATGTGATGAAACTAAACGAAACCGATGGAACAATTTTGTGGCATTCATACTTGGGAATTGCCGCTGAAGGTGGGTATGGTGATCCAAATCGTTTTTTAATAAAGGATAATTTCATTTATACAATTGGCGCTGCTAGATATACTTATGGAAGTCCTTCCGAACCAATTGTTGCAGCGGATGGAGTGAGAAAACATTTCCTCTTTTCCAAATTAAACACAAGTGGAGCAGTCCAATGGAATTCATTTTTGGGAAATTCTACGGAAGATGTGTTAGCTTTGACAGAAGCAGATCCTCTATTTCTTTCCTCAGGCCAATTGTTATTTAGGACACAAACCACAGAAACTAGTGGTCGCTTTACCTCTTCTTCCGATAGCTCTACTGGCGAAGGAACAGGTGCGTATACACTTGCTGATGTTTTTATCAATCCATTATCAGGAACATTCGATCGCTTTCATTATACTTTCAATTTGGTATCACCCTCGCAGGAACGAACAGAAGTAATGCGAGAAGTATGTATAGGGAAATTGGTTAGATTGAATTATACTAAATTTACTACGTCACCTAACCCAAATCCTACCCAAATTTCGATTGAAAACGTCAATTTACCATAAGTAAACATGTGGGGCGCCTCGCATTGGTTAGTCGACTAAACTTCTAACCAAACACGACCGCGCTATCCGCTACAATCTTTTGCTTCACAAAAGGATTTCCGCTACTATCGCTGGCGCATGGATTTCACCGAAACAAATGTAGTGAATGTTCACTAGGATATTTACGCAAGTTTGGAAATATTTTTCATACTTCTAAATTCAAAAAGCTTGAGATTGATCTCTTGGTCTGATTCTATATGAAAAAAAGAAATTAGCGAATTCCAAACATAACTTTGTTAGGAATGAAAAAAAATATGACTCGAAAGTTTTCCCATTTCATTAAAAAATCAATTTTGATTTCTATTATCCTACTTGGTCTGTTAAACACTAACAATTGTAAGCTAGACTTAAACAATCCTACTGACCCAAATTCAAAAAGTTATCTAGAAACTATTTTAACAAATTTATACTTAAATGCAATTTGTGATCCAAGGATTCGTGGATCCGTAAAGATTGGGAGTGGATCTTACAGAGTATTTCCGTATTCATTGGTGCTTTTGAAAAACGGTAATTTAGCGGTCACAGCTGGTGTATTCGAAAATATAAGTTGGAATGGAAGAATAGGTGGCCTTCATTACTCCTATTCAGGCACACTCGGAACGACGATGAATGTAATCGTATTTATCGTGAATGGCAAAACATTGGAAATTGAATGGTTAGATTATTTAGGGGCAACTACTTCGACTTCTGAAGAAGTTAATTTTGCTCCAGTGAAAGAAATGTCAAACGGGGACATCATTGTTTATACCAATGTCAATGAAACCCAAGGTACACCAATTTCTCCCAAAGCAAATACAGATGCATTTTTGGTAACAAGATACAACCAAAAGGGCAATCGTCTCTGGCATACTTATCTCGATTTACCTGCGAACTCGTTTGTGTTAAATAAATTTGAAATGGTCGTTGATAAAAACGACCAAATCCATCTATTTTTTATCCACGACACACTTGCTCCCAATACACCGGATAGTACAGGATTTATTGAGTTCCCTACTGCAAAGGTTCCATCGGATGGAACGACTACTGGTCAAAGGGAAATTGGATGGGCCATATTAAATTCGGATGGCACACCTTCATCCCAAACTTATTTACCTTCCATTGGAAGTATCGAATTTTCTTCAGCAGAACTAGGACCGAATCATAATATATATATTGGTGGATCAGCCCAAGATAACTTCAGTGGTTTTCCTGGGCATCCTTTCCCTAGTTACTACCGCATGGTGCTGGCAAACTTATCGATTAACAATCATTCTATCCAAAATGTAACATACTTGGGAAACTCTGATACGAACTCCAACCTTGGAGATATAAATACATTGGTACGGGGAAGTGATGGTATATTCGCTTCTGGAAATACTGAAGGCGGATTTGGAAACCCTATTCATAACTTTCAATTTTATCCATCAGGAAATTATCGAAACCATATCTTCTTAAAATTTGATTGGAATGGAAATTTGATTTGGAATCAGTTTGTAGGATCAACCATTACAAACGTCCTGGAATTTTTCCCAAAAATTACTTATATTTCTTTCTTTGATGAATTTCGAGGGAATATCTTATCTCCAATGGATGGTACACGTTTCACGGGACTCAATGAATTGAGTTATGGAAATGGAATCAATGAATTGCAAGATGTAACATTTCGAATGCAAGGCGGGGATGGTCGAATCAAATCCGTTTACTATGAAACAAATGTTCCTGTTTCTCCTCCAAATCCGAATGTCTTAGTAGATTATAATCTACAGTATCTGAATGTTTGTAACGGTAGAATTGTAAAATTAATACGATATTTAAATTACCCTGCCGAAGAAGGTTTCTTAGAAGTGAGCACAAGGCCAGGCATCGAGGAACCATAATGGTTCCTCAATGAATTAAAGTCTTTATTCCCAACTAAGATTTGTTTTGCGTCCAGCTTGTGCCTGGATACCTGTTCCTGTAATTGAACCAGCACTTCCTACTGTACCCAGTTGGAATACAGAACCAGTAAGTGTGTATACATGTCCATTGGTAGAATAGACCCCGATAGAGTGGCCTCCATTCCCCGAATGGGAATTGCGAGCTGATCCACCATTACCTCCTGACTCTGTTTGGAAGTGGTTTTGGTTGGCGGTTAACGTTGTGATCGATTGTAATACCAAGCCAATGGATGACCCACCGCTGCCAGCGCTTCCATCACCGCCATTACCCCCTTTTCCACCAGGTGCCCCGTTTCCCCCACGTCCAATTTCTCCAGTAGCTAAGCTTGCACCAGTTCCTTTGAGTCCACCAGCTCCCCCTTCACCTCCATTTCCACCCTTGCCACCAAAACCTGCGTTCCCCGAAAAGAATTGAACACTTGTTAACTCCACCTCATTTATATCCAATAAAACTGTAGCCATGGAAGAACCTCCACTAGTTCCTCCACTTCCTTTTGTTCCTTTACTCCCCGCGGCCCCACCTCCCCCACCGCCATTCCCCGTCCCGTCATTACAAAAAGTACAATATTGTCCGCCACCACCTCCCCCGCCACTTCCAGGAGCTCCATCAGTGCCGTCTGTTCCATCTCCGCCATTATTAGGTTGATAGAATGGAGATAAAGTTCCAAAAACCGATGCGGCAATTCCGTTGGTACCATTTGTGCCTTCATCAGCATTACAAGTAGGTGATAATCCTGGTTGCCCAGGATCCATCCACGCTCCGCCTGTCCCGCCACAAGGGCCTTCTCCATTAATTCCCGCCTCCCTACCTCTTCCCCCTCTCCCACCTTTGTAGCCATTTAAAGAGATGTTTGTAGGATGAATGCCACCTGCACCTTCTAAGCCGAAAAATATATAAACATCGTCGTTATCTCCATTTTTTCCGTTTTCACCATTTCCACCAGCGATTCCATTGGTTCCATCTATCCCATCATTGCCGCTCGCTGCTGTTCCACTATGGATTTCTGATGTATCAATGATTAGGTGATTCAAACTAGAGACTAAAATTCCAATACTTGATCCGGGTGTAGTCGAAGGAAGTTGTGGAACAGAACCTGCTTTTACATATACATTTTTGACTGTGAGTTTTGCCGTTCCACTTGTGACGAGAATTCCATACGAACTTTCGTTTGGTGAGGTTGGGTCTTTTGCTGTGATATGGAATCCAGAAATTTCAGTATTTCCATTTAAATTCGAATACATAATTCCGATTCGATTGGTTTTCCACTTTGTTGGATTTTGGATTTGATCGCGGACCCAAGAGGCATTGTATCCACCATATAAGCTGACTCCCGATTTTGCAGTTAAGGTTGTGTCTTCTTCTGTATAAGAATTTCCACCAGATTTGGATGCGACACAAATTACTTTACCAGCAGTGGCAAGGTCCATTGCTTTATGGATTGTTTGCACTGGTTCTGTTTTTGTTCCTAAATTGGAATCACTTCCAGAGTCACCATTTACATAAAATGCATCTGTACCCAATACACAAACATCCGACGAAGGTGCCGGTGGTGTTGGCGTTGTATTCACAGGAGGAATGACAGGGTCTGTTGGATTTGGAGGCTGTGAGGTATCAGCATTTTGTGAACTTGATCCCGCAAATGCTAAGAGACCAAATAAAGACGCCGGATTTTTCCCACCATTTTGATTGCAGGAAACCAAAACGAATGCCATCATTATCGTAATCAAACGACAATCAGTTGGTATAGTTTTCATAATTCATTTTCACTTTTAATTGGAAGATTGTTATAAAGAGAGGGAGTGTGATCTGGGTTACGAGAGTTTTTTTAGAAGGTTATGTTTACAAAACCGCTCTTTCTGGTGGAAGTTACCTTTTTCAACCAGAACGAACGTTTTTTTTAAAATTTTTTTTTTGAAATTTGTCACAATGGAGAAAATCCGTTGTCACAACTAGGAAAAGGATCTTTAGGAGGATTCAATGAAATTACTTTCACTCATACTCACTGGGTTTGTTGCTGTAGAACATGTTTTCATTTTGGTATTGGAAATGTTTTTATGGAAAACGGAATTTGGAATGAAGGTGTTCCAACTCACACCGGAAACAGCAGAAATCACAGCAAAACTTGCAAAAAACCAAGGTTTGTACAATGGTTTTTTAGCAGCAGGTTTATTTTGGGCGCTTTTTTTTATCAAAGAACAAAACCAAAAATTCCAAACCATTTTGTTTTTTCTCGTTTGTGTTGTCATCGCTGGGATTTATGGATCTGCGACGGCAAAATTTTCAATTTTGTTTTCGCAAGGATTACCTGCTTTTTTAGCATTAGTTGTACATTGGTATGCCAATCATAAAAAATGATCGATGATCCACATTTATCTCTTTTAGAGAATTGTTTACAAGGTAAAACAAAAGCATTGGAAGAATTGATTCAATTCTTCCAGCCAAAAGTATTTGCTCTGGCACTCAAATTTTTATGGAATCCAGAAGACGCAGAAGATGCTACACAAGAAATTTTAGTCAAAGTGATTACGAATCTTGGTGGGTTTCGTAAAGAAAGTAAACTTTCCACTTGGATTTATAAAATAGCAAATAATCATCTCATCAATGTTAAAAAATCAAAACTGGAAACAAAACAAATTCACTTCCGAAGCATTCGAGAAGAATTACATAGAACCCAATACAGCAACAATTCAGCTTTCATAGAAACATCCGATTCCTTAGCTGACCTGGATACACAAAACAAACTTTCAAATATGGTTTTACATGTACAAGTGGCATGCACCTATGCAATGTTACAGAGTTTGACACGTAAGTATAGAATGGCATATCTTTTAGGGGAAGTATTTTCGATTTCGAGTGAAGAAGGTGGGTATGTGATGGGGATTCGTCCTGATTCATTTCGCCAATTATTATCGAGATCACGAAACCAATTGGAACAATTTTTAGGTAAAGAATGTAGTTTAACAAACAAAAACAATCCTTGCCAATGTAAAAATCGAATTCGTTACGCTTCAAAAGTGGGAAGGATTCGTTCTTACTTAAACCTCTCCGAACAAATGAAAAAAGATGGTAGGTGGAATGAAATAAAACCTCTCCTTCCTGAAACTACAAAAATAAGAAAAGCAGCCGATGTCTTTCGCAACCAACCAACTTTTTTACCGAAAAAAAACCAACTTGAAAATATTAGAACTTTGTTAAATAACTCGTTTCCATTCTCTGCTAGGTGAATTTCCATAAATTCGTTTGTAAGCTTTGGAAAACGAAAAGGCAGACGCATAACCTACATTTTGTGCAATTTCTTCTAAGCCAATATTTCCTTTTTGGAATAATTGTTTTGCCTTTTCCATACGAAGTTTAGCCAAATATTCCATTGGAGGGATACCAAGTACATCGCGAAATTTATTCGCTAGGTTGGCACGAGACACTCCAATCTCTTTCGCTAAAGATTCAATGGTCCAATCTTTCGCAAAAGTATTATGTAGTTTTTCCAATGCATAAAGAACAGTTTTATCATGGAAAGCTTTGATCCAACCAACAGGTGAGTTTTCTTCCTGCTGTAACCAGATTCGAATCATATAATACAACATAATATCCGTTAATCTTTGAATGATTAAATCTGTACCTAAATTGAGTTCTAATTCCTTTGATAATATTTGAATAAAATCTTCCAACGAATGGTGTTTTTGAATATTTTCGTAAGGTATATAAATATAATCAGGTAACTCCAAAAGAAGTGGGTGGACTGGTCCACTCGGTACTTCATAACGAACTGAAACAAATGTTGTGACAGGGTTTTGTTCTTTTTTCTGGACCATTTTTTCATTCAAAAATCTTTCAATGGTGACTACTTTTGCTTTTGGATCTGACAATAACTCGTGGTGGATCCCTCTAGTGATAAAAAGTAAGTCTCCTTTTTGTAATTGGATGAGTTTGTTGCCAATTTTCGCATAACAGCTGCCTTGTGTGACGACATGGAAACCTCCACTTTTTTCACATGGGAAATGGAATCCAAAACTATCAAAAATTTGTCCCTTTGACAAAAGGTCGTTTTTCCAACCGGCTGAAAATAAGATGTCTGAAAGTAAATCCATAGGTTCTTTTTATCATTTTATAACCAATTGTCCACTAAAATATACTTTTGGACATTTTTTTAATATTTTACGACATAGCAAGTCTAGAAAACTCGGGTATACTAGATACTATCAAATTCAGATAAACTCAGTTTTAAATTGAATTTGCAACACTTAGGGGAACGAATTATGAAAGTATTTGTATATGGCGGATCAGGGCTTGTTGGTGGGAATCTCATCAAAGAATTACAATCGAAAGGGCATGAAGTATTTGCTGGCACACGAAAACCAGCGGACCAAAAAAATGATGCAAACCTTACTTGGGTTTTAGCAGATTCAAAAAATCCGAACCAAGGGATTGAAATTTTAGAATCAGTTGATGCTGCGTTTTTCCTAAGTCCTCCAGGTGAAACCAACCAATTTGAGATCCTTTCACCTTGGATCAACAAGGCAAAACAAGTTGGAATACAAAAACTTGTTCTTATGACAGCAATGGGTGTCGAACATGCGCCTCCTGAAGCTCCTTTCCGAAAAACAGAAATTCTTTTAGAAGGATCTGGGCTTTCATGGAACATTATCCGTCCCAATTGGTTTATGCAAAACTTTCATACCTTTTGGATTGCTGGGATCAAACAAGATGGAAAAATCTATTTCCCTGGTGGAAATGCAAATGTTAGTTTCATCGATGCAAGAGACATTGCTTCTGTAGCAGCAGTCCTATTGACAACTGATGGATTCAAAAACCAAGCAATCACTCTCACTGGTAGGGAATCAATCGATCACATCCAAGTATCAAAATACTTAACCACTGTCAGTGGAAAAAATATAGAATACATTGATGTAGATCCAAAAGTATTTGAATCTTCACTTGTGTCAGCAGGACTTTCTGAAGATTATGCTGCTTTCCTTGTGATGATTGCTGGTGCCTTAAAAGAAGGATTTGCATCTCCTATCGTAGACTCTGTCAAAAATATAACTGGAAAAGAACCAATTTCATTTCAGAAATACGCAGAAGACCATGCGAATGCTTGGAAATAAAAATCATTTTTAATTTGTTTCCGACTCATCCACTATTAAAACTTTTTGTTTAGATGGTGGATGAGTGGAATCGTTTGTTAGTTATCTTTACTCTGCAATCAATATTCGATTGGATGCTCCACCTTTAGGGTCTTCTAAAATATTCCTCAACATTAATTTTTGAAATGGTAAAAATACAGAACCACTAACATTCACATGGTTTTTATAAAACTTTTTAGTCGGGATCACTTTCTTTTGTTTTAATGTTTTAGGGTCATAAATATGAAGTCCTGAATTACGAACCCAAACCAATTCACTATCTTTCCAAAAACCCAATTTGTGGCCGTGAGTCCCCCACTTTGTTTTTTTCACATCATTTAAGTTGTTTGTAATATAAATTCTCACTTCACCAGTATCTGCAGCAGCCATATAAAGTGTTTTACCATCTTTAGAGAAACAAATTCCATAAGGAGTAGAGGGAATTGAAAACGGTGAAAATGTATTTGTATCCAATTGGAACAAATAACCCAAAGGATTTCTATTTTGAAAAGCTTCTGCATAAGCTGCGATCACGATTTGGTTTGATTCAGGATGGAATTCAGGAGTGTAAGGATAAAATTTAGATTGATACTCTTTTAATTTGGTTAGGTTTTGGTTTTGAATTTTATAGATGAAGGCTGTAACATCTTCTGATTCATTGTCTTTCAAATCAGCATCAACGGCAAAAGTAAAATATGCCGCTTGGTCTTTTTCTGAATAACCAATATAAGAACTTTGGGCAAATGATTTTTTGTCATCTTCTGGGATTTCGTAAATTGGTTCCACTACATCAATGGCATTTGAATTTAAATCCCATCCCACGTAGAAGTATTTTTTAGCTTTCGATGCCTTTCCTTTATTTTCGACAACAAATCCAGCTCTATGATTTCCCTCTTCATAAAATAAAAATTCGTAAACTGTGAGTGGAAGGCGTTTTCCTTTGGTTTCAATTTGTCCCAAAAAATCTGTTGTATGAGTTAGGTAATATGCTTCTAAGGGAATGGCTTTGTAAATTCTTTCTTTTGAGGAAGTGTCGTAAAAATACACACCAGGTTCATCAAAGTCTGCTGTTTTTCCAATGTACAACCATTTACCACTATTGACAAAGTAAGGATTGTTACCTTCCATAAAGGTAGGGCGGGTTTCAAAATTTGTGGCGAAGATAAACTCTGATTCAATGGTTTGTGCAACAAGTCCACTGGCAAAAAGGAAACAAACAATCGAATATCCAATTTTTGAAAACATATAACTCTCCCAAGGAATCAAACCTGGATGATTACATTACATAGATTTTAAAATAAGACAACTATGTTTTGAATTATAGGCATTTTTCAATTTTTTTCAATTCCTCATTTAGCCAAGATGCACTTGGTTTTTCCTTTCCATCAGGATAACGTATCATATATAAAGTCCCTGAAATAAATGATTTTGTTGCCACTTTATCAATAAATAATTTCGCTGTCCAATCTTTGGGATCAGGAGCAAAAAATGAATTTTTTGCTTCTTTTAATTTGTAACGCAAATGATTCTCTGCATCTTTTGCAGTATGAGCTTCACCGTTCCGAATGAAACTCCCGTTAAAAGTTCCAATTTTTTTTAATAATGTTTGGATCTTTTCCTCTTCTGAGAGAGAAACACATGGTTTTGTTTGTGAAAAAATTGGAGTGAAAGCAAAAAGAACAATCAATAGTAATATTGAACTCAAAGTGGATTGAAAAAAATAATGTCTCATCTGAATTTACCAATTACAATCTTTATCTGAAAGAAAAAAGGGCAATTAAAATAACATCGGCTCCAGGAATTCAGGTTCCGCATTGATAAATTCACTTGGATAAGTTTTTATTAATTTTCGAATTTGATTTTCTTCTGAAATATTTGGATCCAACCATGCTTCCCAATGATCTTCTGTTAGATGGACAGGTTGTCGGCCTTGGTTCCCTCCCGAATTATGTACTTCTTTCATCAAAGGATTCCCTTCTTGGGTAAGAATGCTGAACCAAAACTCATTGGATTTTAAATCTGGAACTTTTCCCCAAATGCCAGCAAAACAAAAACTTTCACCAGACTTTGGATAAATTTTATATTTTACCTTAGTGCCTTTTTCAGATTTCCATTCATTAAAATAGGAAGCAGGAATGATACAACGGTTGAATTTTGCTGCGTTTGCCCAAAATGAAGTGGCAAACAAACGTTCCTCCCGAGTGTTAAAGATAGGTTTTGGAGACCAATCGGGTTTTATACCCCATTGCATAAATTCCAAATGATTTTCACCCATCCCGGATTCAGAATATATAACGGGAGCAAAAGAACTTGGATAATATTCAAAATTAGGTGATCGACGAAAGGATTCTTCCACTTTCTTGATGTCAAAAACTTGTGTGCCTTGGATGAGGCGGATCCACTTCTCTGTTCCATCTTTTAATTTGATGATCGTGTAGCCAAATCTTCCGCACATTCATTCAATTGAACTTAATTCATAAAATTTGCAAACCAAGATTTTCAATTGAAAACTCAAAACTTTGTCGTGACTTTCAGTCACCTAGAATTGACTTTTGGTCAATTTCAGTTTTTTTATAGCATATTTTTTATAAGATTCTTAATTTGGAAGTATGACTCGAGCACAAATAATAGAACGTTCACCTAAAAAAAGAGCGGTTTTAGAGAAAGACAAACTATCAAAACGTGCATCAATCATACAAGCTGCTGCATCTTTACTCCAAAAAAAAGATTGGTCCGAACTTTCAATGGATGAAGTTGCAAAACGTGCAAAGATTGCAAAAGGAACTTTGTATTTATATTTTCCCACAAAAGAAGACCTTTGCCTTCGGATTCATAGTGCAGATTATGAATCATGGTTCATGGATTTGAACGATTTTTTATCCAATGCCCAAAAGATAGATGCAGAGATTTTTTCAAATTGGTTTGTCAATTCTATGGATCGACATTTGCGTTTTTTAAAATTACTTCCGATAGTACCAACGATATTAGAAAAAAATGCAAGTGTACAAACAATCAAAGAGTTCAAAACAAATTTAAAATCACAAATCAGTTCTGTATTACCTCTCATCATCCGATACTTTCCCTTTTTTAATGAACAATCTGGTTTTTTATTTTTGATGCAATGCCATGCTTTGGCTGTTGGTTCTTGGTCACATGGATTTCCATCAAACCAAGTAAAAGAAGCAGTAAAAGATACAGAACTTGAAATTTTTATGTTGGATTATAAAAAGTTTTTAGAAATCTCAATCTTAAATTTATTAAAAGGTCATTCTGGATTACAGATTATTTAAACTAATCCTCATACATTTTATTTATCAAATTTTCTTTTAACTTTTTATCCAATATTTTTTTTAAATTTTTATCATCAAAATCCATCTGGTATAAAATATCTTTATCATTGTGAAAAATGTATTTTTTATGATCAAGTATTAACCCTCTTTGGATTTCTGAATTCCATGTTTTTAAAACTAATCCTAATTGGTAATCGGAACTAAAAAAATTTGAAGTATTTACCTTACGATTGGGTTTCTTTTGTAAAAGATCTAATAAAGTATCTTTGAAATGAATTGATGAACCTAATTTAGGAATATACAATTCATTAGAATTTATCATATACATTAAAAACGGTACATCAATCTCTTGGTTATACAAAGAATAGTTGTGTGCATGTGCACCAACTTCACCAAAACTTTCACCATGGTCTGCGGTAATGATGAGCAATGTTTCCTTTTTTGAATTGGATTTGATATAAGAAATCAAATCATCAATTAAATGAATGTTTTCTTCTAACGCTTTTTTATGTCGTAATACTTTTGGTAAAGCAACATCTTGATTTGCATAAGTAAAGTAAGGACTATGTGTTTGGCTTAACCCAACCAATACAAATAAAGGCTGGGATTCAAAATCCAAATGTTTGATTTCTGAAAGGACAACTCGATCATCCATTCCCCAGCTGAAATTATTTTTTGAAACACCAAACCGTTCTTCTAACTTAGTTTTATCCTGTATTTCTTGGAAAACATTAGGAAAAAACAAATTCAAACCTTCGAAATAAATCGATTGGGTATAAATCATCTTTGTTCGGTAAAAAAACTGCAGATTTAAAATGGTTGGTAAACTTTCCTTTTCAATCTGTTTATCCGTTTGAATTCGTGTACTCCCAAGTTGTGATTTACCTGTCATCCAAGTGAATAAACTTTTTGAAGTATGTGGCATAGGAATCCAAAAATGAGAATCTTTTAAATTAGAATAATTGATGTATTTTGAATTGACACCTATCAGGTGTTTTCTGGCAACTCCTTCCAATACAATCATTACAATATTCATATTTTTCGGTAACTGATGTAAGGATCGGTTCACCTTTTGTTCTATTTTCTGATTTTGATGAAAAGAAGGTTGGGTTTTATCGTTTAATTTTGTTTGGAACAAAAGTAATAAGTAAAATACGATTAATAAAAAATAAGAATTCACTCGATACCGTGTAAAAACTTTTAAAGGATCTAAAAGGATGATCAAAATTGAAAAAGGAAAATAATGTACCATTTTCCATTCCTGAAGGAAAGGAAAAATTTCTCTTAATAGGAATCCCGAATTTTGAAGTGCATAAGAAAATAAATGTATGTGGAATCGAGTTTGGTAAACCCATTGGTAGTTTAAAACAATCAATAAAAATGCCAAAATTAACGTTTGGAAAAACTTTTTTAGAAATGAAGAGAATTTCAGTCGATCCAATCCAATAAAGATAACGCCTATCAAAAATAGAATTTGAATCAAAATACCGTGATAATAACTCCATCCAAACCAAGTTAACTCCCCAGGAAAATGGAAACTGTAGAATACAAAATAAAAAAGAATCCATTGGTATTTGGAGGATAATAAAATATGATTCAAATTATTTAACTTCAAATTGAACGAATGCCTTTTTTTCTAAACCATCATAGAGTTCCAAATTATGTTTTCCTCTTTTGATATTCACATTTCCTTCCCCTTCCTTTGACAACTTCACTTCGGAAGTTTGATTCCAAAGAAGTTTTGGAGACCTTAAGGTTTGGTATTCACGGATCCGAATGGGTATATTTTGTTTCTCTCTTTCAAAACCAGGATGGTATAAATAAACTTGGTTTTGGCTTGGATAAATAAATCCTACTCCAAGCACTAAACTAACATCATTTTGGTGTGTCTCTTCACATGGAAAAGTTTTTTCAATTTTTTTTCTCACATGTAAAACAATCGAAGGACAGTTTTTGTTAGCGAGTTTTCCAGAAATTTTACAAAATGTTCTGACTTCTGTTAGTTTAGGAATGTACGAGTTTTTTTCTTTGTCCTTCATAAGTAATCGAAAAATATTTTGGACAATCCTTCCGGCACCAAATGATCCCGAAACTTCCATTGTTTTTTCACCAGAAAAGTTTCCAACCCAAGAACCAACCACATAGCGATCGTTAAATGCAATTGTCCACGAATTTCTGTAATCTTTGGAAGTTCCCGTTTTTACAGAGACTGGAAATGGATAATCCAAATAACTTCTTTTCCCAAAAGCTTTTTGTCTTAATTTTGAGTCACTCAAAATAAATTTGATCTCTTCCGTTGTTTCTTCGGATAACAATCGTTTTGATTCTCCATAAAAAAATGGATCACCATTGTTAGTTCCAATTTTCACTTTTGGAAGGATTCCACCTAACAAAAAAGTTCCGTAAACTCTTGAAAGTTGTAATAAACTAGCTCCTCCCGTTCCTAAGGCTAAACCTGGTCCATAAAAATTGGGGGATTGTTTTAAATTTCCAAAACCTGCAGACTTTAAAAATCGATAAAAATTGGGAACACCTAAAGATTGGATGGCTGTAACTGCAGGTATATTACGTGAATTTGCCAAAGCTTCCGCTAATGTTAAATTACCCCAATATCGCAAATCAGCATTCCTAGGAAGGTAATTTTCACCTGAACCCATTGGATAAGAATATTTCTCATCAACTAATATTGAATTTACGGAATATAAATTTCGATCAATTGCGAGGGCATACAATAATGGCTTCAATGTACTTCCTGCATCTCGAAAGGCAATTGTTCCATTAACCATTCCATTTCCATCTTCAAAAAAATTTTTAGAACCAATCATGGCGACTAGAGATAAATTAGTAGTTTGGTTTGGTTCTCTTTCGAGAATGATAGCGGAAGCATTACTTACATTCCATCGTTTTAAAACTTTTAGTTCCGAATTAACTATAGAATGAATTTCAGAATTTAATTCAGAAGATACTGTTGATAGAAATTCTTCCTTTGGATCTAAACCCAAACTCCTGATCCAATTGAGAAAGTGTTGGTTTTCACCAATAATGGAATCATCATAATCTTGATTTTTCTTTTCATTATTGGTTAGGAGTAATTTTTTAGGTGTATCTAAACTTGGGAGAGAATATGGAATTTTCTCGCGCAAATGATTGTATCGATTTTTGATTTCTTCATCATCCGATACATTTTTTCGAATTAGTATAGTTAGGTATATTGTTTCTTCTAAAGACAAAAAACGAATATGTTTTTCAAAAAGTGATAGAGAAGCAGATGGAAATCCTACCGAATTGGAATGGATTGAAACTGAATTTAAATATGCTTCTAAGATTTGGTGTTTTGTTAACCATAATTCAAACCTTAGGGCTTCCAAAACTTCAAAGGATTTACGCAATATTATGGGATATGTTCGGATTTGAGGATGATACATTCGAACCAATTGCATTGTGATTGTGGAACCACCTCCACGATTTTTATGAGAAAATAGAAAGGAATGTATCGAATTTAAAACTGCAAAGGGATCAATCCCATGATGTGAAAAAAAACGTTTGTCTTCGGCAATACATACAATTTCAGAAACAAAATATGGATAATCAGTTATTGGTACCCAATCTTGTTTGGACAGAGAACTATTTTGAGTCCTTCCGATCAACCTTCCTTCTTTTGATAGGATTTTTGTTGTTACTTCTGATTTAAAATCATCTAATTGGATTGGCCTGAATAAAAACCACATTCCTCCTATCAATAGAATTAGGAAAAATATGGTTTTAATTCTAAATACAAATTTCCAAATCACTCCACTTTTACCTGCATAGAACTTGTGTTACCGTAAAACTGTGGATGGTACATCAAAAATGTTTTTGCTGCAGGTAGTATCGAGTTTCCTTTTGCAACTGGTCTTAAGATGTACTTGTATTCAGTTTCTCCTTTACGTAAAAAATCATCTGAGAAAATCACTCGATCATCTCGATACTCTGTGTACTGACCATAACTGGTTTCCGTAACATCTGCATCATCAGCATCAGATGTTTTTTCTGTTAAAAAGGAAGTATTCACAATCTCAGTATGGCTTGGGATCGGATCAATGACGATCACAAATGCTTGGTCTTTTTTACTTAAAACTTTGAGTTTGACTAAATAGGTAAAACCTCTTTGTAAGTTTGTAACTTCTTTTAAGATCGGATCTCCGTTTGAATCTCTACCATCCATACGATATAATGTTTTTTTGATTTCTAATCCATTAAATTTTTCTTGGGTTGTGTCTTGTAATGGAACATATATCAAACGGGTTTGAAAGTACAATCTACCTTCACTGCTTGTCCGTTTGAACAAAATTGGTTTTGTCGAAATTTCTTTCCCATCAAATAGCCGATCAAAGGAAATATCTTCTTTGAATATAGAATCTGATGTTGGAGAAAACGATTCGTTTATGATTGTTTTTTCACCAAAAACAACTTGTCCCCCAGTTTCTGTCTTTGTGGCTTCAAATCGATTTCGATATTCAGATAATGCAAACGCAATGGTTCCGACACTATGGCTATCAGTCCAATAACTTCGTTCCCGATCCATCATAATGGCTTTCACAAGTTGGACCATTCTCGGATTTTTTGAATCAACACGTAGTAATAATCGTAAATAATTTCCAAGGACTGAGGAGGAATTGTAATATGAATAATAAAAATTTTCGTTAGGATTTTTTTTCATCGGTTTTACGATGAATAATTCTTTATCATATTCAATATAAGATGCAAAATCTTCGTAAAGTTTTTTGAAAATCGGGTCAGTGAGATAGGAATCTATTTTATGAAAATCAGCATACGATGTTAAAAATATCCCACGTGATTTTGGATTCAATTCTTCAAAATGATCAATCAACGTTTTTTCTAATGAAGAAACATCTTTTTTCTCTTTTGTAAAAACTGAATAAATCAAACTCAATGTCTGGTAAGAATTGATTGAAGTTTCTGTTGGACTTTTAATATAACTTTCTAAAAACTTAATTCCCGATTGGTAAACACTCTGATTTGTCCGTTTGCCTTTTTCTTTTCCCAATTGCATTACAGAAATTACATAAGCAGTTAAATAAGGATAACTACTTCGACCATAACTTTTCCATAATTTAAATCCACCATTGTAAGTTTGAAATTCTGACATTTCATCCAAAAACAATTTTTCAATCTGAGAGAAGTCATAAGAATCTTTTGTTGGTGCTTTGTATTGAAATTCCTTTAACAATTCACCAGAACTTAAAGAAAGCAAGTAGGCAGATGCCCTTTGTTCCATACAAAAATACGGATTAGACTCATAAAAATCAAAGGCACTTTTTAGGGCTGTCAGCGCAGTCCCAGAAATACGAATGTCAAGTGAACCTTTATTTAATAAGATTGAATCCTTTTTCGGAAACGGAATCGAAGTTTTAAATTCAGAATCTGTATAACCAGTAAACTGGACAGATGTAACTGGATCAAACTCTTTGATTGGTAAGGAAACGATTAAGGAATCAGATAATTCTGATTTTTTAAAGGAAAGAAAATTTCCTTCACTTTCAGCTTCTACAGAAATTTGATATGTCAACTGAATGTCTTCATTTGGTTTGTTTTGTTTAAGTTTGATGAATTGAGATTCGGAAATTTGAAATGTTTTTAGGACTTCTTTTGTTTGGCCGGCTTTGAGTTCGATCGAAGTCCATTTTTTCTCATCATTTAAAAATTTTGATTCAATTTTGTATTTAAATTTACCATTTGTTTTGGTATTATTGGTGATACTGCCACCTAACTCTAATTTATCTCCAACGCGAATAAACCTTGCTACTGATTTTTGCAAAACTAAATTCTTTTTCACCAAAAACTCAGAATTGGTTACACCGAATTTTCCATTGGAAGCAGATGCCACCATTACCCTAAATGTTGTTAAATTGTCAGGAAGTGTAAAATTTAAATTTACTTCACCATTATTATCTGCAATGACAACTGGATTCCAATATGCTGTGAGACGAAAATCTTTTCTTGCACCAGACTCGGAATCTGCAGAAAAACCACCGCCGGAATCCTCACCATAATCACCACCAGGACTGTCTCCTTTATTAGCATATAAATAATGTTTGATGATCATCGATCGTAATTCAAATGTTTTGATTATATTGTGCCAATACTGAAAAAAATATTGTAGTGGAGATTGGTAACTATAACCAACTAAATCTAACACTCCCCGATCGGCGACTGAAACTGTCAATTCTGCACCTGGTGTAGTCTTAATAGACAATTTTACTTGTTCTCTTGGTTGGTATTCTGGTTTGTCTGTGTTTACAGTAACTGGAGCAATTTTACTACTTAGATCTACTTTTAAAGAAATTGAACCTGTTTTTGCCTTTGGAGCACCTAAGTCTTGCTCGTTGAATTCTTTAATATCTTCACCCGATAATCCTTCAGGAACACTAAGCCTCCCAGAAAGTAATACTACATTTACATCAACGTTAGGTAGGTAAATTTCTTCTATTGGAATTTCAATGGGAGCACTGTTCCCTTTCATCAAAAATGATTTTTTATAATAAATGGAATCTCTTTCAACAGTGACAATGACCCGAGCATTCTGAAGAGGGGATTTAATTAATATTTTTGCTTTTTCTCCAATTTTATATTCATCTTTATCCGAACGTAATTCGATCGAATCGTCTCCCCGAAAGTCCCAAGTGTAATAAGATTCTTTTTGATAAGCATAAAAGTCAACTCGCGAAAAAACTTTGTCTTTGTTCAAAACCAAAAGAGTATAACTACCTGGGTCTTTTGTTCGATAATCGAATGTAAGTCCTTCCGGTTTTGAGATAAGATTTTTTACTTCCACAACTTTTTTTGTTAGTTGGTTACTTCTGAAAAAATATTTACCAATTCCTTTTGATAAAACTGATGTCCAATCATTATAAATAATATATGCCTTTAATTCTTCTCCTGATACGGCTTTTCCTTTTGCATCAACAGCGATTGTTGTAAACTGAAAAGGTTTGTCCAAGGATTGATAACGATCAGTACATTTCAAACCAACATAAGTATCTGAAGGTTGGTAAGGAATATTTGAAGATTTAGTGACCGTTTTTCCATCCACATCAAAAACGGATGATTCTACGACCAATTGAAACGGATCTGCAATTTCGATTTCTTCCCCATCAGTGAAAAATTTTCGAGTTAATGATTTGATAGGAATATCAAGTTTATACTTCCCTTGGTTGTCTAAGACATCTTCTGTTCCAGTAACATAATCAGAGTTCCCATCTGAATACTCATCATTATAATCATACCAAGTATTAGAAAAATAATAACTTGGAAATTGTTCAAAGGAAACGGATCGATTACGTTTTAATACTGAGTAACTTACTTTGGCACCTGCCATTGGAGCACCAAACATATATTTGCCTTCAACAGTACCTTTGAGATTCTCATTTTTTGTTGCCAGATTAGCCAAAGAAACATTCACCATAAAATTCACTGGTCGAAATTCTTCCACTTGGAATGTATCATAGGTAACTGAACTTTGGCCCCCTTGGAGGTAGATGGAAACAGAATAATGTCCTAAATCTGCATTATCTGAAACAATATAACTGGAAACAACACCACCTTGTGAAGTTGAAGTAACATTCACATCTGAAACATCTTTACCCCTTGAATCTCTTATATTAACAATCACTGGTTTATAAGCAAACGGTACCAAAATTCCATTTTTACGTTCTGTTAGATACGCTTTGATTTCAACTCGATCTCCAGGACGGTATAATTTACGATCAAAATATATTTTGCCCTTGATAAGATCTTCAGATTCGTATTCGGAATAACCATTAATATGTGTTTGATTGAAATGGAGAAATGCTTTGTCTCCCGATGGTTCTTCCGCAATCAAAACAGAATATTCCATTAATTTGTCATTCGCAATTGCAGGAACTGTACAATATCCATCTTGGTCTGTTTTACAGTTTCCTTTTAAACTCCCTTTTACATACAAACTAATGTTAGTATTTGGAACAGGAACTGCATTGGATAATGTATGTACCCAAACATGTAATTTATTTGGGTCTTCTTTTGTTGTGATGCCTAAATTTGTGGATTGTAAAAATATACTTTCTGTTTTGTAATCTTCATCATTGTTTTCATCTACAATGTTTGCACCTAATTCAAGAGCAAGCCATCCTTTACTATTGGGTTTGGATCCAAAATATTGATCGATGTCCATCCCTTGGTTTCTCTGAGAATTTACTTTTGCCCCTGATTTCCATTTCGATGTTTTCCATTTTAATTCTTTATCATAACTATAATATCCATTCCCCATACTTGCGATTGCATTAACTAAAATTGGAATTGTGATAGGTGCTGACCTAACTTCAAATTCAGGAACATTTGCAATTGCAATCGGTAAAACTTTGTTTAAGTTAGATTCAAAAATATTTTCGTGAGTTAAATAAAAAGATGGCCTACGAATCATCTTAGGCAATTTAAAACTGATTGGATTTTCCAAAAAGCAGTCGTTAGTTGCATAGAATTTAGAAATTGTGATTTGGTATTCTACATTTTCATCAAAATTCCAATGGTCTAATGAAAATTCACGACTAAGAAAAGATGATTCAAAATTTGTTTCAATGGATGGTTTTGGACTAATGGAAACAGCTTCGGCTAAATCGAAAAATTCCGTATCTTCCGAAACGACGATTTTATAATCCCATAAATTTTCTATATATTTCAAATCAGTTGTATCTAATTTTACTTCTAAACGGCATGAACTTGGAAAAATTGTTCGTTTGATAGATTTGAAAGCTCCACCGAAAGATTGGCAAGAAACCAACAAAAATAACATCGAAATCCAAACTAAAAGCTTACGCATACATTTTCTCCAAACCGAATGTTCTCTGTTCTACGATTGTTGGCTGGATTTGCCAAGTCTTTCCTGAATGAAACAGAAATTCTTTCCAATTTTTTTTATTGAGACAAAGAATTTCGCTATGCTTTCATTGCTTTTGAAGTGCATTAAAGTCGATGTTTGTCTTTGAATTAAAAAAACAATTTTTAAAACTTCCTGCTCCGTCTTCCATTCCTGCAGGCAATTACCAGATCCAATGGTTAGGACCAAAATGGTTCCAATGGACCGCTAAAACTGGCTTACAATTTTTACACTTTCGTAATTGGTGGGGAAAATCATTTGATGGAAAAGAAGAAGCAATCAATTTATTTCAAAATCCTGGTGAGGAATCCTTCCAAAAAAAATATAAGATGTTAGTATCTTTTGAAACCTCACCTTTCGACAAAAAAACTTCCTTATTTTTACGATATACTAAAGAATCACCTTTCCCTTGGCCTTATTTTATAGATGAATTTCGAATCCAAAATAATGGAGAATTACTAGGGATGAGTTACCCTCGTTTTGCACCTTTCCTAGCCTTACCATTTCTCATCCAAAAACGATAAACCGATCCGCAAAAACACTTTCAATCCTATAAATTTTTTCGTCTGATGGAGGGTATGGTGAATCATCCCTCCCTTGAAATCCAAATTTTAGCATATTTTGAGGATATTGTATTTTCTATCGGATATCCGAATTTAGAAATCCTTTATACAAGCCCATCGATTCAAACTCTCACAGGGTATGATAGCCAATACTTCCTAGATAATAAACAATCATGGCAAAAATTCATCTTCAATGAAGATAGAAATTTAATTAAACGAGCGTTAAACTCAATTAGAAAGTTTCAAAAATTTCGTTTGCGATTTAGAATCTTAACAAAAAACAACCAAATCAAGTTCATTGAATGTAAAGGGAGATTAATCCAAAATCAAACAGATAATACAAATCGTGTTGATGGAATCGTCACAGATATCTCTGATCTACTCCCTTTAGAAAATCTATTTTTAGACGAATCTGTAGACACCAAACATTTATTATTCGAGAATAATATCATTTTTAATGGTACACAAGATTCCATGTTTTTGATAGAATTGGTAGAACCTGACCAATATTTAATTCGGAGAATCAACCAAGCATACGAAAAGTCAACCGGGATCACGCAAACAATGGTCCAAGGCAAAACTCCAATTGAACTTTTAGGTGAAGAAGTTGGAAATGTTGTCATCAATAACTTCAAAAGAGCAATCCAATCAAAAGAAACAATCACTTATGAAGAAAGTTTTGCGATGCCAGCTGGAACAAAAATCTGGATCACAGAACTCACTCCAGTCGAAATTGATGGAAAATTTAAATACATTGTAGGTTCTAGTAAAGATATCACAGAACAAAAATTAGCTGAAAATGCGCTAAAAGAGTATAACGAACGATATGCATTAATCCTAGAAGTGAGTTCTGACGGTTGGTTTGATTGGGATTTGGTAAATAATACAGTCATTTATTCTAGACGATGGTGGTTGGAATTTGGCAACGATGAAAAACCAGAAAATGTTCCCATCGGTTACTGGCAAAGTTTAATCCATCCAGATGATGCCGATTGGGTAAAAGAATTTTTAGAAAACATACTAACCTCTCAAAGGGAAACATTTGAATTCACATTCCAAATGAAAAAACGAAAGGGAAATTATGTACATGTATTATCGAAGTGTTATATCCAAAGAGATTCTTCTGGAAATAAAATTCGATTATTAGGATCTAATACCGATCTAACTGAAACCAAAAAAATTGAATATACTTTAAGGCATGCAAAAGAATTAGCAGAAGCAGCAAATATTGCAAAGGGAAATTTTTTGGCAAATATGAGCCATGAAATTCGAACACCTCTCAATGGAATCATTGGATTCACTGAACTTTTATTAAGCTCTTCCCTCTTGGATGAACAAAAAGAATATTTAAAAAATATTTCTTTGTCTGGCAAAAGTTTATTAGAGTTAGTGAACCAAATTTTAGATTTTTCAAAAATTGATTCAGGAAAATTGGAATTCGAATCCATTAATACTCATTTAGAAGATTTAGTCCATTCCACAGTTGATTTATTCAAAGTTTCAGCTGCGTCGAAAGGAATTGATTTGCAATTGCACATTGATTCAAGTTTACCAAAATATGTTTCACTCGATCCACTTCGAATTCGCCAGATACTTTCAAATTTGATCGGGAACGCAATTAAATTCACACATGAAGGATCTGTAAAAGTTTCTGTAATCAAAAAAGAAAGTTTAGGAGATTTTGTTACTATTGAATTTATTGTTTCAGACACTGGTATTGGTATCGATCTAAATTCACACTCTAGATTATTTGCTTCATTTTCACAAGCTGACACTTCGATCACCCGTAAGTATGGTGGAACTGGCCTTGGTCTCACAATCACAAATGAATTATTACTAAAGATGAATTCAAAACTAAACATCAATAGTAAATTAGGTGAAGGAAGTAAATTTAGTTTTGAATTGTCACTTGAGGAGAAATATTCTGGGGACAATGTTTCTTCTATCTTCGTCGAAAACCCAACACAAACAATTGAGACAGAATTTGGCCAGATCCCAAACTTTTATTATGATCTACTAATTGTTGAGGATAATGATTTAAACCGAAGACTATTATCAAAATTGTTACAAAAAAAATACCCGAATATCAACTTACGTTATGCAATTGATGGAGTAGAAGCTCTTGCGCAATTCCAATTAAAAAAACCAGATTTGATCATAATGGATTTACAAATGCCAATTATGGACGGTTATACAGCAACGATTGAAATCCGAAAATTAGAAAAAGAACAAAATAAAAAAACACCAGTCATCGCATTGACGGCTGGTGCATATTATACAGTGAAAGATACTGCGATGGAATCTGGAATGGATGATTTTTTGACCAAACCAATCTCTGCGCATTATCTATATCAAACAATAGAGAAATGGCTTACATCAAGCAGCATGTAAAAGATATTCGAATGCGCTAATTGCAGCTTTTGCGCCTTCACCCATTGCGATAATAATTTGTTTGTAAGGTGTATTTGTTACATCACCACAAGCAAATATTCCATCAACATTGGTTTTACACTTTTCATCCACTAAAATTTCGCCAAAACGGTTTGTTTCTACCAAGTCTTTAACAAAACTACTATTGGGGACAAGTCCAATTTGAACAAATACTCCATCTAATGGAATTGTAGAAATTTGTTCCGTTGAACGATCCTTATATGTAAGTCCAGTTACTTTATCCGTTCCAGTTTGAATTTCTGTTGTTTGGGCTTTTACTAAAGTTTTAATATTTGGTGAATTTGCTACTTTGTCTAATAAAACTTTATCGGCATTTAGCTTATCTCCAAACTCAACTAAGGTGACTGATTTTACGATACCACTAAGATCCAACGCTGCTTCCACACCCGAATTTCCACCTCCAATAACAGCTACATCTTTATTCTTAAAGAATGGACCATCACAATGTGGGCAATAGGCAACACCCTTCCCTACAAACTCTTTTTCCCCAGGAACATTTAGTTCACGCCACTTTGCACCTGTAGAAAGGATCACAGTTTTCGAATGAATTTTTTCACCAGTGTTTAAGTGAATGATTTTTATTTGTCCCGCTTCAATTTTCTGAACACGCACATTTTCTTTCTTTTTGATTTGATTTTTTTCCAATTGGTCAGCTAACACATTTGTCAATTCTGGACCAGTTGTATAAGGGATAGAAATTATATTCTCAATTCCTAATGTGTCCTTTACTTGCCCACCCAAACGGTCAGCAATCACTAGTGTTTTTAAACCCTTTCTGGCTGAGTATACTGCTGCTGTTACACCAGAAGGTCCTCCACCAATCACCGTAACGTCATAAACTTCGTTCGGACTTGTCAATCCTTCAGACGATTCTGATTCAGTAGCAATTGCGTACAATTCTAAAAGTTTATCGAAAATAACAGATGCTTCTGCTTTTCCACTTAAAAAACGTTCGCCATTTAAATAAACGGCAGGTACTCCCTGAATATTTTTTTCTTTCACTAACTCAGGATACATAGCTCCATCGATCATATTGTGAGATATGTTTGAGTTTACCAATGCAAAACTGTTTAAAGTTTGCACCACCTCAGGACAATTATGACAATCGAGAGATATAAAAGTTTCAAATCTAAATTCACCTTTTAACTTAGATACGGCGGAAAGGATTCCCTCTTCTAATTTTATTGGGTTACCACCGGACTGTAAAATTGCCAAAATAAAAGATGTGAATTCATGGCCCATGGGTATTCCAGAAAAATGGATACCAGTTGGGTTACCATCGGATTCAATGGAAAATCGGAGTCCATCGGATAAATCATTTGAGTTTTGAATTTTGATTTGTGAACTGAGAGACTCGATATCATTCAAAAAACTAACAAGTTCTTCTCTTTTTTCGTGTTCTCCAGAATACAATCGGATAATAATTGGATTTTTTATCCTTTCAAAATATTGTTTTACTTGTTGTTTGGTTGATTCATCTAACATAACTTCCTCCTTAGTTTAGGCGGGCAATGCCCGCCTAATTTTGTTTAAATTTTTCCTACCAAGTCAAGACCAGGTTTCAATGTTGTATTACCTGGTTTCCATTTTGCAGGGCATACTTCACCGTCGTTATTCGCAACATACTGTGCAGCTTGTACTTTCCTTACTAACTCTTCAGCAGATCGTCCGATACCAAGGTCATGGATTTCAGCTGTTTTAATCACTCCCTCAGGATTTACTACAAAAGTTCCTCTAAGAGCTTGACCATCGTCTTCGATCATAACTCCGAATCCTCTTGTGATTTTTCCGGAAGCATCACCTAACATAGGGAATTTGATTTTTTTAATTGTATCACTTGCTTCGTGCCATGCTTTATGAACAAAGTGTGTATCAGTTGATACAGAATACACTTCTACGCCCATTTTTTGAAGTTCTTCATAATGATCTGCCACATCACCTAGTTCTGTTGGACAAACAAAGGTAAAGTCTGCAGGATAAAAAACGAATACAGACCACTTTCCAAGTACATCTTTTTTGCTGATCTTTTTAAATGCACCGTTATGGAAAGCTTCTGTAGTGAAGTCTGGAATTTGTGTGTTGATATTGGACATTGAATATCCTCCTTTTCTTGTTAAGAAGAATATAGCCCATTTTGAATCATTTGTAAAATAAATGTTATAAATGATATGATTTATAAAAACTATCAGCCATCCTTTTAGTCTTAATCTTGACCTATGGATACACCAATGACTTTGAATTTTTCTTTTTTATGGTATTCCTTTGGGATTACATTCAGTATTAAATTGGTAAGTTTATTCAGGATTTTTGTTTTATAAAATCCTTTTTTATATACTAAGCTTATTTCTCTTGCTGGTTCTGGTGATTGGAAAGGAACAATTCGATCCGAAACTTTGTCAACAGCAAGTTTAGGAAGTAAGGTTACACCGATTCCCATATCTACCATTCGTTTAAGAGTTTCGACACTTCCACTTTCAATTTTTGCTAAGGCATTTCGATTACAAATTTTTAAAGATTGGTGACGAAAACAATGTTCCTCTCCCAAAACTAATAACGGGTATTTTTCGATATGTTTCATTGAAACAGAAGCAGATTTTTCTTTTGCATCTTTTGGATAATAAACAACAAACGGTTCATAATAAAGAGGATTTTCTACAACATTGGAAATTTTCAGAGGAGTTGCCAGGATACCAAGATCAATTTCTTCGGATTCCAGTTTATCTATGATGGTAAGTGTTGGTAATTCTGAAATACGGAAATTCACTTTAGGAAATTCTGATTGTAATTTTTTATAAATAGAAGGGATTAAATAATTACTAACAGTCGGAATGATACCAAGTGAAATATTACCTGCAGGTTCATCTTTCCATTGGCCTGCTATTTCAAATAATTTATCAGCTTCTTTTAAGGTTGACTTTGCTTGTTCAACAACTTCTTTTCCAAGTTTTGTCGTGATGATTGGATTTTTTTTACGGTCAAACAAATCAAATCCCAATTCTTGTTCTACTTTCTGGATCTGTAAACTTAAGGTAGGTTGAGCAACTAAACAATGTTCGGCGGCTTTTGCAAAACTTTTAAACTGATCTAATGCTACAATGTATCGGAGTTGCGTAATCGTCATAAAATTTCCTTAAAAAATTGATCCCATACTAACTATGATGGAAATTCAACTTGCATTCCCTTCTTACTTCACTATTTTTAGCGGATAGCGATGAGAATTCTCTCATTTTTTTTCCCAATTTTTTTCTCTACGATTGTCTCTATCGTGGCAGAACCTGTCACAATCAGTGCAGATTCCATCGTTTTCCTATCCAAAAATTGGACTTTCACCACAAATGAAACCACTCATCCCATCGAAGTTGGAAAAGGCCTTTCCTTACAAGGGTTTCTTCCTCCCGTTCACGGAGTTTATGAAACTAATTTTTTCTATAAACCGAGCCACAAACCTCTAGGCATTTATTTAGACCGTGTCCAAGAGGTCGATACACTCATTGTCAATGGAACCATTCTTGGCCAAACAGGAAAAGCCACAACTGATGGTCTGTATCTACCCAATTGGTATTACAAACGTTTATATTATATACCAAATGATGTTTTAAAGGAAAACACCAATAACAATTTAAAAATCGAAGTTCATTTTCGAAACCAAACCTTCCAAGGGGGACTCTTTCGGCGAATCCCCGTAATGGGAAATTATGATAAATTAAACGAATTTATTTTACGAGAAGATGGTCGTGATTTTTGTTTTATCATGTTGTTTTTTGGAATTGGAGCTTATCAAATTTTTTCTATTTTGCTCAAACGCCAAGCAAAAACAAATTTTTACCTTCTACTCTCCACATTATTCTTTGTTATGTGGAGATTGCCATTATTAAATATAAGTTATACATACACTAGTTTTCCATTTTTCTTTTGGTTAAAGGTTTTTTTCACTTCACAAACTTTATTACCAGTTTCTATTTTTTTATTCAGCTATTCCCTATTTAAAAACAAACTTTATTTAAAAGAAAGATTAATGGTAATTTTTTTAATCTTTATTGCTTTTTTACAAACTTGGAACATAGAACTTCCCACAAGAATTTTCTTATTACGAATCTGGGAAATTACGCTTTTATTGGTTGTATTCTATATATTAAGAGTGGTGATCCGGGCTGCACGTGAGAAAAGAACAGAAGCATACTTTTTATCTATTGGATTTGTTTGTATTTGTATCGGTGCAACTTTTGATATTATCATTGATGTCACTACTGGAAAAAATATTTATCTAACACAATATGGATTTTTAATCTTAATGATTTTATCAGGAGTTGCTATCTCGTACCAAAATGCAAAGAATGAAAACGAACTTTCTATTTTGACAAAAGATTTAGAACTACGAGTTCGAGAACGTACTTTAGAACTCAGGGAAAAAAACAATGACCTGGAACAAGACTTATTTTTTGCTTCACAACTCCAAAGTTATTTATTACCAAAAAACCATCCTAATACACAAGGGATAAGGATCCATACAACTTATTTACCTATGAGACAAGTAGGTGGTGATTTATACGATTGGGTTGAGGTAAATGAAAATAAATTGATCTTACTCATTGCTGATGTTGCAGGTCACGGTGTACCTGCCGCTTTTGTTTCTTCAATGGTCAAAGTACAATTTCGGGAATCAACCAAATCAATCCATTCACCAAAACTAATATTAGAACACATGAACGAAGCACTTACATCGCTTGTTAGTCGTTATTTCATTACAGCATGTTGTGCTTTAGTTGATACAAAGGAAAATTCGATTATCTTTTCAACAGCAGGACACCCAAATCCAATCATATTCAATAAAATAAAAAAATCTTTTCAATTTATGAATATGAAAGGACCCATCATTGGCTGGAAAGAATCCTTTACCTTTGTTGAATGGAAACACCAAATCCAAAAAGGAGATCGTTATTTCTTTTTTACGGATGGTGTGACAGAAGCAAGAGCTGAAAATAAATTATTCGGAGAAGCCAAAATTCTTGATTTATTAGAGAAGGGTAAAGACAAAGACATCAAAGCATTATCCCAAGAGATTGTTGTACAAATCACCAAATATTCTGATGCGGAATTAAAAGATGATGTCACCTTTTTCTTTGTTGATATACTCTAAACACTTATATGGAATCTGCTCCTTATTCTGTTCTGATCATCGAAGATGAATATCCTGCAAGGATGTTAATGATAGATTATGTCATGAATTGTCCTGAGTTAAAATTAGCAGGCATAGCTGAAAGTGGTGACAAAGCAGAGACGTTGTTAAACGATAAAAAATTTGATTTAGTGTTTATGGATATTAATTTACCTGTTTTAAACGGGATGGAAATACTTAGATCCAATCGTTCCAAATCAACATTTTTCATAATAACAACTGCGTATAGCGAACATGCAGTTGAGGCATTTGATTTGGATGCAACAGATTATTTATTAAAACCTTTTTCCTTCGAGAGATTTAGAAAATCCGTGGAAAAAGCACTCCGTTTTTTACAAGACTCTAAAGTAAATATATCTAACGAAAATACGAACCAAATTCATTTAAAAATTCAATCAGATTCAGCAGTATTTTTATTAGCATTCCCAGATATCCAATTTATTTCAGCAAATAATAAAAGTTGCGTGATACATACTGCTCAAAAAGATTTCGAAACTCCAAAATTACTAAAGGAAATTGAAGAAAAACTACCAAATTCACAATTTATCAGAATTCATAAAGGATTTTTGGTCAACTTAAGTTATGTGGCAAGTCTCCGGTATGACAAAGGAGGATCCTACACCATCCAGCTCAAAAATGAAGATGAAACTACTTTGCCTGTAGGGAGATCCTACGCACAATCTCTTAAAGAAGCCCTAAAACTCTAAATTTTCAACTTCACTCCCGAATATGTAGCGTTCATTCCCTAATCAGTAGGGAACATAGAAAATGCGAATTATTCCATTGACTCTAACAACTTGAATGCGAAACAGATAACGACGGAGTTATTTTGTGAAAAAGAATATTTTTTTGATTTTATTGGTCGTATTATCGATGTTTGTTTCAAATTGTGCATCTTCCTCAGTTGGTATTGCCACAAGTAATAAACCAATTCCAAATACGCCATACGAAACTATCAAAACTGTAGACAAAACCTTTTCATGGTATACTTTCGATATCATTCTTTTTGGCATCCCTCTGACGGAACCTCCTGTTGCAGACTTATATGAGAAGGTAATGGAAGAAGAATCTGGCGATGCTTTAGTAAACATTCGTTATTGGAATGACAAATCTATCTTTGGACCAATCATCAGATACCGATTCAATATAAAAGGTGATTTAGTAAAATTTACAAACTCACAGACTCCAACTAAGTCAAAAAGATAATCTGAGAATTTTTATATGAACTTCAATAAGATAAAATTTCTATCCATGTCTTTTGTCACCTTGATATTGTTAGGGTGTATCGGATCACATGTTCCAAAAGAAATACATGTTTTTGATTCTCCAACTGTAGTACGTTCAACAGATTATAAAGTTCTTGGAAAAGGAACAGGACAGGATTCTGCATTTTACCTACTTGGTATGTTTCCAGTCACAAAAGCACCTAACGTAGAACTTGCGATGAGTCAAATTTTAGAAAAATATCCTACTGGTAAAACTTTAATTAATATTAAAATCCAAAGAGAAGATAAAGCATATTTTCCATTGGGACTTGTTACTGTAGTGAATGTTACTGCAGATGTTGTTGGACAACAGGAAGATCCATCATCCTCTACCAACCAAAAGGAATCCAAATGAAACTTAAATTTGGAATCATACTCGTCTCTCTCATTGTTTTTTACAATTGTGGAGCAGGTGTCGATCGTGTAGAAACAAACGATGCACAAAGCCAAGTTTATGCAGCTGCAAAGTTTGCATCTGAAAAATGTGGTAACCCACTTCCGAATCCACCATTAGTCATCGTGAACAAACCGATCCAAAGGAATTTAGATCTTTGTACAATTGCAATCACTAGGACAGAGTGTCCATTTTTAGGATACCCACTTGTTTGCACTCTTATTTATCTCGAAGAAGAAACGGGAGATATCCCTTGGTATTTAAACTTCAATGAAATCAGTAAAATTCAAATCAAATAATTCAATTTTTATCGGGTTACTTTTACTCTTTATAGGGTTCCCTGTTTTTGCTGTTAGCATAAAGGCAAAACTGATCAATCCGAAAAAGGAAATCGCTGAGAAAAATTTATCCGTTCTCATCTTTGAAACCAAAAAATTTGCACAAACGGATGCGGAAGGAAATGTAACTTTAGAATTCCCATCCTCAGGTGAATACACCTTGCGTTTGTTACGTGATACAGGAATTCAAGAAATTAAAATTTCAGTTGGGAACGATGATGAATCTAGAACCATTTATACTGAAAAAAAATCATCAGCTCCCAAATCAGGAATTGTAGTTGAAGGGGAAAGGGAAAAAACCATCTCCTCAAGGACAAAAGTCCGATACGAAGAGATCAAACGTATGCCAGGAACTTTTGGAGAAGCACTCAGAGCACTAGAAACTTTGCCAGGTGTAATGCCCAATATAGGTTTTGGTGGTGGGGCAAATGGTATCATTATACGAGGAGCCAATCCAAATGCGAACACTTACTTGTATGATGATTTACCAATATTATACCCTTTTCACTTAGATGGATTAACTTCCGTTATTCACAATGACCTAATTAAATCGATAGACTTATATTCTGGCGCCTACCCCGCCAATTTTAACAATGCTACTGGTGGTATCATTGAAATTGAAACTGTTGATTCTGTGCAAAAAACAAAAGGTGCATTCCAAGTTTCTCTTTGGAATACAACAGCTTATGCTGCAACACCAACTTCTGGTGGAAAAGGATACTTAGCAATCGCAGGAAAACTTGGTTACCTTGACAAAACATTAGGAGCAACAGGCTTATTGCCAGAAGGAATTCGTTTACCTAGGTATAATGACTCTCAGATCAAGTATGTTCACAACTTCACACCTGAACACCAAGTTGCCTTTTATAATTTAACTGCTCAGGATAATTTTGCTATCGATGTCCCAAACAAACCTGCAAATGATCCGACATCTTCCCAACTAGCATTGTTAGGTGGAGCAAAAGCGAGTTTTGGACAAAGTTTTAGAACTACAGCACTTCGGTATACATGGATACCTGGAGACAAATTTCAAAACAGAATTACTTTGATCAATTTCGATCCTATTGGCGAATACAATGTGGGTATTGGTTCGATCCAAGGAAAACAATACCAACGAGGGAGTTACGTTGGCGTCAGACAAGATGCGTATTGGACTGCCACCAAATTCCTAAAAGTTGATTTCGGAACTGAAGTTCGTAGATTTTCCTTTAGAGATTACGGAACCGAAGTTGCTTTACGTGATCCAACAAATGTTTCTCCGAATCCATTCAATTCAGCTAACCCGGATTTTGTGGGGAGACCAATCAGTATCCAAGGGAATTCTCCCTATTATAATGCGTATACCACATTACACTTCAAATATGGTAACTTTTTATTTGAACCTGGAGCCAGGTATGATTATGTGCAAGTGACTGGCAACGGTGCTTTGACTCCTAGAGCAACAGCTTCCTATACATTTCCTGATGTTGGAAAAGGTATGACCATTTATGGAAGTGGTGGTGACGTATCTCGATTCCCACTCACTACAAATTTCAATGCAGAAACTGGAAACCCTGATTTACGTTTTGAACGTGCACGTAAAGTAAGTGCGGGGATTGATCAAAAAATTGACCAAGTTTGGCAAGTTAAGGCGGAGTTCTTCAAAAATGAATTCACCGATACAATTATAGACGATCCTTATGTTTCTACACCAGTTGGATTAAATCCAGACAAATCACAATGGTTAACTCAACCTATTGTATCAAACAGACCACTCAATTATTCCAATCGTGCTTCTGGTTGGTCCCATGGTTACGAATTATTGATTCGTAAAAATGCAAGACCTGGAACAAGAGATTGGTTTGGTTGGATATCCTATACTTGGTCTCAATCATTTCAAAATACAAACTTATACCAAGTGTATGATGGTGATACAACACAAGTTGGAGGAATTGAAAGAAAAATCTTAGCCGCTTATTTTCCCAATTCCGTCGAACAGTTAGCTCCTTGGGATCGAACACATGTTGCCAATGTAATTTATGGATGGAGAGTAAATGAAGGATACCAAATCGGTGGTCGTTGGAGTTATTTGACTTCTGTTCCATCTAGGCCAATCATTGGCGATGATGGTGGAAGATTTTCTAATCCATTAAATGGATTAACATATTGGAATCCTCAATATTCAAACAATCCTTATACTTCAGAATATGGGTATGTGAAACGAGGAACCGACTTTCATCGATTTGATATTCGTTTCGATATATTTGAAAATTACTCATGGGGATATTTAAATTGGTATTTAGAGATCGTTAACGTCTACATGAGAAAAAATAAAAATGGATATGATTTCGATAATTCAAAACCATTCTCCGCAACAAACCCAAGAGAAAACGATACTTTTGGTACACTAGAATTACCTGGTGGAACAGTGATTCCATTTTTTAACGTAGGTATGGAGGTACATTTCTAATGAAATACTTACCATGGACTTTTTTAATCATTTTTTGTTTCTCCTGTTCAGAAGGAAAAAAATTTGAAGATTCATATAAGGATACAGTACTCCTCCAATACTTGGTCACTCCAAATGCTCCACAAGAAACATGTGAATCTATGATTACAAACAAAGATTTGTGTTTCCAAGCATATTATACTTCTGTAGGAGGAAGTTTTACAGCTACGAGTGCTACCGTTAAAACGCAAACATGCCAAAGTTTGATTACAAGTCCCTTGTATAAAAATATGTCGAGCATTGCGCAAACTTGTGCCTTCAATTGCCAGGTAAATGATTGGAAAACAAAAACAAATGCTGGAACTTGCGCACAATTATCATTTTCAGCTTTGATAGAAGCAAGTATTTCAAGTCCAACTGCAATCTCCTGTTTAAGGTCATGTTTTTCAGTGACAAACAATCAGATTTCAAATGACCAACTTCCTTTGTATTTATTATTTAATATTATTCAAGACGGAGATTAAAATGCAAGAATATGTAGAATTAGGTGAAGAGTTAGTTTTTATTGCAATGGGAGTAGCAAGTGTTATCGCATTAGCTGTGTTTGCCGAAAGACTTATTTACTATAAAAAAACTTTAGGTAAAAAAAACGAAGATTATTTATCTGAAGTTAGAAACTCACTCCAAGAGGAACCTGAAATCCATTGGAAAACTGATGCAGGTGAAGAATCAATTTACAATCGTTTCATCCAATTTGCACTAAAACAATTAAAACTTGGACGAAAAGGTTTAGATGAAAGTCTTGAAGGTCAAATTCTTACTGAAAAATTAGAATTGGAAAAACGACTACCAATCTTAAACACATTGGGTAATAATGCGCCATTCATAGGTCTATTAGGAACAGTGTTGGGTGTAATTAAAGCTTTTTATGGATTGGGAACGTTAGGAAGCTCTGGTGCTGAAGTAGTCATGCGTTCCATTTCAACTGCTCTTCTTGCAACTGCGGCAGGTCTTGCTGTTGCGATACCAGTTGTTATGGCTAACAACTACTTCTCAAGAAAAGCAAAAGTGATATTACAAAACCTAGAAATTTTGAAAAAAGAACTACTCTCTTATCAAATGAATAAGACAAAGGTATAATTATGGCTGGAGCATCAGGATCACAAGACGAAGAAATTGGAAGTATAAACATCACACCTATGGTGGATGTGATTTTAGTACTCCTCGTAATCTTTATGGTAACGGCAAACTTCCTAAAAAAAGAAAGTTTGAACATCAATTTACCTAAAGTACAGGCTGCAGATCCGAACGTAGCAGAGTCGGTTCAAGTTGCGATTACTAAAACAGGTTCAATACTATTAGAAGGCAAAGATACAGATGTTACAGGTCTTGTCCGCAACTTAGAAAGAGAAGCTAAAATTAGACCTAACATGCGTTTAACGTTATCTGCAGACGAAAGTTTACCTTATGGAAAAATTACGGAGCTGATGGGAATCATTCGAAAAGCCGGAGTGACAAAAATAGCCCTCAGTGTAAAAAAATGAACCGTTTCATTGAACTATTGGTTCGTTTCAAATCTTCTATCAAACAAAATAGAGAACGTGTATTTCACATTTGTTTGATAGCAAGTTTGTTTCTTCATACAGCAACTTATGCTGGATACCGTATCAGCCAACTACGTGGTGACGAAGTGGTTGAAGAATCCAACTTTGAAGATGTTGACGTTAGCTTTGAAGAAATTCCACCTGAATTGATCGGTGGAACATCCTCACCTGCTCCTATTGAAAAACAAGAATGGGTTGAAGGTAGTAACAAAGACAAAGCCGACGAACCAGACAATTCTGATATTAATCCAAATCAATTATCTGGAAATGGAACAGACAAGGATGGATATTTATTTTCGTTTAACGGAGATAAGATGCCTACTGCGATCATTGATTTTGATTTAAAAGAATATTTTCCTCCTCAAGCAAAAGCAGCGAATATTATGGAAAAACAGGTTATCCTACTTGTCCAAGTGAACGAAGATGGTAGTTTACAATCTGCAAAAATTGTTTCTGGACGAACAGGATATGGATTTGATGAAGCAGCTTTAAAGTTAATCAAACGTGTAAGATTTAGCCCAGGTTATGTGCAAGGCCAACCTAAAAAAATGGCACACCGATTACCGATTACTTTTTCACTTGAAGACTAACAATTATGGGAGTCGTTATAAGCAGATTTTTAGAGAAACCTTATCTATCAATCTGCTTATTATTTTTAGTCACATCAGTTTCCATCACTTCCTATGCTTATTCTCTGCTTAAACCAAAAGATAACTCAATTTCAGAATACTTTTTATCTGAAAATGCAGATTATTTTATAGGAGATATTCCTCCTGATGACACCGGTAAAATTGACTTTCAAAAAATGCACAAAGTTTATTGGTTATCGTCAACCGAATGGATCAATGATGAAGAATTCAAACGCATTACAGATTCTGAATATATTTGGTTAAGATCCAAAGCATTTTCAACTACAGAAAAAGAGGACCTACACTTATTATTAGAACATGCGGGTTTAAATATTGAAATCTTCAATGATTTTGGTCATTCGATTTTTAAATATGGAGAATTTTCAGATCCCAAATATTTACCCAATATCTTCCAATCAAAATTTTCATGGGTCAATATTCCAAACGATAAATCCGAATATTATTATTTAAGATTATTTCACAAAAAGGGTATTTTATTCTCTATTAAAATTATTGAAAATTTAATTGGGAAACAAACTGCATTATATAGAGAAATTGCATTAAAAAATTTAACAACGATATTTTTCCATTCCTTCTTTATGATGATAGGAATTATATGTGCATTAGTTTATTTCATTGAATACAAAAAACAATACAACATTCTCCTCGATTTCTCTGCATTTTCTCTTTGTTTCGGTCTCCTAGGATTAACATCCAATGAATTCATTCGTTATTTATTCACGAATACACATACACTCTATGTTTTATCAATTATTTCTTCTAATTTTGTTTTTATACCAATGTTATCTGGAGTACGTCGATTATTTGGGAGTGGCACATTCAGAGTTCTCGATTTTTTAATCTATATCGATGTGTTCATTTGTTCTTTAACGACAATTTTAGTTTTTTCTTTACCATTCTCTGATATTTCACACTCGTTTATAATCAGTACTCGAAGTTTTTTTATTTTATTCAATGTGATTAATATCATAGGACCAATTTTTATAACTTATGAATCATGGAAGAAGGGAAACAAAGAAGCATTTGGCCATTTTATCGGCTTTAGCATTACATTATTCCTAGTTATTCTCGAGATAGTTTTAGCAATCAAATACAATGAAACATCACCATCAGGTGTTGTATTTTGGGGAGTATTGTTCGGAGTTATTTCACAAGGATTTGCATTAGAAAGAACTTTATTTACAGACAGGCAAAAAGCACTACTTTACAAAGAAGATTTACTTAAAGCAGAAAAAACTCTAAAAGAAAGCCAACTCAAAACATTACAAACAAAAATGAATCCCCATTATTTGTTTAATTCACTCAATACAATCCATGCTTTACATAAAATCAAACCAGAATTAATTGGCGATGCAATCATGTCTCTTGCGAATAATTACCGCTTTATATCGGATCGTACTGATAGAGATTGGATTCCATTTGAAGAAGAGTGGAATTTTTTAGAAGATTACTTACACCTTCAAAAACTTCGATTTTATGACACAATTCAGATTGATTTTAAAAAATCTGGAGATTTCTCTTCGGTAGTTTTGCCACCATTACTCCTACAACCAATAATCGAAAATTCATTTAAACATGGTTTTCGTGGTTCATCAGATATACAATTTCAGTTATTCATTCATGCAAAAATGATCAAAGATTCTGTATTTAGTTTTGTAGTTTATGATAATGGGACGGGAATCTCGGAAGAATTATTGTCAGATAAACAACAATTAATGAACAGATCTCTCGGCAATATTAAAGAGCGGCTTAAAAATTTATATTCAGAATTCCATTTTGAAATTTCAAAAAATTATCCAGAAGGAACAAGAACAGAAATCGAAATTATCTTAACATCTAAGGTACAATTAACTTCCTAAGCTCCGTTGCAAGTGCATTAGAAGAGACTCCGCCAGGAAAGGTTTTTATTGTATTTAAATTTTCATCTAATACATAAATAAAATTGGAATGATCAATTCGATATGAATTCCCTTCACCAACTTTCTCTCTCACAATACCAAACATCTTTGTTAATGATTCTAAACTTTCAACGTTTGGTGAAAGTGCCGTTAGGTTTTTGCTAGGAAAGTTTTGTACGTATTTCTCTAATGTTGAAGGAGAGTCTCTTTCTGGATCTAAAGTGATGAATACAAATCGAAACTCTTTGGCTTTTTCCCCCAAGATCAAAGAAGCCCTTCCAAAATTAGTCAATGCTAATGGGCACATATCAGGACAATGTGAAAAACCAAAATATAAAACTGATTTTTTTTCAGTCCAAAACTTTGGATCTAAACTTTCACCACTTGGTAAAACAAATCCCAATTGTTTCCAAACGTTCTGATTGATCTCTGATTTGGATTGGCATCCAATCAAATTTAAAAAAATTGATATAACAATAAAACTAATCTTGATTAAACGGCAACGATCCAACCCATTCCTCCATTTTCAGCCATATGAGTTTGGTGTGGGTGAAACATATATCGTCCTTTTTTCTTAAGAACAAATTCGATCACAACTCTCTCGGTTTGACCAATGGTGACCACATCAGAATGTCCGTCAGGAATTGTGGTTCCTAAACTTCTAATAATATCAAATGTTTGAGCATGTAAGTGGAAAGTCATCACAGGTTCTCTTTCCATCATATTTTGTATATAAAAACGAACTCTTTCACCAACAGGAACTTTCATTGGATATCGATCATAAATTCCAGCGATTCCGTTCCATGTATAAAAATCATTTCTACCTTGCCCTTTTGTCTCCCATCCAGAAAAGGTAAGGACAAATTCATGTGCAGGTCTTCGTTTTACTGATGGATCGACGAGTAAGGCACCATACAATCCTTTGGCGGTATGAACCATGAGGGGAGGAACATGGCAATGGTAAGGATGCAAACCAACTGGACCAGCTTCAATCTCGTATGTCCTTTCACCAAAAGCAGGGATTGGTTCCCATCCGTCTTCCAAAGGATCATGTGTACCATGAAAATGTAAAGAATGTGGATCAGGACTAGAATTTTTTACGTGAACACGAAGTTTGTCACCCAAATTTGCTCGAAGGATTGGTCCAGGAACGATTCCATCAAACGTCCAAGCTTGGTAATTTACATTATGTGCAATATTGACACTCAAAGGAAAAAGATTTAAATTAAAATCTTTGACCTTATTTTTCGTATTACTGTAATTAGGTGGATAGTAAAATCTTTCAGTATAATCTTCCTTTATAAAAAAAGGAGGATGTGCCATACTTCCATAAGAATTTGTACCACGTAAACTTCCTGCAGCACCTATAGAATTTTGGTAATTATCATTAACACTTGGTGTTGTAACAACTCCAAAATTGGGAGATGCCGAAGATGGATCAGAAGGCCCACAAATATCGTTGGATTTTCTAGAGTTAAAGCCCATGGATCCGAAAATCGAACCCACAAAACCCATCACTCCAAAACCAATGGTAGTTAAAAAACTTTTCCGATCCATATTCGTTTCTTTAAACTAAATGTGAGAGATTAGACTCAAAACCCAAACTAAAACAAATACCGCAAGTCCACCACCAACAGCAATTTGTTTGAATTTTTTCTCATACTCAGTGTCAATAAGTAATAAGTACAGGGCAGGACCAACAACTGGAATCACTAAAATTACGAGAGACCAGATGATTTGTTTTCCAGTTGTCATATCTTTTTGTTTCGACAATCCAAAAAGTGCGAGTGGTGCCCAAACCATTGTTAACACGAATGGTAGATAATACGCATAAGATCCGATAAAATATGTCCAAAAACTTGGATTTGCAAAATTTGTTTCCATAAAAAACTCCTATTAAGTAATTGACGGTTCTGTCACCGCAGTCATCGCATAACCAGCATAAGCTAGTATTGTTAAAAACAATAAAATTCCACCAAAAACGACAGTATTCCTTACAACTGGTGAAACTTTTGAATCTTTCGAAAATAGATACACTAAAGAACCGATAAATGGTATCAGTAATATCATCCAAAAGTATTTATCCACTTTTGCTCCATTGACAGAAAATCGATCTAACATCGCAAGTCCTGTCCAAGCTGCAAAGATGGCAAAAGGTAATAAATAACCCATGATATGGAAGTACCAAGTTTTAAGAGTTCCTGGGAAATGAACTCGCCAACCCGATGTATACATATTGTTCGTTTGAGCTTCAAATTCTTTTTGATCAAATTTTGGCAATTCAGCTGAATCGATGAGCCCTTTATATGATTCAAATACATCATGTGCAGGAATAATTTTTGCCAATGTTTCATTTGGCATATTCATTTGTGATGGAGGTATCGGTTGGTTTTTATAAGAACCTAAAACAAACTCTTTTAAGTTAGCTTGTACAAATAATGCAAGAAGGCCGATACTGGAAGACATATCTCCTATATGAGGGTATCGAACTCCGGAACAAGATTGTAATGATTCCAAAAAGGGAGGACTCGAAACACCATAGGAGTTTCCTTCAAAACAATTACCCACATTCACTGGTCCACTGAGAGCAATATCTCCTCTTCCCGAATGATATACTTTATTGTTTCTAACAATATTATTATTAGAAATCCAAATGTTCTCATCAATGTTCATTGTAACTAGGATTCCGTAATTGTTATGATTGAATACAAGGTTATCCTCAACAACGTTTTCCAACGCACCAAGGAGAGCGATTCCATTTCCAATTGAAGGGTATTCTAATTTTTTTGAAGGTGCATTTGTATTATTGTTATCATAAACAATATTCTTTTTCACAACCATTTGTTTTTGTGGAGGTAAAAGTTCTCGATCCAAAGTGTTTGGACCAATGCCCAATTGGTTTTTTCTCCAAATAGAAGATAATAAATAGATATTTCCACTGGAGTTTGTTCCAGAATATCCCAAAGCATTATTTTCAGAAACGACATCGTGAATGATCGCATTACATGGATTACATTGACCAATATAAAAACCAGAATCAGGTGAACCAGAAGCATAAGAATGTTCGATTAAACCATCTACAGAATCAAATGCATATACACCATAATCTCCGTTATTGTAGGCAGTAATATAAGATCCACGATAACCTTTCACACCAGTCCAATAAACTCCGTTTAATGTTGAATTTCTTGTTGTGATGTTTTCAACTGCAACTCCATCAGCACCCACGATCATGATGCCATTCCCTCTAAGGAATTCACCGTCGATGATGGTTTCATTTCGGTCTTCACCTCTTATCGTAATCGATGGAGTTGTAACAATAACTTCCTCTTTATAAATACCCTTTGCCACTAAAACTAAATCACCAGGAGAAGCTGCATCAACTGCATTCTGAATGGTTTTATATTGTGAAGGTACTCTTTTGGTTACACCTGTCCATTTTTTTGAAATTTTCGATTTTGCAGAATTCGCCTGTGGATTGTAAGACGCATCACCAATCACGGCAACACCTGTCATTCCAATTTTTCCATCTGGCGAAGCATGGAAGGAACAAAAATAAGGAAAAACACCTTCCTCAGGAAAAAACACATCCGTATGCGCCCCGCGAAACATCGCTAAGTTGCCATAAGTAGTTTCTGTGGTCCAATCCTTGTTGATGGAAATTGCGTTATGAGGGTTATTCCCTTCATTTACAAAACGAATTTTTCCACCTTTGAAGGTGCGGATCACAGGTGGATGGAAGGCATTGTCCATCATAGTCACATGTACGAATGCCGAATTAGCAGGATCTTCTGAATTGCAAAAATTCAAACCAAAGGTTAAGAACATTGCCATTAAGATCCCAATCATTATCTTTTTGGTTTTTTCCATAGTATTTCCCGAAACGTGAGGGAATCCTCACATTTGAAGAATTTTAGAATTGTGTTAAAACTTTGTCAATGTTAAATCAAAGAAAACTGGAAAAATATACCAAAAGTAATGTTTTTAATTCTGCTAAAACTTGTTTTTTCTCTGAGGTTTTTTGGGTTCTGTGGACAATTTTGATCACAGAATCCACAGCTTCCACAATCATAAGCGAAATGTAAAATGCACGTTTTTTGTTCACTTTTGGGAACATAGGCATGATCACTTTCTCTGCCAAGGATTTAGCAAATCGTTCATTACTTTCGATGTCTAAATGTAACAAAGCTTCATTTGTATATAGTATTGAATTGATCAAACGATAACCTTTAACATCATTTAACGTTTGTTCAAAGGCCATGAGGGTAAAATCTACAAATTCAGGTGTAAACTTTTTTTGTCTTTTCAATTCTTTGGTAACTTTTTCGAAAAAAAGGTCATGCATAATCAAATAACAATTTTCTGCATGTGAATAAATAATGGATTCTTTATTTGCAAAAAATTGGTAAATAGAACCAACCGGGATTCCACTTCTCTCTGCAATTAGATCAGTAGTTAAATCATCATAACCGACTTCACCTAACAACTCAATTGCCGTTTGTACAATTTTTTGATAACGTTCTTTAGAACGTTTTTGTTGAGGTATTTTTCTTGGATTAAGAGTTGAATTCATTCTGATCGTAATGCTACAATTGGACTCAGTTTAGCGGCATATTCGGATGGCCACCAACCAAAAAGTATTCCTATTGATATCGAAAATAAAAAAGCAAATCCAATAGAAGGAAAGGACAAAACAATTGTCCAACCGAAGTATTCTTGTAAAAATAAAACGGTAAGGATTCCAAATACTAATCCAACAATACCACCTGTCAAACTTGTAAGAGTTGATTCAATTAAAAATTGGATTCGAATATCAGATTCTCGAGCGCCTAATGCTTTTCTAAGTCCAATTTCTTTTGTTCTCTCTTTGACAGATACCAACATGATGTTCATAATCCCAATTCCACCTACCATTAAAGAAACTATGGCAAGTGCAATGAGTAACGTTGACATCGTTTGATTTGATTCTGACACAGCAGATTGGATGTCAGCCATACTCATCACTTGGTAAATATTTCCCATAGATTCGTTTGTGCCATGCCTTTCATGTAAAAATCGTTTTATCGATACAATAAAGTTTTCAGAAGATTCATTTGGATCCAATTCCATTTCTAAGTTATCAACTGCATCTTTATTGAGTAATCTACGCATTGCCGTATTTAAAGGTACTAACACAACATCATCTTGGTCTCGAAATCCAGTTGAGCCTTTTTCAGGCAATTGGCCTATTACCCTAAACGAAATTCGATTGATTTTTAAATATGTTCCAACTGGATTTTTACCATCAAACAATTCTCTTACGACAGTATTACCAATAAGACATACAAGTGCTCGTTTGTTATCTTCCTCTTCCGTAAAAAATCTGCCTTCCGTTGGTTCCAAATTTCTAAGTGATTCATAATTAAAACTAGCTCCCGTCACAAAACTATTCCAATTTCGATTCCCATAAACAAGTTGAGCCCTTCCATTAACAACTGCAGAAATTTGTTTTACTTCTGGAAATTTTTTAGAAACAGCAGATACATCATAAACATCCAGTCGATTTATTGTACCTGCTTCCATGGAAACACCACCGCTTCTCATTCCACCTGTCCTAACAATGACTAAGTTGGCACCTAACGACGAAAATTGATCTTCTACCGATTTTTTAGCACCTTCACCAAGTGCCATCACTGAAATCACACAAACAACACCAAATAAAATTCCCAATGCAGATAAAAAGGTTCTCAACCGATTTGTGGTCAGTGAAAAAAATGACTGCTTAATAATTCCCTTTATTAAATTCCAACCCGACTTCCTTTTTAAAATATTATATGTACCTAAATGTATTTCTCTAGATTTTCTCTTACGTTCTTCATTCGTAATTTTTCCATCTATTACATGAATGATTCGATCACAATATTCCGCCATTTCAGGTTCGTGTGTGACCATCACAATCGTTTTACCTTCCTCGTGTGACCTTTTTAATTCCAACATGATTTCAATTTTACTTTTTGAATCTAAATTTCCAGTCGGTTCATCTGCAAAAATTATCGGAGGATCATTTAACAATGCTCTGGCGATCGCAACTCTTTGTTGTTGTCCACCAGACAATTCACTTGGTGTATGATGTGTTCGATTTTCTAATCCAACCTTTTTTAATTGTATTTCCGCAACTTTCGTCGGCTCATTAATCTCTGTGTATAGAGAGGGCAAACACACGTTTTGAATCGCATTTGATTTTGATAATAGATGGAATTGTTGGAAAACAAAACCTATCATACTTCCTCGAATATCAGAAAGTACATTCGAAGGTTCTTTTTCTATTTGTTTTCCGAATAATCGATAAGTTCCAGAATCGGCTGTATCCAAAAGCCCCATCACTTGTAGCAATGTAGATTTTCCAGAACCAGATGGTCCCATGATGGCAACAAACTCACCTTGTTTAACTTCTAAATTGATTTGGTTGAGAACGGAAAATTTCGTATTTCCAATTTTGTAAGATTTTGATAGATTTTTAATATCGATTGCTAACAAAAGTTATCTCTTTGGAAGTTTTGGAGAAGAAAACGGACCACCACTTGAATTTGATTTTTTTGACTCTTGGATTTTTTTCTTTCGGTAAACTATATCACCTTCTTTTAAACCAGAAAACACAACTGTATTTTGATCATCCGAAAATCCTATTTTAACTTCTTTTTCTTGCAAATTTTCCTCAACTTTTATCAAAACTACACCGTTTTCATTTTTCTTTTTAAGAAAATCATTCGGAATCAACAAAACATTTTGTTCCTCTGTTTGTATAAAATCTACTGTGATCGACATACCACTTCGTAAAAATCCAGGAATTATATTTAATTCTAAATCAACATTATACATAGTGACATTGTTTTCAATGACAGCCTCATATCCAATATGTTTGACCTTTGCACGTATTGGTTCACTCGAAAATGAATCCACTATGATATTTGCATTTTGACCAATTTTAATTTTTGATAAATCAGTTTCGTCAACTTTTGCTTGGACCATTAATTTATCAGATAATACAAATAAAATATCTTGTTGGGTGACTGTTTGGCCTGGACTGATATTTGATGCAATCACCAAACCACGTAGAGGTGAAATCACTGGCGTAGGTTTATAAAATTCTTCCCACTTTTTTAATTCTTCTTGGCCTTTTGCCCTCGCTGCATCTAATAAAGCTGCTCTTTCTGTTGAACTCATCCATGCAAGGATTTTGCCCTTTCCAACCTGTTTCCCCTCTTCTGCTAATATTGATTCGATTCGGCCAGTTATAGGAGGTTTCACTTCTAATCGGTTCTTAGGAATTGCGGTTCCTGTTGCACGGACAGTTAGAATCAAATCACCTCTCGTCACATGTGCAGTTTCCAATTTATATTCTTGTTTAGATTTACTAAATCCAAACAGGTAATAGATAAAAGCAGATACAATGACAACAAATATGGAAATGTATATTTTACTCTTCATCAAAACACTTCCCTAAATTTCGGAGGTAGGTTGCCTCAGCTAAACTGAGATCTCTTTTCCCAACTAATAAATTTTTCTCTCGATTGATTAAATCATTTTCGATGATATCCCAGTTTTCAAAACTGATAAGACCATTGGAATACTGAGATCTTGCTATTGTAGCTCTAATTTCTGATGCTTTATAAAATTCTGTTAAAACCAAAAGTTGTTCCGATGCATTTTTAAAATTAAGATAAGATTGTTCCAATGAAAAGGATAGTAAATTCTTTTTCGAATCTCGAGTATGGATTGATTTTTCATACTCTGTTTTTGCAATTTTTACATTATAATAATCCCGTCCTCCATTAAACAAAGGATAGGTTAAATTGATTCCAAAACTATAATTTCTTGGTTTTGGTAACCAAACATCATCTTGTCTAGTAACTGTTGCACTGAGATTCAAATCAGGATAAAATCCAGCCTCTGCTACACCAATATTTGCTTGAGCAGCACGAACTTTCGATTGTTCCGCCATAATCGAAGGATGGGCTTCCAATAAATTTGATTTTTCTTTTTCAGAAAACTTTTTCTCGATGATTGGTTCATAAACCAATGTTGAATCTAATGATACTTCGATCGGTGTTGCAATTACCCTTTCGATTTCTCTCCAATTGGTTTGAAATAATCTTTCAGCAAATGAAACTTCATATTCTGATTGTTTTACAAATGATTCACTTAATAAAAAACTCCCTTTATGTTCACGACCAACTTCATAACGCAATTTTACTAAATCGCGGTTTTTGATCCGTCGCTCTCTAATTTTTAAAGACAATTGGTGTAATTCTTTTGCATATAGTGCTTGCGAATAGGCTGATTTTAATTCAAAACAAATCTTTAGCCTAGAGTCATTTAATGTTTGTTTTGCTGCTTGAAGCAATGCTTCTGTTTTTTCAATTCCACTTTTATCTCTAAATCCTGAAAATAGATTTTGATTTGTACTTAGTCCAACGGAATAACGATTCACAGCAGTAGGCCTTGATTCCCCAGTAGTTGTTTGTTGGTTTTGGGTAGAATTTCCACTAGCACTTCCACTGATTAAAGGATCGTTTACGGTACCAGATCCACTAAAGTTAGCAGATGATTGCCTAGCTGATGCCAGAACATTCACTGTTGGTAAATATCCCGCATAACTTTTTTCGTTTTCATAGAATGCTTTTTCATAATCAGCTTTGAAAGATAAATATTCTGGATTGAACTGAATTGCTTTTTGCCATAAATCCTTTAATTGGATTGGTTTGCTTGTCTCGGCGAAAATTACAAGATCCAATAGGAGACAAAAAGAAAGGAATGCCAAAAAGAATTTCACTATATACTAAACCCGATTTATGAGTAAAAAGTTTCTATATTTTTAAAAAAAACACACTTGTATTCCTTTTTTGTATCAGATAGATGTTTTACCAACTTCCTGAACTTCCACCACCGCCAAAACTCCCTCCACCACCACGAAAGCTACCAGAACTTCCACTACTTGACCAACCACTACTCCGACTACCGCTTCCATTACCTGATCCTATTGAGACACCATATCGTTTCATCCGCTTTCTTCCTTGTGGCGTGATTAATAGATAAAGTTTATAAAGACCAATCCCTATTGCATAAGTCAAAAAAACAGCAGAACCTACATTGGCTCCGTGAATGGCAGTAGGAAACAAAGTCCAAAAGGGAAATAAGAAAAAATAAACAAACCAACCTATATATGGTGTGATGGTAGCAAAGTATGTAAAAATTCCAAGAACTACAACGATAAAAATGGATAAAAATATTTTGAGTCCAATGGGCATGTGTTCACTTCCATAGGACAATTCCCCTAAAAACGAAAGTGGACCCAAATGCGAATAGTCTTTTGGAACAGGCATTTGGTATTCTCCTTCAATGGCACTCATGATACGATTCACTCCATTTTGAATTCCTTTATCAAACTCACCTTTTTTGAAATAAGGTTTGATTTCATTTTCTATGATATGGCGACACAAAATATCTGTTAGATTTCCTTCTAAACCATAACCAACTTCAATTTTTAATTTGCGATCATCTTTTGCAATGAGTAACAGAACTCCATTGTCTTTTCCTTTTTGTCCCAGTTTCCAAGCTTCTGCTACACGAATTGAGTATTCTTCGATATTTTCACCTTCCAAAGAAGGAGTGAGATAAACTACGATTTGATTCGAAGTTTTCTTTTCATGGTCTTTTAATTGTTTTTCTAATGCGGAAACAAAATCAGTATGGAGTGTCCAAGTTTCATCCAACACTCGAGTTTTCAGTATTGGGACATCTTTTGCAGAAAGGAAAACAGGGATAACAAAAAAGAAAAAAACCAATATTCTGCTCATGGAAGAATATTGGTTTTGCGAAACTAAGCTTACAAGAATTTTTTTACTACTTTTGGATGCGAGTTGCCCCGTAATAAGCAGAGACAGGTTTTAATTCATCGAATCCAATCAAATTAACCTGTCCTCCTCGTTCTTCATAATCACGTTTAAAACTTTGTAAGAATTCAATTGCAGAAAAACCAATCATCTTCACATTTTCGTCAAATTTCAAATCAATCCTTTCTCCAGGAGCAATTTTACGTAATAACAACTTAAGTGAAATCATATTCGAGAATAGTAATGCATGTCTCACACTTAATGTATGGACTTTACCATTTGATACTTTTGTGATATCAGCTACAAATATATAACGGATTTTTACACCAAAGTATATTTGGATGAGGATAGCTGTGATGATACCGCACAAAACTCCAACTAATAAATCTTCAACGATCGTAATTACTACTGTTACTAAAAAGATAACAATTTGATCCCAACCCTTTTTATATGTTTCCTGGAATACATGGGGAGAAGCCAATCGTAACCCAACCATAATCAATATCCCAGCAAGTGATGCTAAGGGAATTCGATGGATTAGGCCTGGCAGTAATAAAATAAATAACAACAAAAACATACCATGAAAGAAATTGGACCATCTTGTTTTGGCACCATTTTCCATATTGGCAGATGACCGAACTACTTCAGCAATGATAGGAAGCCCACCGATCCATCCTAAAAAGAAATTGCCGACTCCTTTTGCAACGAGTTCCTGATCCATGTTTGATTTTCTTCGGTATGGGTCAGTGTTGTCTACTGCTGTTGCTGTTAGTAAAGATTCTATACTTGCGATGAGAGCGATCGTGATCACCATTACCCAAAAAATTCCATCTTTCCAACGGGAAAAATTTGGAAAACTCAAACCATCATAAATATGATTTGGTAAATTTACCAATTTTTCAGGACCAATTTTATATGTATGATCTAATAAAGTATAAGCATGTTCATCAGCTAAGTCAAAAACGAACCCTAATACTATACCAACTAACACGGCTACAAGTGGCGCGGGTAATTTTTTCAACATTGGGTTTTTAATTTTCGTGAGTATAGATATGATCACAATGGCAGAAATACCAATGATTGCAACTTCAGGATTTACATTTACGACACTCGATGGTATTTCTAATAATAATCCTAAAATAGTTTTTGCATTGGGTGTGATGCCGAGAGCCACATAAAACTGTTTTGAAATGATGATGATACCAATCGCGGCCATCATCCCATGAACCACAGATATTGGAAAATAAACTGTTAAGTTACCAGCTTTTACTAATCCTAAAACAATTTGAATGGCACCTGCAATGACGATTGCAGCAAGGGTGATTTCAAAGCCCAATTTTGGATCCCCACCACCTAAAACAAAAATTGAATTGAGAACTACAGCAATAAGTCCTGCTGCAGGACCGTTAATCGTAAGGTGAGATCCGCTAAAAAGCGATACAATTAGTCCACCAACGATCCCAGAAAAAATTCCAGCCATCGGTGGTGCACCAGATGCCAAAGAAATTCCCAAACAAAGTGGTAAGGCAATGAGAAAGACAACAAATCCGGACAAAATGTCCGACCTCCAGTTTTCTTTTAAACCGGGTAACCAATCTTTTGGTTTTTCATTGTTCATAGGATTTTCCTCTCTAAATTCTGTTTCTATTTATTTTCTTTTGTATATGACGTTGATTTTCTAAATTGATTTGGATTCATTCCTGATTGTTTTTTGAATTCCAAATAAAAAGCGGATCGCGAGCCGAAACCTGCCATTTTCCCAACTTCTGCGACGTTTAACTCAGGTTTTTCTACTAAGATTTGTTTTGCTTCTTTGATTCGATAATGATTTAAAACCGTTGGAAAGTTCAAATTGTATTCAACATTAATCAGTTCACTCAATTGGTGGTAAGTTAAACCAAGTTTTGTTGCGATCATTTCCTCGTTACAATTCTCATTTAAATATACTTTTTCTGATTCAAGCAATGTTTCCAATTTTAATTTAAACTCTTTGGTATCAATTTTATTGGTAATTGTTCGAAACCTAGTTTTTGTTGTGTCTCGTTTTTCATAATTCCTTAAAAATAAAAAACTTCCCACAGTCAAAACCGGTAGGTAAAACACAGATGCGTAAATAAAAAATGGTTGGTATGGATAAAAATCAAAATGAAATAATGTTTTTAAAAACACTAAAAACAAAAACAGTACCCATCCCCAAAAATACCCTCGTTCTTCCCCAGTTTTATTTGTAAAAAGTAATTGGTGAGTGTTCCTTAGAAAATAAGCAGCAAAACCAAATATCGTTAACACAAAAAAGATTCGGTATTCATAAACTCTTGGAAAAAATGGAATGAGAGTATATAAAGTTCCGGAAAAAGCAGAAACCCAAAAAAGCTTTGGATTCCTTAAAGTTTCATTTGTAAATTTTACAAAACTAAATAAGTATAAAAAGAAAATCAAATGGTTGATAGATAAAAACAAATAGTAGGAATGCCGAAGCAGAGGATTTCCATTACCAAAAACAGATGTTAGTTCTTTTCCATGAACGGAATAAACTAATAAAAAAAACATTAGAAAGTGTAAGAGGATTGATAAGTAAACTTTTTCCTTTGATTTAATAAACTCGGAAAGGGCCCATCCAATCGAAACAATTCCCACCATTAAAAAAAATAAAAATGTTAAGAATCGGAATAAAACGATGAATCGATAACTGGAATTTGATATCGTCCTAATTGGAAAATTTAGATTTTCATTCGCATACAAAAAGATGTAGAAGTCCCTGGATTCTCCAGGTTCTAATGAAACATTAAAATGGGGAAAGGGTGATAATACTCCTAACCAATTTTCCCAAATATAACCGCTGTAAGTATCATTGATCTCACCTTTCTGGTTTTCAGAACACATTTCAGCGGAAGGAATATTGATCCACTGGATGAGGACACTAAAATCGGAAATCACCTCAAGATCGTTTTTCATTTGAAAATGAAGCCACTGCCCTTGGGGTTCCCACTTGTTTCGGAGAGCATCCTCACTATGGTTTTTCACCCAGTGGAAATGTTTCAAAGTTTGGATGGATTGGTGGTCACAATTGGTCGGAACGACCCCTTTTTGTGGGGCCAAAAATTCCACATCTTTGCTGATATTGCGCCCATAAAACGCTTCTGGCTTCCAAAGACAACCCTCCACAAGCAAAAAGAGTGCTACGGAAAGGGAAACCCGAAGGAACGTGTGCATGGATTACACCAATTTGGAAAGGAATCTTTGGCAAGAAAGCGAATTCAAGGCCGTCGAAAATGGTTTAGAAAGTATTTTTTTGTCCAAATTTATGATTTTGGACAAAACACATGTCTAAAATTATGACAATCAAGAGGGACAAAAATGGATTTCCACAACGCTCTGAACAACATTCTCAACCCACCTGTCTTATTTTTCTTCTTAGGAATGGGTGTGGTCTTTTTTAAATCAGATTTACGAATTACGGAAGGGGTTTCAAAATTCCTATCGTTATACTTACTTTTTTCGATTGGCTTCAAAGGTGGGCATGAACTTTTTAAGTCGCCTTTCGCCGAGGAACACCTGCTAACCTTAATTGCATGTATGTTTATGGCCTGTTTTGTTCCAGTGTATTCTTACTTTATCTTTCGGTTTAAACTGGACCACGCTAACTCAGCTGCTCTTGCAGGAAGTTTTGGTTCCATCAGTGCAGTTACGTTTGTAACTGCAGGAGCGTTTTTACACAGTTATGGATTTGAATACCAAGGATTTATCGTCGCAGGGATGGCACTTATGGAATCTCCTGCTATCGTCATTGCTGTGATCATCGACAGGTTAGGTAAAAAGAAACAAAGCGGAAACCCTTCGGAAAAAATACAATGGAAACAGCTGTTACATGAGGCTTTTTTTAGTTCCTCTGTATATATCTTAATTGGAGCTTTACTCGTTGGTTATCTTTCTGGTGAATCAGGATGGAATACAACCAAACCATTTACCGAAGATATTTTTAAGGGACTCCTCACATTTTTCCTCTTGGACAAAGGGATTGATGCTGCCAAACAAATGCGTGAGTTAAAAAAAGTTGGTTTCTTTTTAGTGGGTTCCACTCTTATCATCATGTTCATCAATGTGGTTATAGCCATATTTTTAACAAAAATCATCCAAATGCCAGTTGGGGATGCTTTGATGTTTGTTGTCCTCTGTGCGTCAGCCTCATACATTGCTGTACCTGCTGCGATGAAGGATTCTATTCCTGAAGCAAGTCCTAGTATTTATCTAACTGTTGCTTTATCTATCGTTTTCCCGATCAATATAATTGTTGGGATCCCTGTTTATTTTTATTTACTAAAGAACTTTATGGGTAACAACTAGTGTTCCTTTTATGAATTCAGTTTTGAAATGGGAGAAGTACAATATGTTCAAAAATAAAACCAGAGTTAGATTTATTCTATTACTTTTGTTGTTTCCCATTTCTACTGCGTTTGCGGAACCCACAGAAGATTTAAATTCCCAAAAACAAATGGAAACCAAACCTTATTCCTCACCTATGAAAGAAAAAGGTTTGGATCCAGAATTCAATCGCCACATGTTTGTGGAACCAACTCTTTCCAAACATTCGGCAACTTCTTCTCAGTTTTGGCTGAATGATGTGTTACGTTTTGGATTGTACCTCCGCCCAAGACAGGAAAGTCGATACAATTTAGATTTTAACGCTTCAGACAAAGGTTATGTTGATCGAACCTTACAAACTTCCTCTCTCTATTTTCTTTTTGATCCAAGTCCTTATGTCCAAGCAAAAGTCACATTACAAGATTCGAGAGTTTGGGGAGGTGAATCGCCAGCTTCCTCAGGTGATATCCGGGCAAATTTTTTCAGTAACTCCGCTGATTTATACACTAGAAACCAAACAAATGCAGTATCTCTCAACCAAACTGGCGTTAGGGAAGCATTTTTCTTACTAAACAAACTCCCCTTTCAATCCAAATTACAAGTGGGTCGTCAAATTTGGAGTTATGGTGACCAAAGGATGATAGGTGGTGGGAATTGGACTGTGAACGGCCTTTCTTTTGATGGTGTAAGGCTTATGTTTAATTATGAAACTGTAAAAATTCATTTTTTAATGGCTAGGCCATATTGGACTCAAAGTGGACCGAATGGAGTTGCATCCGCCAATGATCCCAAGTTGAACTCTGCGGCAAATGGCACCGACACAACTCTTCTTGGAACTTACAATAGTTTTACGATCCCTGATTGGGTCACTTTAGATTTATATAGTTTAGGTGTTGTAAGAAAGTGGAAAAAAAATCCAACCAATCCAATCACGGGGTTACCTGAAACTTCACTAGACGACCCACTTGCTTCGAATCGTAGCCGACAAAACCAAAACTTAATCACCGGTGGATTTCGACTCACAAATCGTACAAAAGCAAATTTTTTACCAGAAGGCAAATCCTGGGATTTCACTTGGGAATCTGCCTTCCAATCGGGGACTTCTGGTAGAAGGATTCAAGACCCATATCTAAAAGAATATTTGCCAAATGAATGGGACAATGCCCGAACGGAAAGGGAAAAATACACAGGACAAATGCATGTATTCCAAACTGGGTATACTTTTTTCAAAAAACTTAGGTTTGGTGGCCAGGTATTATATGCATCTGGTGACAAAAATAGATCTGATGCCTCTATCTCTACCTTCCAATCCTTGGCCAATCCAAGATTTGGAGTGATCCCATATTTTAATAGTGTGGCTGGAATTTCTGAAAATATAAACGCACAAAATTTATTATCAAAGTCTGTAAGTGTCAGTTATACATCAGATTCTTATGGTGAATTTCAAATCACTTACTTTCAAAATGATAAGGCAGAAAAACAAGACGCTTGGTATGCGATCAGTGGTGCCAGTAACTCTGTATCTACGATTAGCGAAAGAAATCCATACCCGGTTTCATCTGATAAGGGGAGTACAGAAAACTATTCGAATAACTCGTATTCGTCGCCTTATGCATTAGGCAAAAGAATTTATACTGAAGTGGATCTCACTTGGCATGGCCAGTTAAATGATTTTGTATCTCTTTGGCTTGGTGTAGGATATTTACAAGCAGGTGATGCCGTAAAAAATTATCGAAATACCAAAATCCAATACAATTCCACTACACAGTCCTTTGAATGGAACCAAAACTACTTACAAGGCAAAAACCAATTAGCCAAAGAAGCTTATATGGCCTATGCCCAAATCAACGCTGCATTTTAGGAAAAACGTTCGATTTTTAGATGGCTTGCCATAGGATGGAGGTGAAACCTGAGATTCATACATGTTGGAAGCCCATCACAAACAAAGAAGGATTCGAAATAGCCTCTCCCGAGAGGAAATTCGCGATGTATCCCTCCTCATTCTAAAAGAAGAAGGATTGGATGGACTTTCCATGCGTAAAATTGCCAACCGGCTTGGATGTAGTGTGGCAAGCCCATATTCCTATTATGAAAGCCAAATTGATCTCGTCCAAGATTTAATCAAAACAGGCGAAGACGAACTTCTTTCAATGTTAAAAAAAGCCAGTGCAGATGTGAAAACAGGTTCTGCCTTCGACCAATTGGCCGCCATCGCTCGATCTTATTTCCACTTTGCCAGTAACAACCGAGAACTACACAAAGTTATGTTTGTTACCGATTATGGTGGAGTTCACAGAAAGGCATTCCCCCAACTTCCAAAAAGTTATCGTTTCTTTTTAGAAACGGTGCGCATTGGTTTTGATTCTGGTGAAATTCCCTATCCCAAAAATGAATACCCTGCCATCGCCCGTATGATGTGGAGTTGGATGTATGGTGTGATTGTTTTGGATATGACAGGAATGCTCCGAAAAAGAAAAGGAGCAGGAAATCCCATTGAAGAAGGGATTTCCTATTTTAAAAAGTTATTAAACAAAGTATAACCTAACCAACAGTAGGTGAAATTTCCATCCCTTCGTCGTTTTCTTCCAATATTTCTCCTACAACTTCCGTTTGTTTGATCTTATTTTTTCCAATTTGATTCAATCGAAAAAGTTCTGTTTTGATGAAGTCCATAACTTCGTTGTTGTCATTCACTTGCCATACAGGATTTCCCACTGATAATCGAATGGGTTTGTTTAAATTGTATGCATCAAGATATAAAGGTACAATTGGCAAATTATAACGTTTGCTAAGGACCACCATTCCTGGAAATAGTTTTCGTGACTTACGAAATCCTCGGTACCAAGATCCTTCGGGGAAAATTCCAATTCCTAAATTTCCTTTTTTGATCCTTCTTTGAAAATCTTTAATGGTCACTGGATCAGATTCGTTTCGATTGAGTGGAATGAGGTCAATTGATTTCACTATTCCCTTGACCATTTGTTCTTTTCTTTTCAGCCATTTTGACTTTTTGCCTTTATTTCCCATTCCAGAATCATAACTCGTTAAAGCTGTAGTATAAATTCCATATCTTTTGAGAACACCTCGGATCACAAAAGCATCATAAGGCATGGTGATGATTTTTAAAAATTTATTTCTTGGTTTGATATGATTCGAAATGAGAATCATGGATTTGCCATTTAACTGGCGTAAGATGTAGTCGTTTTGAATTTCTACTTTTTTGTTTCCATATTTCAATCGCATGGGTTTTACCACAATCCACATCAATACAAATCCAATAGACCTTCCGACATAATAAAACATATCTTTTCCTCTTAATTGGTATGTGTCTCTAAAAGCAAAAAAGTTGCAAAAGTTTCACCAATGATTTCGCTACATTTCCAATACAAATTTGTTTCAATTTGTACAATCCAAATGTGACAAAACCTTCGATTTAAAAATTTGACAATCTCCGCCTAGACAAAATCTTGGAAATACCTTCAGGGAGGAAACAGGTGTAAATCCTGTGCTGACCCGCAACTGTAATCCAAACATCTGTTTGGTGAGCCAGATCTTCCCCGTAAAGTAATCCTCGCGGTTATGGAACTTTACACACTAGAATCCGAATGACCACCATTTGGAGGAAAGGGGCCCCGAAGGCATCGGGGCACCCGAAACAAGTTTTACAATGTTTATGATTGGTTTTGGAGATTTCTCCAAAGAACATTTGATTGTTTTTCATTGGCTCGGAGTTCCCTAAAAATTTTAAAATTTAGGAAACTTTTATGAAACAAACACTTATTCAAACACTCGTCCTACTCGGACTTAGTTTTCACTTCACAGCATGCCAGATGGAAAAACAAGTTCCTGAATCGGAATCAGAACAAAATCTTTTGGTAGGACTTATTGCAGGCAGTGTCGCAGAATCCAGTAAAGATTTTACATTAAACGGAGTATGGAATAGTTTTACAGGCAATGGAACAACATCCGACACTCTAACAACGTTTAGTGCAAAATTTGGATCTAAAGGACTACAGTTAGATGATAGCTCTGGTTTTGGTGGGTATTCAAGTTGTTATATCATCATTGAATTCAATAATGCTGAAGGAAGTTTTATCACACAAAATCCTGAAAATAATGGCGGATGTTTTGCTGGTGATACAAACAAAGGAAAATACAATAAAGTATTTTTCTTTAAAAATACGGCAAAAGAAAACTCATTCTGGCTATGTACGGTTGCATTTGGAAAAACCTATGCAGAAGCAAAGGCACAAGCCGACACATCAACAAAAACAAATCCAGGAAGTTCTGGATGTGGTGCATCTGCTTTCTCTAGATATGATCGAAAAATATAATCGACTCCAAAATTAGAATCAAAGAAGAAAGAATAGCGAAGGTAAGGAAACCACAAATTAGATGAAATCAATACGAATTTACTCCCTTTTTCTTTTCGCATATTTGTGGGTATTTTCCTGTAAAGAAGCTGCATCTTCAGATAACGAATCTTTGTTGGCACTGCTACCTCTCCTTGGAGCAAGTGCCAATGCTAACCTCTGCCCCAAATCCTCTACTCTCCCTTCCGACATTTTTCTAGCGAATACGGTTGAGAGTGCCTCGGCCAATATTTCGGGATTTTCGGATTCGAAAAAAGCAGTCAATGGTGTTTGTGGTTCGGGTGAACTTGCTGGATCTTTGGATGTGTATGCACTCGACATTACGGGAGCTGGTGCTTCGCTTGTTCTCAGTTGGGGTGGCCGTACTGTAAAAAACGTTTCTGACTCGATCGACTTTATCGTGTATGACAATAGTTTTCGAATTTCAGGGGAAACCAATACCTACGCCATGGATCCTTCCGTGATTCAAGTATCCCTTGATGGAACAAAATATTGTGGTTTTAATCCGAGTTATACGGCTGGAAATATCAATTTATTAACCAGCTGGCAAAAGTTTGGCGGACTAAGGCCAGTTTATTATAATATGACCACCAATCCTTTGTCAAACGAGGATTTATTCAGTGATGCTGGAGGTGGCTTTTTATTGGGCGGTGGAGACGGATTTGATTTGGATGACCTTGATCCAAATGACCAAAATGGAATAAGTTGTGATGCAACCGCTGTAAGTGACATCCAAACAAATGGATTTAAATTTATCAAAATCACTTCCGCCAGTGCAGTCAGAAACTATGCGGATGGCACAAACAAATTCCCTTGGCCACCAGGAAGTTATAATGGGAGTGATATTGATGGAGTTGTTGCCCGCGAATTACAATAACTTCCGACTCCATTATGTCAGATTCTTTCGCTTTTAGTTCAGAGTAGGAAAAAACGTTTCAAAATCGTTCGTATTTCAGTTGACCAATTTTTAAAAAGGGTTCTTTTTTTAGAACCACTCCTCTGGCGTATTCACTTTGAGCGAAAACCTTTATACACAAAAAATATCCATTCAGGATGAGATGCCCAGGTTATCGGCGCAGGCCAATCTCCTGAAACTCCTTCTCGAACCATATTTAGATTCCATCGAATACGAAAAAGAAGTAGGCACGGCTCTCGATGCGGGTGCGGGTCCAGGTGTTCTCACGAGTTTCCTCATGAAAAAAAATCCCAACCTCAAATGGTTGGCCTGTGACATCTCCGAGGATATGGTGCAATATTGTAAATTGGTCTATCCAAAAGTAGACTGGAAGGTCTCCGATGTCAGGGCATTGGATTACCCAGACAACCATTTTGATTTTATTTTTAATTCCATGGTTCTCATCCACATCAAAGAACCAGAAAAAGCTTTAAAAGAATTCTACCGTGTGTTAAAACCAGGGGGAAAGGTTCTCATCCATTGTCCGAATGACAAATCTTTCACAGGACCACAAGTGTTACTGGATATGGTTGCCAAACACGCAACCATCCACCCAGCTGATCGGTTTGTGATGGAAAAAGTACCAAAGTTAATGGAGTCTTTAGGATTCCAATTGAAACATAGAACTGACTTCATCGCATCCAATGATGGCAATGATGATAAACCAGTAGTGGATTATCCAAAAATTCATTTGGGGATGATGACTGGTTGGTCTATGATGTCTTTTATGGGACATCCTGAAGGCATGCAGGATTTGTATTCCAAGTTACAGTCTGAATATATGTCCAATCGTGTGAAATTCACGATCAAATTAGAAACGCATTTGTACCAAAAATAAACGGAGGCAAAATTGAACCAAAAGGCACCCATCATCATCGGTGAATACCACATCATTCCAGAGAATTTGCCTGCCGATGGCCAACTTCGATTGGTATTCCAACCGATCGATATGACCACCTATTGGCGTAGGTGTGGTCTCACAGCCAACTTCGTTGCTGGATTTTATTCCTATTGTTACGAAGCAAGTGAAACCAAAGCCAATTCACTTTCTACCATCATCAATGAACTTTTAGAAAATGCCTCCAAATTCTCCAAGGCGAGAGAAGGTAGAATCAATGTAGAATTAAAACAATATGGAAATCTTTTAAGAATTGATGTTTTAAATGTGGCGTCAAAAACCTTAAGAGATAGTTTTGAGCTTTTTGTGAACAAACTCATATCAGAAAATGTGGAGGAGATGTATTTTTCTACACTCGAAACCAAAGAAGATGGTGATACCAAGTCAGGACTTGGACTTCTTATGATGTTAAAGGACTATCCTGTCCGTTTTGGCTATAGTTTCAATGAGATCGATGCCGATACTCATGAAATCACGGTAAGAGCAATTATCAACGTAGAAGAGATATAATAGGCGAAGCTTCATGGAAATCAAAGACTTAGATTACAATATTCAATACGACGAAGCCACTAAGACTGTCAAATTCACTGGATCCATCCGCTTGCAGAACTTACCCGCTTATGAACCTATCAAATTATTTTTAAGAGATGTTGCGAAACTTTGCCAAGGGGCACAACTCACGATGGACTTTCGGGAATTACAATTTGTGAACAGTTCTGGGATCACTACCCTCTCCATGTTCATTATTGATTCTAGAAAAAGTGCCACTTACCAAATCAAAATCCAAGGATCTCTCAATGTTTCTTGGCAGTCAAAATCTCTTTCTAATTTTAAAAAACTTTGGGACCAAGTGGTTTTGGAAATTTCCTAAACCACAATCACCCAATTCATCTTTTTATTTCACTTCGAACTTCCGCCCATCTCGTACAACCTTCTAAACTCGAGCATGCGGCGGGACATTTCATTAAACCTTTGCGCAAGGATCACAAACAAATTCGTCAAAAGTTTGATTGCCAGGGTGGGACTTTGGATTTCTAATTTTTGGAATTCATTTGGTGTGAGGATGAGAAGTTTTGCATGGTCTCTGACAATGATGTCAGCATTCCGATTGGACTTTGCCACAAACCCAAGTTCTCCAAAGATCTCTCCTTGGTTTAAAATGGATATAGTTGACCTAATCCCATCTTCTCGGTTGACGATCACTTCCACACTGCCATCCAATACACAAAACAAACCTTGGCTTTCTTGGTTCTGGTGGAACACAATGTCTCCATCTTCATAATCAATGAGATCAAGCATGGAGAGTAGTTTTTTTGATTCCTCTTCACTAAACCCTCGTAAAAACGAAAGGAATTGGCTCGGGGGAAGCATCATATCATGAACGATATTTTGCCAAACGTCGTCTCCTTCCATGGAGAATAGAGGGCGGATGTCTTTGTAGTCAGGGAACCTGGTTTCAAATAAATGAGCAAGTTCTGTCCCGGCAGGGAAACGTTTCGCCAAACGTAAAAATGGTGAGTGAATTTGTTTTAAGTATTCATTGTCATCTAACAAAAATACCATGGGAATCACGATTCCATATTCGGGGTGGTGGATGTTCTTTTTGTACATCCTATACCCAACTTGGTTGTACAAACGCACCAAATGAGGATTGGTATCTATAAAATCGATGACGATCCCATTTTCACGAGCGTGTTCATAGATCTTCATACATAACATACTGGCAGCTGCAGTGTGTCGGTATTCGCGTTTGACCATGAGTTTTGTCGACATGGATACTTTGTCAGGGTAAAAGGGTCGGAAGAGATCCATTTCATACAGGTCCTCACATTCCAAAATCCCATCTTTACGAAAGTTGATGCGAACCGTCCCAATGATCTCCCCTTCCTCCGTTTCGGCGAGGAAGAGGTGCCCTGTTTCATCAAAAGGTTCTTTGATCATTTTAGTGGTATGGTCCGCGTATTCCTGGACCCTGTTCATTTCTTGAACATATATATCGTAACGGAGGTGGTAAATTTTATTACGATCTTCTTCCGTTGTTGCCAAATGGACTTTGATATGACTCATACTCGCCGTCCTCCTTAAAAATTTGAAAAATCATTTGCAATTTATGCAAAATGTATGACGTTATCAGTTAATTTTCCGCATTCTCTAGAACGAAATATAAAGAAAGAAACCTTTACTCTATGCCGCAATCCTCTTCCAACGAAAATCGCTTCGTCCTATCGGACTACTACAAGAAACAACTTAAAGAGATTGCCTTCCAGGGGGAATTTAGGGCCGAAACCTTCGCCACAAAATTCCGATTTTTCTTCCTGGGTTTTTTGGTTATCTTTGCTACTCTCGGACTTCTCTCGGGCCGTCCGCATGTAGAATTTTTTTACCAAATCTCCGCTATCTTAGTTTTACTCTGTTACAACTTTGTTGTTCTGTATTCATTAAAGAAGTCGGGAAAATATCTCAATATATTTAAATTCTCTTCTTCTTTTTTAGAGATAACCCTCCTTACATTTGTTACAGGGTATACGGCTTACTCCCAAAAAAACCCAAGCCTAGTGTATGCGGCGCCGATGATTTATGTCTTCTTCATCCTCATCGCCCTAGCATCCATACGTAATAATACTAAGACTATCATTTTTGCAGTTGTTGTACTCCTCGTCGAGTATGCATCTCTCACGATTTATTTTTATCCCGAGATGACTGACCTGAATGCGAAACTCATGGAGTTGTCAGAGTATCTCAAACCAAACTTCTTAGAAGAGAATAGTTCTTTTTTTCTTGTCAGTGCTGTCCCGATGGGAATTTTTCTCATCTTACTCTATATGGTTGTGACTGGTGGTTTGATTTTGTATGCCATCCTCAACACCTCTCGCACAACGCAGGAACAAGCGGATTTAATTTTTAACACAGAAAAACAAGCCATCCTCGAAGAGAACATGCGCCTCGGTATGGAATTGGACGTTGCAAGGCAAATCCAAGCCATGGTGCTTCCCCGTAATGAGGAACTCAAACAAATCGATGCGTTGGAAATTTCAGCAAGAATGGACTCTGCCAATGAAGTGGGTGGGGACTATTATGATGTTGTCCACCATGAAGATGGAACGGTTTACATTGGGATTGGTGACGTAACAGACCATGGTCTTGCATCCGGTGTTGTGATGCTCATGACTCAATCTGCTTTTATCACAACTTTACGATCCAAGGTCATTTCATTAAGAGAATCACTTAGATCCATCAATTCCATTTTATTTTCCAATATCCATGTTAGGATGAATGACATTCGTAACCTAACACTCTCTCTCTTTTCTTATAAAAATGGAGTTTTTACAACTGCTGGCCAACACGAAACCATTATGGTATACCGCCATGCTTCTAAAAAAACAGAAATCATCGATACAGTCGATAATGGTATGTTAGTTGGTCTTACAGAATCGATAGATGAATTTATCCACGAAAAACCCATCCCTTTACAACCGAAAGACATCATTTTATTGTACACGGATGGAGCAACGGAAGCTGAAAATCCAAAACGAGAACAGTTTGGATCCCATCGTTTGGTTGAATCCTTAGAAAAACACGCTGACCTTCCAACAACGGATGAAATTTTAGCAGCAATATTCCAAGACATTTATGTCTTCATTGATGGTATGGATGTTTATGATGACATTACCATTATGATCATGAGGAAACGAGGATAAGAAATTATGGACAATGAAAAAGTTTTGGAAGAGGAACGTGCCAAGTATGCGGAGTTGGAAGTTCTTTACCAAAACATCATTGACCATTCCACAGAAATTGAAAACGAACTTTTAGAGAATAACAAAAAGATCCAAATGTATTTGGATCGTATGAGACGTTATCTTTCTCCTCAATTGTATGAAATGATCACAGGAGCAGAAGTAGAAACTTCGATTTCGCACCAAAGACGAAAACTCACCATTTTTTTCTCCGACATTGTTGGTTTTACAACCATCACCGATTCGATTGAACCAGAAATCCTATCCGATTGCCTCAACCAATACCTAGATGTAATGTCAAGCATCGCCATTAAATATGGTGGGACCATCGACAAATTCATTGGTGATGCCATCATGATTTTTTTTGGGGCACCAAGTTTTGAAAACGACAAAGCACATGCCTTAAACTGTGTCAAAATGGCGATTGAGATGCGTGATAGTTTGCCTGCGTTAGACGAATATTGGAGAAAATCTGGAATCAATCACAATCTAACCTGCCGCATCGGAATCAATACAGGTTATGTCACGGTTGGTAATTTTGGAACCAATGAAAGGATGGATTATACAATCATTGGTGGACCTGTGAACGTTGCGTCTCGTTTGGAACATGCATCTGATGCTGGAGAAATTTTGATATCAAATGCAACCAAATCCCTGATAGACGAATTCATTGATACCATCCCAAAAGGGGAAATTGTCGTAAAAGGGGTCCACACCCCAATCGAAACCTTTCAAGTGATTGGTTTGAAAAACGAACTAGAGAAAAAGGACAATCCATTTGTCAAATTTGATGGGAAAGGTTTCCTCTTAAAACCTTTACACTTTGACAAACTCAGCACCAACCCCGAAGAACGCCGATTAATGCAAAATGCATTAGAAAAAGCGCTTGCGGCTTTGAAGTAATTCCACTACGTTTCTTAGTTGAACTACGTATATGCGAAAATATGGCAACCTCACACATACTTCTTTTTCTGAAAAAGAACCAGAGTCCATTATTGAAATCCATTTAAAACCTTTGGATTTGATGCGATATTGGCGACGGATTGGGATCCTCTCCGATTTTATTGGTTATTTTTATGGCTTCTCGTTTTTGCCAAATGTACCATCTGATTCCATGGATATGAAAAATTCAGAGATTGTGAATTCAATCTCAACTGTATTTAACGAACTATTGGAAAATGCAGCCAAGTATTCTTATGATAAAAAAGCTGATATCGAGATTGGACTCACACACCGAGGAAAATCCTTTGAGATGCTTGTCCGAAACAAAACAAATGAGTCGAATGTGTCTGCTTATGAGGCGAGCTTAAAAGAAATTTTTTCGGCTGATGATTTAGAGAAATTGTACTTCCAAAAAATTGAATCGAACGATCCAGAATCAAATCGCTCGGGTATTGGTCTTATTATGGTTTTAAAAGATTATCCAGTGGAGATGGAAGTCATTTTAGAAACGGAAGGTGATAGTACAGTCATCACAAGTCGTATCGTTTATTTTACAGACGTGTCCCTTCGATCATAATTTCTAAAATTTGTAAGACCTCTTTTTGGAAGGATTGTTTTTCTGATTCTAAGGATTGGATTGTTTTCCATTTCCGTTCATTCAGTACGGCAAATCCATGCACACCGCTCCAAAAACTCATCATAAGAGTGGCCGTTGGAACTGATTTTTTTAACACCAATTGGTTTTGTCCATATTCTACAATGCGAAACATCCCCATATAAGCTTCATTCCCACAAGATCTGAGTTCTTCCGAAATTGGATCTCCCGATACATACATTTCACCACCAAACATAAGTTCTGTCCTTCTTGGATTGTTTAGAAGTAAATAGATATATTCTTCGCCTGCCTTTCGGATTTTTTCCAAAGGATCATCGGAACTTTCCCAAGCACGATTCATGGCAATAGTCAATTCACGGAAACCTTCAGCCACGAGGGCCTGGAGTAAGTCCATTTTTTTTGGAAAATGACGGTAAGGAGCTGTGTGGCTCACTCCCAAGTCGGAGGCAATGTCTCGCAAACTAAGGGACGAAACCCCAGTTGTTTCAAGAACCTTCCTGGAATGTTCTAAAACTTCTTCTCGTAAATTTCCGTGGTGGTATGCCATCCCATCGGATTTTTGAGGTACAGGGGTTTTGGAGGTAGGTTTCGATGAGGTTTTTGATTTTTTAGGAGATGGATTTTTTTTCATAAGTTTTAAAAAATGTTTACAATGTATACTTTTAATGTTGACAGAGTATACATTGTAGTTTACACTGTCAACATTATGAATGACACCAACTTCAAAAGACAACCACTTTTTTGGAATGGGATCATTATGGTCGTACTTACAATCACCATGATTCCTTTGCTTTTTTTAGATACAAGAACCCTTTTGGGTGTGAATCTTTGGATCAAACCAATTAAGTTCACCATTTCACTCGGAATTTATTCCTTTTCGACTGTATGGATTTTAGAACGATTTTTGGCAGATTGGAAACACAATCGGAAAACACAAATGGTGCTTACCATCACATCTGTGATCGAAATTGTCCTTATTACAATCCAAGCGGCGCGAGGGGAATCAAGTCACTTTAATGTTTCTAGTACTTGGAACCAAATTGTATTTTCAGTGATGGGAACAAGTATCTCTATTTTTTGGCTCTTCCATTTGGCGATGATCCTTCCCGTATTCAAACAAAAACTAATTTCAAAAGTTGTTAAAGAAAGCCTACTCTGGGGACTTGTCATAGCTGGGTTTGGCATGATCATTGGATTTTTTATGACACAACCGAGGCCAGAACAATTGGAACTTATGAAACAAGGGATTTTCCAAGCGAGTGGATCTCATAACTTTGGAAAGGGAGAACCTGGGCAAGGTCTTTATTTTTTTGGGTGGAGTACGGTGATCGGTGACATGAGAGTTCCTCATTTTTTTGGTATGCATCTGATGCAGGTATTCTTTGTGTTAGCTGCCTATCTACTTTCTAAAAAAGAGACTAAAGAACACAATTTGATCGTTCGTTTGATTGGAGTTTTTCTTTTATCTATGACAATCCTTATGGTGGTCCAAACATTTATGGGTTATTCCATCTTTGCCTTCCATCCATTTTTTACAATGGGTTATGGTTTACTCGTTTTTGCGGTAACTTCACTCCTTATAAAACTTTTTTCTGCTCCAAAATTTTTAAATACAAAGGTAATGGTATGAATTTTTCACTAATGTTTACAATTGCTAATGCAATTGCCGTTCTTTCTTGGGTTGTATTAATCGTGTCACCAAACCAAAAAAAAGTGATACCTTATTTACGAATTTTGATTTCAGGATTTTTTCTTGGAGGATTGTACATTCTATCCCTTTCATTAGGATTAGGAAAAGTGGAAGGGAACTTTTCAAGTTTGGAATCGGTAAGGTCCTTATTTTCTAATGACGCATTTCTGTTAGCTGGATGGGTACATTACCTATCGTTTGATTTGTTTTTGGGAACTTGGGAGGCAGAGGATGGTAAGGCAAACGGGATCCATAGATTGTATCTTGTTCCCATCCATTTTTTGACTTTTTACTATGGTCCCGCGGGTTTTGTGTTGTATTTAATTTTTAGAGGTGTGAAAACAAAACGTTTTGGATTTTAACCACCATACACATCGAGGAGAGAAAGAACCCTTTGGTACCGGTTCTTTTTCTCTTCATCAGATTCTAATTCCGCAATTTCCAAATTTTCAAAGGCTAAATCACGACCGGTTTTTTCCTCCATGGTTTTTCCATTTGCTTTCGCTCCCGATTCGAGTAACAAAGCAAGGACAGACGAATTCCCAAATTTACAAGCTTCGTGGAGGGCGGTACTCCCGTTTTGATCGGCAATATGAATGTCTACTCCCGCTTGGATGAGACGTTTTGCCAAACTTGGTTCCCCAAAAACAGAACACCAATGCAGAGGAGACATTCCGTTGACTGATTGTAGGTTTACCTTTGCCCCACGTTTGATCAGTTCATCCATTAATGAGGTTTTTTCCTGTAATCGAAGTTTGTTATCTTGGCATAATTTAAAAATGGCCGATTCCCCATTTGCATCTAAAATATTTGGGTCAGCGCCTCTTTCTAACAAACGTAAACAAGATTTGTATTTGGACCTAACAAAGGATTCTTGTAACAAAGAAAAACCAAGTGGATTTCGAATGGAATCTTTGATGATATAATCTAAAGATCCAACCGTTCTCACAAACGAATCTAATAAATAAACATCATCTTCATCTAACCAATCCAAGGTTTTGTCTTCATTTTTTGTCTCTAATTGATTCCCTAAGTTTTGGTGGTATTCTTCTGGAAATTTTGTTTTGAGAACAGGTATAAAAATAGGTTCGGATTCAGAATGGCAAACAACATCGTGTATGATGTGCCAATGGTTTGAATTTGGTTTTAATTCGTTAGAGAGTAAAAAAATAAAAGTTTCGTTCAGTTTTCTTTGTGTGAGTTGGAATTTTGCTTGGATATTTCCTTCTTTGAAATGTACTTCCGAAACGGTAGTTTCGTTTTCAGGCCAATGGTACATGACAATAGTGAGTAGTTCGTCTTTTTCGTCATCATTTAACATTGGATAATGTTTTTGTAGGGATAAGATATTCCCTGATAATGCATAAATTTTGGATGCTAAAAAACTTGTGATAAAATCGGGAAGTTCTTTGTTTGAAACTCCATATTCATCAAATTCAACTTTATAAACATGTGTCGCCGTAAAACTTCCATGTAAAAAAGTATTCCACTCATCAGAAATGGCTAAGTATAACTTTCCATTCACAAGAGCGTGGTCGTAGTCTTCCACAGTTAAAGACAAACGGACTGGTGAAACATTGACGTTATGATTGATGATGATGCTAAGAGATTTGGATGGTATATCCGTGGTGATGTCATAAGAAAAATTTTTCAAACGAACGATTTCAGGAAGTCCTGATATGGAAATTCGAACATCATCATCATTACCTTCTTCGTCTTTCAAAAAAACGAGTTCTTCATTTGACCAATCTGATACAAAGTTTGTAGTATACCTTCCAAAGATTTGACCTTGTAATGTATGGTTGGGAATTTGCCCCTCAAAATGCAGGTCAAATAACACCAGTGAGTCGGATCTTTCCCCTGTAAGTTTTTTTCGAAAATCAAAATGGTTCCAATTGGAACATTTTTTACAACGGTATTTCCCTTTTTTGCCTTCCAGTTTGGATGCAGAAATGGAATGACCACTAAGACAATTGGAGCAGGATAAAATCGTTTTCATATTTCGCTTGTTCCGATAAAGAATCTAAGAGACTTTACCATGATCAATCGAAAATTAGAACCTTTAAAACAATCGGGTAGGGATTCATGGGACAAAATCAATATTTAATCATTGGTGGTTCGGGAGAAGCGGGACAAAGTGCAATCACAGCCATCCGGGCGACAGACCCAAATGCTTTTATTATATCTTCCACTACTACAAATGAACCTGTGTCGAATTCCGATCTTACCTTATTTGGGAAACGTGCAGAATCAGGTCTTACAAATTCCATACTAGAAGATTTTGAAAGACTTGGGAGACCCAAACAAATTCGGGCACTCATTTACACACCTGCACTTGGTGAGGTGGGATTTCCCATTGAAGAAAGTACAAATGCACAGATAAAAGATACATTAGGAATTTGTTTGGATCCGATGGTGAGTTTGGAAAAGGAGTTTGGACCAGAACTCACTGTAGCTTATTCCGCATTTTATTGGTTAAGCCATACCTTGGCATTTTATGGATCCATGGGAATTGCGAAATACAAAGCTGATCTTTGGGTATTTGAGAATCCGACAAAACGCCGTATCGTGAGGGCGGGAACATTTTTTTCTAAAAGTGTCAGAGGAATTTCCATCGTATTACAAAGGACGATGAAAAAAACAAATCACCCAGACCTTCTGAAACTTAAAACAAAGTTTGAATCATCTAACGAGAAGTTTATGGACTTTTTCCTTTCTTATGCTTGGGAACACGAAAAGGAATCCTTTCAAAACCAATTTGACTCTCCTTATAGGCCAACAGTGAGAGAAGACCTGACTCGAGGTCTTACAAGAGCACTAGAATCCAAATCACCGATTGTGACTGTCCTTGGTGATTGGACTTGGGAAGAACAAAAGATGCCAAATTTGCCAAATTGGTTCCAACAATTTTAGTTGCATAGAAATCAAAAATTTCCCACAGTAGACCGATCGGTATACGGAGAGTCAAATGTTACGACTTGTTTTTCGGAAAAAAGGAATTCTCGAATGGGAAGAGGTAGAAACACCTACGATTACTGGTGAGAACCAAGCTCTGGTTGAACCCATCGCCATTGCTCGTTGTGATTTGGATTTGCCCATTGTACGCGGTGAAACACTTTTCCGCGCCCCCTTCCCCGTAGGACACGAGTTTGTTGGTCGGATCAAGGAACTATCCGAAGATACCATTGGGCATTTCCAAGTTGGATCGGTAGTGGCCATCCCCTTCCAAATTTCTTGTGGGACTTGTCCGTCTTGTTTGTCGATTCATACCAATTCTTGTGAAACTGTTCCTTATACTTCTGCGTATGGAATGCCTCCTGGTGCCCATAATGTAGGTGGAGCCATTTCAGAACTCATCAAAGTTCCCTACGCAAAACAAATGTTACTGACTATGGATCCTAAAATCAACCCGGTTGGCATTGCGAGTCTCAGCGATAATATTGCAGAAGTTTGGAAGTTGGCAGGTCGATTTTTAGAACGAAGGAAAAATCCAAAAACTCTTGTGGTAGGTGGGAATGCTGGGAGCATTGGACTGTACACTGCCTTATACCTCCACCAAACAAAAAAAGCCGAAGTACTTTATGTGGACACGGACCGTAAGAGGATCGAACTTGCTACTTCCCTCGGAATCCCTGTGACTCATGTAACCACTTTCCCCAAACCAAGTGAAAAATATGATTTGGTCTGTGATGCTTCTGCCACAAAAGAAGGTTGGGAATTTGCCACTCGCTCCATGGGTAAAAATGCAATCCTCAGTTCTGCTTCCATCTTTTGGACCAATCGTTTGGAAATACCGTATTTGGAGATGTACAACCAAGGTGCGGAAATCCATATTGGCAGAGTGGAATCACTCGATTCCATGAAAGCCCTTTACCCTGAGATCCAAAAAGGAATTTTTACACCCGAAAAAATTGTCACAAAAACGGTTACCTTTTCGGAAGCAAAAGAGGCATGGTTGGAAGAATCAATCAAACTGGTGGTAACACGTTGAAATTTGGAATCTGTTTTTCGATCCTCTTACTTTTTTGTTTTCCCATTGTTTCCGAATCCATACAGGAACGTTTTTTACCACCTAACGAATACAGTCGAGTTTTCTATCCAAAAGAAAGTTTTTCTACTTACCTACAAAACTTTCCCTTAAAACCAAAAGGAAGCCCTGTTTTTTTGTACAATGGATCCAAAAAACAAAACCAAGTCCATGCCGCAGTCCTAGATTTTCCCTTACTGAATAGAGACCTCATCCAATGTGCTGATGCAGTGATGAAACTTCGAGCGGAGTATTTTTATTCGCAAAAGGAATGGGAGAAAATCCAGTTTACCATCAGCAATGGAATGCCAGTTCCCTTTTCTCGATTTGTTAAAGGGGATCGAGTCCAAGTAAGCGGAAACAAAACCAAGTGGAAAACGAGCAAATTCAAAAAGGGAACGGGTCGCGAAGTATTCGAAGAATATTTACAATTTATTTATAGTTATGCGGGAACCATTTCACTCAAATCAGAACTGAAAAAAAAACAACTCCGAGACTTAGAACCAGGTGATGTTTGGATTGAGGCGGGTTCTCCAGGGCATGTTGTCATGGTTGTTGATAAAGCCAAGTCGAAAGAAGGAAAGATTTTATTTCTGTTAGCGCAGAGTTATATGCCTTCCCAAGAAATGCATATCTTAAAAAATGATACACCCCATTCACCTTGGTTTGCCCTCCCCGTAGGAGATCATTTCCAGACCCCAGAATGGGAATTCCCAACAAACGCTTTTTACGGTTTTAGCCCTTAATTTCTTTCTTTTTCTATATATCGTTTTCTGAATTTAGTTTTTGTGAGCTAACGTTTGGTTTTCACTTTGCAATTTCTAAAGACCTTCAAATTTATACAACGATGGCTACAACAGCAAATAATTGTTTTACATTTGGTTGCCATTGAGTATATTCAATATGTGCAATATGGGCATCCGCATTAAAAACTCATCAACTTCTCCATTTAAGCCGCATAAATCTTTATGCGGCGGGAAGTTATTAATTTTCTTCCGCCAGAGCGAGGAAAAATCAATTCAAATTGCTCAGCATACGATCCACCGACCGACTCAACTTTTTTAAAATGAAATCGGGTGCTATTCTGCTCATCATTTTAAGCTGGTTACTTTGGCCTGGCCGAATTTCGAATCGATCATTCGTTATGCCGTCGACAGCGACTTTCACCATGTCTTCGACCTTCATGATCGAAATACCCTTACTATCTTCTTCGGAGAAGTCTCCGAGAAGTTCGGTTTGAGTTGCAGGTGGAGCGAGTTCAAAGACTTTCACTTTGGTATTTTTTAGCTGTACACGTAGAGAGAGTGTATACGAGTGAAGTCCCGCTTTAGTGGCGCAATAAATCGGAGAACCAGGGAGTGGAACAAACGCAAGTCCTGAGGTCACGTTAACAATTGCCGCGATAGATTTAGTTTTAAGGTGCGGCAAAAACTGTTTCACCATTCTTATTGGACCATTGAGATTAATTTCGATTTCTTGGGTAAGGTCAGTCAAATTTCCAGACGTGTCGTGGACATTAATTGTCTTCATGATGCCGGCGTTATTGATCAAAATATTTAAATCAGGAAATTGTTTTGTAACTTGTTCGTACAGTGCATCAATCGCTTTGGGATCGCTCACATCGCATTGAATTGTATGAACCTTTGGGAAACTTTTTTTAGTATGTTCGAGCTTTTGTAAATCACGTCCAATGACGATGATCGAGTTATCGAGTGCGCTTAGTTGCTTGATAAATTAAAAGCCTATTCCACTTGTGCCACCTGTGATTAATATCGTATTCTTTGTTAACTTCATAAAATACCTCCGAAAATTAATTCGCCTTTATTAAGGCTTGTTAGGTTTTTTCTAAAAAATACTTTTCAGCCGCACGAACTTAAGCTGAAAATGCTTCACTCAATAGATCTAGTGCAGCCGTCGCACCTGCCCATTGACCAGTCGAAAGAGCACCAACTACCGAATGTTGCATTGACATGCTGTCACCTCCGGCATAAACTCCAGGAACACTCGTTCGATTTGCTTCATCGACTTTGTAGAGTCCTTTTTCATCTTTGTCGCAACCCAAACTCTCACCGACATCAGACTTCATCTTAAACGGCATTGGGCCACCACCCAAAATCGCTTCGAGTTCAAATCGTTCCCCTCCCGCAATCACAGCTCGTAAAGAATCCCCATCGTGGATCATCTTTTCCACAGGTAGTTCGATAATGCGCACATTTTTGCGTTGGAAAATTTCGATTTGCTCTGCAGTCAGCTCACTTTTCCCGTTAGTGAACAACGTGACCTCAGAAGCCACTCCGTAAATCATTGGTATGAAGCGCATGATCGCAGCGCCTTTAGCAAATACACCGATTCTTTCACCACGGTGTTCATAAGCATGGCAGAACGGACAGTGGAACACGGATTTGCCCCATAGTTCTTGCATACCAGGGATCGGTGGCAATCGATCTTCTACCCCGTAGGCAAGTATAACCTTCTTAACTTTCAATGAAGACTGATTTGAGAGCGTGGCCTCAAATCCTCCTTGGATCTTCACAACTGAGTTAACCGCTCCCTCGTAAAAGTGAATGGTGTCGTACCTTTCAATATCCTTTCTTGCTTTCTTTCGCCATTCTAAAGGGGATAGACCTTCATAACTTGGAAAATTATGCATATGCGCAGCTTTTAGATTTCTCGGGCGAAAGTCGTCGCAAACCAAGGCCGTTCGCCGCAATCGTCCCAACGACATAGCCGCTCCTAATCCAGCAGGGCCAGCCCCGATGATCAAAACCTCGGTATCCCACTTTATTTCTTCACCTTTGTTAGTTACTTGAACTGTAGTTTTAACAAAACTCATCTCATTCTCCTTGTATAATTTTTGTAGATGATAACAAACTGGACTGAACATTTCGCCAAGCCGCTTCCAGAGCGGAAAGGCTATTGAATCCATCTTTCCCAACCAAAAAATTCAAACGACCTTCTATGAGAAACATTGACAGACCATGGATCGACGACCACATCTGCACTGCGATGGCGTTAATGTCCTGACTGTTTTTATCTGGAAAAAATTCCGAAACCGATAAACGCAAACTCTCAAAGCTTTCCTTGGTGGCTGATTTTAAATCTGGATAATCAGCGTCGAGTCTCGATCCAAACATAACTTTGTAGAGTGCCGGATTGTTTTTAGCGAATCGTAGATACTCAACAGAAGCAATCGAACATGGATTTTCTGTGTCCTTGGGCATAGTCAGAAATTTGGTCCGTATTTTTGAAGACAAGGTTTGAAATCCTTCAACGGCAAGACTGGTCAATAGACCATTGGCATCCTTAAAATGATGTGCAGGAGCATTTGGCGAGACACCTGCGCGGGCCGCACACTTACGTAAACTAAATCCTTCATATCCAACCTCTTCAAGAATTTCTGAAGCTGCGACCAAAAGAGCGCGCTTAAGATCTCCGTGATGATAATCTGCTTTTTGAGGAATTATTTTTTTCGTTTTCTCTTTTTTTGCGACCATGTAACAATTTTTTCATCCATCTATACACTGTCAAGATATAAATCTAAAATATCTTGACAGTGTATAGATTTAATCACTAATTATGTATACAGTGTCAAGATTTATTATATAAATAAAGCGGTTTTAAGCTGACGGACATCTTTTAATTATCAATCTGTCGCGAATTGGGAGCACCAAGTAAAATTTGAAAGGAACATTCTTGTAAAAACCTTTAGGAGAATCCTATATGGTTAATGAAAACCCACTATAAATAAGTGATCGCTAAAGAAATTTATGAATTTGTAAAATGAAGTATAAGTTACAAAGTTTACCGAAGTCTAATTCCTTGGATTTTATCAATGACACAATTTAAAAACATCGCAATTTACTGCGGCTCATCCTCAGGCACTGCTCCTTCCTTTGCCAAAGAAGCCTACCGACTGGGCGAAACACTCGCAAAACATTCCATTGGAATTGTGTATGGTGGTGCGAGTGTCGGCCTTATGGGAGAAGTGGCAAACGGTTGTTTGGCGAAACAGGGAAAAGTCATTGGTGTGATTCCTACATTTTTGAAACGAAAGGAAATTGAACATATAGGGCTAACAGAACTCATACAAGTGGAATCCATGCATGAAAGAAAACGAATTATGTTTGAACGTTCGGATGCCTTTGTTGTGTTACCTGGTGGGTTTGGCACCATGGAGGAATTTTTTGAAGTGGTGACTTGGGCACAACTCGGCCTTCACAACAAACCCATTGTGGTATTGAATTGGAATGGGTTTTACGACCCTCTAGTTAAGATGTTCCAAACCATGGTGGAATCTGGTTTTTTGAAAAAGGAAAATTTGGATCTCGTGGTTGTCCTAAAGGAATCAGACGAAGTGCTCACTCATTTACGAAACTATTCCCCGTCTAAGACAGAGAAATGGTTGTCGGAAGATACCATCTAATAGAGATTCACTGGGAAGGAAAACCAAGTTTATGTTGTCTCGGCCACGTCCAAATCAAATTCTAAAAGTACTTTCTGTCATCCTTGGGTTTTCCGTTTTGATCGGACTCATTCCCTCTCTCATTGCGAACCCTGACCAATTTGAAGGGGACATTTATTACTATGATACAGTGGGCCAAAACCGTAACCGGCCACCACAAAGGCCACACCCAGATCTACATGTTCCCACCGTCCCCGTCAAACATGGAGTCACTGTATTTTCCAATTCACCTACAGATAAAACTGCCTACCCTTACCTCCAAACAACGATTAACTTTGTGGAAGGCCATTTGTCTTTTAAGGCATTTTTATCCGATGGCAGCGAAGTCTCGTATTCTACAAGAGGGGAACATGTTCGTTACTCTAAATGTAACGGTGACCTTTGTATCATCGTATCCCAAAAGAATGTGTTAGGTGTTAGTAATACAAGTACCGAATGGGAAAAAGGCCATATCTTTGGTGAAGAACGTTACGAAGTTGCCATGGGTCACAAAGCAGCCCTTGTCGCAAGTGATCGAAAACTTTACCTATTCAATAGTTATACGAACCATTGGGAAACCATAAGCCTTGAACAAGAAACCCTAAGTGCTTTTGCCAATCTCTATGACAAAGTGGCCATCATCACAACACGTCGTATCCTTGTGATCGACCTACCAAGAGAAGTACAATTTGAACAAAACTTATTACTCCGACGCATTTCTCAATTTGAATTACGAGATGGGTTCATGAATTTTTACGCTGGCAGTAAACTCTGGATGTTCCGCCACCAGACAGAGGCATTCGAAGAAGTGGATTTAACGGACTAAAGGTAGTTCGGCAATAAGTCGAATTAACCAGCAGATTTAATAACAATATCCCTTACTGTTCCTTTCCTATTTTAGTTTGTAGCATAATCCATTAATATTTCTAAATAATAGTCTTAACAAAACGACAATACTTGTACTTGCAAATATTCTAATACTCAAATTGAATTATTGATTCACAAAATCGTAGATTAGTGAAATTTAGTGACTAAAATATTTCCCTTAATTGTTAAATGGTATAGATGCAATATTTTCCTACTTTTTTTCTCTTATTATTTATCTTTTTGAATTCGTGTAACGACCGGTCTACCGATAAAGATTTGTTACCTTTAGTTTTTTCCAATTTACTTGTAAATCCGATAAATTCTGGTCTTGAAGACAAGTTCCAATCCACTCAGGTTAGTACCTATTATAGAAAAGATGGAAACATTGAATTCCAAGACATTCTCATCGAATATAAATTGAAATCATCTATAGATACTTCGGAAACTGTAGAAGCTTTTATTGGGAATCCTGATGAAATTTCTTATAATACACAAACGAATCAAATTTCTGGATTTTTCCAACATAAAGAAGATTTAATCCAATCAAATTCTGTTGTATTTTCCTATTCTAATCATTCAAAAAAATTCAAAGTATTCTTAACAGTAAAGAAAGAAAATAAAGTGATCTCGTATAGAGAACTGAATACCACTCCGCCAAATCCTCCAACCATCCCTCCAAATTCCATCACCTTACCTGCAATCAGTTATGAAACCAAACGATCGCTTATTGGAGGTACGGAATACCAAGTGATCCGAGTCAAATTTCAAACAGGTTCGGATCTATCTGCTTTCAAACAACTGAATGCATATATTGGTAGACCAAGTATCATTACACTTGCAGCTGATAATTTTAATGTGAATCATTATATTTCAGCTTCGTTTTATAATTCATCAACTGAAAACTTTTTATTTCTAACTCCCGAACTAAACTCATCGTACAAAATTATCGTTGTAGGTTCCACTTCAGATGCAAAAGGAAATCGAAGTATCGATACAGTTCCTCCTCCCCCACCAGTTTCGCCATGTGTTGGAAGTGTGAATGCTCCTACTATCATTGGAAACTGTGCAACTCATTGTATGGTTGTCGATTTGGTTGGAAATCAAATGGAATATACATCAAAAGGAATCATCGATACTACAACTGAAGATTATCTTTATTTAGATTCCACCAGTTCTACAGTAAGTGGAAGTAATGGACCCGCAAGTTTTACATATACAGAATTATTTGCTCCTATCAACATAGGAACATACCAAACAAACTCAAGAAGCTTTGATGTCACGACCTATCATGAGGGATGTCTTGTTCTTTCTTCCTATTTTGTGAAAGATGGACCAAACGGATTTAGAGACACCTATATTTCAGGAAAAGTAAATGTACCGTAACGGTCTTTGTACTAAAAAATGCAAATTTACAAAATCTCATTGAAAGTTTGATTCATTTGAGAAAATAGTTACCGAAACAAATTAGAATCAAATCTACAAACAATAAAAATTATAAAATAGTTTTGACTACAAAGTTACTTACTTGATAAAATTCCGCATACTCAAGTGAAGATCATGAGAATTGAATCACTTATATCGGGATTGAATTTGGAAATTGGTATTGATTCATGGAAAAACTGTGACTTAGTTCCTATTAGGATGATTCAAAATTCTTAGACCAAGATACCTCATGAATGAAATCAATAGTCAATCCACCCGATCTAGATTCATCCGGCTTGTTTTCATATTTGTTTTCTCTTTCTATTTCCTCCTGGCTTGTGATCAAAATGGTTCGCCAGAACAAACTGCATTTGAAAAGGTATATGAAGAAAAAAAATGGGGAGAGGGATCAGGCATTGGCTCTTGGCCGGAGAATGCGGGCCCATATCTCAAACTCCTTCAAGAATATTTAAATGATCCAAAATACAATACTATTGTAGATCTTGGTTGTGGTGATTGGCGACTGATGGAAACCATGATCATTCCAAAAGAAAAAAATTATGTGGGATATGATCTTGTATCTTCGCTCATTGAACAAAACACAAAAAAATATTCCAAAAAAAACATCACATTCAAAGTTGTACGACAATTAAGTGACATACGGAATGTATCAGCTGACCTACTCATCGTAAAAGACGTATTACACCATTGGCCTACTTCCCATATAAACTATTTTCTAAAAGAAATACTACCTAACTATCGATATGCGCTCATCACAAATGATTATAATTTATATGCATTGAATCAGGACATAGATTTTGGAGAGTTTCGTCCTATCAATTTACAAAAAGCACCATTTATTCAGATGAGTGGCCTGCAAGTGGTTTTTGATTATCCATCTCATGGAATCATAAAACGAGTTTACGTGTACAAGAATCCCCGCCAAACAGAAGCAACCGAAGGAGTGGGTGGTACAAAATAAGAGAAATTTCTGATTTAATTTTTCGTTATTTTTGTTTCGGAAGATACGGGCGCCTCACATAGATTAGCTCAAAGATCTCAGATTGTGTAAGTGACCGCGCTTTCCGCTCCAATCTTTCCAATCAGATTGTATACTTGGATCCAATGTTTAAGGAAAGGATTTTCGCTGCAATCGCTGGCGCAGGGAACCCCTCTAACATTTGTGCCCTCTCGCTTTTACGGTTTTGCAATGGCAGAGGATACTGAGGGAGCTTACAAGAAGAAACAAAAATCGTAGTTTGTGGGATGTGGGAGTTTTCATTTTAAGCGATCCTTTGTTGTGGATTGGATGTGCTATAAAGGGTTATAGTGGAAAAAAATTCGTTTCCTAAAACTTGCAGTTTACACCCGTAAGACTATTTCGCACAAATAATCGATTTCTTTTCCTTATCATTTGATTCGACTTGTATTCCATTATTTTTATCTGAGTAAACATATTCATAATTTCCCCTCGAAAGCCAGAAGGAAGATTTTCCAATGAGATTTAAATATTTATACACATTCGAACGTGTAAAGTCCGCTAACAAAACTTCCGGTAGAATTTTACGTTTCTTGTTTTTAGAAAATTTAAGACAATACAATTCTGCTTCCTGAAAACTACCTTCGCCTAAATAGAGGTAGGTGTCATTTTGGGAGTATTGGTTGAACCAAAGTATCAAACGATTTCTATACAGAGCAAGTTTGTAAAAGAATGTTTTTTCTTTTGGGATACAGTAGGCAAGGCCAACAGGAATTGTATTTCTAAAAATGTAGGTTTCATTCTCTTCCAAATTGTATGCCAGATGAAAGTCGAGACTGCCTTCATAACTGGAAGATAATACGATTTTTGAGGAGTGATTTTTTGCAGCTTCGCGTATGGAACCTATTCCACCAAAAATATCAGCCAGTACAAGTTCCTCAATTACAGGAATCCTTAGACCTGATCGATTGCAGTCAATTTCGGCTAAAATATAATCAGGTCCATCTGCCTTTCTGATTACGTTTAGATCGAATGGATTTTTGCAGTGAAGGCAAAAAAGGAGGATTAGAAAGTAGATCTTCTTCAAATCAATCCCTTACTTCCCTTTCCAACCATTTTTCTTTTTCCACACTTCTGCTTTTTCTCGAATGGCAACCACGTCCGGTTCTGCTGGTGCACGTAGGAAGGCACCGTATACATAACCTTCCGTGCCATCGTCTAACCTCACCTTGCCCCAAGTGCCGTAGTGCGGAAAAACTTCTTCATAGACTTCTGCATCGGCAATCACCTCGATGGGGGTGTCTTTGTTTAGTTCGGTGATGATTTCTGATTTAACAGATGGTTCTTTACGAACACGGACTTTGTTGTCAGCTATTTTGTAGGAACCTGGAGCACGGAAAAAAATTAGATTTCCACAACCTTTTTTACAGGTTTTCTTTTCTTTGATTACTTTTTGAATTTCTCCAGCAGAAGTTAGCAAAATTTTTTCATCACAAGGATCAAAATGGTAATAACAGGCTACTTCGGAAAGATTTCCGTCATTGTATCGGAAGCCAATACCTGTTAACGCTATATCGAAAGCCCGCCCATCTTCAACGATTGGATACATAGGCTCTGCATTCAGAATGCTTTTTATTTTCCCTTCAAGGAAATAGAAGTTTTTTTCCCTTCCACCTAACGTGGGCAAGAACTTTTCTTTTAGTTCTAAGTCAATATAGAAGGATCTTTGCTTAATGGGCATTCCTGAAGAATTTGACGCGGAGAATGAGACATCATAAAATTTTCTCTTCTCTTGATAAACTCTACTTTTTGTAGGAAAACTCTGTAATTCCATTTCTGCTGACAACGGAAATCCAAGATTCTTAAAAAATTGAATTTCTTCAATCAACATACTATCCTTAGAATTAGATAGTGAAACTGGTTCGGATTTGGTAGAATTTGAAATGCATGATATAAGCATTAAAGAAATCACAATTGAAACGATGGTTTTCATTTACTTACTTCCGTCACATGGAGGTGATGTCTGTGGTTCCACATTTGTTTTACGTTATCATCTGATAATGTAATTTCAGATAAATTGTTATCTTTTGCGTATTGAGTGGCCATCTCACGCATAACCTTTGCATATTCCTTTCGTTCAGCAGGTTCAAGCGTTTCCCAGTTCCCCTTCGACCAATTTTCCTTCGGTGATACTGCTGTAAAAAAGTTCGGAGTTCGGTTTCCATTTCCATCCACCATATAATAAGGATTATAGGAGAACTTATTCGAACCATTTCCAGAAATCTGATCTAAAAATTGGCCTAGTGGATCTTTGGGGCTAGGTGGTAATTTTCCTTCTTCAAAATCTCCATTACTATGGGATATTAAAATCACTTTATCTCCTTTTTTTATGGAACCAACATCCATTGAGTAACCACCTTTGTGAGAGAAAGAATAATTTTATCAAATCAATCCCTCACTTCCTTTTCCAACCATTTTTCTTTTTCCATTCTTCTGCTTTTTCTCGAATGGCAACCACATCCGGTTCTGCAGGTGCACGTAGGAAAGCGCCATACACATAACCTTCTGTGCCATCGTCTAACTTCACCTTGCCCCAGGTTCCGTAATGGGGAAATACTTCTTCATACACTTCTGCATCAGCAATCACTTCGATGGGGGTGTCTTTGTTTAGTTCGGTGATGATTTCTGATTTGGTGGAGGGTTCTTTCCGAACACGGACTTTGTTGTCAGCAATGAAATAACTTCCAGGGATCCGGTAGATGACTAAGTGGCCACAGCCTTTTTTGCATTGTGTTTTTTCTCTCGTGACTTTCGTGACTTCGCCTTGGGGGTTTAAATGAATGGCTTCACCACATGGATCTTGCTGGAAGTAGCATCCTAGAGTTTCGAGTTTTCCTTCTTTAAAGTTGAAACCAATACCAACTCTTTTTTGATAAGAGCCTTGATCGGGAACGTTTACGGGCTCCGAATATGATATTGAGTTTATATATCCTTTTATGAAATGAAATTCTTTCTGCTTTCCTTCACCTACAAAACGATAACTATTAAATTTATCATTTAAACCCACTCGAATCGATAGATGGCGAATTTCTACCGATGATGAACCGAGAAAAACATTAAAATTTTTGTTGTAGGCTTGAAGATTACCTCTCCAGTTATCAGGATATTTTTTTGTCATCATAGCCTCTGAGATGGGCACTCCGCTCTCTAATAAATATTTGATCTCAGGTAAAAAGCTTTCTGTCCTTGAAATTTCATCTTCTGATCTGATTTGATTCGAACAACTCAGCAAAAGTATAAAAAATGAAATGATACCTGATTTCATTTACTTACTTCCGTTATATGTAAGTGGTGTCTATGATCCCACATCTGTTTTGTATCATTATCCGTCAATGTATATGGTGGAGTGTATTTTGCAGCCATTTCCTTCATAGCGTTTCCAAACTCTTTTCTTTCATTGTCCGTCAGATCGTCCCAATTCTTTTTTCCCCAATTTTTTTCGTCTACTGCTGTAAAGAAATTCGGAGTTTTGTTCCCGTTCCCATCGACCATATAATATGGATTATAGGAGAACTTGTTGGATGATTCACCTGAAATTTTGTCTAAAAATTTATCAAGAGGCGGTTTTGGCTCTATGATTTGACCTTTTAGAAAATCATCATTGTGTTTGATCAAAATCTCCTTCCCATTCAAATCCGTTACCGATCCCACATCAAAAGAATATCCATTCCCGTGGCTGCTAGAATCATCTCGTTTCACAGAAGTTAACCCGATAGACTCGATTCCTGAATCTTTTGCGGCTTGAGAAAGCTTCATCCAATTGGCACCATCAGCGACTACTATAGACTTTTCTGGAGAAACATTATGTTTTTGGATAAAATCAAAATGTACTCCATTAACTGTTGTAGTATAAGTTGGTTTACCAGGTTCAGAAAAAACAGGATTTCCCTTGTTATCTATTTTTTGAGCAAAATTTCCTATCGCTTCCATTTTGGCAAAGTTAGGGTTTTCCGGTTTGTATGCGTTGCCAAGTCCTGCTTTGAGTGCTTCCAAGGCCTCTTTCCTTCGAGTTGCACCTCCTGGACTCATGGAAAGCGGTTTTCCATCTACAACGATTCCTGCTGTGATTTTATCCAAACTTGTCACTGTGATATTACGATCAGGATCCCTTGTTTGGATCATTTTTGCAACATCCTTCTCATATTTTTTCCAATTTTCTTTGTGCTTTTCTAGGGCTTTCGTATAGCTGGCTTCAAGTTTTTTCAACTCAGCTGTCAGTTGTTTTTGATTTATTTCTTTATTTTCAAATTTTTTAATCGCATCAGCAAATCCTTTTTCTGCAGCCGCTTGTTTGGCTTTTAAATCTACATACGAATCTTTAAGGTATTGCGGTTGTTGAACTTTTAGATTCAAACTTTATTCAAAACTCCTTAAAAAAATTACAATAAGGGGTTGGATATTCTAGGAGGAGACTATTCATCTTTTTGGATCTGTCGCTAGAAATGAAGCAAAACAGAATAGTGATAATGATTTCCTTGTCAAATTCAAATCTGGAATGAAATATTTTGAAAATTACATTAATCTTACATTTCTACTTGAAGACATTTGTAAAGCAAAAGTCGATTTACTTACTGCTGAATCTAAATCAGGTTCTCTCAAAAAATCCGTTGAAAGTGAGTCAGTATATATTAAAGTCTGACTTAGATTAATTCAAACATATATATAATGAAATTCTCTTTCTAAATGATAAATTATCAAAAACTGATGAAAATTCATTTCATAATAATAATGTCCTAAAGAGAGCATTTGTTCGAAGTATTGAGATAATTGGCGAAGCTTCTAACAAACTTTCTGATTCTTTTAAGAAAAAGCATAATTAACCTAAATGGCGAAAATTTTCTGCAACGAGAAATCATTTAATACATGGCCACTTCCTCCTTGATTCTGATATTGTCTAGGATTTTGTTATAAACAAAATTCCAAAACTTGAATTTCATAATAAAGAAATTTTAGAGAAAGAAAAACATTTTTGATTAACTTACGAGACTACGCATAACAGCAACTAATCTCAGCGCATCTGCACTTACGTCCCGTTCCAAGACTCAGGGTCGGAGAACATCGGTAAGCCTAGTTCGTTAAGCGAAATAAAACAAGAAAAATCAAATTCGCAAGCCTGGAAATTAAATTGACAAAAACATACTTGCACTTATACTTGAAAGAAAGATACAAAAGGTGACCAAAATGCCACAGTTATCATTATATTTAGATCAAGACACACTCAAAAAAATTGAATTAGCTGCTAAAAAGGAAAAAGTTTCTATATCTCAATGGGTCAAAGGAAAATTACAAAGTTCATTTGAAAAAAAATGGCCAGATAATTTTTTCCAATTATATGGTTCGATAGAAGATGATTCCTTTAATAAACCAGACTCCTTAAGTTTAAAAAATGATAATAAGAGAGAAGCTTTTTGAATTATTTTTTAGATACAAATATATGCATTTACTTCCTAAAAGGTAGGAACGATAAAATTGAATATAATATTAAGAAACTTAATCCAAACCGAATTAAAATTCCTTCAATCGTAAAAGCAGAACTATTATTAGGTGCACTAAAAAGCCAAAATCCAAAAAAAAATAGAAATGTTGTCTTGGATTTTTTAGACCCATTTGAAATTGTTGGTTTTAACGATATAGAATCAGAAATTTATTCTGAAATTCGTTCAAATTTAGAATCGAAAGGATTACCAATAGGTCCAAACGATCTCATTATAGCATCAATCGTCTTAAATAACAACGGCATTCTAATTACAAATAACGAAAAAGAATTTTCAAGAATCGTGTCTCTTAAATTAGAAAATTGGACTTAGAATAAGTAATCATTTCGCATACAGCGTTTTACCGCTTCGCTTCAGCAGAAGACCTCACTTCTTTCAAAAATGTTTTGAGGTCACCACTAAGCCCACCAAACAAATTGCCAAAACAAACAAACTTTTACCAAATTCGGTATGAAGATACAAGCGAAAGATGGGTTGACGCAAAGAAAATTTTTTTCATCAAGGAAGCATTGGGAACAGAATCCTTCTATAGGAAAAAAGCGGAAATCACCGTTTCCAATATCCAAACGGAATCCTCCAAGGCCAACAGAATTTGAAATTTCTTCGATGAAACAAAACAACTGCTCTTTGCTAGAGGGACGTTTTATTTTTCTGATGGAAGTGATGGATTTTTGTTTGTTTGGAAACTTGTGGAAGGAGATCCCAAACTCATTCACGCAACGGGAAACCAGATGCAAGTGTATTTAAAGGAGAATCGATTGGTCGAAGTTTGGCCGAACCACTCCATTACGATTTATGATTTTAATTCGGACAATGGTTTGGATATTCTCGCTCAATTTCTGTCTGGTAAGTATTCTACTTACCGAACAATTGGAACAAATATCTTATTTCTCAACGTATAATGAAATGAAAGCCTTGGATTTTCCAAACGGCTCCATAACAAAAACAACCTTTGATCTAAAGAATTCTCAATTCACATTGGAAGTGTATTCAAAAACTGAACTACTCTTGAAGACAGCAACCTATTCCTTTGCGGATGGAACCATCAAACCAATGCAGTGAAGGCAAATTTCTCGAATCTATTACGCTTCCAATGCGACTTTAAACTCCGGTTATTTAAGGAGAATCGTATTCAAAGACATCAACAGTCACCTTACGGCCGTTCTTTTTGAAATACAAATCCTCTAACTTTTTCATATCAGTTGCGGTGCGGCCTTTGATTTTTTTAAAACCGAAGTGCTCAACACCTTTTAAATCGGCTAAACAGTCAATTGCTTTGTCAGAAAGGGAGAGATGAAATAAATAAACTCTTTTGATACTTACACCAGAGTGGATAAAATTGCAAAGTCCAACATCAGTAAATTTCTCATTTGGACCACGGATTCCCAAACTATCTAATGTTTTTAATCCTGATAAATGATTTAAGCCTTCATCATCTATAGCAACTCTTAAAAATTCGAAATTACCTTTGAACTGTCCACTCTTCGAAAATGATTTGAGAAATTTTTGATCAAAATTCACTTTATCTAACCTAAAATTTCGTAGATTTTCCATGTTACATTTATTAATATCATCTATGAATTGAACAGGAAGACTAATACTTTCAAACCTAATATTTGTTAAGTTTGGTAAACTGCAAATCAGTTCCAAATCATCACTTTGAACTTTCGTAGTTGAATGCGCACTTACATACGAATGAATTCCTTTATGCATATTGATTTCAACATCGTAACTTCTAGAAATTAACTCATCTGGAATTGACTTATTTTTAGATAAATCATTAACTTCTGTTTTCCCATTTGATTTACATACTAAAACTAATCCGAATGCAATAAAAATAACAAATTTAAAGACTCTAAATTTCATATTTACCTTTTTGGTGAAATTACAGGATACGCGATACTTTCAGGAAGATTTTCTTTATAAAAACCTCCTGTAAATAATATTGAATTTTTAATATCTGCTGGATCAACTATTTGCCCATTTATATCACTATGGCCTGTATCCTTTACAATCCAATCACTCCCTGGTCCATCTCGGTGGATGGAAATGGTATGCCCGCTACTAATGCGAATCATCACAGAATTGGATGTGGTTGTTTTCATGGCGTCTGTGTTCATAACATTTCCTGATTTGATGAAGATACTATGCTAATGATTTTTAACAAAATCAATGAAAATTCATCGGCCAAAGCATGAAATTTTGGAAATCTAAAATGATGGAACCATCAAACCAATGCAGTGACGGCAAATTCCTCGAATCTATTATTCTTCCAATGCGACTTTAAACTCCGACTATTTAAGGAGAATCGTATTCAAAGACATCAACAGTCACCTTACGGCCGTTCTTTTTGAAATACAAATCCTCTAACTTTTTCATATCACTAGCAGTGCGGCCTTTGATTTTTTTAAAACCAAATGTTTTTATACCTTTAATATCCAACAAACATTCAAACATTTTTGGAGTTAAAGTTAAATTATATAAATCTAACGCATTTATTTTGATTTCACTTCTCATCAAATTGCAAAATGCTTCTTCTGAAAATTTTTGAGCCGGACCTTCAAAACTTAAATTTTTAAAAAATTGAAATTTAGAAATACATTTCAAATCATGATCGCTTATATTAGTATTTGTTAGATGTAAATAATCTAGAGTATTTATGTTTGCACTAAGATTACAAATGATTCCATCTTTCCAGGGTACAGAATCGAGACTAAAAAGACTCAAATTTCTTAGATCGCATCTTTCTAAATGATCAAAATAATTTAGAGGTAGATTTGCATTATTAATTTGCAAGTTACGCAGATTGGGTAGTTTGCATATATTGATTAAATCATTCTCTGAAACTATCGTTATTGGATAAATAGTAACATAAGTTTTAATTCCCTTATGCGTATTAACTTTTACATAATAACTCTTTTTTTCCAATTCACTTACGATTGATTCATGGATCTTTTCTGGGTTTTCACTTTTTAAGGAAGTTACTTTGCAAGTACATAAATAAAATACTAAAATGCTGATAATAAAATTATATTTATTCATTTTTAATTATTCGTCGCAGTCACTGGGAATGCAATATTTTCGGGTATTTCTTTTAAATATTCTTTATATTCAAAAAGTACTGATTCTTCAATATTATATGGATCAACAACCGTGCCATTTGTTTTGCTATGCCCAGTATCCTTTACAATCCACTCACTCCCTGGTCCATCTCTATGAATGGATATTGTATGCCCGCTACTAATACGAATCATCACAGAATTGGATGTGGTTGTTTTCATGGCTTCTGCGATTTTGGTATACGCTTGGTCTCTGGTGATATTGGGATTTGTTTCTTTAAACGTATCCCTATGCCACTCTTTTCCATTTTTATTTGCGTAAGTATTCATAATGGTGTCGTTTCCTGTGACATACATCACATCGCCTTCTTTGATTGTAATACTTTCTTTGTGATTTTTGACAAAATCAACAAAATTATCGGGGACGGCAGATCCAAATTCCTTGCGGCAAGTTGCCCAGAGGGAAGTCGCTTGGCACCATTTGGAAACTATTTCTGAGCTTGGGACACTGGCATCAAGATTTAATACAGCTCTTATTGCATCAGCCATCTCGAGAGCTTTTTTGTTAGTTTTCTCTTGGTTAAATGGGGATCCTGGCCCAGAATTTGTAGCAATATCCCTTGCAGAATCGCCTGCGCCAATACGGAATTCGCCCGTTTCCGGATTTCTATAAATGGGAAGTTCAACTTTTTTAGTTGTTTCGGGAATAGTATCAACTATCGATTTTTCTTTGAACAACTGTTTCACTTCGTCTGCAGTTGTTGCAAAATCCTGATTATGATTCAGCTTATATTGAACTTCCAATAATGGAGTTGTCAATTTAGGATCCAGTTGAGCTGCCAGATCTGGATTTTTTGCTAAATCAATAGCAACTTTTGATTGGAAACTAAAAGTGGTCTTTCAGCATGATTCAATTTGACTAATTCTTTATTCGCAGTTTGGATTTCGCGTTTTTCTTGTAAAACTTTGTACTGTTCTCTGATTTTCGGATCGAAAGAATTTTCTAAATTATTTTCAATCGTTGGGACATGAGTATCAAAAGATTGTTTAATGGTATCCTTTAATACTCCCACTAATTTTTTATTTTCAGGAGTATCCGAGAATTTGTTGTGTTTTGGCTGATCAACAACATCGACGTATACTTTCTCATCTTTACCAACAGGAATAAATGCGGACGCATATGGTAAGGTGATCGGTCCATCAGTTCCCGTAACAGCTTTCCTTGTCACAGTTTGTTCGTTCCAGATCTGCGTTCCAATCAGCTAAAAACTTTTTACAATCCTCGATGGACTTGAGTTCATGGACAAAGTAACCACTCGTTATAAATTTGTTTGTGTCATCTTTATCGCGAATAAACCGAAGTCCGTGTTGGCCATTAGGTGTTGAAGATAGTCTGAGATGAAGAAACATGTCATCAAAACCACTAATATAGAAAATAGAATCTTTATAGTGATTTAACTCAAGTAATTTTACCACTCTCCAAGTAGTCACGTCAATTAATTCCAAACTTGAAGTTTTGATATCTAAACGAGCAAACCAAATAGAATCCTTGCTTGGGATACTGTTGGATTTCATCAGTTTAAGTTGATCGTCAAGAAAATAATAGCCATTGAATTTTTCGAATTCAATGGCCATTTCTTTTGGTTTTGAATTGCAACTTGCTACAAAAACAAACACAGCTACATAATAAAAAAATTTCATATCTTCCCTCTTATTTTTCTGGATGTACCAATCGAATATCTTTAATTTTATTTTTACTTAATGCATCTAACAAGTCTTCCCCGACCTGAGACCCCTTTTCATAGTTATGGTCTTTGATCTTCCAATCACCATTTGGATCTTTGTAAGCGATGACAAAATGGTTCCCTTCGCCGTCACCATCATAATCTAAATAAACTTGGGCCACTTGCGCATCTGTGTGATTTAAAATATTCACCGCTTCTTTTTTCCCTTCCTCAGAATATAAGTCAAGTTTTATAGTGTCTGCTAAACTTGTGATTGGTTCAAGATAGGGTTTGGAAGAGTTAAAAAAAATACCAACAGTCTTCCCGCCATAGATATCCTTTTTAATATTTCCTGCCAATACTTGCTGCACATAAAATTCAGCAAAATTAGGATTTACCTTTTCCTTATCTCTTCCCGCAATCATGGCAGCTTCCCAGGCGGAAATCACATTGCAAAGAGCAGTTTGAGTATCGTTCGCAAATTCTTCTTCAAATCAATCCCTCACTTCCTTTTCCAACCATTTTTCTTTTTCCATTCTTCTGCTTTTTCTCGAATGGCAACCACATCCGGTTCTGCAGGTGCTCGTAAGAAAGCACCGTATACATAACCTTCCGTGCCATCACCTAGCTTCACCTTACCCCACGTTCCGTAATGCGGAAATACTTCTTCATACACTTCTGCATCAGCGATCACTTCGATGGGGGTGTCTTTGTTTAGTTCGGTGATGATTTCTGATTTGGTGGAGGGTTCTTTCCGAACACGGACTTTGTTGTCAGCGATTTTGTAGGAACCTGGAGCACGGAAAAAAATTAGATTCCCACAACCTTTTTTACAGGTATTCTTTTCTTTGATTACTTTTTGAATTTCTCCGGCAGGAGTTAGTAAAATTTTTTCATCACAAGGATCAAAATGGTAATAACAGGCTACTTCAGAAAGATTACCGTCATTATATCGGAAGTTGATACCATTCAGTGAATCGTCAAAGGATCTACCATCTTCTACAATCGGAGGAATAGGTTCCCTGTTATATACTTCTAATATCTTACCTTTATCAAAACTGAAGTTCTTACTACGGCCAATTTGAGGATATACTAGGAATGGTTTATTATCTTCAATATGCACAGATAGCATTCGTATTTTTGAGGAAGCCTTAATTAATGTTTTATATAAAACTTTATTTTCTTCATACGCTCGACTTCTGGAAGGAAAGCTGTCTAATTCTAATTCTTTCGACAATGGATATCCAGAATCTTTTAAAAATTGAATTTCTTCAATCAAAGTAGTTTTATTAGAATCAAGTTGCAATACTGTTTCAGGTTTAGCAGATTTGGAAACACATGAAATTAAAACTACTGTCACAAAAATATAGAATATATTTTTCATTTACTTACTTCCGTCACATGGAGGTGATGTCTGTGGTTCCACATTTGTTTTACGTTATCATCCGATAATGTAATTTCCGATAAATTATTATCCTTTGAGTATTGAATCGCCATTTCACGCATAACCTTTGCATATTCCTTCCGTTCAGCTGGTTCAAGGTTATCCCAATTCCCCTTCGACCAATTTGTATCTGGAGTTACTGCTGTAAAAAAATTCGGAGTCCTGTTTCCATTCCCATCCACCATATAATAAGGATTATACGAGAACTTGTTGGAATTATTGCCCGAAATCATTTCTAAAAATTTGTCTAGTGGAGCTTTGGGAATAGGCGGCACTTTTCCTTCTTTAAAATCTCCATTACTATGCGATATTAAAATCACTTTATCTCCTTTTTTATGGAACCAACATCCATTGAGTAACCACCTTTGTGAGAGGAAGAATCATCCCTAACGACTGAATTAAGCCCAATTTCTGAAATTCCAAGTTCATTTGCAGCTTGAGAAAGCTTCATCCAATTGGCACCATCTGCTTCTACAATGGAACGCTCTGGTGGAACGTCATTTTTTAAAGCAAATTCGAATCGTATCCCATTGACCGTCGTGAAATATTTCCCGTCATCGCCCACGCGGAAATTTCCTATCGCTTCCATTTTGGCAAAGTTAGGGTTTTCCGGTTTGTATGCGTTGCCGAATTTCATTGGATTATGTTTGATGTCAGACAAAACCACTTGTCTCCCAGGTGTTTGATTTTAATTGATTTTGCCATTGTGATACAAGCAAAACAAAAATCTCCCGACTTCCAATTGAAAAAAATTTACAGAAACTTTGTTATTTTTCACTAGCAAGGAAAACAAACGAAAGACTTCTATACTAATAGAAAACGCAAACTTGTTTGGCGAAAATTCCTACATTTTAAGATTCGTAATTCCCAAGCAAAAGGTAAGTCTCAATGTTTGATCTCTCTTTTTTAGAACCAGAAAGGAAAACTTTAAAAATCAAAAAGTCTGGTGATACCATCTTGGAAACCGCCATTGCCAACCAGTTCCCTCTGTATCATTTATGTGGAGGGAATGCAAGATGCACAACTTGCCGTGTTTTTGTTTCTGATGGATTATCCTCACTGAGTGAAAGGAATGAGAGGGAAAAAACAATCGCAGACCGGAAAGGTTGGCCAAAAGAAATTCGTTTGTCCTGCCAAACGGAAATTTATGGGAATGTTGATGTACAAAGGATCATTCGTGACGAAGAAGATCTTAAAACGATCACTTCCGAAACAAAGAATTCCAAAACGGGTGAAGAGTGTTATGCGGCAATTTTATTTTTAGACATCAAAGGATTTACTTCTTTTACTGAATCAAGTCTTGCCTATGACGTAGTCTTTGTCCTCAATCGATTTTTCCAAGAGATGAGTGAACCAATTCTCAATAATGGTGGTTTCATCGATAAATTTATTGGAGATGGAATCCTTGCGTATTTCTTTTTAGACAAAACTAAAATACAATCATCGGAACTCAGTTTAGAAGAAGCAAAAAAACAAATGTTTGTCCAAGCATTACGTGCTTGTTTTCGTATGTTTGACCAACTTCAAAAATTCAATTCTTATGTTAAAGAACGTTTCCACCATGAGTTTGAAATTCGATTGGGATTACATGCAGGACAAGTTATCTATGGTGACATTGGCCACTCAGACCACAAATCACAAACAGTACTCGGAGACACTGTAAACGTAGCTTCTAGGTTGGAAGCTTTGAATAAAAAAACGGGAACGAGATTTTTAATCTCTGACGAAATCTATCAGTATATCTCCGACAGAATCCAAATCGACAAAAAAATCATCACCAGACTTCGAGGGAAATCAGAGAAGATGGCCGTTTACTCGGTATTAGGTTTTAAAGAAAAAGATAAAATATTAGAATTACAAAGATCGTTAGAATTAGCTTTGCGACTGAATCCAAATTTAGCTCATGATTTTTACGTCCACTTTCTAGAAACCAAACCAGAGTTCCAAAAATTTTTCCAAAATACCAATATGGAAACCCAAGCAAAAAAGTTACTCGCCATGTTCGGTAGAACCATCGAACGATTTGGAAATGTAAATCAAATCCATACCGAACTGAAACAGTTAGGAAAAATGCATGAAGAGATGGGGATCAATGTTACTGATTTAGCAGAAATTGCACCAAGCCTTCTTTTTGCCTTAGAAAAAAGTTTGGGCGAAAGGTTCCAATCAGAATGGAAACCCATCTGGGAAGAAACATTGGGATCACTCGTTCGGCTGATGGCATTGAAATAGAGGAACAGTGTTAGAATTCCCTTTCGTCTAACAATCAATGTTTCCAGAAAAACCAGTTTGGATCTGGAAGGGAAATCCAGAACTCGTCCTCCTACAACTGGTGGGACTCATTCTATTTTTTTACTTTGCCTTTCGGTTGAGTGCCTACTTCACCCACCGGTATGAACTCATCCAAATGCATAGGAAACGACTCGACCGACTTGCCTTCAAAGCCGGTTGCAACCAAATAGAACGTTCCCTCTTGCAAACCTTTTACAACCAATTGGACAGACATCACCGTGTACTCCTCGCACACAACCATGCCAAAGAATACTTACGAGCCCACCTCTTACAATTTGTGTCACAACTCGACCGTGAGGAAGAACGCAGCTTCTTATCCCTCGTGGCCAAATTTTTGGGAACCGCGAAAGAGAGATCACCATTTTTTGGGGTCAGAGAGTTTGTCCTCGTGCATTGGGGAAAAGATTCGTATTTAGCCCAAGTGGTCGACCCGGGTCTTACCGAGGTCAGAATCAGGTTCAGCCCAACCAAACGAAACACGGGAACACCAAACCAAACCAAGATCACGGTATTCAGAGAGCCAAAAGGATTCCAATCCATCCACGGTAGTGTGGAAATGGAGACGGCGAACACCTTCTATTTCCGCCCCCACGAGAGACGAGGAACCTCTTGAATGAAAAACGGACCAATTCCGATTCTCGCTTGAAATATTCTTTCCACGAAAATTAATGTGACATAAGTCCATGAAGTGGAATCGCATCAATCAAAATGACGAATTGTTTTCCCTACTTTTCGTATTCCTGTTTTCCTTTACTTCCCTAATTTGGAACGGCAACTTCATGGTAAGAGGGATTGCCAGCTTTCAGGGTGTAGGCGACTTTTTTTCTGGGTCCTTTGATTCCTTTGGATCCCTCATCAAAAGTAGTTATAACAAACTTGAGTCCTTCGAAAGGGTAAGAGAAGAGCGTGATTCCTGTTTGAACGTGATGGAAGAATACCGCCAACTCTCCAAAGACGTAGAACGCCTCAAGGCAGAAAATGCGATTCTCCGCCAAGAGCTAAACTTCCCTCTTCGTATCGAATACCCTTCGGTTCGTGCGGAAGTCTTAAGTGTTCGTTTGAATGCCATTTACCGCACCATCATCATCAACAAAGGATCTGAATCTGGTATAAAACCTTATATGCCTGTCGTAGCACGTGCGTTAGACGAAAAAGGAAAATTCACAGAAGCCCTTGTTGGTAAAATCATTGCTGTTTCAAAAGGATCTGCTGTCATCCAGCCAGTCATCAATTCCAACTTTTCTATGGGAGTCTCCATCCCAGGTACAAATTTATGGGCATCACTCAATGGGAACAGTGGCCGCGGAACAGACGTTTTGTTAGACTACATTGATTCAGGGATTGTAATTGATCCAAAAGCCATTGGCAATTTTCCAATGGGACCAAACCCACCTCCAACTTCGACAAACACTATGTTCACAGAGGGATTTAGTAAAATTGGAAAGGCTGTGTTTAGTTCTGGTGGATCGGGAGTTTTCCCACAAGGGATCCCTGTTGGAACCATCATTGAAGAAGGGCCAAGGAATGGATCTTTTAAAACTGCCATCTTACGTCCGTTTGTTGAATTTGATAAATTATTACATGTGATTGTCTTAAAAAAATTACCTGAAAAATGGCGAGAAGAATGGCCCGCCGAAAAAACAATCCAAATTGAAGGGCCATACTTTGGTGAAATTGATTTCCCTAAAGAAAAAGATTATAATAAAAAAGAGAAAAAACAAGGAACACAAGGATTTGGAAGTCCAAGTACATTTGGCACACCAAACACAGGTCGTACGAATCCAATTTCCAATCCATCTTCTCCATCAGAACCACCACCGTCCCCTTCTCCCCAAACCATAGAAGGACCTAAGGAGGTGAATCCATGATTTTAGATAAATTATTTATCATCATAGGGATGTTACTCGCTCATTTTTTAAATGGATCCAATGTATTTGAATTAGGAAATGCAGTTCGTCCTGATTTTATGGTGATCTTTGTTGTGTTTTTTGCACTCCGCAAAGGACCAATGTATGGACTGTGGTTGGGATTTTTTGGTGGCCTACTTACAGATACCGCACTTGGTGGAGAAATTGGTGGAGACAATATTGTTTATTACAAAATTGGACTTCATTCGTTTGCCTATGCCATTGTTGGGTATATCGTTGGAAAAGGTCTTAGAAGTTCTTATACAGAAAACTATATCTCCATCACCATTTATGTTTTGGGACTTACGTTTGTATCAAGACTGATAACCTATTTGCTGTTTCTTATGTTCTTTCATTCGAATCATAGTTATTCCTTTTTGTATGTTTCGCTTTATAATGCGTTTATTGGTCCTGCGTTATTCTTTTTATTTTCGTGGGCTTACCGTTTGGATGGAGATGAGGTAAGGCAATGAGCCAGTCGGCATCTGAGTTTCGTTTAGAAGCAAGTTTCCGGAAACGTTTGTATTTTTTTACAGGAATGATTGTATTCACGTTAACAGCGTATATATTACAATTATTCAATTTACAGATTGTACAAGGGAGTGAAAACTCTCTCAAAGCCGAACGTTTTGTCCGTCGTAGTGAATCAATCCCTGCAGATCGTGGAAATATATTTGATCGTAACTTTTTAACACCAGAAACAAGCCAACCTCTTGTTTCCAATTCCGCATCTTTAGATGTAATTCTAAATACAAGTTTACTCAAAAACGATGCCAAAAAAGTAAAAGAATTCATTTATAAATTTTGTGAAGCACTTTCCATTCCTATTGTTTATTACGAAAAAGAACTCCAAGAATCTCGTTTGATAAAAAAAATTCGGACAAGAGAACCTTTTGTTTTACTCGAAGGGATTTCTAGGGAACAACAAGAACGAATTTTAGTACTAGATAATATCAATCGTTATGTGTATTTAGTATCCTCACCTGCTCGTGTGTATCACATGGGACCTGCTCTTTCACATGTGACTGGTTATGTGGGAAAACCTACTACAAGTGACTTACAAGAAAAAGAAATCAAAACTTATCAATTGATTGGAAAAGGTGGGATTGAATCTCTTTATGATACAACTCTTCGAGGCCAAGACGGGTTTCGCATCCAAAAACGAAATACTGAAGGAAACATTGAAGAAGAACGTGTCATAGAACATTCGGTTCCCGGAAACAACTTAATACTTACCATTGACAGAGACATGCAAATTGCTGCCTACAAGGCACTAAAGGGTGTTAGGGGAACAGTCCTTGCGATCAAAGCCACCACTGGCGAAGTTTTAGCTATGGCTTCCAATCCTTCTTATGATCCCAATATTTTGTCTGGGAAAAATAAACTCGAACGTTCCAATCACTTCACTCGTGTCACAAACAATGGTGGGTTTTTAAATTTAGCCATTCAGTCTAGGTTCCCACCAGCTTCCACCTTCAAAACCTTAGTGGGTCTCGCTGCCATGGAAAGTGAACACAAAATCAATTTTGATCCAAAACAAACCTTTTCATGCCCTGCAAGTTTTACCTTAAAGTCTACTTTCAAAGGTGTCCCGGACCAAGTATTTTATAACTGGGACAAAAAAAACCACGGCGAATTAAACTTAGCGCAAGCCTTGGAAAAATCTAACTCGGTTTATTTTTACCAACTTGGTTATAAATTGGGTGCCGAACCTATTCTCGCCTATTCACGGTTATTTGGCTTAGATAAAAAAACTGGAATCGATTTACCTGCAGAAGCAACTGGTTTTATCCCAAGTTCCGATTGGAAAAAAAGAACTTACGGAAACAAATGGTTTGATGGGGATACGGTCAATTTATCCATTGGGCAGGGATTTATCTCTGTGACTCCGATCGAAATGGCATTGTTTTATATGGCAGTCGTGAATAACGGAAAAATTTACAAACCGTACGTTGTGTCCGAAATTAGAAGCCCACTTGACAATTCACTCATCCAAAAAACAGAACCAACAATTTTACGAGACATCCCTCTGAAAAAATCCACAGTGGAAGCCTTGAAAGAAGGATTGTATTTGGTTGGGTATTCAGGAACTGCATCTGGTGTCCTCAATTCACCAAGTTTACCAGAGATTGCAGGGAAAACTGGAACAGCCCAAACAAGAAGACGGGGAGCATCTTCTTCGAACCACGCTTGGTTCATTGGGTATGCACCTGTAAACGCACCTGTCGAAAAACAGATATTAGTTGCTGCTTTCGTAGAATATGGAGTTGGTGGTGCGGCATCGGCAGCACCTGCGGCTAGGGAAGTATTCAAAGCCGCTTTCCCACCAGGATCTTTCCCAAGAACCGATAGATCCCGTGCCAAAACCATGGAAGAAGAAGCACCAGTCGAACAAGAGGCATTTTAATGGCTGATCGTAATACAGAAAAACTAGATTATTTTTTAATTTTCTCCGTTGTGCTCGTGGCAATGGCTGGTGTTCTCACTTTATACACACAAGAAGCAAACACAGCAGATGGACTTGGTCGTTGGTACAAACAGTTTTCCTTTGTATTTGTTGGTCTCATCACGATGTGGTTTATGTCGAGAATCAATTACCAATTGATTGGTTCTTATGCTGTATTCATTTATCTATTTTCGATTTTTCTTTTGATATTAACTCTGATCCCTGGGATTGGTTACCTTCCTTCAGGTCGAGGTGCAAGGTCTTGGTTAAAACTTGGTCCAATCACCCTCCAAGCATCTGAGTTTTCAAAATTGGCAACCGTGATTTTACTCGGTCAGTATCTTGTGATGAAAGAAAAGGAAATGCACAAAATTACCGTTTTGATCGTTCCATTTATCATTTGTTTGGTGCCGATGCTTTTTATCATCTTACAACCAGACTTTGGAACTGCAGTATCCTTTTTGCCTATGCTCTTCACCATGTTGTACTTAGGTGGTGCTGATATCCTCCACGTAGGATCTCTACTCACCTTTGGTGGAATCTCACTGATGGTTCCAATGTATTTAGCATACTCACAACTCACACTCATCCAACCACTCATCGACTTACTTCGCAAAGACAACAAAACAGAACTTGTATCACTTGTGAACCAACTCCAAGGAAAAATTTGGCTCATCCTGGATGGAAAAAAGGTTTCTGGCCTTACACTTCCAGGAATTGAAAATCCAAAAAACTTACAAATGATCCGTGAAGCAGCAGAAATCGTAAAAGATGAATATGCAAGCATTGGTTATAAAATTTTATCCAACGAAGCCTTTATGTTTGGACTCGGTGGAACACTAGCTCTCATTAGTCTTGTGATGATATTCATCCGAATTGCTCGTGGTTCGCGGCACCTCCGAAATTATTACATCACCATTGGTATCTTAGGTCTTTCCATTCTTTCAGCAATTGCCGTACACAAATCCATTCCTTTCCGAGAAAACCAAGTCATTCGACTCACTGCCTTTCTCAACCCAGACCAATTCAAACAAGGTGCTGGTTACCAACTCCGCGCCTCCAAACCCGCTGTAGGATCAGGAAAGGTTTTTGGAAAAGGTTTATTCCATGGAGAGATGACAGAAGGACGTATCCCTCATGTTCCCGAATCGGGAACAGATTTTATCTTTGCTTCTTGGGCAGAACAAACTGGATTTTTTGGTAGTGTATTGTTATTATTCTTTCTTATGTCTATCCCCCTTCGTGGATTACAAATCAGCTTTGAAAGTAAGGACAGGTTTGGTTCTCTACTTGCCGCGGGGATTGTTGCCATGATTTTTTTCCATATTGCCATCAATGTAGGAATTGTGATTGGACTTCTACCTGTAACAGGCGTTCCACTTACCTTTATGAGTTATGGTGGATCACACTTGGTGATGGCAATGACGGCTGTTGGAATCATTCTATCGATTAAAAAACGTAAATTTGCGAACTAAGATCTCCAATGAAACCCACCAAAAAAATTCTGGATGCAGATGAGTTTTTCCAAACAAAAGTTAGGTTAGAAGAAGAACTCATCCATCTGGAAAGTTTGGAACGACAAGTAAACGATCAAATTACCAAACTAGTTGGTTTGTCAGAAAAACTCATTGAATGTTCGGAAACAAATGAATCCCCATATTTTTTACAACGTAGCAAACGCCTAAGTGCTGAAATTCAAAAATTTAAAATCAAAAATGAGTACAAACAAAAAGAATTTAATTCCCTATACCACATCTTAGATAAAATCAAATCAGAGGATAAAATTGAATTTTTAGATTCTGCCTTAAAAAATCGAATCGCTAAAATTGCTAAGCGATTGGTGAATCAAAAACAAAGGGAAACGGATTCCAATCAAAAAAACATAAGTTTATCCTTCACCGAAAGAGTGAAGAACGCATCCAATTTGATAAAAACAAATCCAACCAAACCGTCCCCAGGAAAACTTGTTTTTATATGTTATATGTTAGAAGGAGTAAATTTTTTATTACCTAAAAAATCCTACCGCATTCTTCGAAATATCCCAGCTTTCAAAAAACAGATTAAAATCAAAGACAAATTAATACCCATGTTCCCAGGACCTGGATTCATTTTAATGGAAGAAGGGGAATCCAAAAACAAACATATCATCCTAACGAAAAATACAGACAAACAGGAGTTTGGTTTTTATTTTGATGAATTAAAAGAAGACTGGGCTATTTCCAAAACCTCTCTCGATGCCATCTTAGAAAAAGAATCCAATCACAATTCCATCCTCGGCAAAATCAAACGCAAAGGCAAATTGTATCACATCGTAAAACTGTAACATCCAACGAAGGGCGCTTGCGCTGAGTTTATCAAAGTGGAGTCCTGCGCCAGCGATTGGAGCGGAAATCCTTTCCTGTAGTGCGAACAATCCTAAACAGAAATGAAATCAGGAAAGATTGGAGCGAAAAGCGCGGTCATGATACAGCAGAATATAGATCATAAACCAATTCGAGGCGCCCACATAACAGCGACCAGTCACCTGCAATTATATTTTCGTATCAACAGGTCAACATATCTAGTCAACAGGTCGCTGAGTTTATCGAAGCGACGAATTTGAACTTATAACTGCAAAACTAACAAACTTGTTTCTTTATCAAGTGTGAGTTGGGTTTTTAAAGCTTCGATCCCATCGAACTTTTGTTCTTCTCGGATTTTTTTCACCATCTCTAATTCAATTTCTTTGCCGTATAAATTTTCGTCAAAATCAAAGATGTTTACTTCTACATGCAAACCTAACCCATCAAAGGTGGGATTAAAACCAATGTTAACCATGCCTTTGTGGTCTTTGCCATCAAACTTGACAAAACATGCATACACTCCAACTGAAGGTAAAAGTTTGTCACTTGGAACTTGCAGATTGGCAGTGGGAAAACCAATGGTTCGGCCACGTTTGGCTCCTTCCACTACAGTCCCTGAGATATGATAATTTCTTCCGAGTAATATTTTTGCTTCATCCATTTCCCCTTTGTCGAGAAACCCTCGGATGAGTGAGGATGAAATTTTACTGTCTTTTTTTAAGACGGCTTCTCGCAGTTCCACCGTATAACCATACTTAGTTTTATTATTGTCGAGTAAGGTAAAATCCCCCCTCCTCTCAGCACCAAAAAAGTGGTTATACCCAATTACAATGTGTTTGGCATGTAATGTGTTTATCATGATTTTTTCCAAAAAATCTTCTGCGGACATTTTGGAAAGAGTGATGGTAAAATCTAAAACGATGAGATAATCAATTCCAAACCCACGGATGAGTTCTTCCTTTTCGGATTCAGAAGAGAGGTATTTAAAATTTGGTTTTTTACCAAGGACAACAGATGGGTTTGGAAAATACGTTACTACCACCGAAGGGATCCCAAGTTCTTTTGCTTTTTCCACAGTCCGTAACAAAAGTGTTTGGTGGCCAACGTGGATTCCGTCAAAATTCCCTAGAGTCAGCGATGAGCCGCTCAGGAATTCATTTTGGATCGATTCTAAGGAACGAATAATTTTCAAAGGGGGACTTGTCTCGTAATCCGATACTTGGAATAGGTGTTACCATTGAAACTACGAACCCTTCTCATTACGGCAATCTTTTTATCAACTCTTGGTGCACTCTCCGCAGATGATTCCAAAATTCCCAAACAAGAATTTGGTTTGGAGGAAGGTTTACTACCAGAAGACATTTCCACGTTTCCTGAACTCAAAACCTGGGCGATTTACCAGTCCTATGAATTGGAACCAGATGCACCACATCTGGGTTTACAGGATTCCATCTGTCGTATGGTGCCAGAATCGGGCCTTCGGTTTTTACTCGAAAAACCAAGTCATTCAAAATCGACAGTGTACTTATATTTGGATCTTACCAAATACAGACCTCTAAAAGGTTCAAAATTCAAACCTAGAAAATTACAAATCCTTGTGAATGGGAAACCCAAACGGTCCATCTTAACTGAAAAAGTACATGGGTTTCAGAATCCAGTGGAAATACCTCTCGAACCCTCCGAATACCCAGATGGGAAAATTTACGTGGAATTACTTCCAAGCCAAAACTCAGTGGGTCGTTTTTGGGGGATTTGGGATGCGTTTGTCGTGGAAAATCGTTTGGATGAAAAAGAGTAGTTATACTGCGTATTTTTCGCGGTATTCGTCTTCGCCAATGGTTTGGAAGTAACTTGTAAGCCCTGCTACCTTAAATACCTTCTCAATTGCAGGTTTCATATTGGCAATAGAGAACTTTCCTTGTAATTCTTGGACATAATTCAGCTGTTTGATGAGCATTCCGATCCCAGAAGAGTCAATGTAGTTGAGTTTTTCTAAATTGATGATAACGTGGAGGTTGGCAGAAGGTTGGCTTGGGATATTGGTTTCCAGGAAGTTTTTAAAATCTAAGGAAGTATAAATGTCCAAACTTCCAGAAATGCTGATCACAAAGGCGTCTGCATTCTTTTTCAGATTTATTTCCATGGGAGACCTACCGCAAGCGTCCTGTTTTTACGTTTTTTATTCAACCTTATTTTTAACAAATTAATGATTTCATTTCAAAAGTCGAAAATAGATATAGAGTTTACTATCTGGGAGTTCGTATGCGTACCTCGTTTGTCTTAATTTTTACCTTCCTATTCACCGTAGGCCTTTTTGCCGCGGATGAAAAAAACGAATCTGTGAGCCAATCAGATTCCCATAAATTGAATCCAGATGGAAGCATCGCTCTCATTCCTTTCAATGCAAAACAACAGCAAAAATTCGAGAGGATTGGTAAGGAAGTGGATGATTACCATGCCATGATCAACGAAAAGGTCAAATTCCTTAGTTTTGAGAAGAAAATCAAAGACAGTCGATATGGACAAGTCACGAGTGCACGTGAGATTCATCTACCTTATGAGCCAAGTTATGTGATGCATAGCCGTTTTGTGATGAAACTCAAAGGTGGCGGTGGTGCCGAAGGTGGTGGTTTTTCACTTGATGAGCTTGCCTTTTGGTCACGAAAGTCTCTCACTGAAAAAGGAAAAGATCCTGTCACTACCTACCGTGAACTCAAAAACAGCACTGGTGGTGGAGTTAAAGGGCTCGTACTTTCTGTTCGCACCGTAACAAATGCAGATGACAATACCCTAACTTATGAATTGGAGAAAATCCAAAGCCCATGGGAAAGAATACGTTTGGCAACTGCTTACCGTGACAGACTACGTGAAGTAGCAAGGACCATTGACCGTTACATCCAAGCAAAAGGTAAACTAGAAGCAAAAATGGTTTCTGAATCTATTTTGGAAGTATCTGTCAGTGGAGATTTCGAAGAACCTTAATCGATATTAGGTGGGATTTGGTTACACAATGCCACCACTCAACACAAATTTATATGAAGTATTAGAAATTCCCTTTGGTGCCACGACGGAAGAAATTAAAACCTCCTTTCGTCGGCTAGCCAAACTTTACCATCCGGATATTCCTTTCACTGGGTCCTACGCCAAATTCCAATCCATACATTTTGCTTACCAAACTCTAACAGGTGTTTCTAGAAAAAACTATGATGAAGAGTTTAAAAAGAATTATGCGAAAGCCTTTTTAAAACGAAAACTTGAAGAACACCCCATCGTTTTACCAGTCTCTCGTGTGCGATTTACAACTGGGATCATCGACCTTGCCAAACGAGGTTTAATGAGGAAAGGATTTCGGAATAAAGACCGTAGGAAGGTGACAGGCATTGATTATGATTTGGTGATTGATTTAAAAGAATCAGAAACATCCCGCCCAGTGATTGCTGTTATCCCACTCACCGTTCGGATTGTATGTCGTGATTGTATGGGGAGTGATCCCCATTGTCAGGCTTGTAATGGACGAGGTAGTTACAAAGGTTATCGAAAGTTAAACGTTGAATTTCCGATTTCTACACTCATCCCATCAAAAATTTTTGAATTTGATCTCTCCAAATTTAGGCCAGATTCGTTCACACATTTTAAGAAAAAAAACCTCCGAGTGAAACTTCTCATCCATAAAAATATCCCTTTACGGACAAAGACCGCTGTCTAAAACAGGAATCAATGGAAAAGATTCCAAAGGTTTTATTTGTATCTCCAATCTATAAAGATAAAATATGGGGAGGTCGTAAACTAGAAACAAAACTGGGACGTCAAATTCCAGAAGGATTTATTGGCGAATCATGGGAAGTTTCTGTTTATGGTTCTGACATTTCACAAATCCAAAATCCTGAATTTTTTAACCTCCCATTAACTGAACTCATAAAAAAAGCTCCGAACGAAGTTTTGGGCGCACCTTTTGCCAAGTCTGGTTTACCTCTCCTTGTGAAGGTAATTGATGCAAAAGAAAAACTTTCCGTGCAAGTCCACCCAAACGATGAGTATGCTTTAAAATATGATCCTAAATCAAAAGGCAAAAAAGAATGTTGGTATGTTTTGGCTTGTGATCCTGGTGCAGAACTTGTTGTTGGATTTGAAATTGATACCAACCGCGATGAGTACGAATCATTCGTTAAACAAAACCAAGGTGAATCCATTTTGAAAAAATGGAAAGTAAAACCTGGGGATGTATTTTTACTAAACCCAGGAACTATCCATGCAATTGGAGGAGGAGTTGTTTTATTAGAAGTGCAACAATCTTCTGACTCCACCTATCGAGTGTATGATTATCATCGAATTGGTGATGATGGAAAACCTAGGGAACTCCATTTAGATAAAGCTTTAGCCGTTCTTCAGTTTGGAAAATCAATTGGAGATGAAAAATTAGAAAAACAGCTCATTACTTATCATCCGTTCTCACGTTATTTATATACTTCAAATGATAAATTCAGGTTAGAGTCTTGGGACTTTTCCCAAGCCCAAAACTTCACCTTTACTTCGTTATCCGAACCAAATTGTTTTGGAATCTTTTTTACTATCTCTGGTTCTCTTTATTTTCCCGAATTACAGAAAACAGTTGGAAAAGGGGAAACTTTTTTTGTGACAGCCTCTGGATTCCAAGAAACCATAGTCGCTTATGCATCTCCAGGAACATCTTTAGCTTTTATGTCAGCTGGAACGGATACTGTAAAATACCAATAACTCTCACTACAGAAGCAGTAGAGTTCAAAAAAACAAACTACGATTTAAATTAATCATTTTAACCTTAGTTGGGTAAAGGGATTCGATCGGTTTCCTTTGGAACCTTTGGAAATTCATCCTTTGCCCATCTTATTTTAGCTTCATCAATCAAGGTTTGGTCTGTTGCAACAAAGTTCCAATACAAATGTCTTTTTTCCTTGAGAGGTTCTCCTCCAAGTAACATCAAACGACTGTTTTGTTTTGCTTTAAATGATACTTTTGATCCTTTTTCAAAGAGTACCATATTACCTACAACATAAGATACACCATCTGACTCGATGGCACCACGAGACACATATAAACCTGCCTCTTCTTCTGGCAAAAGATCCCATTCGATTGGATCGGAATCCACTTTGATATCGATGTCAGCATAAAATAGAGGTGAATGAACGTTGGCCTTTGATTCTAATCCTAAAAATTTACCACCTAGCAAGCGAAAAGTGAGTCCATTCTTTTTTAATACGGGCATTTCTTCTTCCGAAAGATGTTGGAAACTAGGATCCATCTGTTCTTTCTCCTTCGGTAATGCAATCCATGTTTGGATCCCTTCTAATATTTCATACTTCGGATCAAATTTTGATCGTTCACTGTGTACGATCCCTGATCCAGCTACCATCCAATTGGTTTCATTCGGGCGAATGTCCATTTCTATTTCTAAACTATCCCGATGAGTGATCACACCATCATATAAAAATGTGATCGTAGCAAGTCCAATGTGTGGGTGAGAACGAACCACCAATTCTTCTCCTGTCACGACTGGGACAGGACCAAAATGATCAAAAAAAACAAAAGGACCCACCGATCGTTTTTCTAAGGCAGGTAATACACGACGTATGATGAAATGATCGCCTAAGTCTTTGGAATGTCCGGTGAGAGATTTTGTCATTTGCGTTTAGACTTCTTTGGTTTCGGTTTTGATGTTTTCTTTTTCGAAATTGGTTTGGACTTGGTTTTTGTTTGAACTTTATTTTTAGAAGTTGATTTTGATTCTTCCACTTTCCCAACAAAAAGTCCAATTGCTTCTTTCCCTTTTGTCCAATGAGCTTTGTCTCTGGCGTTAAAATAGAGGATGAATATTTTTTCTTCTTCAGAATATTTTACATCACAAGCATACACATGGCTTGCCTTCCAACCTTTACCAGTAGGTCCAAGGATTGGAGTGTGATTGATCCTTTCAAAATTAATTCCGTCTTCACTTTGTAAAAATAAAATCGCAGAACAAGATTCTTTCCTTACCGGATTCCAAAAAATTCCATTTTGAAAACCTAAATACCTTCCTTTCCATGGAATCACTTTGATAGAACCTGCCCCTAAATTACAAAATGGATCCATATCACTCGGTGAAAGGATGGGTTCTGAAAAATAGGAAAAGGGTCCAAGAGGTGAAGTTGATTCCGCAACTGTGATGTACTTTGGTTCACAAAATCCACAATCGGGCACCATCACAAGGGAAGAAGAAAAGTACATTCTGTATTTACTTCCGAATTTGACGAGGCAGGGATTACTCACCGATTCACCAAAGTTTGGGTCTTTATGAAATGGAAATTTCGGAATGATGACTGTTTTAGGTTCTGACCAATGAACTAAATCTTTACTCGTTTTTACTTCAATTTTGGATTTCCATTTTCTATACGGAAACCAAGACATGAGAAGATGAAAAAATTTGTATTTTTCGTAATACAAATAATAAGTTCCATCTTCAAAATAGATATAAGGGCGCATTGCGTTCCGAACGATGGATTTTCTTTTTTTCCATTGGATTCCATCTTCAGAGACATACTCTAACACACCGAAGATGTTATGCGCAAATAAATGCCAAAGGCCGTCTGGACAAGTTTCAGGGAATAAAAAACTTGGATCCGCCAATATGGGAGATGGGAATCCAGGTTTAAGGATGGGATCGTCTTGGTAGAGTTGCCAATAGATATTTTGTTTGTTCAAATGAAATAAGAATCCTTATTTTTCTAAGACTACTTTTAAATTAGTGAGTCCTTCTTCAAAATCTTTTCCAATCATTTCTTCGAAATTCATAAAAAGTAACATTAAATTAAATGGATATGGCATAGAACCATCAAATCCCCAAATGACCTTTGATTTTTTTGGGTCTAGAGAAGATACTTTCATATAACTTCTTTCCGTTCCTTCAAAAGGTTCGAAAAATCGAAGTTCGGTCTGCATTTCCAAAGCATCAACGTTGATCATTTTGATCTCTTGTTCGCCTACACCAACATCTTTTACTTGGCTTTCCCAACGGGAAATGAACCCAACTGTACCATCTTGGCCCGTAAAAATTTTTTTCATTTCGGGATCACGTTTTGCCCAGACACTATATTGGTCTTGGTTTTTTAATAAGCGAATGAATGCAAATACATCACTTGCTGATTTTGAGATATCAATAGACCTCTCCACTTGGTAGGTGGAAGGTAAAAATATTGCCAATACAAGTGGGACCGCGATGATTCCAATGATTCCAATCGAGATTTTTTTGCCTAGATTCATAACTCGTAAATTTGATTCAAAAAATCTCTTTAGTCAATTGATTTAACCACGAGGACGTAAATTCCAACTAAAAATCAGTAGGAAAATAGCAATTAGGGTTGAGACCAAAATCGCTCCAAGTGCAACATCCCAGGAATAATTTGTTGATAAAACAGCAATTCCTTTGCCTTGTGCTGTTCGTCCAAGTGATCCAAATAAACCAATAAACCCGGCAGCTGTCCCCACTGCTTTTTTCGAAGTAAAATCCATACCGGCAACACCTAACAACATAACTGGTGGATAAATAAATAATCCAATTAAACCAAACATTAGGTAGTCGAACCAAATATTACCAGGAGGATTTAATAAAATACCCAAAAAGGCGAAGAAGATTGGTATGATGCAGAATAAACTCACCATCCCCCGCCTTCCATCAAAACGATCAGATACCCATCCCATTAGAATTGTGGAACCAATTCCTCCAAACTCTAAAATGAATGTGGAATACCCACCTCCAAGTAGATCGGCACCTTTCGTTTCTTTTAAATAAGTTGGACCCCAATCAATTAAACTATAACGTATTATATAAACAAAAAAGTTAATAATAGCAAACAACCAAATATATTTATTCAATAGTACTTGTTCGAAAATCAGCTGTTTGGTGGTAAGTTCTTTTTCATGATCTTCTTTTTCTTCTGGTGGATAATCATTTCGATACACTTCGATAGGTGGAAGACCTTCGGATTGAGGAGTATCAACAAGTCGGAGGTAAATATAAAAACTTCCGATAAGTGCGATGATTCCTGGAACAAAAAATGCGTATTGCCAACCAAACTTTGCTGCAGAATGGGATGCAATCACTCCAACAATTCCGCCTCCAATATTATGTGCAATATTCCAAAATGCAAACGTAGTCCCTCTTTCACGGACAGAATACCAATGTCCTAAAGAACGTCCGCAGGGAGGCCAACCCATTCCTTGTACAATACCATTTGCACCCCATAAAAAAAGATGGATCCAATAATGATTCGCAAATCCAAAAGAAAAATTTAAAATGGCTGTTAGAAATAGTCCTACTGCCATAAATTTTCTAGGATTGGACCTATCGGACAATGCTCCCATAAAAAATTTTCCAATCCCATAGGTGATAGCAGTCACAGCTAAAATGTCACCTAAGTCTGATTTGGTATAAGACAAAGCTTCTCCTATCTCTTTTGATACTGGAGAAAAATTGTTTCGCGTAAGGTAGTAAACCGTATAACCAACGAAAGTTGATTCTAAGACTTGGAAACGCAATTTTGGATAATGAGATTTGATCTCTTCATCTGATTTTTGTGGAATGGCTGGTGCAGGTGCAAACCACTGCCGAAGGGACTTGTACATAAACTTGGAAATTGATGTCTAATCAATAGGAGTCAAGTGTATTCTCATGAACAAAGATATAAGAAATGGTTTTATTGACACAATAGGAAATACACCTCTCATCCGAATTCGATCTTTAAGTGAAGAAACCGGATGTGAAATCCTTGGCAAAGCGGAATTCTTAAACCCAGGCGGATCAGTAAAGGACCGTGCTGCCTTGTACATCATCCAAGATGCTGAAAAAAAAGGCCTTCTCAAAAAAGGGGGAACCGTTGTCGAAGGCACTGCCGGGAATACTGGGATAGGATTGACTCATATATGTAATGCGAAAGGATATAAATCGATCATCGTCATTCCTGAAACCCAATCCAAAGAAAAAATAGAAATGCTACGAACGTTAGGTGCAGAAGTTATACTTGTCCCTGCAGTTCCTTATGCGGATCCAGGAAATTATGTTAGAGTTTCAGAACAAATTGCAAAAGAAACAGCAAATTCTCTTTGGGCCAATCAATTTGATAACCTTGCTAACAGGGATGCACATTTTGAAACCACTGGTCCAGAAATATGGAACCAAACCCAAGGTAAAATTGATGTTTGGACAACTTCCATCGGTACTGGTGGAACTTATGCAGGTACGGCAATGTTTTTAAAATCAAAAAATCCTAATACCAAATGTATTGTGGCAGATCCTTATGGATCAGGAATTTATTCTTATGTAAAAACGGGAAGTATCACCATCGAAGGATCTTCCATAACAGAAGGAATTGGGCAAGGCCGAATCACAAAAAACATGGAAGGAATGCCAGCTGATGATGCGATTCGAATTCATGATAAAGAAGCATTGGCAATCTTACAGAAAGTTTTAAAAGAAGATGGTTTGTTTATGGGTGGAAGTGTTGGCATTAATTTGGCAGCTGCCTACCAAATTGCGAAACAAATTGGTCCTGGCCATACAATCGTTACTGTGTTATGTGATACGGGAACCAAGTACCAATCAAAAATTTACAATGCGGATTTTTTAAAATCCAAAGGATTATGAGATTGGAATGAATTCAATTTCTATAAAGGTGATTATTTTTATCGTCCAACATTCATAAGACTAGTAAAAAGCTCGCAAGCAGTTGTTGAGCCCAATTCACAAGCGTCATTCAACTCACCTAAAGCTTTTGTTATTTCATCTACTTGTTTTGTTTTTAAGCGTAAATTCGCAATCCCTTCCAATTCTTTGGCTTTTTTCAATTGGTCATTTATGTTTGCAAATTTCCATTGTGAATTTCTTTTTTCATATACCAAGCTATCTAAAAACATTTTTACATCTTTTTGGATCATTGGATAAACCGATTCATAACAAGTGATGATGATGATAAAACCAAAATCCTCATCTGTAGATGTGATATAATGTTGGATGATTGTATCTTCTTTATCTTTAAATGTTCCAACCATCCCGATAAATTTATAAACTTCCTTTTCTTTTGTATCGTTTAATTTCTGAAGGTTATAATATTCACGGATATTAGTAATCATTGTATATTTTTTAGATTCCAAATGATGGAGAATGGGATCCAAATATTGTTTGTTGTCTGATGATTTAAATAAAATGACAAGTGCAGGAATGATTTCTCGTCCCGACTCTTCAACCAATCCATTCGTTCTAAAATGATCAAGTTTTGTAGTTTGACCATTGGATCGGCGATTGGTCAAATACCAATTAGGTGGCAATTGGAACAAAATACAATGGGAACCCAAACAAGTTTTCCACTTTTCCGTTTCTGCCTTAAGTGGCGAAATGATAATGATGCAACAAAATAAAACGGATAAGAAAATTTTCGGATTTTTCATCCAATTAATTCCTTTCTATCTTTAAAAAAATCAAGTGCATTTGGATTTGCGAGTGCATTTTTATTTTTAACTTCGAGACCAGCTACTGTTTGTTTGACGGCGATTTCTACTTTTTTACCATTAACAGTATAAGGAATTTCTGGAACTGAAAGAACTATCGAAGGAACATGTCTTGGTGATGTTTCGAGTTTAATTTGTTCTTTGATTTTTCGAATCAATGGTTCTTCCAAAATCTTTCCATCTGCTAAAACAACAAACAAAACTACTCTTACATCATCTTTGTAATCTTGACCAATGATCACCGAATCTTTGATTTCAGGAATTTTAGAAATTACAGAATATATGTCTGCTGTTCCAATGCGTACACCACCTGGATTAAGTGTTGCATCAGACCTACCATAGATAATCACTCCATCCTCATTTGTAATAGATGCAAAGTCACCATGGCACCATATATTGTCATAGGTTTCAAAATAAGCAGATTTATACTTTACCCCTGATTCATCGTTCCAAAAATACAATGGCATGGATGGAAAAGGTGTTGGGCATACCAATTCTCCTTTTTCACCAACAACAGATTTTCCCATATCGTCAAATACTTGCACGTCCATTCCTAATCCTTTGCATTGAATTTGACCAGCAAACACGGATAAGCTGGGGTTTCCCAGTGCAAAACATCCATTAAGATCGGTTCCACCGGATATGGAAGACAACTGAACATCTTTTTTTATATTTTCATACACATATAAGAATCCTGAGGCTGGCAAAGGAGAACCTGTTGAAAGGATTACTTTGAGTTCGGGAAGTGAAAATTTTGATTTAACTGATATGTTTTCTTCTTCTAACACCGAAAGATACTTCGCACTTGTTCCAAAAATGTGAATGGATTCTTTTTCCGCCATATCCCAAAGATTTTCCCAATTTGGAAAAAATGGATTTCCATCAAACTGAAATAAAGTGGCGCCAAGAGCAAGGACCGATTGGGACCAATTCCACATCATCCATCCACAAGTTGTATAATAAAAAAATCGATCTCCTTCCTTGAGATTACAATGTAAGGATAATTCCTTTGTATGATTTAATAAAACTCCTCCACCTTGAACAATACATTTTGGTAATCCAGTTGTACCTGAAGAAAACATGATGTAAACCGGATCCGAAAAACCAATTGGGATATATTCCAAATTGGTTTCCTTGGCTGCTTCTATTTCTGAATAACGGATTGGATTGACGATTTTTCCAAACTCATGGATTGGTTCTATGAATTCATAAACAATACTTTGTTTGAGTTCTGAATTAGGGGAAGAGAAAAGAGTTTGGGTCACTTCTTCCAATTTATCTATGATCGAAATTTTTTTACCTTTGAATAAATAAGATTCTACTGAAATCACTACTTTGGGAAGGATTTGTTCAAATCGATCTAATATCCCTTTTACTCCAAAATCTGGTGATGCACTTGACCATATAGCACCTAACGATGTGGTTGCCAACATTCCAATGGTTGAGATAGGGGCATTTGGAACAATCCCAACAATTCGATCCCCTTTTTTGACACCCAAAGATTTTAAATGTTTTTGTAAACGAATGACTTCCCGTTTTAGGTCAAAATAGGTTAACCTTTGTACGTTCCCATTTTCACCATAAAATACAATTGCATCTTTGTTAGGTTTTCCTTTCTCTAATAAATTTTCTGCAAAATTATATGTAAGATCCGGGAACCATTTACTTTCCGAAAAATGTGAACCTCGTTTTAATGTTTGGGATGGTTTGTTTTTTAGAATGAAACCCGAAAAGAATAACCACTCTTTCCAAAAAACTTCATGTTCTTCGATTGAGAATTTATGAAATGAAACATAATCTGGAAAGGATTTTCCTAATTTAGTTTCTAAATGATTTTGAAAACGAGTTAAATTGTTATCGAAATTGACGGGAGTCCATAAAGCATTTTGTGCCATCTTGAGAACAGATCTTCGCGAATTTACATATAATGGCAAGTATGTTACAGAAATGAGTAGTAGAAAAAAATATTCCAGAAATTGTAGGGAAAATGCTATTCAATTCGATTGATTATTTCTACTTTTTTATCACTTGTTATATCACTTATTGGATTTCACCATCTCGTTTTCGTAAATATATCCTAATTTTATTTTCCTTAATATTTTACGGCTATTGGAGTGGTTCTTTTTTAATACATTTCGTACTCTTTATCGTTATCACTCACCTTTGTGTAATCGGTATCTTAAAAACCAAAAAGAAAATATTTTTAATTTTTGGTGTCTTAATCAATTTAATCAATTTATGTTTTTTTAAGTACATACTTACCTACTTAAAATATCTCATGTCTGAAGGGGAACTTACCATCCCATTCTTTCAATCGTTATCTGAATTTGTATTACCTTTAGCGATCAGTTTTTATACCTTCCAAATGATTGCTTATTTAGTAGATGCATGGAGAGGAAAATTTACAGAATCTCCTTTCCTAAATTTTCTACTTTTTATTTTATTTTTCCCACAACTCATCGCAGGTCCAATCATGCGACACGATGATTTTTACGACCAAATAGATCATGCCAAGTTATCATTAGATTATGTACAACGAGGAATTTTACACATTCTATCGGGTCTTATAAAAAAAGTTCTCATCGCAGACCAATTAGCAAAATTGATCAATCCTGTTTATGCTAATCCAAGCGAATACGATGGAATTTCCATCATACTCTCCACATTTGCATTTTCATTCCAAGTGTATGGAGATTTTTCCGGTTACACGGATTTGGCTAGAGGATCCGCCTTTTTATTAGGATATGAAATCCCGGAAAATTTTCGATCTCCATTTTTGTCTGTTAGTTTTGCAGAACTTTGGGGTCGATGGCATTATACATTATCAACTTGGATTAGAGACTACCTTTATATCCCACTTGGAGGGAATCGTGTATCCGAAGTTAGATATAATATCAACACTGTAATTGTGATGTCACTTTCAGGTTTGTGGCATGGTAATACTTATACATTTTTTCTATGGGGGTTTTTCCACGGTATTTTTTTGACAATTGAAAGATCTTTTTTTGGAAAACCTAATCGAAGTTCCATGACACTCCTCAAAAAAATTTTTGCAGTGATTTGGGTTTTCACAATTTTCTCATTCCTTGCAACTTTTTTTAGAATTGATACCTTGGAAAAAATCGTATCATTTTGGACATCCAGTATCAACTTACAAGGTAAAATCATTTATAAACCAGATTTTTGGGGACTCATCATCGGAAGTTATGCCATTCAAATGATTGAATACAAAAATTATTTCCAAGACAAATTAAAACCATATATACAATGGTTAATTCCTATTTTTGCAATTTTAATGTATTATGCTCTGGTTAAAATTGAAGCGGCAACTGAAACATTTATCTATTTTCAATTCTGAGAAATAACATGACTCCAAAAAAAGTTTATTTTTATCCACTGCTACTAGTTCTTTTCATTTTTGTTATAGATAAGATTGCATGTATTCCCAAATTTCGGGAGGCTGCTCGAAGGCCTTATAAGTCGGGACAAAATATACTGATTGGGTTTCCGAAAGTTTGGGAAGAAACAAAACAATTACAATCCGAGAATCAAAACGTTGTTGTTGTGACGGGATCTTCCAGATCTGATATTTTTCACGAATGGGAATCTATCCCTGTAAATAAAAACACTTATTCAAAACCAATTTATTTCGAAACAAGACTGGCTCTTAAAGCATCTGAATACTTTTTGTATTACCTATTGTTAAAATCCATGATTGATTCTGGTTTTAAACCAAATCTTATGTTCATTGAATTTTCAGAAGAAATGTTGAACGAAAACAATGTTTATTCTTATAAAACCAAGTGGAAAGAATTAATGTTACCGGAAGATGTTCTAATGGATATTTATCCTGTCTTCAATAACAAATATAAGTTTGAAATACTGAGTCGTTTATTATTTGTTTCCTATAATTATCATATAAGACCAATCCAAGGGATTACAAATTTAATCAAAGGGGAAAATGCTAATGATGACACTTATTTTATAGCTCTTTCCTCTTACTTAAACAAAAAAAGACCATTTAATCCCAATAATGTGGGAATCCAAATCGATCAATTTACGCCTCAAGAATATGAAGATAGAATTGTAAAATATAGCAAGGGACAAGAAGAACTTTTACTCAGTCAATTTATTCTTTCTGATACAGAAGTTGGATTTTTAAAAAGAATCATTGATTTAGCTGAAAAAAATAATATCCCTACTGTCATTTGGGAACCACAAGTTCATCCTTATTACCAGGAAAAAAGAAAACAAATTACTGGTGGAAACCTCTTTGAGACAATTTCTCAAAACATAATCGATCCAAATTCTAAAAACATTCGTAAAATTTCATTGAACCATGGGAATACAAAATGTAAAATTTATACTGATTCTAGCCATGTTTCACCACTTTGTGTCCCCGAAATCGTAGATAAATTATTGCAAACTGCGAAGGACATTCCAAACTTTCAATAATACTATGAAACTCAAAAGAAAACATAAAAAGGTGATCAACCAAAGTTTCCTTTTTTGTTTTCTTTTTTTATTTTCTGTCAATTTTATGTACCAGCGGATTGCAGACAATGAAGTCAATTGTGGTGCATTAGGTTCTCCTGAAAGCGGCTGTCCTTATGCGTTTTTAGACCACACCTTAGGAAACGATCTTGGTCATGAACTGGGAGAAGAGGGAGAACATTCCGATCATGTTTGTATTTCTTGCCCGTGTAATTCGATTGTTTCCGTAACATGGAATCTATTTTTATCCCACATTTTAATCAATTTGCACAAAGTATATTTTGTACCAACTGAAGTTCAAATACCAAAATTTGCATCATCTACATTTCTTTTTCGACCACCCAGACATCACCTAACTTAGTTCTTTCGCAATTTATTTTTTTGCGTAAAATACGTGGGGGGTACCATGTTTATATTTTTATTGATTAAAAAATCTTATCCTTATTGGATTCGATTACTTTTGTTTATTACATTTATCCATTTTTCAGAATTAAAATCTCAAGAATATTTGGACAAATCATGCAAAAACATAGACTCAATACTTGAATTGAGTTCGTGCATTGTTGTAAGTCATCCTGACTTTCGCCTGGAGGAAATCAAACTTAAGGAAATTTCAGGAAGGAAAAAAATAGCTTCTTATTATTTTCCTTCAAACCCAACCTTCTCTGGTTATGTAGCTAGTCGGAAGGGAGATACAAGTTCGCCTATACTAGGTTCTTCCCCTTCAACTGCCAATAATTTTCAAGTGATGGTAAATCAAGAGATATTTACAAATGGAAAAAGGGAGATCGCAATCCAAATTGCAGATGAAGAATTCAGATCTCAAGTATATAGAGTTGAAACAGTCAAACGTTTGTTAGAATTTGAAGCACTAAAAAAACTCACACGTTTTCGTTACCTTTTTCTGGAAAAAGAAAATAGTCTCAATAGTTTAAACTTAGTTAAGGAATTAAAAAATGTTTCGAAGGCAAGAATCAATGAAGGGCTCTCTCCAGGGATTGATGAATCTTTATCCGACTCAGAAGAAATCCGAATTTTTAAAATCTGGAACCAGACACATCGATTATACGAGAATGCGAAATCGGAATTAGAAGTTTTAACAGGATTTCCTATCGAAATCAATCAATTCAATGTATACCATTGGAAACTTCCGAATGATTTGCCAATTGAAAAATCTGAATTGATAAAAATAGCTTATTTGTATCGCCCAGAAATTTTCCTAACGGAAAAAGAAATTGAATTAGCCCTTCTAAGGCACAATGAAGTTAAAAAACAAAAAATCCCGAATGTAAGTTTAGGTGCTTTTGCTCAAAACGATGGATTCAATGAACGAGTTGTAGGTGGAATGTTCACTTTACCGCTGACCATTTGGAGAGACTATGAAGGAGAATCCATCATCAGTTCTTCCAAAATTGATAGTTCAAAAGAGGTGAAAGAATCTGTATCTAGAAATATAAAACAGGAAGTTTTATTTGCACTCACAAATTATTTAACACTTGTAGAAGAAATTAAACTTTATGATGAAAACAAATTAGAGAGAGCAGAATCTGATCTTAAAAACCTTCAAGATGCCATCCGCTTTGGAAAAATCAAAATCATAGATGCAATCAACCAACAACGAATCCTCTTACAAACCAAATTAAACTATCTAAACACTAAATCAGAATTTGAAGTTTCTCAAATAGAATTGATAAGAGTTCTTGGTTTGCCGACAAAATCATTGGATGTTCAAAAATGAAAAAATATATTCAACTTACCTTCATTTCTATCATATTCATTTTCGTAACAGTTTATTTTTGGCAATCGCGCCTTAAACATTCTAGCCAAAATAACACTATCGAAAATACAAATTCGCTACATTTATCAAAAGAACAAAAAGAAGCAATATTAATCGAATCGGAAACTGCGCTTAAGAAATTAATCCATACAAAGATTGAACTCACTGGTGAAACAGAAGCAGTGCCAGATGACATCATGGATGTACCAGCAAGAATATCAGGAAGGATCACAGCTGTATACTTTGTAGAAGGTGATGTAATCAAAAAAGGCCAAAAACTTGTTATCATCGATTCACCAGAATTAGCAAAACTAAGATCGAACTATTTGGTTGCGAAATCAAAATATAATGCTGCAGAACAAAACCTAAACAGAATTAGCTCACTTGTCAAAATGAACTTGGCCGCAAAACAAGAACAAATTGATGCGGAGGCAAATTTAAAAATCTTTGATTCTGAAAAAAATTCAGCAGAAGAAAATTTGCGAGCGAATGGTTTACCCATTGATTCTAGTTCTACTGGTCAATATGTTGTTTATTCACCGCGGTCAGGTTTAGCATTATCTCGGAATGCAATTCCAGGTTCCATTGTTTCCGGAAACCAAATTCTTACAACAGTTGCCAATCTTTCCAATTTATGGTTCCAAGCAAAAATTTATGAAAGTGATTTAAAGTATTTAACTGAAGGGATATCGGCCAAGGTAATATTAAACGCATATCCTGATCTTATTTTTTCTGGAACACTCGAACATATTGGGGAGAAAGTTGATCCGGAATCGCGAACAGTCCATGCGAGAGTTGTATTTAAAAATCAAAACAAAAAAGCAAAAATTGGTTTATTCGGTAAAACAATATTAAGTGTCAACGAAAGGAGTGGAATCACAATTCCAAATTTAGCAATTCAGTCTTACCAAGATGAAAAATACGTTTTTATAGAAACCTCTACTTCAACATACCAATGGTTACCTGTGACAATAGGGTCTGCCAGTGAAGAAAGAACAGAAATTACAACTGGCCTAAACGAAGGAGACAAAGTAGTCACAAAAGGTGCGTTTGAATTAAAAGCCATTTTATTCAAAGAAACTTTTGGTGGAGAATGATATGGAATTTTTGACTAAAATAGTATCCTTCTCACTTCAAAACCGATTACTAATCATCATCTTCACTTCACTTCTCGTATTTGGTGGTTTTTATTCACTAAAACATTTGAAAGTTGATGCTGTTCCAGACATTACTAATGTCCAGGTTCAAATCATTACTACATCCCCTTCTCTTTCTACACTTGAAATAGAACAATACATCACGTTACCAGTGGAACGGGCCATTACTGGAATCCCAAATTTAACAGAAGTTAGATCAGTCTCTAGATACGGTTTTTCATTGGTCACTGCAGTTTTTGCCGAAGGAACGGACCTGTGGAAAAGTAGACAACTTGTGAGCGAAAAACTAACAGAAGCTTCTGAAAATATTCCTTCCATTTACGGAAAACCAGTCATAGGTCCGATCACAACAGGGTTGGGTGAAGTTTTTCAATTTACCATTGAAAGTGAATTTCATAACCAAATGGAACTCACTACTTACTTAAATTGGTACATCAATCCCACTCTCAAAACCGTTCCTGGGATAGTAGAAGTTAATAGTTTTGGAGGAAAAACAAAACAATTCCAAGTAATCGTTGATTCTTTAAAAGCAGCATCACTTGGAATTTCATTCAATGAAATTGTCAATGCAGTTCAATCCAATAATCTTTCAACTGGCAGCGGTTATATTGAAAAATCAAAGGAACAACTCATTGTAGGAAGCGATGGCCTTTTAAAAACAATCGTTGATTTTGAAAAAATTCAAATTGGAAAAATGAAAGATGGTTTCCCAATTTATTTAAGTGCTGTTGCGAAAATTTCGGAAGGAGCAAGATTAAGAAAAGGAGCAGCCACTGCTTCTGGAAAATCTGAAGTTGTTGGTGCAGTAACATTGATGTTACTTGGAGAAAATTCTCTAGAAGTCACAAAGTCAGTAAAAGATAAAATCACTCAAATCGAAAAAACACTACCGACAGGTATGAAAATCAAACCGTATTATGATCGTTCCATAATGGTATCAAATACATTAAAAACAATTGTATGGAATCTTTCAGAAGGAGCGATCCTCGTAATTATAATTTTATTTTTGATGATAGGTGATTTTCGTTCTGGTCTAGTCATTGCATCGGTGATACCTCTAGCTATGTTGATTGCGATTTCATTGATGTTTATTAGAGATTTACCGGCCAATCTGATGTCGATGGGAGCAATTGATTTTGGTTTGATCGTTGATGGAGCCGTGATTCTCATTGAAAATTCTCATCGAAGACTAGGGCTAAAAGTTAAAGAGTTAAAAAGGTCGCTCACCACTACAGAAAAAAAAGAAACAATACTAGATGCGACCATTGAGGTTAGAAAAGCAACGATTTATGGAGAAATTATTATAGGAATCGTTTACATTCCTATCCTTACTTTAAGTGGGACAGAAGGTAAAATGTTTATACCCATGGCAACGACTGTTCTATTTGCCTTAATTGGATCTTTTGTCCTTACACTTACAATCATTCCAGTACTTGCTTCTTTCTTTTTGCATGCAGATACAAAACAAGAATCAAAAACTATATTCTTTCAAAAAATACAAAACTGGTACATCCCAAAACTAAATTATAGTTTTAAAAAACCAAATAATATTATGTATTCAACGATTGGGATATTTATTATTTCTATTATTCTGTTTTTTAGATTAGGTGGAGAATTTTTACCAAAACTTGATGAAGGAAACCTACTAATTGAAATTAGCCGATACCCTTCTACAACCCTCACGGAATCATTAAACTCTTCTACAAAAATTGAATCGGCAATTTTAAAGGAAATACCAGAAATCACAGAAATTGTTTCTCGGACAGGATCTCCTGAATTGGCAATAGAACCGATGGGAGTAGAAAAAACAGATATGTATTTGGATATGAAACCTCGTTCCGAGTGGAAACATTCAAAAGCTGAAATTGAAAAAAAGCTAGAAAATATCATCCAAAGAGTTTCACCTCAAGTTGCATACGGTTTATCACAGCCGATCGAAATGAGAAACAATGAAATAATGGCAGGTATACGAGCTGATGTTGGCATTAAAGTATTCGGCGATGATTTGGTTCAATTAAAATTGATTGCAGAAGAGATTTCATCTAAGATCAAACATATCGAAGGTGTTGTAGATTTAAGAATCGAACAACTTTATGGATTAGAATATTTTCGTATAAAACCAAACCGTGAGAAGTTAGCAAGATACAATTTAAATATTTTAGATATCAATCGTATCACAGAATCTTTTTCTTCAGGTGTACCTGCTGGAGTAGTTTATGAAGGTATGAAAAGATTTGATATAGTTATAAAAACAGATATCAATTCGGATCCAGAACGCATCAAAAATATCCCAATCAGTGTTGGTCAAAATCAGTTTGCCCCGTTTCATGAACTAGTTGATATGAAAATTGAAGATGGTCCCGTTCAAATTTACCATCAAAACCAGAATCGATATGCTTTAGTGCAGTTTAATATCAGAGGCAGTGATATGGTTACAACAGTTGGAAAAGTTAAAGATACTTTATTAGATAAAATGAAATTTCCAGCAGGATATTATTTCACTTTAGGAGGAGAGTTTGAAAAATTTGAATCTGCCACCAATACTTTGTTTGTTGTAGTTCCAATCACATTATTGATCATATTCTTGTTGTTGTATTTTGCATTTCATGAAATATATGCAGCTTTTATTATTTTTCTCAATGTACCTTTTGCAATTACGGGAGGGATTTTAGCTTTATACATACGTGATTTACCTTTTAGTATCTCAGCAGGTGTTGGTTTTATCGCCTTATTTGGAATAGCTGTTTTAAATGGATTGGTTTTGATAAGTTTTATTAAAACGTTAGAAGGAAGTGGGAAAACTCTAGAAGAGGCAATCAAGGAAGCAACCATTTCAAGACTCAGGCCCGTTCTCACAACAGCATTACTTGCATCAATTGGTTTCATACCAATGGCAATCAGCACTTCTCCTGGAGCCGAGGTACAACGTCCCTTGGCTACAGTAGTGATCGGAGGATTGATCACAGCGAGTGGATTAACCCTCTTTGTCCTTCCTATCGTTTATTTAAAGTTATTTGCGAAGAAATCTTTCATACTTTCAAAAGAAGCATAATCAGCTTTTTGATTGTAAGAAAGGCCTGGTAATCCATGTTTTTCTGAACCAGGACGAGTGAAACCATGAACCGCTCCAGGATGTGAAACAAAGGTGACTGGAGCTTTTGCATCCGAAATAGTTTTCACAAATGTTTCTACTGAATTTTTCGGAATAAATGGATCATCCGCACCATGGTGGACCAAAACTTTGGTTTTGATTTTTTTAACACCTGTCGCCAAATTTTTACTTCCTAAAAATCCATGAAATGAAACAACTCCACCTTTCAGATCTGCACCATCTAACGCAAGTTCAATTACTCCGCCACCACCAAAACAATATCCGATAGCACCAATTTGATTCACATCAACATTTGGATTAGATTTTAAAATCTCGATTGCTTTATAGATTTTTTTAAGGAGGATTTTTGGATCACCATTTGCGCTTGAAAGTTTTCCAGCTTCTACATGATCTTTCGCCAATATACCTTTTCCATAAACATCCATTACAAATGCAACATATCCCATATCAGCTAATTGTTTTGCTCTTTGTTTTGGGTAATCGTTTACACCCCACCATTCATGAATGACGAGGATTCCAGGTCGTTTGCCAGTGATTTTGGAATCCAATGCTAAATAACCTTCGTAAGTTTTACCATCCAACTTATATTCTAACGGAGTACCCGTTATTGTTGATTTGACTGGAAGTTCTGCTGTGGGCATCGAACTACATTGTAACACAAACAATGTTACTAAAATGGAAAGGAACAGCTTCATAAATCTCCTATAGGTAATTGAAAACATCTTGTGATCAAAAACCAACTTTTCCATTTTTAGATTAATTTTTAACATTTGAAAGTAGAAAATTTTATAAGAAACATAGGATATGAATTAAAAAATAGGCTCCCTTTATCCTCGAATTGACCTTTAAATGACTTTTTGTCGTTTGAAAACTTCAAAATCCTAAGTTTCCATTGTTCAGTTAAACCCCAATAAATATACCGATCAGTTCACTACCAAAAATTCAAGGTAAACCGTTCGGTTCACCTATTTTAATAAAATGATATTTTTTTGTTAGTTGGTTTTTTTTAATCGCAAGACAAAGCTTGCTTTTATCTTTTTATCCTGAGGACAAAAAATGATCCAAAACAATTACTTTCTCAGCAACGAAGACCTTAAAGAACATTTTTATGAATTAATCGATTGGAATGAAATTGTCCCTATCTATGAAAACCAATTCGCAGACGTAAAACTTTTTGAATCTACAAAGAATCCTAAACTCGAAATGGCACCTTCTTCTGTAGAAGAAGCAACTTCGTATTATGAAGAAATTTTAAAATCATGTGGTGAAATTAGTGGAATGTATGTTTCCCAAGTAGCTTCAACAGTCGATTCAAAAGGACTAAAATTTGAGAATGGTGAAGTATCCCATCCAAAAGAGATGGTTGATGTCATTCAAATGTATCATGATGCAGGACTAGGTCCAGCTGCTTTTAAACGAAAGTATGGTGGACTAGGAGTGCCAAGTATCATCAAAGCAATGATTGCTGAAATTATGTATCGTTCCGATAGTTCCATTACCATCGCAGTTGGAAGTATGGGTCTTGCTGCCATCTTAGAAGTTTGTGCAACGGAAGATATGAAGAACGAATGGATTCCAAAACTCATCTCTGGAAATTATACAGTCACAATGGGTTTATCAGAACCAGACTATGGATCTGACTTACCTAACATCACAACTAAAGCAACGAAAAAAGGAGAAGAATGGTTTTTGAATGGAACCAAACGATTCCAAACTGTTGCCTGCGGAATTAATGGAAGTCCAGGGATCACTCTTACATTAGCAAGGACTGGAACACAAGAGAGTGGTGCAAGAGGGTTATCATTTTTTATCGTTGAAAATAAAGAGTACCAAATACAAGGAATCGAAAAAAAATTAGGAATCAAAGCTTCTGCTACATGTGAAACTGTTTTTGAGAATAGCAAAGGTTATTTGGTAGGTAAAGAAGGATTTGGTCTCGTAAAATACGTAATGGGGATGTTAAATGGAGCAAGACTCAGTGTTTCATCCCAAGGGACAGGGATCGTCACTGCTGCATTTGAAGAAGCAATCAAATACGCTAAGGAAAGGAATCAATTCGGGAAACCGATTTATGAAATACCTGCTGTTCGTAGATTATTAGACCGAATGGAAAGAGAACTGGCAGGAATGCGTTGTCTCATGGTAGAGGCTGCTTATTCTGTAGATAAATATTATTGGTATGAAGATGGAAGAGAAGTTTCGTCTGAAGAAAGTAAAACTGCAAAATTTTGGGAAAAAGTTGCCAATACTTTAACACCTATTTCCAAATATTACAATTCGGAAATGTGTAACGATTTAGTTTACGATGGATTACAAGTATTAGGTGGAGCTGGTTACACCGAAGATTATGATTTATCTCGTTTGTACCGTGATGCAAGGATTACAAATATCTATGACGGTACAACACAAATCCAAGTAAATGCTGCAATTGGAGGAGTTATTTCTGGAATGAGCGAAACTGGCACTTTCCGAGCATATCTCGACCATTTGTCAAAAGGATCTGAAGGGAATCAATCCCTGAAAGAAATTAGGAATGTTTTTGAATCAGTTGTGGATACCTTTAAATCAATCAAAGAACAAAATATAAAGGAAGCATTTAGTTTTGAAGTCGTTGAATCGGCAGCAAGAGTTGTTATCGGATATCTAATGGAACGAAGTAAAAACAAATCAATATCTAGAAAAGAACTTCGAACTAAGTGGTGTAAAGATTTTCATAACGATAGTTTCGCGATACTTTCAGCCAACTTAATCAAATTAAAGAAAACATAAAAAAAAGGGTCCTCTGATTAGAGGACCCACGAGAAAGGAAAGGAAAAGTCTTCCTCCATTGCGACCTGGGGGAAGACTTAAGAGTTCAGATTAAGTGAGTGTGACTGTTTTTTCTTCTGTCGAAAGGGAAACTTGGAAACTTGGTTGGCTTATCACCATTGTTGGTTCTAAAAACTTCTTACGTTTTCCCATAAACTTTGTTGCAATATGATCTGGGAAGGAATAAGCGATGATCCTTTTCCAAACTGATCCAAATTGTTTTAAAAAACTTCCTGTATTATAATGTTGGCCATACTTTGCACAAATTTCTTTTAATCGAGGTGCTACTTCTCGGTATCGTTTTGCAGGCATATCAGGAAACATATGATGTTCAATTTGATGGCTAAGGTGACCAGTCATTGTATAAAACAAATTGTTGCCATCCAAGTTAGAGGAACCTTTGAGTTGTCTTAAATACCATTGAGCTTTTGTTTCACCAACAATTTCATCGGTTGTGAAAGACTCAGCATTTTCCGTAAAATGACCACAAAAAATTACAGCATACGTCCAAAGGTTTCGGATTAAATTAGCGATTAAATTTCCAAGGATCACTTTGGGGAAATTCAAAAGTGCAAGAGCAGGGAAAAGAACATAGTCTTTTAGAATCTGCGATTCAATCTTTTTAAAAAACAATGCTTTGTAATCTTTAAGAGTTTTTTTCTTTCTAAGTTTTTTTGGAGTTTCCAAGTATTCAACACGGTATCCATGAGCTCCAATACCCCACTGGAAGTTCATTGCCAAAAACATATTGGTAAATGGTTGTGTTAGGTGAACTGGTTTCCATTTTTGAGCTTCTGTTAATCGAGTAAAATTATACCCATAATCATGATCTTTGTTAAGAACATTGGTATATGTATGGTGCATATAGTTGTGGTAAAATTTCCATTGGTGGGCATTACAAACGATATCCCATTCAAACGTTCTGGAATTAAATCTTGGATCATTCATCCAATCGTATTGGCCATGTAATACATTATGACCTAGTTCCATATTGTTAATGATTTTAGAAATGGATAACAACAATGTTCCAGCAACAAAGGAAATTGGTTCAAAACTAAAGTGTATTAGTCCTCTTCCCAAAAATTCTGTGTATCGGTAGGTTTTGTAAATGGAACGAATATGATCCGCATCTTCTTTTCCAACTTTTGCCATCACTTCTTCACGAAGTGCATCAACTTCTTTACCAAATGCTTCTATTTCTTCATTGTTTAATTTTTTACTAATTGTTCTCATTTTAATATCCTATGATAAATTCGTTTATAAAACGTGATTATGTTATAATTCTAATTCCAAATTAGATTCAGCTCTTGAAACACAAATTTGTATGTTCTCTTCACCTAACTGAGATTTTTCCCCATTTGATAAATCTGTAACTTCACCAGTTTGTTTTTTACAAACACATGTATGACAAATTCCCATTCTACAACCACTTTGAGGGTAAATTCCTTGTTCTTCTAATTCTTCTAAGATAGAACGTTCCCCTTTCACTTGGATGGTTTTGTGACTTAAGGTTAGAAACACATCGACAGTGCCTTCTTTTTTCACATTTGTTTGATTCTGACCTGGTAATAAAAAAAGTTCTGATTTTACAGGTAATCCTTCCAACAACGATAAGGCTTTTGTTTGCATCGGAGATGGACCACAAACATAAACGGAAGATGTTTTTAAATTCGAAACATGTTGGTCTAAAATTTCTTTGGACAAAAATCCAGATGAAAATCCTTCTTTAGGTATTTCTGAAAATATGTAGTGTATGGTTAACCAATTCGCGTCTTTTGCGATCGATTCTAATGAAGATTTCAAAATGATATCATCATAAGATCGAACAAAGTATAATAACTTTGCTTTCCCAGAATACTTAATTGCCTGTAATTCTTTTAAAATAGAATGAATGGGAGTGATTCCACTTCCACCAGCTAAGAATAACAACTCATTTGGAACATCTTTCGTGAGAACAAATTCTCCCGATGCTTCCCCTAACTCCAAAAGATCACCTGTTTTGATATTTTGATTGAGAAAGTTAGAAACAAGACCACCTTTCTGGCGTTTCACGGTGATGTGTAAGTATTTGTCTTTTGGATGAGAAGACAAAGAAAAAAATCTTGTGACCCTTCTGCCTCCAATTTCAACAGTTACAGGAACATGTTGCCCAGATTGAAAGCCTTTCCAAAGCCAATTTGGTTTTAAAACCAATGTTTTGGCATCGGAAGTTTCATCTATCACAGAAACAACTTTGGCTTTAATTGCCGTAACTGAAAATCTTGGGTTCAATTCCCCAAGGAAAAAATCGGCCCATTCTTTCGGTTGAAGGGATTGTATGAATTCCCGCGGTCCGTTGTAGATAAAAGGAAATGTTTTCATTTTCGCCTCGTTTTCGCATTTAAGTGAACAGGTGTTCACGGAGTTATTTAATAGTGTTAACTTACGACGTTAGCTATGTCAACCCAAAACTAGGAAAATTTCCTTGCTTTTGGAAAAAAAGTGAACGAATGTTTACTCAATTCTTTTCCCAAAATGAACAAACGAGACTCCCAAAAGCAAAAAACCCACTCAAACCTCTTGGAAAGTGCCCTCCAATTGATGGGAGAAGAGAAGGGATTGGGTGATTTGAGCCTAAGAGAGGTCACAGCTAACGCAGGCATTGTCCCTGCGGCCTTCTATAGGCATTTTAAGTCGATGGAAGAATTAGGCCTCCATTTGGTGGAGGAATGCAGTGACCGAATCCAAATGATCGTTGGAGATGCGAGGCTCAAAGGTGCTTACCGTTCGGCCCTTCAATTGACAATTGGTTATTTTTTTGATTATGTAACGAACAATCGTTCCTTATTTCGATTCATTGCAAGAGAAAGGACAGGCGGAAACCGTAAGATCCGAGAAAACATTCGAGAAGCAATGCGAATGATTGCCCGCGAATTGGCAAAAGATATGCGAATGCCAAAATTGATTTCCAAAGAAGATACCTCTTTTGCTTCAGAACTGATCGTGAGTATCTGTTTCCAAATGGCTTCAGACTATCTTGATTTGGAAACAAACGAACATTTAGAAATGAGAAAGATCAAAGTCCAAACGATCAAACAAGTCCGTCTCGTTTTTATCGGAACGATCCGCGGAAGAAAACACAAACATAGATAAATCCAAGATTAAAGTAAGTGAGGCGCAGAAATTTTTTAGATACAAAGTTGTATCTAAGTTTGAATGTTTATTCTTTATTTTGAATGGGAAAAGAGATAATGATATTCAATCCTTCGCCTTTTTTAGAAACGGAAGAAAAAACACCTTTTAATTGTGAAGTTAAACTGCGGATGAGTTCGTAACCGAAATGATTTCCTTTTTCAATGTTAACGGAATCTGGTAAACCAACTCCATCATCACCTACTGTTAAAAGTACGTTCTCACTCGATTTGGTTAATTGGACTCGAATATCTCCCCCTTTTTCATTAGGATATGCATATTTGAGTGCATTGGTGAGAAGTTCGTTTAAGATCAAACCCAAAGGCAAAGTACGTTTTAAATCCAAACGAATGTCTTCTAATTTTACATCAAATCTGATTTTACTTGGATTTAATACAAAGATATCATGCAAACTATATACCAAATCCTCAATGTATTTCCGAAGGTCTACTGATTCCAAATCTTCTGATTGGTATAAGTTTTCATAAACCTTTGACATTGACATGATGCGAGATTGTGCATTTAAAAATGATTGTTTTGCTAATTCATTTTCAACTTTGAAAGACTCGAGGTTGAGTAAACCAGAGATAATCGCGAGAGTATTTTTCACACGATGTTGTAATTCTTTTAATAAAACATCTTTTTCTTCTAGAGATTTTGCCAATCTCCCTTCAATATCTAAAATTTTACTCACATCCAAGTTAAACCAAAGTATGAATCTTTCTCCTGAGATTTCAATCGCCTGGCTAAAAACAAGAACTTCATGATGAACTCCATCAGAGTGGTGAACAGTCATCCTTTCCCCAGCGAGTCTTCCATTCTCTTTATAAACTTTATTCAGCTTTTGTATTTGTTCAGGATTACTCCATTCTTTAAAATCTTCCGTTTTTTTACCGATCACTTTTGATTTTTCAAATCGAAAGATTTTTTCCATGGCTGGATTTATATCAAGGTATGTTCCATCTTTAATTGTAGATATAGCCATCGCTATCGGACTCAATTGGAAAACTTTTGCATATAAACTTTCGCTATCTTTTGGAGGAACAAGAACTGGAGATTCCGGATTCTCACGAAAAACAATAACAATACCATTTAAATTTTTATTTGAATCCAAAATTGGAGAAATTGTTTCTGTAACATTAGTTTCACGCCCATTACTTGAAATGATGATTAAGTCATTTTTCCTTCTCGGTTCTAAAAATTTTTCAGAAGGATCATCAAAGGAATAGGAAACTCGCATTCTCGATTCTGCTTGGATTAAAAATAAAAAAGAAGACAAATCTTTGTTCATCACATCATTTTTGAGATAACCTAACATATCTAAAGCTTTTTGGTTAATTTCTCTAATGAAACCTTCAGGAGTTAAAACAATCAGTCCATCTCCCATAGCTTCAAAAGTGATTCTCAATTCTTTTTCTCTAAATGCCAAACTTTGTTCCGCTGCATGTAGCTTCAAAGCGGACTTTATCATACATTCTACAATGTCTGGACTTGAAATTTTTGGAATAAAACCATAATGTTTTAAGTCAGCGACTCGATTCAAAATCTTTTGGTCTGAGTAACCACTCACAAATAAAATGGGAATCTCTTTGATTTCTAAAATTTTTTTTGCCAATTGGATACCATCTAACGTATCGGAAAGATTGATATCCATTAAAATCAAATCAACTCGATCATCCGAAGAGATACATTCAATAGCATCCTCTGAATTGGACACGTGTTCTACGGAGTAACCTTTGATTTTGAGAAATTCAGCTTGGGAAACCGCAAGGATTGCTTCATCCTCAACAAGTAAAATTTGACCTAAACTATGTTTGATTTCGGTAGTTGGCATTTTGGCAGCTGATTCTACCGAAGATTAAAATTAGGCTTTGGAATTGCAATGAAATATAGGCCAAAAAAAATTCAAAAAAAAACAAACGATATGCAATAAAATATATTACAAAAAATCGACAAGTTAATGAGAAATCACTTCACTTATTTCGTTAGGTGCCAAGTATTCGATTGCTATTTAACTCAAACGTTTGTTTGTTTGTTAAATCATTACAAAGCGAAACGGAGTTTCATTTGAAATTTAAGATTATTTTTTTCTTCAGTTTACTATTTTTTTGCAAATGTACAGGGTTTAACTTGTTATACGAAACATCTGCCAATGGGAATACCAATCCCACCCGGGAGTATGCAACCACTGCCCCACTGTGGAAGGGTGGATTTTTTTACCATCGGAATACGACGCCAGGACCCATCGGTATTGGTGCTGAGCCAAAAGCAGAAGGAAAAGCGTGTAGCAATTCCTATTTAGGATTGTTCTCTTTTGGCAATTCCCGAATCGAAACTGCCAAAAAAAATGGAAACATCCAAAAAGTAGCCTTTGTTGATTACGAAAACACAGGGGTTTTTGCTGGGTTTATTTACCACCAATTCTGCACCATCGTCAAAGGTTCCAACTAATGAAATCATTAAAAAGACATAATATTCTATTTTACATAACAATTGTACTCTTAACATTCCTTTCGACTAGTTGTGCCGTTGGCCCAACTCACGGATACATTGTCACAGAAACTCAGTTCCCTGGAACGTTTAATCCTGAGAATAATGTCAAAGCAGACAAAGAAGCAAAAGGTTGCCAATATACAGTTTTATATTTGGTCACCTATGGTGATGCAGGAGCTGGTAGTGTTGCGCACAAAAATGGAATTACTAAAATCGCAACGATTGACCATTCCACTTTTAGTTTGTTTAGCGGTCTCATCCGAAATTATTGCACTTTTGTCGTAGGCGAATAACATGAATTATATCAAAACTTTTCTATTAATAATCCTTTTGTCTTTTTTCAATCATTGCCAATCGGGACCTTATCCAGCTTTTTTGTACCAATACTCCACACAACATACAACTGGTGATAGTACAGGCACAAATCTTACATCTGCAAAGATTGTAAAATTCGGAAAATCTTGTTCAGTTTCAGGTTATATCATCAATTTTTTCTATTATGGTGCTGGAAACTCAATTGAAGAAGCAACTAGAAATGGAAATATCCAAAAAGTTGCTCTAATTGATAGGGAATCACTTTCGATTTTTGGGGCATTATTTTATAGAGAATGTATCGTAGTTTGGGGTGAATAAATTGTATTTATCTCAACGTTTTATATTTTCATTAATCGTATTGTGTTTTGTTTTTGGAAATAGTTTTAGTTCTTTGCTTGCAAAAGAATCAGACAATATTCACGAAAAACCACAGTTAATTGATCCAGACAATCATAGAATCTATTTTAGCTATGTTCTTGGTGCCGCAAGAGGTCAAATTCCAGAAAAAAATTTGGAATTGGTTGATAGTGTTTTGTTTGCACAAAGTACCATCTACCAAGTTGCACCTTTGCCCAACGGCAATTTAAACTTAGGTCAGTTTGAATTTGAATACCGCTTTAAAGATAAATTTAGATTTTTTGCCGAGAATCGAACAGTAAGCGATGCTGGAGATTACAAGGACATTATGCGGTTCCGAGAATACCAAAAAAGAGTTGGAGTTGGATACTTTCATCCTATCTTCAAATTTTTAAGTATTGGTGTTTCCATACGAGATGCAAATATCAAACAAGATTTTAGGTCTGACTATTTAAACTTATACAAATATGAAAATAGTTTAATTTTCTCAACACCAAATGTCCAATCTCAACTTCGCACAAAAGGTTGGGTACCAGGAATCCATATCGAAATTAAACCATTAAGATGGTTTGAAATCCATTTGGGCCGAATGTATTATAATATGGGTGGCGATTTAAGCAGGTCTGCATTTAATTTTATACCTACAACGTCAGGTCTCTTATATGCACCGATGTTTGTCCAAAGTGATTTTATTTACTCTGGTGTCCAAGATAAGTTTGATGTTGTATTTCGGTATTCAACCTGGTTTGCAACAAAATGGGGTTATACGAGAGATAATGTAAACTTAAAGTTTAACCAATATTATATGACAACCTTAGACTACCAAACTTCCATATTAATGTCTGCTCTAGGAAGAAGGTCCAGTGCAAAAATAGATTTTGATTCTATCAACTTTACCGTTGAGTTTTCAAAAAGTTTTGGCGAGGATGCGTTTTAAAAATTAAAACGATTTGATCCAACCTAGGTTTTTCCAATCGAAAGAATGGTAAACCTAGGTTTCTGGTTCAAAATAAGCCAGATTCTCGGGTCCCTCATGGACCACAATACGGCGGATTTTTCCTTCTGATGACTTCACTTCTTCTTTTAATCCAAAATAGAACCAACGGGCCACATTTTCGGAAGTTGGGTTGATGCCTTTGAAATCTGGGTGGTCGTTAATCAGGATATGGTCAATCGAATGGACTAGGTCCATGAGTTTGTTCCGAGCCGTCAAAAAATCATAGGAGATCCCATCTGGACGGATGTTCGTTTTTCCCTCTAAAAACACTTCTACCTTCCAAGAATGGCCATGGATAGGCTCGTCAGAACCATCGGCAAAGTATTGGTAGAGGAAGTGAGCTGACTCAAATCGGCCTTCGATGCGGACATAAAATTTCCCGTTTTCTTGGGTAAACATTCCATTGACGAATAGAGCATAGTCCAATATTTGTATAGTAATTTCCTCTAAGGGGGCTCTAGAAGATGACTGAAACAACAAAACCACGCTTTTTTAAAGAAATGACTGTAGGCGAAGCAATTGCCATCCATCCGGAAGCGGGGCTTGTTTTCTCAAGTTACCACTTAGGTGGATGTTCCCACTGTTCCATCAATGAAGTGGAAACCATTGAACAAGTTTGTATGGGTTATGGTGTCGAAGTAGACACACTCATCGACTCACTCAACAATTTATTCGCTGAAGAATAGTCGTAACTGAATCGAGGGCTGATCAATTCGGCCCAAGTACGATTTGACCAAATGCATAAAATACCTTTGGGATAGATTGTACATGCCTCCACGAAAAAACTGGCACTGTATCACCTAATTGATCAAACAAATCTGATTCCAAACAATCAGAGTTTACAAACACGATTGAACCATTCTGAAACCAAAAAATCACACCTAAACTTCTCTATCGCATAACATACATTGGACCAATTAACGTATAACATTCCAGGTTTATTATTCCCTGCAATTTCACTTTTGATGTTAGGGTTTACCAATCGATTTTTTGGTTTGGCGAGTTTATCGAGGCAACTTCTAGCAGAGTATGAAACGTCCCGTTCCGAAGTTCTCGCCAAACAAATTCACAATTTACGATTTCGGATCTCTCTCATTTTGTATTCACAAAGTGCGGGGATCTTAAGCCTCATCCTTTGTACATGTTCCTTGGGAATGATTCCGTTTTATAATTTGGTTGCTTGGATCTTTTTTTCGATCTCTTTACTTTTTATGGTGATCTCTCTTGTACTTGCTCTGGTTGAAATCCATTTATCCGTGAATGCTCTTGACATCGAACGAAAATCGATTTTAGGTCCTTCTAACCAATCTAAATTGTAATCACAATCTTTCCAAAATGAGAACCTGATCGTAAGTATTGGATGGCTTCCACAGATTTCTCCAATGGGAAAACTTTGTCTACAACTGGTCTTAATCCTGATTGTTCAATAGCTTGATTCATTTGAATGAATGTTTTTCTTCCACCCACTACAAGGCCTTGGATTTTTAGATTGTTCATTACAGCAGGGAGTAAATTGAGTTCTCCCGAACGACCTGCTAATATTCCAATCAAATGAATGACACCAAACGGACGACAGGCGGCGATAGATTGTTCGAGTGTCCCTGCCCCACCTACCTCAATGATATGATCCGCACCAACCTTATTTGTGATTTTTCTGACTTCTTTTCCCCAATCTTTGGTTTCTTTGTAATTGATCAAATAATCAGCACCTAAGGATTTTCCTCTTTCGAGTTTGTCATCACTGGAAGAAGTGAGGATCACTTTAGCTCCCATCAGTTTTGCAAATTGTAAGGCAAAAATGGAAACACCACCTGTACCCTGTACGACGACAAATTCACCTGGTTTGAGTTGGCTGAATTCGAAAAGTCCAGACCAGGCAGTGAGAGCAGCACAAGGTAAGGTCGCCGCTTCTTCATAACTCAAATGGATTGGCATTCTCACAAGACCTGTTTCTGGTACTATGGCCAACTCTCGTAAGGTTCCTGGTAAAGGACCTCCGATTGTGTGACGGATTTCTGCATGAGTGGCTTCTTTCGCAATCCACTTAGGAGCGAAGGTCAAGAGGACTTTATCACCTATTCTCCATTCGGTGACATTTTCGCCGATTTCCACCACTTCTCCTGCTCCATCACTGCAAGGAACGAGAGGTAATGGAAATTTTGGATTGTACTTTCCTTCAACAACAAGTGAGTCTCGGTAATTCAATGAGGCTGCATGCAATCGGACAAGCACATCGGTTGGACCAAGGTTTTTTGGATCTCGTACCTCAATGACTTTTAAATTTTCAAGTCCAAATTGATTGATCTCTGCCTGTTTCATTTGCCTTTGTCCTTCTTATATTTCGATTCATTCATGCAAAACTGTCGTTACTTTTCTATATTTGAAGTTTCCTTCAAGTCATAACGGATGTTACTTGTTTAATTCAATTTCCCCTTTTTCATTCAAAGGAAAAAATGGATTATAAGCCACTTCAAAAATATGCCCATCTAAATCTTTAAAATAAGCACTGTATCCTCCCCAAAATACTTTTTGAGGTTCTTTCAGAACCACAGCACCTAACTTTCGTACAACTTCGATTACCCGATCCACTTCGCTTTCGCTTTCCACATTTTGAGCCAGTGTGATTCCCGAATAATCTTGTCTTGTTTGGAAGGGAATGCCAATGTCTTCTGCTAATTCCTTTTCGCCAAACAAACCGAAGACGATCGTTCCTATCTGAAAAAACGCAACATTTTCATTGCTCTCTTCGGATTTTTTCCAACCAAGTCCAGTTTCATAAAAATGGACTGCTCGTTTTAGGTCAGAGACTCCAAGTGTGATTAAATTGATTCGAGGAAACATATGTGCCTACCTTGCAATACTATGAACTTTTTTAAAAGAAAATTTGAGATATGGAAATTAGGTTTCACAAAACGAAGGTTGTGTGGTAAATGGAGCCATTGGGTGGCGGGTGGATAACCCCACCCAGTTCGATTTGGGCGGGGACATGTACTCTAAATACGCGTTCGAAAATGAATTACTTCTTTCCTAAACCTGTAGTTTTTGCACCAACGAGGATTGACATGTTTCCTGATGGGTGTTTGTTTTCGCGCATCAATTGGTGGCACTCACCAGTTTGTTCGAAAGTATAAGTTTCAGCTAAAACTGGATCCACTTTTTTATCAATGACGAGTTGGTTTAAGTCACGGCAATTGTCGTCGTTTGCGAAGTGTGAACCTTGTAGACGTTTTTGTCTCATCCAAAGGTAACGTAAATCACCAGTTGCATTAAAACCTGTCGTTCCTGCACAGATCACAACCATACCACCTGTTTCACAAACGAATACAGAAGTAGGAAGTGTTGTTTCCCCTGGGTGTTCAAAAACAATTTGTGGGTTTTTGCCTTTGCCAGCGATGTCCCAAATTGCTTTTCCAAACTCGCGTGCTTGTTTGGTCCATTCAACAAATGCTTCCGGTTTGTTGATATCAGAAGTGAGGGCACCCCAATGTTTGAACTTGTTACGGTTGATCACACCAGCAGCACCTAAGTTTTTACAGAATTCAATTTTATCATCAGAAGATACAACTGCGATTGGAATTCCACCAGCTGCTTTCACAATTTGGATTGCCATGGCACCAAGTCCACCTGCTCCACCCCAAATGAGGACAACATCACCTGGTTTTACATCGTTTGGTTTCCAGTGGTGTAACATTCTGTATGCGGTAGCTGCAACTAACATGTATGCTGCGGATGCTTCCCATGTTAGGTGTTGCGGACGAGGAAGGCACTGGTGGTCTTGCACTTTGCAAAATTGTGCAAATGATCCCCAGTTTGATTCATATCCCCAAATGATTTGTGAAGGAGCATACATTGGGTCTTTTCCAGAAAGAACCCAAGGATCTTTTGGATCCCACATTGCACAATGGACAACTACTTCATCACCGACTTTTACATTTTTGACTTCAGAACCAACTTTGTAGACAATACCAGAAGCATCAGAGCCTCCGATGTGGAATTTTTCAGGTTCCCCTTTTTTATTCCGTGCCGCAATGACATCAACAGGGTAACCTAAGGCTGCCCAAACGTTGTTATAGTTGACTCCAGCAGCCATAGTGGCTACGAGAACTTCGTTCGGACCGATCTCCGGAACATCAATGACTTCTGATTGGAAAGAAGTTTTCGGTTCGCCGTAACGTTCCGGGCGAATGACCTGTGCGTGCATTTTTTTTGGCACGACTCCAATAGGAGGTAGTTCCCCTACTGGTACGATTTCTACGTTGCTCATAGATTACCTTTTACGATTAAGATTTATACAGTTTCTTAGAACGTTTTAAAAAAGGCATGAAATGTCAATCGCTTCCCCACTCCATTGAGAAGGCAAAGGTCCACGCAGACTGGTACAATCGATACTCTCGATCCCGTTGTAATGGATAACGGTATGCCAAACTCATATTGTATTTTTCAGAAAAATTCCAAGAAAACCCAGCACTTGCTTCTGTAAAATAAGATGGATTGTTTTTGTCTTTTTCTTTGGAATAATCGACTCCGTTATATGGATTCCGATACAAAACACCTGTGAAAAGGGAAACTTCAGGCATCAAATAATACGTCACATACGCAGAAACGAGTGTTGTTTTTTTGAATTCATATTCAGGTTCTGGTGGAGAGGCAGAAGGTTTTCGTAAATAAAACGGAATCCCATCATTGTCTTGTAAATTATTTGGCTGTGGTCTCGAAAGAGGATTCAGTCCACCAATCTTTGTAACGAATGACCATTTCTCATACAAGTATCCAAGTTTGATAAACCCAGATCCTGTATAATAATTTCCACCAGTAAACCTATCCGTATCGGGACCACTCGGAAAACCAACCGATCCTTCGATCACAAAAAAGTAAGGTTTGTCCAAATCAAAAAAAGGTTGGTATTTAAAACCAAGATAGGTTTTACCAATTCGTGCGGCATCTTCCCGTCCTCTTTGTTGGTAATAATTCCAAGGAACGGATGCATTGAGTGCAAACCTTCCATCAAAAAAATTCAACTCAGCAAAGGCAGTCGTTGTGAAGAGATGGCTATTCTCTCTAGTGGATTGGTAATAGTCTTGGGTCATCACCAAGTAGTTAGTTGGTTTCTCTCGTTTTCCAGTAAAAGGATCGACAAACCTCGCAGTTGCATTGGGACTATCCGACGAACCCGTGTGATGCGAATTAATAGGGAAGTTAAGGAATAAAACAAAAAGGAAAAGAAGAATAGAAAAGAATTTTCGAAAAGTCAATTCGCAAAATAAAGTTTTCATCGTTCGACTCCCGGAAAACATCCAGGAAAACTAAAGGTGATATCTTCGGCATGTAGGTTTTGTTGGAGGATATTGTAAAGATTCACATTGGAGACTTTGGAGATGACAACAGGATCAGTTCCAATTGGCAAAGAATCTAAAAAACGAATGGGTGTTCCTGAAACTGTTCTATCTTGGAATAATCCAGACAAAGAAAATAAAATTTCAATATTCCCACTGCGACCATTCTTAATGGGAATTTTACATTTAGGAGTGATCGTTTTAGAACCTTGAGGTAAAAGAATAGTAACTAATTTAGTATCTGGAGTTCGAGTTACATTCATTTGGATATAAATCTCTTCCCAGCTAACATTAGCTATGGCGACAACACCCAATGGCATATTGGTAGTTCGTGTATTCGAATACAAAAAACTAGCGCCTGTTTCCATTGTGCTATTGAACTCTGTGATGTTCGAAACAATTGCTGTAGCCAAAAAAGGATATGATTTCCCATACAAATCATCTGCTGGCAAATCCAGTGGCACTGTAAAAGGTGTGTGTGTTTTGGCTTCGGCATGACTCCGTTCCGAACTTGTGGTGGAAATTCCCAACACTTGGTTTGGTGGGTTGATCCGGTAGGTTCCCGTTTCCCAATGGATGTAAGTACTACTTTGAATTGAAATATTGAAAGATGTTGGTGAAGGGCTTGTCAGGCTAAACTGATTGAGGTTATCATCTGCTTGGTTGTCATAACTTCGCAGATTTGTACCAACGGGAATGGTTTGGTTGTTATTGAAAAATATCAGGTTCTGGAGGATGACGAGTTTTTCCTCTTCGCTATTCCCAACAGAACCAAACGTACAATGGGAGACAAGGCCCAAACAAATAAAATGGGCCAAACAATACTTTAGTTTACAAACTTTCAAAATGGACTCGCAAACTTGGGGTTCGTCAAAAACTCTTCATCCGTTAAAGCTAGTAGGAAGTTTACCATATCATTCCGTTCGGAATCCGCGATGGAAAAAGCGCGAATCAAAGCGGAATCTTTGACCGTATGGTTTTGTCCACCACTGCGGTAGTGGTCTACCACCTTTGTTAAGGCATCCCTTGCACAATCCGTTTTAGTTTTGCCAGCACCAGCAGGTTTATCGGGATTGTTTGCATCATCACACATAAAACTTCCATCATGCATATATGGATAAGTGACACCAATATTACGAAGAGACGGAGCACGAAATTTCCCCGTATCTGATGCATTTCCAGTTAAATCAAATAACCCTCGTTTATTGCTAGGCCGAGCTGCATAATACGCATCATCGTGGATTCCATTGCTGTGATAAAAAAACTCTTCTTGAGCACCGCCATGAAAAGATGTATCCGTGAAATTAAAACCACCATGGCAATGGAAACATTCTGCTACTTCTCCATTAAATAAATTCATTCCACGGATTTCTGATGCATTTAAAGCAGATTTATTATTCCGAAAGGTATATTGGTCATATCTAGAATTCCCTGAAATCAACGATCTTTGGAAACTTGCTAATGCAAACCGTACATTTTGTTCGCTTACTGCAGCATCAGCATTTCCATAAGCATTGGTAAAGAGAGTTTTGTATATGGATTTGGATTTTAATTTATCCAAAAAAACATTCGATGACAAACCAAGTTCAATTGGATTTTCTCCAAACATAGGAACTCTCGCTTGGATTTCCAAATTTGTCATCTTAGGATTGTTCCATGTTAGTCGAGGAAGATAAGCCACATTGGAGAGGTGTTGAGAATTTCTAGGATGGACTTCAGAAGTAATACCCAATGGAAAATCCTTTCCATCCGAAAATGCCAAGGATTGGATATGGCAACTTCCACAAGACATGGTTTCATTTTCTGAAAGTATTTTTTCATTAAATAAATGCCTTCCCAACTCTACTTTTGCTTTTGTCATCGGATTTTCAGCTGGTACATTCGGCACTGGGAATCCTGGTGGTAAGTCCCAAACCCAATCAGATGCAGTTGCTAATATACCAATCGCTGCGAGCAACAAATCGTTATTGGTTTCTTCTTTTTGAAAAGGCAAAACATTACAGCCAATGAATAAGGCAGATAAAAGCGAAATTCTAAATTTGGTAAAAATCATTTTTTGATTCCTAAACTCACTTGGTTACCTAAGGGAAACGGTAACCAAGTGAATCATAATTATTTACTTTAAACTAAATACTCTTTGAGAAATTGAACTATCGACTGCTCCGGTGCTGATATTCAAACCGAATGCCTGGACTAAAGTATCACAAGGTGCTGCTGTGCCTGGCATACAAGATTGGGCACCAGTTGTTGAATACCCTTGTAAAAGTTTATCTACGTCAAAGCCTATTGTTTGGTTGGATGGATTAATTTGACCTGATATCTGAATACTAGCTCTGAATTTTTTCGTACATCCATAATTTGGTGCAGCATTGCAAGTTGTTGATCCCATATGAAATTGTGTGTATCCTGCATCGTTATTGATACTAAACTCAATGTTTGCATGTTTGTATCCACTTGACCAAGCCCAAGTCATCGAACCGATATTCAATGGTGCACTTGCAGTAGTTCGGTCTAAATGATTGAGTGAATCCGGTACACCTACCGTAAACTGAATTCCGCTATAATTTCCCGACAATACAGATCCTGTTACTTTGCTCCGAGTATCACTTGTTTTAAAAGTCTCAAAGTCTAAAAGTGCTACACCACTATTTTGCCAGTTATTTTCGTTATTCAATGTTACATCAGCTGTTGAACCATCCGCACGTATCAATTTTATTTCGGAAATGTAGTAGCGAAAATCTTTAAATTTAACGGTTTTACCATCTACAGTTTTATTGGTGTCGTTAAAAGTAACGGATTGCCCTCCAACCAGAGCCTCAAAATTCAAATTCACAGTTTGTGGGATAGCTAGTGCTAAAAGTGCCAAAGTTTGGTTGTCATTTGGTTCCGAAACCGTGTCACAAGATACTAACCCGAAAAGAAAGATCGAGAGAAAAAAAAGTTTAATTACATGTAATAATTTCATAAATACCTAATATTCTAATATGCTATTTTAATTTTTATCGCAGCCAAAATTCCGGCTGCAGGAATTAAATTTTGGAAAATGATTCCTTAGGAATTACGCGGTGGTCGGAGTAAGGTAAGTATTTTTCCATCCTCGAGAGTGGAAGGAGACTCATAAATCGTATAAGAAAACAAAATTGGGAGCGATAATCCAAAAGTGAAATTTGGTCTATCCATAGTTTGGTGGTGCATCCGAAGGGACATCGCTTCTTTTTTCTTTTTTTTGCAAGAACAAAGGTGTGCTTCTCCATCTTTTGCATCATGGCAACTTGGTTTTAAAGCTATTTCTTTTGAATGAGAGTGGTTTGTTTCATCAGAAGCAGAAATCTTTCCACTTTGTTTTTCGAGAAACAATTGATCTTCGGAATTGGAATGTTTTTCCTTTTTGGAACCATGGTTGCATTTACAAATTTTGGAATTTGATTCTAGGCAATATCCAAGTAACCCACTTCCCAAAAAGAAAAATTGGGTAGTTAGTACTAAGGTCAAAAGCCCTGCAATCCACCGAAAGGAGACCATCTACCCTAATCTTTTGCCCTTTGTTCAAAAATCGAGACAATTTTTGGACAAATTGAGTGTTCCCCGTCTTGCCCTTTGAAAAGATGGTCTTGGAACCAAATGCATCCAAGCTAGAGGCCCTCAAGATGAAACGCACAGAACTGGAACGCAGAGAAAGAGAGCTGCGAAAGGCAGAAAAGAAAAAGATCCAACCCGGAGAAAAGGAAGCGATGAGTGTAGGTGACTACATTGATGCTCTTTTTGGAATGTTTCGTTATGATTCAGATGAAATTTTTAATGCATCCGATGATGAAAACATTCTCGAACTGCTAGAAAACATGAAAATGGAACACCCAGAAAAACAATGGGATGTGATCATTCGCAAAGCAGTGAACAAAACCAAAGTGGAACAAAAAGATAAAGCATACGACGCACTTCGCAACTTAGCGGGAATCTCCGTAGCAACAGCATAAATCCTTTTTTTTCCTTACAAACAGATTTACAAAGGAAGGTTCACGTCTTATACTAGTGACCTTCCTGTATGAAACAGACCCTTGCCATCATTCTGTTATGTCTCTTTCATACCATACTGGGAGCGGAAGAGAACCACTGCCCCAATGTAAATACTTTTCCCATCTCCACTAACCATGGAAAACCTTCTGACTTATCCTTTCATTTAGCCTTTACTACAACCGAAGATCCCATCTCTGAACTGAAAGGGATTTTAAATCTATTCAAAACAAAACCCGTTACACTAGCAAATGGAGTGGTTCCCAATTTTGGGAATACACCAAATCAATATTGGTTTTGTTTTATATTGCATAATGATGAAAATCATAACAAACGAACCATCACTTTTATCAAATACCCACTCTTAGATGAAGTTCAATTTTACGCCTTACGAGAGTCAGGCGAAGTTAACACTAACACACAGGGAAGAAGATACCCATTTGGAAATCGAGACAGAGATTATCGTGGTTTTAGTTTTGCTACTGAATTATTACCAAGTGAAACTGTAACCTATTTTGTCGGTATCAAAACTGACAGTTCTGTTTCTGTCCCACTGATGATTGCCGAAGAAAAAAATTTTGATACATATAAATCCATCGATACACTGTTACAAGGAATGTTCTTTGGAATTGTCTGTGTGATGAGCCTTTACAATTTATTTGTCTATTTTATGGTAAAAGACAAAGCCTATATTTTTTATGTAAATTACCTGATCCTTGCTGCCATCCTCTTCCAACTTTCTATGCAGGGATTATTGCCTGTTTTGTTTTTTCCAAACCAACCAGAGTTAGTTTATAACGCTCATAATTTTTTGTATTTTTTATTTTTACTCTCTTGTTTTCCAATGAGCATCACCTTTATGAATTTAAAGGAAAATGCTCCTCGTTTTTACCTCGGTTTTATGGGATTGTCTCTCGTTCCCATGGTATGTTTGCTCCTTTTACCACTTTTACCTTACCGAGAACTGAACCAGTTTGGCGATTTGTTATCATCCTCTTTAGCTTTTTATGCCCTTATCGTTTCATATTACGTATCTTTTGTTAAAAAGTTTCCACCAGCCAGATTTTATTTCTTCGGCTACTTTATGTTAATTGTGGGAGGCCTCACGACAGTATTAAAGTATATGGGATTTTTCCCGGTGAATGTATTCACGGAAAATGCCTTCCAAGCTGCTATGGCGATGGAAGTTTTACTGATGGCGTTTGGTCTTGGGGACAGAATCTCTGTAGTGCAAAAAGAAAAAGAGAGAATCCAACTCAAAGCAGAAATCAACAAACAAAAGTTAATTGCCTATGGAAAAGAATTAAAACTCGCACAGAAATTACAGGAATCCACTTTACCTCAAATTTTGCCAAAATTTCCTGGCCTTTCCATAAGGACTGGTTATTTTCCAGCTTCTCTTGTGGGTGGAGATTTTTATGATCTGACAGTCTACGGCAAACAACAAATTTGTGGGCTCATTGCTGATGTCACAGGACATGGAGTACCTGCTGCGATCGAAGCTGCGATGTTAAAAATCGCATATATGCAAACTTTGGCTTTTGCAAACAAACCAGGAAAAGTTTTAGAGAGCATCAACCAAGCCCTTGCCGGAAATTACAAAAATCAATTTTTAACTGCCAGTGCCATTTTTATCGATTTAGAACAAAAAGTTTTAAAGGTAGCAAATGCAGGACATCCCGCCTTATACAAGTTCAATGAGACTTCCAAATCCATAGACGTAATCCGACCAAAAGGTAAACTCATCGGATTCTCTAAAGAGGGTTTGTATTCAGAAGAGGTTCATTCTGTGCAAAAGGGAGATAAAATCTTATTATTCACAGATGGAATTTGGGACCTTTGGGAAAACGGTGATTCAGGCGAGGAAGCACTTCTTGATTGGTTACTGCAAAGGAAAGCAGAAACCGTTGAATCTTTGTATGGTGGGATCGATGAACACATACGCCTGCGAAACAAAGAAGGTCCCGCAGACGACGATATCACATTTATTCTATTTGAAATTACTTAATACTATTTTGCAAATACACGGACTAAACGTCCGCATAAATGGCTGCATTGAGTAACCTTGAAATATTATCTAAGTTTCTGGAAATATCACGGTAAAGGAGTGCTGGTAACAGGTTGTCTTTTTTCTGATACTTTTTCTTCTTTACTTTCGACTCATTCTTTTTGATCGAACGAATCATTTGGAAACGATACTCACGACTTTGGTTACGCACTTGTGGGTTACCAAGGATATCAAATGTTTCACTTTGTTCCAAGTTCACAAGTAGGATGTCGTAATGGTGTTTGAGTAAATCCATTTGGTCTTTGATGGAATTGGAAAAGTTTTTATCAAAAGAAATTTTTTGTCTGTGTGACTTACGGATTTTTCTTGCAATCGATGCAAAATTATCACCCATCTCTTCCACAGCTTTTACTCTTTCCATAATCCCTAACACGTCTTTTGCGTAGTTTCCAGTGATCCCTGATTCTTGGACTTGGTTTAAGTATGTCAAAACTTCTGTTCGAACTTGGTCGAGTTCTTCTTCTTTTTTGAGAACTTGTCCAACCCTTGCGGCATCATAAGGTTGGAGCAAAATTTGTTCGGTCAAACGGAGGAAATCATACGTATCTCGGATAATTTTTTTTGTGAACTCAACGAGCTCGACCATGGCAAGTTCTGTTGTTTTGACAGTGCCAGCTTGTAATAATCGGATCGAATCTTTGTCTTTCCCTGTTTTGGATGCAAGACCGTCTACAATTGTGCTCACCACTTTGGAAATTGTATTCACAAACCAAATGAGAAGCAATGTATTGGTGATGTTGAACATAGTGTGGAAAAGTGAGATATGGAAACGAGTGGATTCTTTGTCTGTAAGTGGATCTCCAGGAATCAAATCATCAACAATACCTGTGAAGAATTTGAAGAATAGAAGTGCCCAAACTACACCAAACACATTGAATAAAGTATGAGCAAGGGCCGCTTTTTTAGCGTTCCGGTTTCCAGGAATTGCTGCTAAATTTGCAGTGATTGTAGTTCCAATGTTTTCTCCGAGGATCATACCATACGCGGCATCAATGGGAATGTAACCAGAAAATGCGAGAGTGATGGTGATCGTTGTCGAAGCAGAAGAAGATTGGATCACAATTGTTAATAAAGCACCAATCAAAACAAACAGCAGAATGGAATTAAACCCCATGTTTGTGAATTGTTGTAGGAATACAAAACTTTCAGGGTCTTTGGCACTATCTGGAACGGAAGTTTTTAAATAGTCCAAACCCAAAAACAAAAATCCAAATCCGATGAGGAAACTTCCCCATCCTGATCGACTTTCTTTTCTTGAGAAATGAAGGATGACCCCAGCAGCAATGGCAGGCAATGCAAACGAAGCAATGTTAAATTTGAATCCTAAAAGAGAAACAATCCAAGCTGTAATCGTTGTACCAATGTTGGCACCCATGATGACACCGATGGCTTGTGCAAGTGAGATGAGCCCAGCATTCACAAAACCGACAACAAGAACAGTAGTGGCTGAACTTGACTGGATGGTGGAGGTAATGAATAATCCGCTGAATACAGCAGACACACGATTTCGTGTCATAGACGAGAGAAAGGAACGAAGCCTATCTCCTGCCACACGTTGTAAGGACTCACTGAGTAATTTCATCCCATAGATGAAAATTCCGAGTCCGCCTAAAACTTGAATGAGTAATGGCCAATTCATAGATATTGATATTTCCAGGGTTCAATTTCTTTGATTACTATTTGGTACCAACCTTTTATTCGGTTGCAGTATTTTTTTCGGTATGCAGAGTGTAATGAATATGTCAAAAACCATCAGCAAAGGAATGGTTGTAGGATTTTCCTATCACCTAAAGAACGCCCAGGGAGAAACTCTGGACCAATCAGACGAACCGCTATTATACCTCCACGGCTGGCAAAATATCATCCCTGGATTGGAAAAAGAACTAGAAGGCCTTGTAAACGGAGATTCAAAAAATGTCACAGTACCACCTGAAGATGGTTATGGGACATATAACGAAGCTCTCATTTTCCAAGTTCCCAAAACAGAACTCCCTGCAGAAGCAGACCTTGAAGTAGGTATGGAATTCCAAACCGACACACCAGAAGGTAGAATGATTCTATATCTCCAAGAAGTAAGAGATGCAGATGTAATTTTGAACGGCAATCACCCGTTAGCTGGTGAAACCCTTCATTTTGATGTAACAATTAAATCCATTCGCGAAGCCACTGAAGAAGAAAAACAACATGGCCACGTACATGGACCAGGTGGACACCACCACCACTAAAAGCGAAATCTTTCGTTATTTTCCCTCTGGGTCTTCTTTCAGATTGCTTTTTTTAGAAAGGGTAATTACACTGACAGAAGATTCAGAGTATTGTTGATTTTCACCGCCGAAGTAGTCCTTTCAAGCTTGCACGCTGGTAGCTTTCCCAAGTTTTTCCCTGCATTTTTCTGGAGTTCTTACCAAAAATCCCTAATAGGGTCCCGACGATTGTAAATCTAGAATTCCCGAGTCAACTTTAACAAACAGGACAAAAACTATGTCAGTAAACATTTACGTTGGCAACCTCTCTTACGATATGACTGAAGGAAAACTCAATGAGCTTTTTTCAGCACACGGTGCAGTTACTTCTGCAAAAATCATCACTGATCAGTATTCTGGTCGTTCTAAAGGATTCGGATTCATCGAAATGAAAGATGGAAAAGAAGCTGATAACGCGATCAAAGATCTTAACGGAAAAAACATCCTTAACCGTGAGATGAAAGTAAACATCGCAAAACCTAAAACAAACAACTGGAGATAATCCAAGTTTGTTAGAAAGACCGTCGCTTAGCGTGAGTTAAGTGGCGGTTTTTTTTTGCCCTTTTTGTTTTTTTGGCAAAACATTTATTACCAACCCTACCCAAATTGTTTACAAAATCACTTTAAACTTCGCCTTCATTTTCTCAATTTGATCTTCTGGAATCTGATGGATGTTTATTCCTCCATGACGATTTTCCACTGTGACTACAGAAAACAAATAATCGAAAGTTTTCGCCAAATCTTCGTAAGGTTTTATTTCCCATTCTAAAGTGAACGTATGATCGACTATGACAAAAGGAATACCTTTTTCCAATGCTTCCTTAGTTTTCATTTCACATTCTTTATACGCCAAATGATTTTTGGTATAATCAAAATGGTATTCACCCTTTTCATTTTCAAAATAGGAATCGATAGAAAAAATGGAAGCTCCATTTGTTTCTGCGATATGTTTGGCGAGTGTGGATTTCCCAGAACCAGGAATGCCTCGTAAAAGAAGTAACGTTTTTTGTTTTGGAATCTTGGGTGGATTAGAGTTTGGATCTGTCTCCATAACTTCCAAACATTCATGGTGCCTCTGGGAATTCCTAGTTCTTTTTCTTTTGAAAAAACAGAGAAAAATCTCGCAATGAAAACGAAGGTTTGAAAGAATTGTGAGAGTTACAAGGAGTCATTTGTGTCATACGAAGCGTATAAACTAATCCATATATTCGGAATGTATCTTTTATTTTTTTCTTTGGGTGGTGTGGCCCTTTATTCCATCAACGGAGGGAAAAAATCAGATAACAAATTCAAAGCCTTTGTTGCCATCTTCCATGGAGTTGGATTGTTATTATTACTCGTTGCGGGTTTTGGACTGATGAAGTTTCGGGATATTTCCCATTCTGCTCTTCCCGTTTGGATCATTTTGAAGATCGTCATCTGGCTAGCGTTTGGTGGATTACTCACACTCGCATATAAGAATGCGAAGTTTGCAAAAATCCTTTGGTTTGTTTTTCCAATTATGGGGCTTTTTGCTGCTTATTTAGCTTTTTACCAACCAAGTTAATTTTTCAACCAAAACTTCTCAGTGATGATTCACTGAGAAGTATCCTTCCAACATTCCACTTTTCCTACCATTCAATCCATCAAAATGAACGGAAAGAGAGTCCAAACATAGGATACAAAACATGGAAACTAAAAAAACTCGTTTGGAAAGCGATTCAATGGGAGATATCGAAGTTGAGTCTTCTCGGTATTGGGGAGCGCAAACCCAACGTTCCTTACAATACTTTTCTATCGGTCACGACAAATTTCCAAGAGAAATGATACGTGCTTTGGGAATTGTCAAAAAAACATCAGCCATTACCAATGCAGAACTTGGTTTACTCGAGGAATCTAAAAAAAATCTCATTGTAAAAGCGGCGACAGAAGTCATTGAAGGTTTGTTAGATGATCATTTTCCACTTTCGATCTGGCAAACAGGATCGGGTACGCAAACGAATATGAATGTGAATGAAGTGATTGCCAACCGGGCCAATGAAATGTTTGGAAGTCCACTTGGTTCCAAATCGCCCATCCATCCCAATGATGATGTTAACAAAGGGCAAAGTTCCAATGATGTATTTCCAACTGTTATGCATATCGCCGCAGCAGAATCTATTTACAATAACCTTATCCCAAATCTCAAACTCCTCGAGTCAACCCTTAAAGAAAAGTCGAACCAATTCCAAGACATCATCAAAATTGGAAGGACTCATTTACAAGATGCAACTCCCATCACCTTAGGCCAGGAGTTTTCGGGTTATGCCAAACAGATTTCCTACAGCCTCGATCGACTTGGTTCTGCCTTACCTTCCCTTTACAGACTTGCGTTAGGTGGGACTGCGGTGGGAACTGGACTAAATACACATCCGAACTTTTCAGTAAAAGTTGCAAATGTTATCGCAAAAGAAACAGGGATTCCATTTGTCACGGCACCGAATAAATTTGAAGCTCTCGCCGCCAATGATTCGTTAGTAGAAATCAGTGGAGTATTAAAAACAATCGCTGCATCTCTCATGAAAATTGCCAATGATGTACGCTGGTTGTCTTCTGGGCCTCGTTCAGGTATCGGTGAAATTACCATTCCTGAAAATGAACCTGGATCTTCCATTATGCCAGGAAAGGTCAATCCTACACAGTCGGAAGCACTCACTATGGTCTGTGCTCAAGTAATGGGAAATGATGTGGCGGTCACGATCGGCGGAGCATCGGGAAATTTTGAACTCAATGTATTCAAACCTCTGATCATCTTTAATGTATTAAATTCGATTCGACTACTTTCCGATAGTTGTCATTCTTTCGCCAAACATTGTGTAGTAGGAATTAAACCAAATCTGGAGAAAATCAAAACCAACTTGGAAAACTCACTGATGCTTGTGACTGCGCTTAACCCTCATATTGGTTATGACAAGGCAGCAAAGATCGCCAAACTAGCATATACTGAGAACTTAAGTTTGAAAGAAGCGGGTGTAAAACTTGGTTTTTTATCAGCGGAAGAGTATGACCTTTGGGTTGATCCGAAAAAAATGATTTGAGGAGAGTTGAGGTTTGAATCGCTGAAACAAAGAAATTTCACCGATAGTTTAGAAAATTTGATCGTCTAAAATATCCTATGTGGAATCACTCTTCATTTTCCCAAAAAATTGCTACTTTTGAAAATACTCGGGTTTGGTCGCCGAATCTTCTAAATCAATTTGAGAAATTTATTGCAGAGGCAGAAGATTACTCTCTGTTTCGGATCAATCCATATAACTTTGCCGGCATGTATGGATTTAATTTTGAGGAAGTTTTAGATTTATTTTTATATGGAACCAAAAGTGGCATCTTGGTAATGGAATGGATATTAATTTGCCCGCGATGTGGTGACCCTGTAAATCAATTTCAAAAAATATTCCATGTTCATAATAAATATCATTGCGAATTTTGTCGTAGAGATTACGAAACCAATTTAGACAATTCTATACAAATCGGTTTTACGATTCATCCCGAAATCCGCACCATCTCATTTCATAATCCTAATTCGCTTTCAATCGAGGAATACCAATACAAATTTCATTTTTCAAGAGAAGGAAAGGTGCCTGGGACCAGCGAGTCTTTCCGTACTTTTTTCAAAATTCGTGAAAAATTCTTAGGTTTTTTAGAACCTAATTCGAGAGCCACAAAAGAAATAAAAGTGGATGTTGGTTTTTTAGAAGGCAATGATTTTACTCACCATTCAGATTTTCTAATAGAAGTAAAACCAAAACAGGAAGGAACGTCTTCAGTTCTCAAAATTGAGTTTAAAAATGGAAATTGGAATGTTAACAACGCCGAAATTTTTGCAGGAATCCACCAAATTGAAATTGTGAATGAATCTGATTTACGGTTGCCATTATCGATTTATCAATTGGACAAAGATTTTATGATTTCTGAATTCAATTTAGATTTTGATCCTTATTTAACTGCACGAATTTTGCTCAATAACAAAACTTTTAGAGAACTTTTCAGAGGTGATGATTTAATAGGTGCCACAGGTTTATCAATAAAAGATATCACGATTCTGTTTACAGATTTGAAAGGATCAACAAGTTTATATGAAAGAATTGGTGATTTAAATGCTTTTGCACTTGTTCAACAACACTTTGATGAAATTAACAAAGTCATTTCAAAACACGATGGTATATTAATCAAAACAATTGGGGATGCGATCATGGCATCATTTTTAAATCCATTAAATGCTTTCAAAGCCGCAAAAGAAATGCTATATGCAATTGAGTTGTTTAATGCTCGTCAGATGGAGAGAGAAATTATATTGAAAATTGGAATTCATTCAGGTCCATCTATTGCAGTTACTTTAAACGAGCGATTGGATTATTTTGGACAAATTATCAACATTGCCGCGAGAGTGCAAGGAGTTGCTGGTGGTGAAGAAATTTGTTTTACAAAAGAAATTTACGAATATCCTGGAGTAAAAGAAATTGTTTCGGACTCTGACCTTCATCCAGAAATGGTTCACTTAAAAGGAATCAAAGATCCAATTGCGGTTTACCGTTTTTGTTATTGAAAAAAAACCAGAACTAAAAGTATTACTGTCGATCCTTTAAGCTCTGGAATCTATTCTTTTGTAAAAACGGGAAAGATTCAAATCGAAGGTTCCTCTATACAAGAAGGAATCGGACAGGGTCGAATCACAAAAAATATGGTAGGAATGCCCGTTGGTGATGCAATCCAAATTGATGACAAGGAATGTATTCAAATACTTTATTATGTTTTTAAAAAATGATGGATTCTTCAGGGTGACTCTGTTGGCATCAATCTCGCTGCGGCAAATGCTATTGCAAAATCCTTGGAACCCGATCATACGATCTTTAAGGTGCTTTGTGATAATGGGGCAAGGTAGCAGTTAAAAATCTACAACCATGAATTTTTAAACTTCTCTTTTCAAGACCGATCGATTTTTGGTTTTGAATTCCATTTCTAAATTTTGGATTCAATTCTTCAGAAACATTTTTTCAAATCAACTTATTATCAAAGAGTCGGCGGAGAATACTCTACTTTTTGGATGTTGTCTTAGAGAGAAATAAACTGCTCAAGATTTAATCATCGTTATGTACCTTTTTTTAAGTTGAATCGACATTAAAAACGATAGATTATTTTTTAACAGGAATTCAATATTTGAGAAGAATTTGTCTACGTGATAAATTCTAAAACGATAGTTCTATATGGGAAAATCTATACAATCGCTCCAACTCGCTCACCGTTTTATAGAAGACCATTACTCTGAAGAATTAGATCTGAAAAAAATTGCTAAATTATCGGCAATTTCCCCTTTTCATTTTCATAGACTCTTTAAGTCCAATTTTAAAATTGGGTGTATAGATTTTTTACGTCAGATACGATTGGAAAATAGTTTGCGTTTGCTCGCATATACAAATCAATCAATTTCGGACATTGGTTATGAGGTAGGATTTCAAAATACAGAGACATTCATTCGTAACTTTAAACAAAAGTATTCTATAACACCTTCTAATTATAGAAAAAATACAAATCTCCTCAAACCAAAAATGTTTTTAGAAAAAGAAGACAATCGTGTCAAAAAAGTTAAGAACCCATTCACACAAATCAAAACTTTAACAAACTTTAATCTTTGTATTCTGAGGCATAATGGTAAGCCTTCTAGTCTTTCCAAAACATTGCGCAAGTTAATGGATTTGACTATTGGTCTCGGATTCTTGAATCAAAAAATCGAATTTTTTGTAAGAACTTTAGACCCACCTAACTTGGAAGAGACAGAATTAGAGAGGATAGATATCGGCGTACTTTTACCGATATCGTATTCAACTCCTCTCGGATATCCACTCGAAAAGATTAAATTTAAATCAGGTCGTTATCTTTCATTAATTCATAAAGAATCAATTTCTTCTATTGAATCGAGCTATAAAAAAGCCTATGATTACTTTTTAGAAAATGAAAAAATACTTTTGGCAAACGAATCTCCGTGGGAAATCTATCGAAAAATTCCACCATTCCATTCACAAACCGAGGTCGAAATCCTATTCCGATTGAAAGAATAGCAAGAATCGTCAATTTGATTTTTCCATTCTCAGGTAAACTGAAATTAGGAGGAACTCATGAAATTGGGAATTTTTATAGGGGTTGGTATTCTTATTATTTTTTCGATCATTTGTTTATCGTTAATTCCGAAAAAACGTGTGGTTACGAAAGAGTATGTGATAAAGAAAGAAATTACAGAAGTATGGAACATTATACGAGATATCCCGACCCAAAAAGAATGGAGATCAGATATTAATGATATTAAGTTCATTTCTGTGGAAAATGAAATTTGGCAAGAGACGAACGTGAATGGTATCCATACGAGTTTTCAAACGGTTCGGATAGAACCCCCAAATCTCTGGGTTATAAAAGTAGTTGAGCCAAATTATGTCCAATCAAATTGGTCGGGTCAACTTCAAAGTACGGCAGAGGGAACGAAACTTATTTTTCAGGAATCAATTTCTGTAGAATCATATTTTTATCGGCTCTTATCGTACATATTTTTTGATATCGATAAACAAATGAATACTTATTTAAAAGATTTAGTGACAGCACTTGGAGAAACTTTCGATGAAACAAAAGTCAGAACAACCATGGAATGAAAAATTTAACAAAATCGCGGAGCCAAAAGTGAAACATATAGACAAACGTTTTTCAGATATAAACGAAGATTCTGATATGTTAGTGGCCACTCCAAAGATTTTTGAAACTTACATTCGAAAAATTCCAAAAGGTAAATTTGTGGATATAAAACAAATCAGAAAAGATCTCGCAAAAAAATTCAATGCTGATGCAACCTGCCCTGTTACAACAGGGCTTTTCCTGAGGATCGTAGCAGAATCTGCATATGAAAATTTTCAAAATGGATTTAAAATTTCAGAATTAACTCCGTTTTGGAGAGTCATTGCACCTAACTCCACTCTTGCGAAGAAACTTAGTTTTGGAACAGAATTTTTGATTGAAATGCAAAAGAAAGAGAGGATTCAATTTTGATTTAGAAATTTATTTGGCAGTTCAAGTTTTACTTTCGACTGTCAAATTACTTTCTTGCTATAATAAAATTCAGTCTTTGGAAGTCTTCTGATACTTCAATATGAAATCCAATTTCTTGTAAATAATTATGAATCGTGGAAAATGTAATTCGAACTTTTCGATAAGAGCTAACACTCATTTTCCAATCTCCATTTAAATTTTCGTATAATAAATCAGTCACCAAAATGTTTTTGTCTGAAAAATCTAGGATACAAGTATGAATCCGACTCTCATCCGATTTTACCGGTATAAATCGTTCCTTATCCTGAAGAGTTTTGGAATAATCTCGAAAGGATAAAATGAATTTACCTCCTGGTAATAAATTTGAATAACATTGTTTCATCCATTCTTTAATTTCTTCATATGATTCCAAATGTGATATTGTATCACCACAACAAAGAATTAATTCCGGATTGATTTCTTTCCATAATTCAAAATTCGTAATCTCACCATCGATTACTTGAATTGGCAACGATCGCCGTTTTATATTTTGATTTAATTCATTCAGTAATTGTGGATTGAAATCAATGGCTGTGACATGATATCCTAATTCTGCAATTGGGATTGATTGGATTCCATTTCCCGCTCCCAAATCAATAGCCTTTTGATTCAATTTTGGAGCTATACCTCTACTGATTAAAAACGATTTAAACTCTTCAGATTTCTTTTCCCAATCACCTAACATCCATGAATAAAAATTTCCTAAATGTGATTCATAATGTTTTTTTACTGACATAACAATTACCAATATTGTTTCATGAGGTCTGTCGCCCATTCAGGTTGCCGGATAGTAGACTGGGGTTCGAATTCTCGTAGAACAGGTTTTATGTCCAATACCGGAGTTCCGTCAATAGCATCCAAATTTTTTACGATCAATTTATTTCCTTCTAACTGAACGAGCTCAACAGTGCAAATTCCCAATTGATTGGGACGATCCTTTTTTCTCTGAGCAAAAATGCCTACTTTAGGATAATTTGGGTTTCCTCGCGGATGATTTTCATAAACAATTTCAGAAGGAATGACCCTATCGAAATAATATAAAATTTCTAAATGAGAAAAAGTATCGATCCCTTGCAAAGCGATATTGGGAATTTCATCGACCAAAACGATTTCGCTAATGATACCAGACCAATTGTCATCAATTGGCACTGTCCTTGTATTCTTTACAAAACCAACGGGCTTTAATTCAATTTTCATAAATTCTCAAAATTTCTAATACCAAATTGAATTTTGGAAGGTTATTTTACACCAACAAAATACTAAACAAATCTAACATTCGCTAAATTGATAAAGACTTCCAAAATATTGAAAGTAAAGAATATACTATTTTGGAAATCCCTGGATTTGTGTTTCGATAAATTGAAAATGAAGTTCTAATGCATCATGCACATTTGTGACAATTCCGAATGCAACTTTGGGAAGCTTCATTCCCAATTCGGAAAATTTTGTTTTTGTCTTTCCTTTCCATACTTCAGTTCCATTTTGCATTTCTTTAGAAACCAGGAAGGTTAAATTAAAATCTCGATTCCCTTTTCTGAGTATCCCTTTTAATTCAAAGTTAGTATACTTTTTCTGATACCACTCAGTAAATGACATCAAATTTGAAATAAAAAATTAATTGGGTTGAACCTCTTCATCTAATAACTTGCTTACTTCCTTATCCCTCATTTCCTGATTGCTATTAAAATTAGAAATTGGAAACTTCCCTACAAATTTATACCCTAATCTGCTTTGCTAAATTTTTAATTCAATTTTGCAATTCAATCCAACTGGAGATTGTTTGTTTACTAAAATTAAAGTTTTGTCTGTTTTTCAAGCAGCACAACTTTGCCATTTCGGAAAAGAAATTTCTTCACCTTAAACTGTATTGATAAAACCAAAAAAAAGAATGGTATAAATTAGTATGTTTCTCATTTGCATAACCTCATAAAAATTTGATTTTTCCTTCCGCATAATTATATAAATAATTGCGATTTTTTCAATAATATCCATGAATCTCCATCAAAAATTTTCTGATCATTATAGAATCGATGATTCCCATTCGAGCATCATTTTCTTCTTAATTCGAAAAATTAAACTTACGATAATTTGGTAGTTTTTCTGCGGAAGCTGCAATGTTTATCAAAACTGAATCGCCTCCAAATACTTGATTCTCAAAGAGAAGTTTTGTGAGGTAAATTCGAGATAAGTAACTTGTAGCAAAATTGATTTCAATCCCTTCGTTCGTTTTAAACTTCTTTGGGTTGAGAATGCCCATCGAATGAAAAATCAAATTGATTTTGTATGAATCTAATTTTAAACTTTCAACTAATCCTTTATATTGGAAAGCAGAGAAAAATCTCCTTAATGCCCTACTAATTCTACATTTTCCGTCATTTCTCTCGCCAAAAAAGACTCCATTTTCGATCTGACAATAGCTACGATACGTAATTTCCCAATCTCGGTTTTCTCGAGACATGTTTCAATAAAGGTTTTCCGATTCCATCGGTTGCACCTGTAACAACAAATACCTTTATGTTAAATACTTTCATATTAAACATATCTAATATATTGATAAAAGTACTGTTGAATACATTCTGAGAGTTTGCCCCAAATACACAAAATGGATTGATCGGATCGTTCGGTAAAGTGGGGTTTCGTCCGCTAGGCATAACTTGTTATGTATCTTAAGGTAGGAAGGCCCGCTAAAGATGAGTGAATTGAGTCGGTTATTGAATGTTAGCCTAACTAACATTACACTTATCGTCGATGGACTGGAAAAAGATGGATTTGCAGGAAGGCAATCGGATGAAACAGATAGAATGGCAAAACGAATCAAACTTACAGAACGTGCAGAAAAAGAAGTGTCATTCGATTCAGAAGTAATTTTTAAACCTGCGATTCAATTATTTTCTTCCGTTTTTGAAGAAAAAGAAATTCTAGAATTGGTTCATTATTGAAATCAGATTTTGGAAAAACTTCCGAATTAATTGTCCCTTTCATCATTTTAATGGAAATTGTCGAGTTTGGATAAATGAAACATGTTTTAAATATTTGATTCCGAAATCAAATCGGAACAATTACAAATCCATTCTTGTGAAAGCAACTCTCAAAATAATGGACAAACCTTTAGGAAACCAACTAGTTTCCATGGCGCTCTTTTTTTCTAATGTTGCCATCTTATGGTTATGCAAAATCAAAATCTGGAAAATGGGAACCATTGAACTTGGATATGCTGGCGTTACGTATTCGAGAGAAGAATTTGGGACAAAGCATTTGAATGGTTAATGAAATGTTTGATATGATTTGAAAAAAGATTCACCTACTTTCAATTTCTTTCAGTTACGTGCACATAGATTCTTGGAACGAAAACGATATGAAATAGTAACTTCTAACTTTTAACAGTTAAACCTAAGAAGCGAAGGAAAAAACTCATTCATTTTCAAAAGAGTCTTCTGTAGTCTCATCATCTACTGTTCCACTCTCACTTACGTGACAATTGATAAACGGATCCAATTCCTCTTTTGTGATAGTTTCATCAATCATCCTTTGTAATTCACCTACAAAGTCGACCCTTCGCATTTCACAAACATATAGTTTCTCATCACTGACGTTCAAATCAAAGTAAACGGCTTCCTCAGGCATTCCGAAACTTGCTTCACCCATTCGAGATGATGCCGTACAATCATTCTCGTGAACTTTACAATCTGTGACTAGAAATCCTTTCCCAACGATTCTAAATTCTATAGAAGTATACTTGTCTTTTACATTAAATATATAAGGGCGAACCAGTTCCTCAAGGCTCTTTTTATAATATTGTATATCATATTCGTCGTCACTTAAAGACGTACGTTTTACCCAACCAATCTTATCATTATAATTGACTTTGACATACCCTACATTTTTAGTTAAGGGATCCGTATTTTCTATCACATCGAAAACTATATTTTTTGGAATGATGGTAATAATTGAGGCACTAGGATTTGGTTCCGATTGTAATTGGACAATTTTATTACCAAGTGTACGCAGACGTTTACTGATATCCAAATCAAATTGACTGATTAAAATTTCTTTTCCTTTCCAAAATGCACGATAATCGGAAACATTTTTCGCAACAAGGACTTCCATAAATTTTCCGTTTTTATCAAGAGGTAATGTGATTTTATCTAATGGTTTTGGAGAAATACCTTCTATGAATGATAAATCTAAATTGAGTCCATGACTTGTTGTAAGAGGGTCTAGCGATATATATGTAGTCAAACAAGTAAAATTCTTAGGACAATCTGAAGGATCTTTGTGTTTAGAAAGATCCGTTCCATTCCAAAGAAACAGAGAAACTAATAAAATTAAAAATTTTTGGAATAATACAATTCGAATGGATACTTTCATTTCAATTCTTTCCCAAATCAAAAACTAACATAACAAAGGAATCAGATCTTTTCTTACGTCAAAACGATGTTAGTGTATTTCTATTTTTTTGGAAAGTCGGATTTTGTAGAGATAAAAACAAGTCAATGTTTCTAAGGAAAAAATAGGATGCGTTTGGCTAAGATTTTTAGTCAAACTGTAGAAGTGACAAACCAATTTCTCATGTGTCACTTCTACAAGATTTAAAAACTAAAAATCTAATTCAGCATCTGGAAAAAATCATTCCCTTTGTCATCCACTACGATAAAGGCAGGAAAGTTTTCCACATCAATGGACCATACCGCTTCCATTCCTAGTTCAGGAAAATCCAATACTTCCACCTTTTTGATGTTTTCTTTTGCCAGTAAGGCAGCAGGCCCACCGATGGATCCAAGATAAAACCCACCATTCTTTTTGCAGCTATCAGTTACCACTTTGGAACGATTGCCTTTTGCCAGTGTAATCATGGAAAAACCTTTTTCCTGGAACACGGGAACATAACTGTCCATACGTCCTGCCGTAGTTGGACCAAAAGATCCGGAAGGCATCCCTTCTGGCGTTTTTGCTGGACCCGCATAATACACTGGATGGTTTTTAAAGTACTCAGGGAGTGGTTCACCCTTATCCATTTTTTCCTTTAACTTCGCATGGGCAATGTCTCGTGCCACAATGAGTCGACCCGACAACATAACACGCGTTTTGACAGGATATTTTGTGAGGACTTTTAAAATTTCAGGCATTGGTTGGTTGAGATTGATATGCACCGATTCTGTATTTGCATCTACATCATCAATCGTTGGTAAAAATTTTGTTGGGTCGTATTCGAGTTTTTCTAAAAAGATTCCATCCTTAGTGATTTTTGCTTTGATGTTTCGATCAGCACTACAACTCACACCAAGTCCCACAGGGCAAGATGCTCCATGGCGTGGCAATCGAATCACTTTAAAATCATGTGCCAAATACTTTCCACCAAACTGAGCCCCAATACCTGATTTTTGCGCAGCGGCGAGCATTTTTTCTTCTAATTCTACATCTCGGAATGCTGATCCAAATTTATCACCTTTGGTAGGCAAATGGTCCAAATATCCAGCTGACGCAAGTTTTACGGTCTTTAAATTTGTTTCGGCAGAAGTCCCACCAATCACAACGGCAATGTGGTAAGGAGGGCATGCCGCTGTTCCCAGGTTTGCTACTTTGTCTGCAATAAATTTTTCGAGGGAAGTTGGATTGAGTAATGCTTTTGTTTCTTGGAATAGGTAAGTTTTGTTAGCTGACCCTCCACCTTTAGCCAAAAAGAGAAAACTATATTTGTCACCAGGAGTGGAATAAATATCAATTTGAGCAGGTAAATTGGATCCTGAGTTTACTTCTTCATACATCGTAAGAGGAACTACTTGGGAATATCGTAGGTTTCGATTTGCATAGGTATTAAAAATTCCACGAGAAAGTGCCTCTGCATCATCACCTCCTGTGATCACATATTCCCCTTTTTTTGCCATAACGATTCCCGTACCAGTATCTTGGCAGGATGGAAGTTGTTTGTCAGCAGCAATCACTGCATTTTTGAGAAGAGCCATTGCCACAAATCTGTCGTTAGGTGTTGCTTCAGGATCATCTAAAATTTTACGCACCTTTTCTAAATGAGCCGTGCGCAGGTAAAAGGAAACATCTTCCATAGCCTTTTCAGCAAGGAATGTTAAACCTTCTGGATCCACTTTTAAAATTTCTTTGTCCCCAAAAGGAACGGTGCTGACATAATCTTTTGTCAAAAGTTTGTATTCGGTTGTGTCCTTTGTGAGTGGAAACGGGTCGGCGTAAAAGAATTCTGGCATGGAAACCTCTATTTATAACTTCTAATTTCGAGAGATTCCTTGTTTCGTAAATGAATTTTTCAAGAAGACAAATTGAGATTCAACTGAGATTCGTATTTTATGGAAGCAAAAGTTTTTGATCAAATGGCAAAACAGTATGATACTGAAGATCGTATCCAACTGGCCAATCGGATTTTAGATAAATTAAAACCTTCCCTTTTGAATGCGAAAGATAGTACATTATTAGATTTTGGATGTGGAACTGGGTTACTTGGTTTGCCTTTGGCTTCCGATTACAAACAAGTTTTTTTATCTGATGACTCTATGTCTATGTTGGATGTGGCAAATTTCAAAATCAAATCGCAAGGTAAAAAAAATGCTAAAACGATGTCTATTTCGGAATTGGCCGACAACAAATCCTTCTTAGTTGACCATATCCTTTTGTCGTTGGTGCTTTTACATATCCCCGATACCAAATCAATCCTAACATTTCTATTGGATCACTTAAAATCATCGGGAAAGTTATTCATCGTGGATTTTATCAAAAATGAAAAGGTATCACATCCTAAAATCCACAATGGGTTCCATTTAAACGAATTGGAAAAAACTTTACAATCAGTAGGTTACAAATCTGTTTCCTCTCAAATCATTTTAGAAGAAAAAAAAGTGTTTATGAATGAGGACGCAACTTTGTTTTTACTCATTGCCGAAAAGTAAAACTATCGTTATGCGAATCTCTATTTTTTGAAACCCGAAAGGCCTTTGGCTTCGGTATCCGCATTCTGAAGGAGATGTTGTAAATCATCCGGTATTGGCATCGGTGCAAAAATGGGAACAGATGCACTTCCCGTATTCCCCACAGGGATACGATTGAACAAACTTCCAATCCAACCAAATGCCATTCGGATGAACTGACCATATATTTCTCGAAGGTCACCTTTTCGGATCCCAAAGAGGAACATTCGAAAATGACTCCCTGTATGAGGAACTGGGAAATATTGACCGATGATATGAGCCCTTTCCAAAAATCTCCAGGCCTCCAAATCGTCTTTTTTTGAAAGACTGTCTTTGTAGTTTTGAATTTCTTTTTGATATGCCACTTTAAATTCTTTTGACATCATTAGGTTGAGTTTCATTTGGAAATCCTTTTGCCTTCCCATTGAAATTGGATCTGACAAAAGGTAATGATATTAAATAACCTCTTCCCTATCGATCAAAATTTTATAAGGAATACTCTCTCGTCAATGTGTGGCAAACGAAGGTAGGTCGTACTCGCGGATCGATGATTCACAAAGATTTGGATCTTCATAAAAATGTTCGTTCTCTTTTCCAAACCTTCTTTCGTATTCCTTAATTTTGTAGCCATCTTGGTGACAATGGACAGCCGCATAACACTGACACTCGTTTGTTGTCGTGATTTTTAATTCGTTTGCTTCTTCAAATAAATCCAAATACCCGATCCTCCATCCATATTGGCTGAGTAAGAGTGGGATGACATCGCGATAGGATTTGTGTGCATCGACAGAACTGGGATTGAGTCCATGTAGGTTCACAAAAATCTTAAATTGGGTTCCCTTTGGAAGAGTTTGCATCACTTCCCTCAGTCCCTTTTCCCATTCTTTTGTATCTGCCTCAGTGATCGGACCTGAAAGTCTTGTGATGATTAAACTGGATTCTTTTTCCCAGTGTGTATAGTATTCGATTTCCATAAGCATTAGACCGATTTCACTTTTTTCGTTGCCCTCTTTTTGGGTTTCACTTCCTTCGAATTATTCTTCGGAAGATTTGATTCATATACGTTGATCCAATCTTTCGGGCTAATCTTCGATACTAATTCAGCTAAGAGTTTCCAAGGAATGTCATCTAACTTCCGAAAACGAATGCAACTTTTGCCCATATCCAATTTGGATGAAGAGTGTTTCGGATATTCGGTTTGGAACCATTTGAGTAATTTTGGATCCGAATAGATTCCCATATGATAGAGAGCAAGTCCATGTTTCTGGGAAGCGATGTGGATAAACGGAAGGGCTAATTCTGGTGTTACATGATACCCAGCAGGATAAAGTTTTTTCGGCACTACATACCCGATCATGTTATATTGAATCGTTTCTTCAAATCCTTTGGGCAGATTTTTTTTAATGAGTTTACGCAATTCTAAAAAAACGATTTTTCTTTCTTCTGATAGGGATTCAATATAATCTTCAATCGATGACACCATAAGAGAATGATAGACAAAATTTCAAAGATTCGGAAAGAAATTTTCTTTCGATGTATTAGAAAAAATATTCCAGTTGTAAATTGAAATATTTATGTTTGTAAGGATTTATCCATTCCTACCATTCAATAGTAGGAAAGGAACTTACGATTATTTTTTAGCTGGAACCCACAAAGGACCTACTCCAATCAATAAAACAACTATATTAAATAATACATTTGATAAATTCCCGGAAGCTATAGAACCCGCACTATCCAAAACAAACCAAGAAAGCAAACCAAAGAAAACTGCTTTTCTAACTTCATCTGGCGCCTTATCATAAACAAGAACAGCCAGCATCCAAACAGTCACCCCCCATCCTAATAAAAATCCACCCGTTAAAGCAGACAAAAATTTTGTATCTGGTGAAGAATACGTTGTTTGTCCATCAATTGGCCAGCTCAGTAGATCCAATGTAAGTCTTGCAAGTTCAGATGTCTCCTGCATAGTCCCCAAAAAAAATATGGGAGCAAACGATGCGATTACGATGGCTGTAACCTTTAAATAGAATTTGTGAAATTTTTGCGTCATAAAAAAACCTTTTGTTTAAATTGATAAACTTAGTACGAAAATTTTAGATGCAAACTCAACCGAATAAATTGTGATATCGATAGAATCAGTGTACGTTGCCGTACAGTGATTATTTGCCAGCGATACCCAAGATCACAGATTTCAATTTAGAAAAATATTCTTTGAGCCATGGTTCTGTAAGAATTTCAAAATGAATTTGAAGGTAAAAATTTTCTAATACGAGAGAAAATAAATTACTCCATTGAGAATCAGACATTATCAATCCCAGATCTCTCTTCCAAATATTTAAAAAAGGATCCAATCCGATTTCATCCGTTTTTATGATTATATCCTTAAAATTTACATTATGACGGTTGATTCTTAATTGTTTATTAAACAAAAGATCTATTTTATGTTCCGTTAAAATTTTAACTAATCCAGGATCAATTGTTTCACATAGTGATTCTTTTTCCGAAATTAAGATACATTGCTTTAGATGAAAATCGATTAGATGTTTAGTAAAGTTTTCTAAATCTACAAATAAGTAATAAAATGATGATTTAGGTTTTTCAATCATCCGAGATAATTTTTCGATTTTTAATGTTTCAAATCCATAGATAGAAACCAGTTCATAACCTTTTTGGATCCACAATAATCTTGAATCTGACATTTAAGTTTTATTCCCCCCAGCGCCAGCGATAGAAGCGGAAATCCTTTCCCGTAAGGGAAAGATTGGAGCGGATAGCGCGGTCGGAATTCGATCTCATTTGATTCGCATAACCAATGCGAGGCGCCCCTTAAAAAAAAGTATAAAACAAATTTCGAATTGTGACACTAGAAATAAAAAAACCCACCAAATGGTGGGCTTTTATTAGAGAAAGGTCTCTAGGTAAGAAAATAGAATTTCTTATTTAGAAACAACTTGGAAAGTCACACGACGGTTTATCGCGTCTTTTTCATCAAAACCAGAAATTGGTTTAGAAGAACCAGCAGCTTTTGTCACAATTCTTTCTGCAGGGATCCCTTGTTTGACTAGTGCATCTTTTACAGCGTCAGAACGGATTTGTGAGTAATAACCGTTTCCTTTTTTAGCCCCTTCTGCTTCTTCTGGACCAGATGCATCTGCGTGACCAGTGATTTCGATTGCATAACTTTCAGGAAGTTTTGCAAGAGCGTCTTTGATGTAAGCAACATTGTCTTTTGCCCAAGTTTTGAAGTCTTCTGCTTGGATGTCTGCTTGTTTGTAGCTAAATCCTCTGCGACGAACGCCATCTGGGTAACGGTAGTCTTTGAGTGCTACGTTGATTTCGTCCAAAAGAGCTCCGTTGAGATCTCTGGAAGAAACTGCAGTTGTGTTGTCCGTAGTTGTGGACGTTTCTTTTGGAGTTTCTTTTTCTTCAGAAGACGAACAATTCGTGAATGAAATAGAAAGACCTACGAGGAGGATGAGGCTTAAAAAAAATCCTTTTTTCATCAGTTGACCTACCTTAATGTTTCCATAGTTTAGTTCTTTTCATTAGATAACAACCGAAAATGCAAATATTTGTAACTGTTTCCGAAGATTATGACCAAAGTCGCTTAGACGTTTTCCTAAAAGACAACGCTGGAGACGATCTTAGCCGTTCTACCGTTCAAAAATGGATCGATTCAGGCTTTGTAACCAACAAAACAAAAGACCAAGTTGTCCATAAAAACGGATATAAGGTGAGTTCAGGAGAAGAGTTTGTGGTGGATGTCATCGCAAGGCCTCCTTCTCGTTTGGAACCCATCGCGATGGATATCCCTGTTTTGTATGACGAAGAAGAATTTATGGTCATCCATAAAAAAGCTGGGATTGCTTGCCACAGTGGACCCGGTGATGATTCCCCTTCTCTTGTCAATGGACTCCTCCATCAGTTTAAGAACCTTTCTGGAACAGGTGGTGAACGCCGTCCAGGTATTGTCCATCGTTTGGACAAACCTACAGAAGGTGTCCTCATCATTGCAAAAACTGACAGAGCGCATGCGGCCTTGTCCAAACTCTTCCAAGATCGTCTTGTGGATAAAACCTATTATGCATGGATTTTACAAGCACCTGTAGAAGCAGAAGGAACCATCAACCTTCCCATTGGACGCCACCCCGTAGAACGAGTGAAGATGTGTGTAAGGGAAGACGGCCGAATGGCCATAACCCATTATAAAACTGAAAAAATTGTCCAAACCCAAACAGGCAGAAAGTTTAGTTTGATGAAACTGGGTCTGGAAACTGGTCGCACCCACCAAATCCGTGTTCATTTGTCAAAAATAGGATGTCCAGTTGTTGGGGACAGTTTGTACTCAAGATCCGCAAAAGATTACACTCAGTATGGACTTCTTCTTTTTGCTAAAAAATTGGATTTCCCACATCCGTTTGTACCAGACCAACGCATCGTTGTGGAACTTGAGTTTCCAGAACGATTTAAGACCTTTGAACGAAAATGCCCTAGTTACTGATGCGAATCCTAAAACCAGTCCTCCTCCTATTGGTGCTCTTTGCCAGCTTTCATCTGTTATATGATGTTGTGTATGAGAACCATTTAGGAGAGGGAACGGATAGTGATGTTTTGTATCCCTATTTGTTTGCACGAGATTTTTGGTCTGGTGGATGGACGGGCATTCGAGGTTGGAACTTACCACCTTGCACCTATCTTTTCCCTGAGATAATTTTAGCAGTTATCTTATTTCCCATGATTCCATCTGTGTATGGGTTTCATTTGGTATTCGGTTTTTTTTCCTTTGTTTTGCCCTTTTACCTAGCAAAACAACTAGGAATGCCAAAACGTTATTCATATTTAGTAGCACTTGGATTTTTGATTTTAGCAGGATTTCATCCCAATTCATTTGGTCAGTTTTATTTGCCAGGGTTCCATGCGATGACTTTTTTCTTTGCTACTTGGGCATTGAACGATTTAGAGTCTTGGAATCCGAAAAAAGGCAAAGTTTGGATTCGGTTTCTCTTCCTTATGACGATGGTTTGGATTTCCGAGTATTGGTTTTTTGTAAACATCGCTCCTTTCCTTATCATTTACGCTATCGTTCAATTACGTTGGAAAAGCCTTGGACCACTAAGCGCAGGTTTGGTGGGTTATCTACTTGCAAAATCCATTGGGAAAGGGTTACGTTTCATGGGTATTGGTACCATAGGAACAGACAACCTGCTTCTATTTACCAAACTGAAGGAAATTTCTTTGTCCTTAATTTCCAATCCGTATTCACTTTGGCTCGGTTTGAAACAATTTGTGATGGACCAACCTTTGCTTTCGGAATGGTTACAATGGTATTTGGTCATTGGTTGTTTGTTTGGTTTTATTTACTTATTTCGAAACAAAGGAAAAGATTTTATTCTCGATTTGGTATTTTATTTTTCTCCTTTTTTGACCATAATTTTTTTATATTCCATCCAAACTGAACCAAACATTCGTTATCTGTATTTTTTACCATTTGGAATCTTGTATTTTTCCTTTCGTTTGGTCGAAAGGATTCCATTTGTTCGCTTTGGTATTCCAATTGTGTTTATGATTGGATGCTTTTGGTTTTATTTAGGCAAACATTCTGAACTTGTTGCTAAGGTCAAAGCCGGAGAAACAAAACGAAACCACCGAATGGAATGTTTGTCATCTTTTGATCCAAATGATCCAGGAGCTGCGACTTATTGGCCAATCAAATACTCCTATGTTTTTGGTCAGGATAAATATACCTTAGTCCCTTTCACAAAAGAGGGAGTGTATTACCCTTGGATTGCAAACACGAGTTGGGATGGGGACCTCAAAGACAAACCATTTGTATCCTTTTTATGGGGAGTGACAGAAACGAAAGAAAATCTAGATTCTTGGAAAAATTTCCATTTGGTCCAAGAATGTGAAGGATGGTATTTTTTTCGCAGAAATTGACATGATGGAATTCCTAAACCTAAGAATTGAATTGATTCTAGTTTTCCTTCGAACAGTTTGGGACGTGTTATGATAGAACTTCTCTCCGATCCATCCCTCTGGCTTGCCCTATTCACCTTAACTGCTTTGGAAATTGTCTTAGGAATTGATAACATTATTTTTATCTCAATTCTCTCCTCAAGGTTACCCAAAACCAAACAAAAAAAAGCAAGGCAAATTGGTCTGGTACTCGCGATGGGAACTCGAATTTTACTTTTGTTTTCTTTATCCTTCATCATGAAACTCACAACTCCGCTTTTTACGATCTTAGAACACACAATTAGTGGAAGGGATATCATCTTGATATTGGGTGGACTTTTTCTCATCGCAAAATCCACAACAGAAATCCATCATAAACTAGAAGGAGAAACTTCCGTCGGTGATGATTCTAAAAAACAAATTTCCTTTGCTCAAGTGATCTTCCAAATTTTGATTTTGGATGTTGTATTTTCCTTGGACTCTGTGATCACAGCAGTTGGAATGACAGACAAACTTGGAGTCATGGTTACTGCAGTCATCTTATCAGTGGGATTTATGTTGTTATCCAGTGGCAGTATTTCTGACTTTGTGGATCGCCATCCTACCATTAAAATTCTTGCTCTCAGTTTTTTAATCTTAATTGGAGTGGCCTTACTGGGAGAGGGATTAGAACTCCACATTCCAAAAGGATACATTTATTTTGCGATGTGTTTTTCTGTAATTGTAGAATTCTTGAATATGAAACTTCGAACAAAATCCGATAAACCAATTGCCTTACGAGGAAAATAATATGAAACGTAAAGAATTTATCAAACGATCTGCATTCACACTCGGTGCCACACAACTTCCGTTATTTGGACAATCAAATGAAGGAAAAGAAAATGCTTCCGATGAAACTCCTTCCCCTTGGTTAGAAGCGGAAGATTTAGATGATTATAAAAAATTAGTTTCCGACTTAGTTTCAAAATCTATAGAACTAAAATTACAAGGAAACTGGTCTCCTGGTAAGGTGCTTGCCCACTGTGCACAAAGTATCGAATTTTCGATCAATGGTTACCCAGAAATGAAATCTTCTCTCTTCCGAGGTTCCGTTGGAAAAATTGCATTTTCTGTATTTGCATTCAAAAATAAAATGAACCACGGTTTAGAAGAACCAATTCCTGGTGCAGAAGATATTAGTAATGCCACTGAAATAAAAGTTGGTGCAAAAAGACTTTTGCAAGCAATTGATCTTTTTTCTAAAACTGCAGAATCTTCTCTACGACCTCATTTTGCCTATGGAGAGTTAACAAAAGAAGAGTATGATTTAGCCCATACACTTCACATCAAAAATCACATGGAACGTTTGTTAAACTAACATCATCTCAATTTGTTGGCACAAATCTTCGGCTTTGTACATTTTTGAGAGATAAGCAGTTACAATGGTTTCCAATCCCTCCTCTTCTAGGAAAGAATTCCCCCCTGAAAGAGGAGCATCGGAACTGATGAGAATGATTGGTATTTTTTGATTTTGTTTTCTCTTACCTTCCCACTCGTGAATGAGTGAAATTCCATTCATTCCAGGCATTTGTAAATCCGTGATGATGAGAGATGGAGTGATCCGTGTTAAATGCGAAAGTGCTTCCTCTCCATTTCCGGCTTCAATTACAATCCATTGATTCCTTCGCATTACTTCCGCTAAATCCGACCTAAAATTACCCGAATCGTCCACAAGTAATACCGATTTGGTACTTTTAGATAATGAAATCTCAAAACTTGAACCTACACCTAGCACAGATTTGATCCTAAGTTTACCAAAATGTGCTTCTAAAATATTCATACAAAGTTGTAATCCAAGACCAGTTCCTCTCTCTCCTGCCGTTCCTGGTGTACTTTTGATATTTTCTTCACCTGTTAATTTATGGATTTGTTCATCACTCATGCCAAGGCCACGGTCTCGAATTTCTACGCTCAGCCATTTTCCTTTGTAAGAAACTGCAACCCACACTTCCGAGTTTAAATAGGAATATTTAATAGAGTTTGTGAGAATATTTTTGAATACTTCACCAATCAAAGTACGATCGGCAATGATCTCTGCTTCGATAGGAGTGTCTTTTTGGATCCGAATCCCTTTGAGTGTAGCCAATGGTTCCACTGATTCAATGATTTCATTCAACAATTCATTCACTGAAAATTTGGTTTGGATGAGTTTTGTACCAAAGGCATCAAAACGACTCACATCGAGTAATTGTTCCAACATTTTTAATGATTGAGTCACACCAGTTTTACAGATTTCTAAAAATTTCTTTTTTTCCTCAACAGTGGTTTCGCTAAAACTATAATCAATGACATCCAATATTTGATTTACACTATTTAGCGGCGAACGTAAGTCATGCGAAATCAAAGAAACAAAATTTGCCTTCCAACGGTTTGCCTTTTCTAATTCCGTAGTCCTTGCTTTTACTTTTTTTTCGAGAGCTTCTTTTCGTTTATAAAGTTCTTTGGAAATCGATTCAGATCGTTTGTACACACGAACCAATCCCAATGTGACTCCTAAAGTTTGAGGAATGATGAAAAAATACAATGAAATCAAACCCATTGGCCTAAATCCAAAATTCGGATTTGAAATTAAAATGATATCGATGACTCCACCAATGACAGCGAGAAACAAACTGAAAAAATACAATTTACTTTCTTTTCGTTGGAAATAAAGAGCAAGGGATACGGAAAATAATCCTAAAATTACAAAAATCGCTGAAAAAAATTCGAAATAATAACTAATGAGAGCAAGGTGTCTGACAGGTGTTAATAGTGATACCATCAAAAAAGTTAATGCGTATACCTTTAACAACACTAACATCTTTTTAAATATTCGCATTTGAGCTAAATTTAATAAAACACTGCCTCCAAAATACAAAACAGAAACAAAACCTAACCTCGAAAAACGAAATAGAGGAATACAATAATCATCTGAGAGAAAATTAAATAAAATTCTAGTTTCTGTTAAAGTTGCACTTAAAATCAAAATCCCTAAATACACAAAAGACATCCTAAGTGCATTTTTTTCGGATCGATTGATCACATAAACTAATGCATGATAGATGGAAAGTAGGCCCATAAAGATCATAATAATACAAGAGGCAGAATGATAATCATTCCATACTTGAATTATATTTTGCAATTTTCCAAATCGAATGATTCCATGAATGCCTGAAAACTTATGTGAATAATTTGAAATATGGAAAACCAAATCCACCTTTTCATTAACGTTTAACAAGGGTACAATTTTGGTATGAAAAGAAGGTTTGTGTGAATCTATATTTTTTCCTATCTTTCCGTTTTCAGAAATCAAACTACCATTTGCGTAAAGTTTGTACGCACTATGGAGGACTGGGACAAGGATCGCATAAGGTTCTTTGTTTTTTACATTTTCAGGGACAAGGATGGTTAATTTGTATGTAGCATAACCGAAACTTGGGTAATCTTCCCCATCTTCATTGGGTTGTGAAAACCATGGAACTCCTACCTGCATAAAGGATCGATTTGTGGGAGCACTTGCATTTGGGTCGACGAATTCGTTCCAATAAAATTCCCACTTCCCGATTAAATTGACTGTGTTTTCTGAAAACTCAAAGTTTCGAACATCCAAAACACCATCTTTCGCCAGTAAGGTTGGGGAAACACCAAACTGGCAAGACTGCGAGAATAGGAGGCAAAGGACTAAAATTAAGGGATAACGACAAAATTTTACTACACTAGAAAAAGATTTTTGGATAGATGAGAAGGAGACATTGAAAATCATAAGGTTGTGGAATCCGTTAAAATTGCCATCTTAGAAGACCATTCCGTTGTCACTGAAGGAATCATATCTATCCTGAAATCCAATCCTTTCTTTTCTCTTGCCGGAGAATTTCGAACAGCCGCTGATTTGTTTCATTTCATCGAATCAAACCCTGTCGATTTGTTGGTCCTTGATATTGATCTACCAGACCGAAATGGCATCGATGTTTTGCGAGAAATCAAAGAAAAACACCAACCAACAAAGGTGATTATCTTCTCTCTCCATGGTAGCCGGGTGTATGTTGAAGATGCATTAAAATCGAAAGCCGATGGATACATGCTCAAATCAGATCCGATTTCTAAACTTCCAGAAGTCATCCAACTTGTAATGAAAGGGGGATCTTTTGTCTCTGATGGAGTGAGTAAAGTACAACTTCCTTTTTCACCATTCCAAATGGAAATCCTGAACTTACTTGTCCAAGGGCTCTCGCAGAACGAAGTAGCTGACCGAATCCAAAAATCAAGGAAAACTGTAGAGTACCACTTAAACCAAATGAGGACAAAATTTTCCTGCAAAAATAATAACGAACTCATTTCTAAATACGAAAAAGAAATACAAAAATAGCGATTTCGTTATTTCCTAAGGGTTTGTTTCGACTAATGTATACGTATGAAACATATCTATTTACTGCGGCATGCGAAGTCCGAATGGGATGAGCCGTATGAAACCGATTTGGAAAGATCTTTATCCCGACGAGGGAAAGAACAGTCCAAAGCGTTACGTGATTACTTAAAAGAAAGTCGTTTCGAATTTGACCAATGTTTGGTTTCACCTGCTGAACGAACTTTGAAAACTTATAGCTCTCTTCGAAAAGAAATCCTTCGATTTCCAAAACCTGAAATCAGAGAAAATTTGTATGATGCAGACAAAGAAGATCTTTTGTTTGTTTTGCATGGTCTTTCATCAGACACTCGTTCGGTTTGCCTTGTGGGACACAATCCAGGACTTGAATCCTTTGCTTCGGCACTCTTACTCGGTGATAAAGACCAATCCCTATTCCAAAAATTCCCAACTGCATCATTTCTCGGACTCCGATTTTCTGATGAATCTTGGAAAAATCTTAGTTGGGGAAGTTGCCAATTAGTAGTATTCTGGATCCCTGGGCAAATAGGAAAAGAATGAAACCACTCTATTCAGAAGAACGTATCCATCACCGTGTAGAAGAATTAGCTCGTGAAATCTCTCGCGATTTTTTAAGTAAAGATTTGGTTGTCATAGGGATTCTCAATGGAGGATTCATTTTCACAGCTGATCTGTGCCGGAGTATTGCTATCCCCCACGAAGTGGATTTTATGGCAGCTTCCTCTTATGGTGATAGAACTTCTTCTGGAGATTTAAAAATTACCAAAGAATTAAAAAAATCAGTCCAAAACAAATCTGTTTTGTTAGTCGAAGACATTGTTGATACGGGTAAAACTTTGGAATACTTACTCACTGAAGTCCAAAAACAGAATCCAAAGGACCTTAAAGTAGCCGCATTATTTTGGAAACAATCAAAAGCAAATCCACATATCAAAGTAGATTATCCTGGTTTTATCATCGAAGATGATTTTTTAGTTGGTTATGGTTTGGATTTCAAAGGAAAGTTTCGAAATTTACCTTACGTTGCAAAATTAGAAGGAACAGATTGAATTCATCCATTGTAAAACAAAAATTCGACACACTCAAAACTTTCAAAGTTTTAAAACCTGAAATATTGAAAGTGGCTGAGGATTATGTGAATGCATCAGACGATTGGAAATTACTCCGTGTTAATCCACTAAAATTTGCCACTGATCACCAAATCGATGATAATGACTCTGTAGATTTTTTTGTCCATGCCGCAAAAGTTGGATTATTTGATTTTGCTTATAACTTAATTTGCCCTATGTGTGGTGGCATCGTCCACAGCCATCACAAACTAGATGAAATTGAAGGCAAAGAATTTCATTGTGTATCGTGTAATATTATCGTACCAACATTACTTGATGACCAAGTGGAAGTTGCATTTCAAATCCACCCTTCGCTTCAAAAAAACGAAATTGATCCATTTATAGATATAACCAATTATTTTCGTTATTTTTTCTCCGAAAATTTTGAAAAATCCAATGAACTACGAGCCTGGATACAATCAACTATCAAAGATTATGCGAAAATACAACCCGATGATTCTTACGAATTTGAGTATGATACAAAATTTGGAGACCTACAAGGTCATCTCGTTCAATTTGTAAGCATTGATCGAAATTCTATGTGTTTATTTTCTGTTGATCCCAGTTTACCACATTCCAACCAATCATATTTAGTGGATTTAATGGAAAGTGGAATGAAACCAAATATGGTCACGATTCCAGCAGGACACCATCGTTTTACAATTCATAATCGAACACGTTTTAAAGTTGGTTTGAATGTTTTAACACCTAATCCAAAAGAAATCGAACGAATTGCGAATACTTTTCCTACAATACGCCATTCCTTTCTAACTGCAAAAATGTTATTAAACAACCAATCCTTTCGTGATTTATTTCGAATTCAAAAACTTTCTCCAGATTTGAATTTAAATGTGAAATCACTTACGATCATGTTTACTGATCTTAAAGGTTCTACTGAAATGTATGATACGGCAGGTGATATCTTTGCTTATAAATTGGTTCAAGAACATTTTAGTATCCTAACAGAGATTGTGCGAAAGTTCAAAGGTGCCATCGTCAAAACTATGGGTGATGCCATTATGGCTACATTCTCTACTCCAACTGAAGGTTTACTTGCTGCATTAGAAATGATGAAACGTATTGATTCCATGAACCTGGATTGGAAAAAAGAAGGTTATGAAATTGGACTAAAAGTAGGACTTAACGAAGGTTCTGCCCTAGCCGTTGTAAATGATGAGCGTTTGGATTATTTTGGCCAATCAGTGAACATAGCCGCTCGTGTACAAGGCCTTGCCAAATCAGGAGAAGTCTGGCTGAGTGAAACAGTTTGGAATGCAACAGGTCCAGAAGAGTTGGTGAAACAACATGGTTACTTTTATCGAAAACAAAAAGCAACCTTAAAGGGAGTTGGAACTCCTGTTCCAGTTTTCCAATTAAGTCGAAAAAAAATTAAAAATCTTTCTAGGTGGAAACAAATATTCAAAAAAAGTGAAAGGTAAATTTCACATTAGGATGTGTATTTCATTATCTATAACAAACCTGAAGCGAGAATGATTTGGAAGGATATTTTCTGATTCTTAAAAATTGGTTTTTTAAGTTGAAAACTTGGCCCTTGGTTATCTTCAACATCTCCGTTAATTTTTTTTCCAGATAAAAACTCATATTGAGAGTCAAATTGAATCTTTTTTTTCTGCAAGTGACTGATTACTAATTTTAAATCAAAATCATTTTGGTAATACTTAGAAAGAAGTTCCAATCTTTCACGAATCAATTTTAATAATTCATTATGATCTGATAATTGCAATTTTGATTGTTCTTCAATTCGTATGACATGAGTAAAATAATCACATCCCCCATTTGTGATTAAAAATTTAGTACCTTTGATTTGGAACTCTTCTGTATATCTGAGTTCCTTTTTATCAAAGAAAGATTTTTTATCCAAACCCAGTACCGTTTCCGTTGGGATAGCTCTGCTACAAAAAACGATGTCTTTTTCAAAGGTTATTGAATCTGTAAGGTATTGCCCAAACACCCATCCATTCATATCATCTGATGTTTTTACAAAATAAAAATAATCATTTATGTCCTTTTTTCCAATTTGGACAGTTACTTTAGATTGCGATTTTTCACCAAGAGAATCTACTGTTTCATTTTCTTTAAGTATCGTTAAAACTTTTGAATCTAATGAAGGTGTTTCCCTTAACCTAACAGACTTTGCGTTGACATAGTAATACAATCGTTCCGCAAAAAGATTACTGCCAATAAGAAGAAAAAATAATACAGTTTTAAATTTCATTACTGAATCTACTTTTTATTTGTTTTCTTTTTCTCTTCCACTGTCCATTTGTTTTCCGTTTTATCTACTTTATTGATGAATGTTAGGTGGTATAAACAATGGCTCAAAAACAATGTTGGAATAATCATTAAGATTAATTTCATAGATAATCTAAAACTCCTTTCGTTCATTTTGGATTAAGTCAATCACTTCTGGTAATGTTTTTTTTGCTAAATTTTTCAAACTTCGATCAAGTGCAATATAATAGAGAATGTCATAACATTCGACATTCATCACCTCTCCGAAGGATTGAAATCGACGTTTATAGGTTTTATTTTTAAAATGTACAAATATATTGATATCAATCACAGAAATAACATCAACAAAGAAAATACCAACTTCTGGTTCCATAAAAAATTGATTCACTTGGATTTCAATTTCAGGGGTATTTGGATCAGATTCGCTGATTATAGTAAATCCAACATTTTTTAATTCAGTGATAAAAACTTCTTTGATAATTTCAGGGCCACGTGGTTTTAAAAAGATAAAACCTCCATTGGAACCAAATCTTGTTTTTTTAATTCCCTCTATAAATAGGCCATCTTTAAAAGCATCAGGATGGTCTTCCGATTTGATGAGTGTAACCGATATATTTCTGGAAGGAGTAGGATTATAGATTGGATTTTTGTAACTGTATTCAACGGTTCCATTCATAAGGTTACAGTTTCCGTTCACAAATAATAAAATTAGTAAAATTGAAATGAATCGTTTTTTCAAATTTATCTTCAGAAAATTCTTCATAAGTTAACACATAACAAACTAAATCCAAAATATTAGTATATTCATTTTTTATTTGATAGGCAACTTGGAATGGTTATTGGGAGTCAATTTAATTATTCGACAAGTGGGCTCACTTCGGGGTGCGCTGACGCTCTCGTCTCACCTGATTCAGGTGAGACTTTGGGAATTTGGATTTCAGGGGTCGATATTACCAGATAAATAGTGAAGGTCTGCGACCGTTTGCACCATTTTGGGCGACTACAAATAACTTACCATTCGCCGCATTGATTAAAGTCTCTGGAAACGTACCAGAATAGTCACCTTGTCCGACAGAAATATCTGTATGAGTGCAATTTGATCCATCAAAATCACATCGGGTTAGTCTTGGTTTGTGTCGGATATTATGATCTTGGTATACAATTAAAATCTTTTGATTTATCAAATCAAGAGATGAACTCATATATCTGTGACTTGGAAAAATAGCAAAATTATGAGAAACATCAATATAACTACAGTTTGCACCATTTAAATCACATTGGACAATCCCTGTTTTACCACCTCCATTAGTTCCCCCACCAATAGTACCATTATGGACTGCGACCACGATTTTTTGACGAACCGTGTCAATATTGAGGCTTGGAAAGAGTAAAGAAATTTGTCCAACTGAGATGTCAGTATGTGTACAATTTGTTCCATCTAAGTTACATCGAAATAAACTTAACTTTGTATTGTTATGAGTAACAACTAACAGTTTCTGATTCTTTGTATCTAGTTTGAAACTAGGATAAAATGCAGAATTCGCACCTTGACCTGTTGAAATATCGGTATGAGTGCAATTGCTACCATCTAAATCACAACGAAATAAACTAAGTTTTCCGCTATTAGCATCATTGATTGTGACAACTAAAATCTTTTGATTCAAATCATCTATGACCAGTTTCGGACCATATTTGTGGGAAGAGGAATCACCGGCGGAATTCGCACCTTGACCTGCCGAAATATCAGTATGAGTACAATTGCTACCATTAAAATCACATCGGTATAAACTTGGTTTGTTTTCGTTTGCACCATTCCTTGCAACCACTAGTAATTTTTGATTTTTGAAATCGATTTTTGCATTGGGATTACGACCTGAATTGGTTCCTTGCCCAGCAGACAAATCAGAATGTGTACAATTAGCACCGTCTAAATCACAACGAAATAAACTTGGCTTTCCGTTGTTCGCATCATTCACTGTGACAACTAAAAGCTTGTTATTGATGAAATCCAAATTGGCAGATGGTATAGCACCAGAAATCGAACCACTCCCTGCAGAATTACCATTCTGTCCCGCTGAAATATCCACGTGGATCCCTGTATTATTTGTGCCAGGAGGCGTACCGGTTGTTAATGCCGCCGCTTCCAACAAGGAAAGAGCACTTGTACCCAAGTGATTATTGACCGCCACTCGAAAGTAATGCAAAGTATTACTAGTTAAACCAGTTATGGTTGCACTTGGATCCGTTACTGGACCAAAACTAGTTGATGCACTTGTGACACCGGGACTTGTGCTATAGTACACTGTGTAAGACGTAGCACCAGTTACTGGCCACCACTGCACTAAGGCACTAGTGCCGCTTGCTTGTGCTTCTACAAAGGTAGGTGGATTCGGTGGACCAACTTGGAAACTTTGATTTCCTGTTGTACTTAAATTTCCAGCTAAGTCACGAGCTAAATATTTGATTTGGTTACTCCCATTGGCAAGTGCTACTGGTGATGAATATACAATTCCATCCATCACCGCTCCATTGGCGTCAAAACTTGGTTCCGATCCGTTTGTCGTATAGATGATTTTGTCGCAACCACTCCCACCAGCATCGGAACAACTCAGTTCTAATTGGACTCCAGAAGCAAATGGTCCCGTTCCTGTGGGCGATGCCATGGTAATCACAGGAGCTGTTGTATCTTTTCTTGTTGTGATGGAACTAGATCCAAAATTACCAACAAGGTTTGCGACACAAATTCGAATTGTATTACTACCTTCGGTCAAATGAGAGTTTGCAATGGTAGATGTTGTTGCGGAGGAAGCGGTCACATTGCCAAGGACATTGGCATTATTCCCGGTTTGAGTTAAAGCCGTCCCATTGGAACAATTGGAACCACCTACTCGGATTTGGTAAGTTCCGGATTGATTGCTTTGCCAATTGATGGATAGATTCGACGTTCCATTGATCGCTGCAGTATAGGAATTTACCGTGATGGTAGCTACTTGCGTATCGACAGTATAATTTTGAGAACTCACAGCAGAAACATTTCCCGCTTTATCACGAGCGAGAAATTTTGTATAAGTGACTGATGCATCTGACATCGAAATTGCTGATGTATATAAGACACCGCTTGTCACTACTCCCGTTGTTCCTTGCAACGAAGGATTCGTAGGAGCCGAACCAACTTGCACTGCATAGGCGATTTGATCACAACCTGCTCCACCAGTGTCTGTGCAGGATAAAGAAACAGAAGTAGAAGTTGAATAACTTCCACCACCAGGGCTTGCAGAGACAACTGGTGCCGTATCATCTCGGCGAAGAGCCACTGAAACAAATCCAGTGAGTCCATTCGTACCAGTTACACAAATGCGAAAGGACTTATTCCCTTCACCCGTGAAATGAGTATGACTCAGAAGTAACGATTGGTCTTGGTTTGCAGTAACATTGCCATTGGAGATGGTCACACCAGATTCACAAGAACTGCCCTCGCGAACCACAAACGAACCGGAACGATCGGACTTCCAAATGGTCGTAGAAGAATTGATGGCTCCTCCATTTGCACTCACTGAATCGGTTGTTTGACTCACAATCGAAAGTGCAGGGAATTTAGTATCAATCGTATAATTTAAGTTAATTGGCGCAGAAATATTTCCTGCTAGGTCACGGCAAATTGCCTGTAATGTGTGAGTTCCTTCCGTGGACAAGGCAATGGCTTTTGAAGATTTTGTGATGATAGTTCCATTTTTAGGCGAGAAACTCGGATTGGAAACATCCAAAGTATAAACAATCGCTCCAGGAGCTCGATTGTCTGTACAAGAAAGTGTCGTTGTTTGTGTAGAAGAAAAAGTTCCCGTTAACAACGAACTGGTGATGGTGGGAGGAGTGGTATCACTTAAAATGTTGACGATCAATGTATCGTTTACTGTTCCATCACCATCCGTATCAAACCCCAAAGGATTTCCATTGGCATCTACAATCAGGACAACAGGATTTCCAGTTCCACCAGGGGCAGTTGTGAGAAATCCAGGAGGATTTGGACTGATGTAATAATCAGGAAGTCCATCCCCGTTGGAATCCACAGCATCTGGAAGACCATCTCCATTGGTATCGATTAAAATTAAATTGGGTGTATTTCCCCCTGTGAGATTGATTCCGTCGGAGATTCCATCTCCATCCGAGTCCACTAAGGTTCCATCCATTTTCCCTTCTCCAGAAAGATCGATTTCCGTTCCTGGACTTAGGTCTTGCGAAGAGGAGGAAATAGATCCTCCGACAAGTCCCAATAGAAATCCAAAGATACTAAAATCAGTTTTGGTTTCGCCATTCGGCAAAAACAAAAAACAATGACTGGTAAAGAGTAGCAGGAATGTAAGAGAAAGGAATTGTTTATGGATTCGCATTATTTTTAGCCTAAGTAAAAGTTTGAATCTGAATTTGTCTTTGAGTAGTCGGGATTACAGCAAATTTCAATGACCGTAACAAAATTTTTCAAAAATTCCGTTAAAAACGTTCTGAAAACGGCTTTGCACCGTTTTTAACGGTTTGAGTGTTTTATGATGTTTGAATACTAGAGGGAAATTTACATTAACAAGGATTTGCTGGTATTTCTTTTCCAAACGAAAACTCGGAAATCAACAGGAAAATGATTTGGAATCGAAAGAAAGGAGACGTTGTTATGGGAAAGAAGATGGATTGGCGAACTTACTCATTCAACCCTATTCTAATTTTCACTTGGAACTTGAGCAGAGAATTCCTGTCTCATTGGATTGAGACAGGATAGAGGAGAAGTCTTCTCTTCCCTTCCTACTTCACTGGCTCCGCCGACACTTCCACTTCTGGCAAAGAAGACCTTAAATAACCAGATTGTAACACTGCCACCTGCCCTTGTTCGCTTGTGAGGTAAGTCACAAAGGCATCTATTTTATCCCCTTGGTCTGTTTTGTAGATGATAAATAATTCGCGTGCTAGTTTGTACTTTCGATCATAAACATTACGAATGGAAGGAGTCACAAAAGGATCTTTGTTTGTTTTTGCATATTCGAGGGCTTTTGTTTTATCCTTATGATCCACGAGTGCAGATCCCATACCCATATAACCAATGCTATTTGGATTTTCTTGGATAAACTTTGCCATTTCCGCATTGTCTTTTACAATTTTAGCATTAGGAGAAAACACATTGGATTTAAAGGTATTAAATTCTTTTTCGCCTAAGTCTCTGCGTTTCAATATATGATTTTGAAAATAGTCTTGGGTACCGGATTTGTCATTGCGAATTACGATGGAAATGGGTGCGTCTTGTCCCCCTACCTCTTTCCAATTTTTAATTTTTCCAGAAAAGATTTCAGATGTTTGGACCAAGTGTAATTTGGAAACCGGATTCTTAGGATTCACAACTAGAGCCACTCCATCGTAAGCAAGACGAACTTTTTCTAAATTTCCTGTTTTCCGTAAGTCATCGAACTCTGCTTGGTTTAAGTCGCGTGAAGAAACTGCCATATCAATTTCTCCCTTTCGCAAACGGTCAATACCCGCTTCCGAACCACCACCTTCTACTGTTATACGAATCCCTGAATTTACCTTTTCATATTCTGTTCCTAAAAAACGCATCATGCTGTTCATAGTTTCTGATCCAGCAACTTTTAAGGTTTGTTTGTCCTTACAGGCGACAAAATTAATTGTAATCAAAATGTAAAAAAGCAAAGAAAGGTTTTTCATCGTAAATCAGGTAAAGCCCAAATTCAATCCTCCGTCAATCTCAAAAAACCCGTTGTTTTTTCCAATTCCCCTCTCAGTTTTTCGAAAAAAACCCCGATCTTTTCAAAGTGATGACCAAAACCCATTCCCTCCTCATAAGTTTTGTAATAATTCTACCTTTAATGGATTTGGTTTCCGTTCCACTTGAGAAAACCCAGTTCCAATGGAAATGGACAAACAACCAGGTATTGGAACTCAATGAATATCATGATGTATTCTTTCGAGTAGGAACAAAAACCGTAGAACGCGAAGATAAAAACCGAGTCGTAATGAAAGCCAAACAATGTTCGCAAGATTCTTGTTTGGTGAATGCTTGGTTTGATACTTATATGCGGTATGGAAAAACATCGGGACCGTTTTGGAAGGACAAAGAATTTTTATCTGATTTCACACTCTTTCGGAATGGTCGTTACGAAGTACCTAACGAATATACAATGCCAAATCTTCGTAGTTTTCCCTCTTTTCCCGAAAGTCCAGTTTCGGTTTCCGATGTATGGAAATTACCTGCAGAAGAGTCTTTTGATTTTTCAATAGAACGCATACGAGTAAAAGTCACACCTGAATACACCTTCCAAGGGATTTTTCCATGGAAAGAAGGTAACTATTCTGGAAGTTGCGAAAAAATAACTTATACCTATCCCATTTTTTATAACAAACCTGAGAGCGAAAAAATGGCACCTAACGTACCTTATAAGATCTTTGGTTTTGCAACGGGCACTGTTTTTTTTAATGCAGAACGAGGTGTCCCTGAGTTTAAAGAAGTAAAACTTTCTTATACGTTTATTTATCCAAACGGAACCGTCCAAGAAGCAAACTTCCATATTAAGGGTGTGTATTTTTTACGAAACCAAGTAAATGCCAAGGACAAAGAATCCATTCGCGAAGATATTCTAAATGATTTGATTGTTGGTTATTCAAAAGATGGATTGCCAAATGGACTTCGGATCACATCTGGGAATCGTCCAGGATACGAAAGTTCAGATCCAAATGCCATTCCCAAATTAGAGGGAGAGGACAAAGAAAAAATCGCCGACCAATTGCCAGTCAAGGTTCGCGCGTCTGAAGATGGAATTGTATTTTCGTTAGATTCGATTTTGTTTGATTTTAACGATAGCAAACTAAAACCTGATGCAGAATCTGCTGTTGCCAAAATTGCAGAGATCTTAAAAAAATACCCCGACCGAGAAATTCGAGTCTCAGGTCACACCGACAATATTGGAAAAAAAGAATACAACCAAAAACTTTCGGAAGAACGTGCTAAGTCCGTTTTACATTCATTAGTTGATAATTATAAAATGGACGAAAAACACATTTCTTTTCGTGGATATGCTGATGATTTACCTGTCGCACCAAACGACACCGAAGAAAATCGTCACAAAAACAGACGGGTAGAGATCACACTCGTATTGGATTAACCGATTTGTAAATCAAGTCCTACTGAGTACGGGGGAACCAAAGGTTCACTTTCCTTCTTACCACGTTCTAGCAGTGATTCCATTTCTTTTCGAATATCACTGAGTAATATATGATAACTTTCTTTTTTATTTTCCTTATACTTTTGAAAATATGGGGCGAGAGAAAAACAATTAGATACGTAAACATGCGCTTTTTTGGCTCTCATCTCTGACTTTCCATAGATATGCCTTTCAAAACTACAAATCCATTCCATGAGGCGTTCTGCAGAAGGCCATTGGATTAAATTTTTTGGTTGGGTGACAAGAAACGCATAAGCCGTTTCCACCAATTGTTTGGCTCGCCGTATATTTTGATCCGTTAGGTGTTTGGGGGTAGATTCCAAAGGAATCCCTGCCTCAATTCGATCCAAAGTATGGAATAAAATCCGAATCTTTTGGATAGCGTTGTCTGAATCTTGGAACTTGATTTGTAAAATTTGACCTGCTAGGTTGAGAGCCGTATGCCTTGCCCTTCCAAGACGGTAATCAAAATCCTTTCCATTGATTTCTGATTTGGGAATTCCAAGTTCAAATTCCGTTTCTTCTAACATCACTCGACCAACGGTTAAAAATCTTCTAAGTACTGTCCTTCCGCCTGGGTATAACTTTAACTTACGTTCGATGCGAGATAAAGATGTTTCAATATCTTTTAAGATGGAATCACGTGTTCCCGAAATTTTATATTTAACAAATGTTGGCTGTAAAAATAATTCTGCATGCGGGTCTTTTTTTTTCGCTTCTTCCAAACCCCAATAAATGAGTTGGGCCGTACTTGGCAAAAAGGAAACCAAGTTATCATTTTCTCCCGACATGATCCCTTCAGGATACATCACCATCTTTCCTTCTCTTTCGGATAATATCCGTTTGGTGGTTCGAATCATTTTCCGATTGGAACTTCCATGTAAAACAGAAAAAGCGCCTACACGTTTGATGAGCTCACCTACAATTCCAAAACCCCAATTAAAAATACTACGAGAAGCCATATAATGAAATCGTGTTCCGATGGAATTGGCAACTTGATAAGCAACGATGGATTCCATTTCTGTAGGTTGGTTAAAAAGATAAACAACTCGTTTGTCTTTTGTTTCTTTCAAACGAAGTTCATCTTCTTTGGAAATCACCACTCCATCTAAGTTAAACAAAAGTTTTGTGAGGATGGGAAAACCCAAATCCAATCCCAAGGCTACAGGAAATTCAAAACGAGGAGCAATAAAGGTATCTTTCATAGAACTGTGTAATTAGACTAAGGAAAATGCCATATTCCCTACGAGCAATTATTCGTGAATGTATCCCCATGTTTCTAATATTTTTTTCACTTCCTTCCCCATCTCTTTTTGAACTTCCGATTCACCCGATCCACTAAAAGCACCATCGTTGTACACCCATGGAAGAGGTGATTGGAAAAGGCCATCTGGTTGTCGTTCCGAAACAATTAAGTCTTCGATATGATTCATGGACCTTTGGTATTCCAATCCATACCTTCCAAAACGAACAGGGATCGTTTTTCCATTCCGCGTGAATTGAAAGAAGGCACCGAGTTCGGGGTTCACTGTTTTCAGAATGATTTCTTCAGGCTTTTGAAGTTTTGTTTTTTTGGCATCAGTGGTTGCCATTGATGCATTCGAACCATTTTTTTCCTTACGCATTTGTTCTTGCGATTCTTTTGGATCTCTTGGGTCTCGGGTCTCCTTTGTTATGGAGATCGATTTTGCTGAACCTGATAGTATTTGCACCGTTTCTGGTGCGACCCAATCATAAATCGAACCTTGCACACTCAAAGACAAATAATCACGACAAATTGTTTCCTCACAAGGTGGGATATAAATCCGAACCGCATTTCGTTTCAGAAAATTTTCTCGTCGGAAGTCGGCTCTTGCTTGTTGCAAAAGAGTTTCCCCTTCTTTTTCAAAACTTAAGTTTCGTAATTCTTTGGGATCTTTTTGTAAGTCATACAATTCTTCAGCCATGGTATGAGGTTCCCCTGCTGCAGTTCGCCTAACGGTCGTAAATCCTGGATAACGGCGGATGTACTTGTAGATTTCAGTGCGCACGGATTCCGACATTCTACCTTCGGTATATATAAACTTCTCTGTTGGACAAGGATTGGATTCTAAAATGCAGGTTGCATAATCTACACCTTGGTAAGTTGAATTTTCTGGTTTTAAATCCAAAAACCCAAGGATGGTCGGTGCCAAAGATAACAAAGAAGACTGGCCTGGAATTCGGATTTGAGTGCTGTTTCCAATGTTAACTGCGATGGACTTAGGTAATTTAATAAAATAAGGTACGTTGATTTCCTCATCATAATGAGTTTCCCCATGACCAAACCGTGTTTGCATGATGAAGTGGTAACTATAATCGTGTTCGGGACTGAAAAGTTCGCCATGATCACCCGTTACGATGATCATTGTTTCATCATAAGTTCCGAGTTCTTTTAGTTTTGTGACCAAACGACCAATTTCTCTATCGGTATAATGCATCTCACCTAAGTAACGTTGTACGGGAGATTCGTATCGATAAAACTCCGAATCAGGAACTTTACTTCTGACTGCTTTCATATCTTCTGGCGGAGGTGAATAGGATGCATGTGGAGTGTTTAAATTAAAATGCAAAAAATATGGGATGTCTTTTTTATCTTCCACAAACGCAATCGCATGGTTCGTGAGCACTTCTGTATCAACTATGTCCATCCCTACTTGGAAAGAATTATGAAATCCCAAATCCAAACCAACCGTTGTGTAATCCAAAAAGAAAACATTATTCATAATTGTTTTGGAATAATACCCGGCTTCTCGAAAGGTTTTGGCTAAATTATCTCTTTTTTTCCCATAATACACTTTTCTTTGGTAGGGTTTGGTCGAAAACCAAGAGTTCCCCAAACCAAGGTTAGATGAATATTCAGAATGGAAAAAAGACATCATGGAAGGTTTTGTCCAATTCCCATTTGCAAAAGGATTCTCAAAAAAAACAGATTCGCTTGCTATCTCGTCAAGTACAGGAGTGACCGAATGGCGATATCCATAGGCACCTAAAAAATCTTTTCTTGCCGAATCAATGACGATAAGAATGACGGATTTGGGTTTTTCGGAAATTTTCTTTGACTCTCCAAAACCATTTGGATATAACAAAGGTTCACCGATAAAAAGATGACTGTCCCGACTTTCCCAAACGAGTCGTAAATCCCCATCAAGTGACACAGAAGTTTCTTTTTTGGTCCATTGTTCTTTGAGACTTCCAGACAAATCCCATTCCATAAGGATTTGAGACTGGGAATAAAACTTTAGTTTTCCAGAAACAATAGATTGGAATTCTTTTTCGCCTAACAGACCTATTAGCGAAGAAAATCGGTACCGTCCCTTTGGAAGTTTAAATTTGTATTCTTGACCTGGTGGGAAATAAATCGCATCCAGAGAGTGGTTTAAAAAAATATCTTTGTTAGTATTAAAGGTGATTTGTGTGTTTTCCCATTTACGAGATAGAGGAAGACCACTTTGCCTTCCTGGATTTTTTTTCCAATGGTATGTTAGATTGTCCGTTCCAATTTTGAATTTGGGCTCTGCATTTTTTAATTCCAAAACCAAATCGACTGGGAAACGAGACTCTGAATTGTTCAAACAGTGAATGAGACAAAAACAAAGGAAGGGGGCGAAGGTTAGGATCTTTCGCATTTGGAACCAGTTTGCAAAACAGGTTTCCTAAGAATAGGAAAAGTTGTTTCTTTTTAGGTTTCGATCGTCCATCCTTGACATCTATGAGTAATTGGGAACAAGCCTACTCCCGCGAGGAGTCTACCTTTCTAAACAAAGATGGTGGTAAAATTTATTACCAGATCTACCGACCTAAGTCTGGGGTCAAACGAGTGCTCGTTGTCCACCATGGAATTGGGGAACACGGCGGACGTTACAATTTTTTGTTAGAAGCAATGGCGGAGCGCAATTATGCCATTTACCTCATCGACTGCCGCGGTCATGGTAAGTCCGATGGTCGCCGAGGGGTCATCACCCATTTTTCTGATTTTTTTGCCGACTTAAAACAACTGATCGACATCGCCAAACAAAACGAAGGTGTGAGTAAAGTCACCTTACTTGGTCACTCAATGGGTGCTGCCATCACTTTCCTTTATACTGCAACTGACAATTACCAAAATGACTTGGATGCTTACATCTGTAGTGCCCTTCCGATCAAAGTTAAAACTGACCTTGTGATGGACATTAAAAAAGCTGCAGGTGGATTTTTAGCAAAAGCACTTCCCACTCTTACCATCCCAACGGGTCTCAATGTGAATCTCATATCTCGTGACAAATCAGTTGTTGATGCTTATGTCAAAGATCCACTGGTTCACGGAAATGTGTGTGCGTATTTAGGAGATTACCTTCTCAATTGTTACACACTCGCATTGGAATCTGCAGAAAAAATCAAGGTTCCGATTTACATGTTCCATGGAAAGGAAGACCAAATCGCACTTCCACAAGGGACAGACGATGCATTCGAACGAGTTGCATCCAAAGACAAAACCAAAAGACTTTTTGATGATTTATACCATGAAACCATGAACGAACTTCCTAAAGACAGAGCGATCGTCTTAAAAGAGTTAGTTGCTTGGATCGACAAACACTAAGGAGAAAATGCCAATGGCAATAACAAAAGATATAGTTGGAAAAAAACTAGATCGTTTTGATTTCACTGTGGAACGAGGAAAAATTAAAGAATTTTGCCTCGCCATCAACGAAAAAAACCCAATCTATTTTGACGTAGAAGAAGCAAAAAAAGCAGGATACTCTGATGTTCCTGCTCCACCAACTTTCCCTACAGTCATCATGTTTTGGGGTTACCCAAAGATTTGGAACGATATGGCAGAACTCGGTATCGACCTTTCCAAAATCCTTCACTTGAAAGAAGAATATACGTACCACAAAATCCTTTATCCAGGCAAAGTGTACGCACAATCTGAAATCTCCGACGTAAAAGTGGGAAGAGCAGAAATTGTAACTTTCAAAACAACAATCTATGATGAAAAAGATGATCCAATCCTTTCAGCAGAGATGGCGATTTTCATTCGTAAGGATTAATTCCAAGGAGGCAAACTATGGCAAAAATTCAATTTGATAAAGTAGAAGTTGGTCAAACTCTCCCTCCACTCGATATCCCAGTCATCGAACATGCAAATTTAGTTCGTTATGCGGGAGCATCTGGAGATTTTAACCCAATCCACAACGATCCTGATTTCGCAAGAAAAGCAGGACTCGATGGAACCATTTCACATGGTATGTATGTAATGGCACAAGTGGGTAGGCTCTGTACTTCTTGGGCTGAACAAAAAGACATCGCCTATTTTGGTGTGACTTTCAAAGCCATGACGAAACTAGGTGAAAAACTCACGATTGTGGGAACCATCAAAAAGAAATTTGAAAAAGATGGTAAAAAAACAGTTACCGTACTCGTAGAAGCAAAAAACGAAGCTGGTGAAGTAAAAGCCGGTGGAGATTTAGTAGTTAACGCAGTATAACCAACTAACAGCACACAGATACTGGTTTGGTTAATAAACCATTTCCTTTATCTGTGTGTTTGAATGAGTAAGATTTTTTAAAACCAACAAAAATCTTAGATTCAAATGAGTGATGGAAAACAACTACTAAGGATTGATCCATGCTAAGCGAAAACACAGTCAAATCACAAATTGTTTCCCTCATTGCCCACCTTCCCCATATCAACATAGATATTTTATATCTCTATGTGCCTGAATTCAAAATCCTCTACCAATACTTAGAAGATACGGAAGTCATCAAAGGTTATACCATAAGTATTTTGGAAACCAAAAAGAAAAGATATAGCGGGGGGAAATGGTTACTCGTTCTAACAAATAAAAAATTCCATTTGTTTCGGAATCCAACGTTAGGTGAACCAACGCATATCCCAATCGAATTCAATTTGATTCAAATATGTACTACAAAAAAAGGTTGGTTCTTCGGAAAAATCTATTTGGAAACTCTGGATGAAACATTCGGTTTGATCCAAGTCGGCAAAAAGGATTATTCCTTCTTTTTGCCAGTGCTAACACCGCATTTAAAATAAGAAAATATTCGCATAAATTAGATTATGCGAAATGATTCCCTAATTTATTTACTTCAATTTCACATTCAAAATTTTCCCATCCTGCTTCATTTCCGCAGAACGTCTTTTCGCATCAATGTTTAAGATCGCTTCATACTCAATAGGAATGACAATTTTGCCTTTTTTGTTTATGATTCCGTACTTCCCACCCACGATCCGGCTATGTTCTTCTTCTTTTTTTGACTCACATCCGTTACAAACAATCGCATATCCATTTTCAAAAGGGTAAACAAAATCAAACTTTGCCTCGATGACCTTTTGGCAACGTTCATTATGAAAACCCATCTTTCCATTTTCGACATACCGTGCGAGCGTTTCAACAATGTAGTCAGGTCCATTGTCATAGATAAAACTTTCTAATAAAGGTTTGTTCTTCGAGTCGATACAAATCCATTTGTTTTTCGAAACAACAAAGGCGACACTCGATTTTGTAAATTCCATGGCTTGTTCGTATTGAGGTTTGATGATCACTTTCCCTTTTTTATCTTTGAAACCAAACAAACCGTTTTCTTCAAAAGAGGTGAAACCTTTGGTTTGGGAAAACAAGGAACCAGTCATCAACAAAAACGAAATGAAAAAATACTTTTGTAACATTATACTCTCCAGAAAAACTAATCTTCTAATCCTTCAAACGGAATGTCCAACACTTCAAACCCAACACAATCCAAAAAATCAAAATGCCACCATTCAGTTTTGTTCACACGAAAGCCGTATTGAGACAAAACTTGAATCAATATTTCACGGTTTTTTTTGACGATTGGATCAGAAACTGGTGCCTCTGCCCAAGCTGCTTTTTCAAAGGAATCATATTTGGTTGGCATTTTGAGTTCCCTTTTTGTTTTTGTATCCACTAAGGTGAGATCAATCGCACAACCTTTGTTATGCCTTGATCCCGTTTTGGGCGAGGCAACATAACGGGTATCTTTTACGATTTCATAAAAAGTAACCGTTGCTCGGTAAGGCCGATAAGCATCATAAATTTGGATGGAATACCCAAGTTTTAAAAATTCATTTTGTGCTTTTCCTAAAGCTTCGGCAACGGGTTTTCTGGCATAAGCTTTTGCTTTGTTGTAAATCTTTTTCCCTGTAAAATTATCCTCCGTTGCGTATTTGATATCTAAAACAATAGCAGGAATTTTCTTTTCTAAGTTAATGAGTTCTTTATTTGGATTTTTTTGCACGGATTGTACGTATGCTTTACGATCCAAAACAATCAGTTTGTTTTCCTTGGGTTCGCCAACCAAAGAGAAAAAAGAAATTCCTATACAAATGGCTGTAGTCATCCGTTTCATTGTATTTTATTTTGCACATTATTTCTAGCATCTTCAAGAATTTTTATAGGAAATTCTATTAACAATCTATCAAAATCAAAACGATGGTACAGATTATAAAAATGAGTCGTTTTATTGAATGCTTAGCAAAACTCCTCTTTATTCTTCAGAGGTTTAAAAACTTAATTTTCTGCAGTGCTCGGCAAGACAAATAAAATTCAACGCTATCCAATTAGTCAACTTTAAACATCAAACAGTCTGGTTCTTTAACCAGACTGTTTGTACACTCTGCATGAACGATTATTTTAGTGGATGTTCATGGAATTGGTTCTGAGAAATGTTTTTTTTGACAAAACACGATAAAGATATTTGGGATTGTAGTGATTTTTCAATTGAATGAGTTTCTAAATTGTATAGGAGAGAGTTTTGTTTTTATTTTAAAAAGTCTGCTAAAATATTGAGGGTATTCGAATCCTAGTTGAATGGAAATTTCATTAACCGATAGAGATGTAGTTGATAATTTTTCTTTTGCCCTCTCAATAATCCAGTCATGGATGTGTTGTTGTGTATTTTGCCCAGTAATTGTTTTCAGCATATCGCTTAAATAATTGGGAGAAACATTTAACTGAAAGGAAAGATATTTTACCGTAGGAAGTCCTAGTTGTTGAATTTTGTTTGTGTCAAAGTATTCTTTTAATAAATTCTCCAATCGGATGAGAAGATCATCATGGGAGTGTTTGCGGGTGATAAATTGTCTATTATAAAATCTATTAGCGTAATTAAGTAATAATTCAATATGAGAAATCATTACATCTTGGCTGAACCTATCAATGGGAGACAGATATTCTTGTTGAATGTTTTTCATAATAGAATCAATGACAGCTTCTTCTTTTTCTGACAAATGAAGGGCTTCATGAACATCATAAGAAAGAAAACCATAATCTTTTATGTGTTTTGTTAAATCATAGTTCCTGATAAAATCAGCATGAAAGATTAAAAACCAACCAGATAATTCGGAAAGATCTGTAGTATCATCAAAAGAAAATACTTGTTTAGGGGAACTCAGCGCCATCATACCTTCACTGAAATCATAGTTTTGTCTTCCGTAACGAATTGTTCCTTTTATGTTTTTCTTGATAGAGATCATATAAAAATCATAAACAAATTTATTTTCTAAAAGAAAGGAATCTACTTTGCTACCACTCAATTCTGTAATGCTTAGCAAAGGATGTTGTGGCTTGGGAAATTTCATCAATTCATGAAATTCACCTATGGAATTGGCTATGACTAAACCCTTTGTTGCTTTATTATCCATGTTGTATTACCTAAAAAGCGTAAAATAAAAGTTATCTGTAAGTAACTGATTCATCTACGCTTTCTATTTTTTATCTGTCCAATTGTGTCATAGAAGTCGCATCATAAGGATCCCCTGTAGAAGTTCCCAAAGGAACTATGGATTCTAGTTGTTCCATTTCTTCTTTGTTTAAGATTATATCCGCTGCAGCGATATTATCTTCCACGTATTTGACTCGTTTTGTTCCAGGAATGGCAACAATATCTTTGTTAAGAATCCAAGCAATTGCTAGCTGTGAGGGCGAAACTCCTTTTTTTGCAGCAAGTATTTCAATTTCGTTAACTAATTCAATATTTTTATAAAACTGATCACCTTGGTAACGAGGGATATTTCGTCTAAAATCATTTTCTTCAAAATCGTCTGGAGTTTTGATTTCCCCAGTTAAAAAACCTCGACTGAGTGGTGAGTAAGCGACAAGCCCGATCTTTAGCTCATTCATTGTTGCTAAAGTTCCAGAACTTTCTACTTCCCTTTCAAACAATGAGTATTCTCTTTGGACTGCAGTTAAAGGATGCACAACATGAGCCCGTTTGATTGTTCTAGAAGATACTTCGGAAAGTCCAATATAACCAATTTTTCCCTCTTTGACAAGTTCCGACATTGCACCCACTGTATCTTCAATTGGTGTTTTGGGATCAAGTCTATGTAGATAGTAAAGATCAATATAATCTGTACCTAAATTTTTGAGTGACCGTTCGATTGCTTTTTTGATATAGTCGGGTCGGCCATTGATTTGCCAAGAGAGTTGGTCTTTTTCATCTATCTCATAACCAAACTTAGTTGCTATGATGTATGAATTTCGATTCCCTTTGATCGCTTTTGCCAGCAATCTTTCATTTTCTTGAGGACCGTATAAATCAGCAGTATCCAGAAAGTTCACACCGAGCTCCAAGGCGCGGTGTATGGTTGCAATGGATTCTGTTTCATCGGCGGAACCATACATATTCATCCCTGCAAATTTTGTCATTCCCATACAACCGAGTCCTTCGATGGGAACAACAAGTCCCTGGTTACCTAAATTGATTTTTCTAATTGTTGTCATAGATAAAGAATCATCCCAAAAGAATAGAGATTCAATTTAAATTCAAAATCTTGTAGTATACGAATTCAGTATAATTGTATACAAATTTGGTTTGAAAGATTAAGAAAAAATAGTTATTTTAATAATAATTTTCCTTTTATATTCTATATAAACTAACAAATGATATATGATTATTTTGACCCAACTTCGCACAACAAGTGGAACATTACGAAGGTTCTGACTAAGAACTCAAATAGAGCATTAGGAGTAGCGAGAAATTCTATAATCCATCGAGAGTGTAAGTTTCGAATTACAGTAATTAATGCACTGTAGATTTACAATATTTCGTTGCGATAACGTATTATATGCTCTGTGTGATGTTTAGAATATCGTATCATTTCATCCAAAGCTTCTTCAAATATTTCATTAGTCATCAACATTCGATTCAAATTATTTTTCTTTTGATTCAGATATTGCATTGCTCGCTGAATCAATTCTTTCAAAAGTATTGTCGGATTCTTTAAGATATAGCTTAATTGCGTTATCTATACCAACAAAGTGGTAACCCATATAATTTTACATAAAAATATTTAATTAGTGTATATTAGGATTAAGATATTTGAGAGTCTCAAAAATACTTTTGGACGTCGGATCAAACCAAATTGCCATATATAACTTATCAGCAAAAAATAACGATAAGATAACATAATGTATGAGGATATATTTTACAATAATGATACTAATTGGAATTTAAAGAATACCGTTAACCTTCAGAAAACGAATACTAGTTTCCTCTTTTTAAATTAATTTAAATTTGTTACAGACCATTTTCATAAATGAATTCAGTTCCCACTAGAGACCTGTAGGATCCGAACTTGTACCTCCAGATTCTAAAAGTGGTTCATACATCATCCAAGCAATGTTTTCTGTCACAAGTTGGTCTTCGATCAATTCTTTCGTCTCTCTTGAAAGTACCTTCCTACGGATGGTATTTCGTCTAGTATACCCACCCCAAGGTTCTGCGTGAAAAGAATGATAGGATTCATAGACAACATACTTCAACGGGATTGTTAGGTCCGTTTTCCATTCTCCGCATAACTCACCTTCTTCGATCCATAGGTGAAGGACAAAAGTTTGTTTGGTTGTATTTTGAATTTGTAAATCAATGTAATTATAAAAAAGGGTAGCACCTGAGCCAAAAGGAAGGGTGCGATTGGAATCAGGAAAAATATCAAAACTATGGCGCCATCTTTCTTTTACCGATAGAGGTGTGTGGAGAGTCATCCAATAGATTAAATTTGCCATTTGGCAAAGTCCCCCTCCTGTTCGTTCCACAAAACTACCGTTTTTCAATTGCATACCAGGTAAATATCCCTTCCTTTTCGTTGGTTTACCAACCAAATACCAAAAAGAAAATATTTGTCCAGGTTCTAAAATAAGTCCGTTTAATTTTGATAATGCGATAGATAGATTTACTTTTTTGTTTTCCTGCAAATACATCGGAACATCTTTTAGTTTGCGGTAAATGGGGGAATGATGGGCGAAAACAGAAATAGGAAATTCCTTGTCCATGGTTTGCGAGTCTAAACGATTTGTTGCAAACGATTTCCTTTCGCATAACCAAAGTAAGTATCGTTTCCATTGAAAATAAAGTTTTCCCAATAAAAGTCTGAGTTCACTTCGTTGGACTTTTTTTGGAAAGAGTGTAGAGGAAGTTTTTCGAATTCTAAATCCCATAATTTTGTTTTCTCTGTATAAAACTGGGACGTGTCCGGTAAGGATTTTTCCAAGACTTAGCAACAGAAAGTAGTTTTGAATTTCTTTTTTCCAACCACTCTATATATTTTTCCCAATCTTTTTCCAATACAATTTGGTATTCACCTAAGGGGATTATGGTTGAGAAAATGGGCAGGTCATTTTCCTTACTAGCACGCAAATTTTCAAATCGGATTCCAAACACGAGTCTATAAATCTTTGTGTTAGCTGGCATTTCGCGGATTGCTTTTTCATCAGGTTTCCAAGACAAACAATCTTTACGGAATTGGAAATGGTAATATTCACAAAAGCCATGGTGGGCCACAAGTAATCCATTGTCTGAAATGGATGCTGCTTTTTCACCAGGGTTCCACATGTCTTCATAAGGATAACGAAAAAGATGTGGGGATTGTGAAAAGGTATAAACCCATAAACTAAAACTCAAGAGGATGACGAATCCTTCTTTGCGATTGCTTAAGGTAAACAAAGAACCAATGAGTAAAACTGAAATCAAAATTCGAAATTGGATATCAGCAAAATGGAAAATTGGTAAAACAAGCAATAAACCTAAAAAAGAAAGGGTCGCATACATCGGTTTGTGCAAAGAGATTATATTTTTTCCAAAAACCAAACGAAGCCAGTCCCATAAAATCCCAATTCCTACCATACTATATGCCGCAAAAACTGGGAATGTTTTAGTATCCACCACCAAACGTCCGCTTGTATCATCTGGAATCAAATGAGGTAGAACCAAAACAAATATAAAGAAAATCAAATTGTATTTTCGAGGTATTTTGTACAAAATCCAAATACCAAGTCCCAGTACCCCAACCATTGTATGAAACCAAGTCGCAAGGATTAAAAATATACCACAACCAATCCACTTGCCAATTGGGTTCGAAATTGTTTTGGAAAGGTAAATTGCGATGCTTAGAAGTAGGAATCCAAGAGCCCATGCTTGTTTGGGATACAAAAAACTTAAAACTAAGACCATGACACTCGGGAAAACATTCCAAATGTCAGTATTCGATTTTAATAAGTACCTAGAAAAATAAAGAGAAAAAAGAAGCCAAACGGCCGTTAGTATTTGAAAGTAAAATAGACTATCGTCATTCACTCCAAAAATAGTGAAGAAATAAGCAACGATATGAAAAACGGGGGACCTGTCAGGTGAGTGCAATTCCCCTGTTTCAAAGAGGGAAATTGCTTGGACACCATACCAATAAATATCCTTTCCAAACAATGGGTATTAGTTGGAGATTTGGACTTTTTTGCCAACCATCTGAATTCCATTTCCAGATTTTTTCACTATTAAGGTATCACCAAAAATCACTGTCGATTTTTCTTCCGTGGTTTCAGAATACGGGCTATTGGAATCTAAACTCTGGGTCACAACCTTATGGTCCCTTCCAAATATTTTAATTTTGGCTTCTGTGGCATTTGCCTCTAAAAAAACCCAATTCCCATCTAACACACGTTTTTCTTTTAAATCATCTAACCAAATCACAAAAGAACCATTAGAACGAAATACGTAATCCATTCTTCCATCAGGAATATCTGCAAAATAGGCTTTGTTTACAACACCCGCTAAAATTGTATTTTTAGTTTTTTTCAGAATTTCATCTTTGAATTCTTTTGTGTTTTGGTCGACCACTGTATAACGTTTTCCTTTTTCGCCAAGGAAAATGATCTCTGCAATAACAGTGTCTTTCCATGTTTTTCCAGTCCTTACTTTTTGGATGGTGAAAGTAAATGTTTTCCCAGACAAAACTTTTGGAAAAAAGATCCTTTGTCCACCCTGTTTGTCAGCAATGGGAAGTGTAAAAGAATCAGATCCATTCGAAACTAATAGTTCGGTAACTGAACCATTTTTGTGAAATAATGCATCTAACCTTTGGTAACCATTAAAAATTTCGATTCCTGCTAAATCAATTTTGTCTTCGAGTTCCACTTGAAAGGACTCACCAACACCATCGGTTTTCACACCTTCCACCCAGGCAAAATCAATACTTCCATCAAACAATCCGTAGGCGGGATAACTAGGAAGTGTACTACTTGCTGTTACTTCTCCTTCCACTGGTTCTGGGTAAACTACATCGAGTTTTTTTCCATTTTTATAAAAGGAAACGGTTTTGATTCCATTTGCTCCATCAGGCAAAAGATAAATAACGTGAACACCGTTGGATTTAATTTTTAAAGGAGTTTCTTTGGAGCAGTCAAAGTTAGTTGCATAACTTCCATCTTTATAAAAGGAAACATAACCTTTTTTCTCTTGGCATTCAATGGAGATCTCATTGAAGTAAGCGCGTCCATCGGTTTTACCAGCCTGGTTCCATTTGGCACCATTAGAAAAAAAGATCGTGATCCCATCCAAACTAGTTTCAGGTTTCCAGTGTTTTCCTGGAATAAAGACATTGATGGGTATTGTACCATCTGCAGACGATGCGGCTTGGATCCTTTCGATGACGATCGAAGTTTCAATGGAACTGTTTTTGCAAAGTAGCATTACGAATGACAAAAGAGTAAAGATTACTTTATTCAAGAAGGATTACCTCGGCAGAAACAAAGAATCCTATACTCTTTTGTTCAGTTCAAGTAAAAAAATATTCCTTAAATCAAACTACCAAATACTTTTTTAAACTCTTCACTTCGCATAGCACCGGAAATACGATGAATTTCTTTCCCGTTTTTAAATAAAATAAATGTTGGGATTCCAGAAATTCCATACTTAGAAGCAAGCTCCTGTTTTTCATCGGTATTCACTTTGATGATCGATACTTTACCTTTCCAATCTTTGGCAAGTTTTTCGAGTTCCGGAGCTACCATTTTACAAGGGCCACACCATGGAGCCCAAAAATCAACAAGGATTGGTTTGTCATGAGTTTCGATTAAAGTTTGAAAACTTTTAGGGTATGTTTCCGACATATTCTCCCTCCTTAAGATTAGACTGTATACCCAATGGGGTATACGAAATTTGACCAATTTTTTATTATAAAAACGATTGCGAAAAGTTTAGTTTCTCCCAGGTTCGAACAAAGAGGAAGGTAACCGATTCAATGGATTTAAAAACTGAACAAAATTCCTTCTATTCAAAATTTGTCTCTTTGGGTCAAAAAGTCACAGTTCGAAAGAAAGAAATCTTCATTAAACAGAATCAAACTTCGAATACCATCGGTTATGTGAATCGAGGTGCCTTTAAACTCGTTTATCAAAATCAAAATAAGGAATGGATAAAATCCTTTTTATTTGAAGGTTCTATATTAGGAAGTATTCCAAGTATCTTACAGAAAAAACCAAGCACCTATTCCATCGTGGCAATGGAAACATCTGAGGTTTTTATTATCCCAACAAATGAATTTATGTCCTTCTTTGAAACGGAAACAAAATACAAAACGTTTATGATCCAATTCCTAACAAATTTGTATTTGAAAAAAGAAAAACGTGTGTCTGATTTTTTATTACTCGATGCCAACCAAAGGTATAAGGAGATGATTGATGAATACAACCAAAACCTTGTTAGAATTTCCCAAATAAACCAGGCAGCCTATTTAGGAATTACAAATGTTGCTTTAAGTCGTATTAAAAAGAATTCTTTTTTAAATACTCCAAAATTGTATTCCGATACAACTCACTAAATTCAAATCCAGAAAAAGGATTTTGTGAAGTTACTAAATTACGATCTCTAATCGCATAACTCCTGCCAGGCAAAAAAGAAGACTCATATTCCATACCTAATTGTTCTAATAAGGTGGAAATTTTCCTTACTTTCGGAGATCCTTTCATCACAAATGTTTCAATGAACCACTCTTCTATTTTTGTAACCGAGTTCACTTTATAACCTTTGAAGATAAATTCTCCTACGTTTGAATTTTGATTTAACGTTGTGAGAAGAGCAGGTGCATGACAAACGAGTCCAATTGGTCTTTGGTTTTGGTGGAAGATTCTCAACAATTTTGGAACATTTCCATCATATAACAAATCGGTCATTAATCCTTGCCCACCTGGAATGAGTAATCCTACATAGTTTTGGTGTTCAATAATCGCTTGTTCTAAGGGAAGTGGATTTTGAAAGGAAGCGGAATTTGAAATAAACTCTAGAGCTTCTTTTTTTACCTCAATTGATTCCCAATATTTATCTTTCAAACTTTCAGGATCAATGGTTGCGATCTTCCCACCAGGGGTTGCAAAAACAAAATCTAATCCTTCCTTTTTAAGTTTCAGAATCGGTTCATAAAGTTCGCCGAGAAAGACACCTGTTGGATGGTTTTTATTTCCATCTAACAAAACAGTATCGGCGGCACTCATGACAACGAGTATCGTTGGCCGTTTCCTTTCTTTTGCAAATACAGTATTGGAAACACTCATCAAAAGGAATGAGGGAACGAATATGAATGTGAATCCCTTCCTTAATAAAAATGAAAATTTGGATTGGTTTCCGATTTTAAAAAACGAAAACGGGAATCCTTTTTTGATTGGAAATTGGTTTGGTCTAAATGATCCATCCATTGCTTTGTCCTACTCCTTTTTTGGAAACTTGAGTGGATCTGAAACCAGATACCCTCATTTCATAGAGTTGTGGACACAATGGATTTTCTTTAACCTAGGTTAAAAAAGCCGAGGTATCAGACTAAAAATCAAAAAAATTCACTATCACTTCCTCAAAACAGATCAATACTTTCAAATCCTTGTAATAACAGAACTTGGATTTGGTCTTTAGAAGTCCTTTGTAATAAAAGATTCATATTGGAATCAAAATCATCACCTAACCGTAAATTTGGTTCTAGTGGTTTTGCCAAAGGTAAGAAAAAATTATCCCAATGGATGGGTATCACCAACCGGGGTTTTAATTTTTTAACGGTTTGATTATAATAAGTTTCTTGGAAACTTAACGGTTGTAATGAATACTGTGCAATACCTAAAAACAATACATCCACATTGATTTTGTCGAAAGCACCTGTTACATAATTGGTACTACTTTTGATTAAGATTTTATTTTTACCATGTTGGATGAGAAAGTCAAAAGTACCCCCTTCGATGTAATCCAGCGCCTTTACTGGTTGGGAAAGTGGAGAAGAGATATTCGGAAAATTAGGATCCGTCGCATTCGTTTTCCCCAATATTCGAAAGGGAGGTGTGTGTTTTGATTCTAAAACTGTGACAGAAAATTTTCCTAGTTTCACAGGTTTTCCCAATTGAAACAATTCCATGTTTTCTTTGTTTAATCCAGATCCAATTCCCACATTGATTGTGGAACTTGATCCATATAACTTTGCATTGGTGATTTTGGCCACAAATGGTGCATCCATCACATGATCATAATGAGAATGGCAGACAAAAATACCTTTTAAATGATTGATTTTTGCCTTTTGCAAAACTGATAGAATGATCCCTTGGTCTGACTCAATTTTGGAAAAAGCAGTTTTCCACAAGGATGGTCTAGTAAAAAATCCATCCGTTAGGATTTGTGTTTCTCCATCATCCAGAAGGATGGATGTGGTTCCTAAAAATGTGACTCGAACTTTACCTTGTTTGATCGCCGCAGTTTGATTTTCATGTGGGATATAGGATTCGTATAATCGTAAATCCCCAGAAGATCGAAACGCACAATCCAATCCAAACAAGATAAAAATTGTAATAACAGATAATTGAATCCAAACTTGTTTCCGAAAACACATCCATTGTTTTTTTTCTTTCATATTCTTTCTCTAATGTATTTCAATCTTATCTTAAGCTCAGATAAATTGATAAATTCACTTTCCTTCTGCCCAAGACTCTTCTCTCGGATCTGCGACTCCGAGTAACCGATTGTTTTTTGCATCATTGAACACGGCACATACGGCACCAAAATCATTATCTAAATGACCTTTTTCAAATACTTTGTATCCTTTTTGTTCTAGGGAATTGGAAACTAATTGATACAGCGATGTTTCCAATTCAATACCACCAGGTCGGTAAACATGCGGTGAAAAACTATCTGGCCAGTTCACTGAACGAAACCTAGGTGCTTCCACTGCTTTTTGTGGGTCCATTCCAAATACGACGACATTCAAAAAAAATTGAATCATTGCTTGGCTTTGTACATCTCCTCCTGGTGTTCCAAAACTCATCCATAATTTACCATTTTTTAACACCATACCAGGATTAGGTGTTATTCGAGGTCTTTTGCCTGGAGCCAAGGAAGATGGATGGGTCGGATCCAATCGAAACTGGGTCATCCGTATCCCGAGGGTAAGGCCTGTACCAGGAACCATAGGTGACTGCGGAAAATCACTTGGTGTTAAGGACACTGCATTTCCAAAAGAATCAACGATACTGATGTAGGTGGTATCTTTGCCATATTTAATTTCGCTAACGGAATGGTTTTCGGTATGTTGTGATGGTGATTGTGTGGATTTCGGTTTTTGTTTGGAAAACAACCAAGGATTTCCAAATGTTGGAGTTTTTCCAAACGCGGTTTTTTGCAAAAGTTGGCGTCTCATTTGCGCATACTTTTTCGATAACAATCCATCCAAAGGTACATCCACAAACTTTGGATCTCCAAAATAAGTTTCCCTGTCAGCAATGACCAATTCAATTGCTTGGGAAACAGTATGAATGTATTCAGGTGAATTGTGTCCCATTGATTTCAAATCTATTCCATCTAGCAACTGTAATACCATTGGAACAACAGGGCCTTGTGTCCAAGTTTGGTTCGATAAAATCTGATAGTCACGAAATTCTCCTACAACAGGTTTTTCCCAACCAGCAGTATAATTTGCCAAATCATCTTTTGTAAAAAGTCCCCCTTTCTCTTCATGAAGTTTAACGATAACATCGGAAATTGGTCCTTTGTAAAAATAATTCCGCACTTCCTCTAACGCTTGTTTTCTGGAATTTCCTTTTTTTATAGCTAATTTTTCTTCATTGGCCATCAACTTCCAAGTATTAGCTAAATCATTTCGTTTTGTCAGCTCCCCTTCTCGAATGGAATACCACCATTTTTTTTCTAAATATACTTCCGAATTATATGGCATAAGTATTGTGAAACCCAATCGTTTGTACAATGGTAAATCCAAATTTTTTACAAGGATTTTGTTTGCCGGAAATCCTTCTTCGGCTGTGCGAATGGCAGGTTCCACTAATTCAGAAAACGATTTGGTACCATGATCTTGTAATAAACGGACAATGACATCCGGAGAAGCAGGTAACAACTGTGACAATATAGAATTTTTTGGCATCACATCATACCCTTTTTCTTTAAACCACTTAATGGTTGCTTTTTTAGGAGCAGTCCCTGCTCCAATGTAACTTTTTACCTGACCTGATTTTTTATCATACACCAATGTAGGTGCAACTGATGGGAAACTTGCAGCTTCTCCATTTGTCACGTTTAATACTAATAAGGCGGCGACAGCAGCATCAATCGCATTCCCTCCATCTTCCAGCACTTTGATTGCGGCTTTTGTCGCTATTGGATTTCCTGTAGCAACCATGTATTTTTTGCCAACACTCACATCACGGAACTTACCTTGTGGGTCAACGTAATTGGGAACAAGTGGTCTTCTACTTCCCAAACATTGGAAGAAAAACAATAAACAAAAAATGAAAGAAGTGTGTCGGAAGATACGATTCATACATAACCTTTTGAAAAGAATTCCTTAGTAATTTAAATGAAATTTATTTCATGTCTAATGTTTTTTTGGGCGCCATTTCCGGCTCTACGCTTCAATCTTTGTTCCACAAAGGATTTCCGCTGCGATCCGGGGCGTAGTTTGTTCGTTTAACTGTGATTTGTATGCTTTCGAAGAATCAAGGTTTACTTGCGAGAGGGATTTGTAGGACTTGGTCTCTCTTTGAAACATAGTGGAAAAGAGAGACGGGAGCGAACGCGGACTCCGGAAAAGCCCGGGCCCACCGGGACTCGCCAAACAAAAGAATACATTTAGGTTTTTTGTTTTTTAATACTATGTACGAAATGTATGTAATCAGACTATGAATTTCGTCTAAAATTCAATATGAAATCGATCAATACAGATTTACCAGTAGTTGTCACAGGTGGTTCAGGATACATTGCATCATGGATCGTTAAATACTTGTTAGAAGAAGGAAAGAAAGTTAGAACAAGTGTACGGAACCTAAAAGAATTCTCCAAAATCCAACACCTTCTAGATTTACAAGAAAAGTATAAAGACAATCTAACTTTATTTGAAGCTGACCTAATGGTGAATGGAAGTTTTGACAAAGCCATCGAAGGTGCCGAACTTGTAATTCATACCGCTTCCCCATTTTTTGTAGCAGGAATCAAAGATGCAAAAAAACAATTGATTGATCCAGCTTTGCAAGGAACTAGGAATATTCTTGAAGCTTGCAATCGCATTTCTTCCGTTAAACGAGTCGTATTAACTTCTAGTGTGGCCGCTATTCATGGAGATAACATTGATTCATTACTCGTTCCAAACCAAACCTTTACAGAAGAACATTGGAATTCAACAAGTAACCTGACTCACCAACCTTATGCTTATTCAAAAACATTAGCAGAAAAAGAAGCATGGGAAATTCAAAAAAAACAAACTCGCTGGGATTTGGTTGTCATCAATCCTTCTTTTGTCATGGGGCCATCTCTTTCAAAACGTTTGGATGGAACTAGTGTGGAATTTATGAAAAATATGTTGAAGGGAATTTTTCGTACAGGTGTTCCAGATACAAAGATGGGTTTTGTGGATGTTAGAGATGTTGCCAAAGCTCATATCTTAGCCGGTTTTACTCCTAACGCAAGCGGAAGGCATATCACTTCTGCAGAAGTCTTACCGATGTTAGGTATCGCGGATATCATACGAGAAAAATTTGGAAAAAAATATTCTGTTCCGACTGGGATACTTCCTAAGGCACTTGTTTACTTGGTTGGACCTTTTTTTGGATTATCTTGGGGTTATACTAAAAACAATATTGGGCAACCATTAAATTTGAACAATGAATATAGCAAAACAGATTTATCACTCACCTATCGACCGTTAAAAGATACGATTATTGATCATGTAAACCAAATGGAAAATTCAGGTTTACTATAAAGTAGTTGGAATGATTGTGATTGGGGGTTTGGTGAAACTACGAAGTTTTCTTTAAAATATTTGGCAAGATTCGATTCCCAAGAGACAAGAGTTAGATTTTATGGTAGGAGTTCGGGCAGGAATTTTCACCCACAAGCCCACCTCCACCACCCAATTAGGGTGGGGGCCGGTACCGAACACATGAGACATAATATGCAATCGCTCGAAGCCAATCCATTTTTGTTACCTGACTATTTGCGTTTGGGAACCCCCAAACAACAAGAGTTGTGGGAGGATTTAGAAAAATGGAAAATTCTAAAAAACTTAAATGGTTTCAAACCTACAATTGCGGGAACCATTCCCCTCGATATCCAAACAGAGACGAGTGATGTGGATATTTTGGTGAAGTACAACGTACCATCTCATTTACAAAAAATTTGTTATGCCAAGTTTCGCAATTTACCTAAATATTCTTTCTCAGAAAAAACAATTTCGCTTCGGGTTACTTTGATTTGTCGTTTTGAAACGAATGACTTCCAATATGAAATTTTTGGCCAATCCGTAGAACCAACAGAACAATTTGCTTGGATTCATATGATGGTAGAACATCGGTTTTTGAGTTTTGCAAATCCTAGTTTTCGAGAAGAAATTCGATCTTTGAAACGCAGAGGTATCAAAACGGAACATGCTTTTTGCCAACTACTTGATTTAAAAGGTGATCCATTCAAAACTCTTTTATTATGGAATCAAAAATCGGACGAACAGTATAAAGAGTTATTGTATAACAGAGGGTATTGATTCCATTTCCATCAACCAAATTGCCGAAAGGTTAAATTGATCCTTGGCCGTTTGACTTTTAGAGCTTTTGGTAAAGAATGAAGCCAATGGATTTGGATTTCATCCTTCATAAGAAGTAAACTCCCTGGTTCTAATACAAGCTCCACAAAACTATCCTTTTTCTTATGTTTGAATCGAAAGATCCGTTCAGCACCTAAACTCACTGATGCGATCGTTGAGTTTTGTTTGAGAGAGGTTTCATCATCACTATGCCAAGCCATCCCTTCTGAACCATCATGATACAAATTTAAAAGGCAAGAATTGAAATTCTCATGTGTATAACCTTCCACTTCCCCTTTTAATTCCAATAATCCAGGTGTCCAAGGTAAGGCCAATTTGGTTGTTCCAGAATACCGATAGGAAAAACCTTTTTCCGCATACCATGCAACACTCCTTTTTGTAGTGATGTGTTTGCCATATAAAATTGCCTCATCTTGTTTCCAAGTGATCGTCGATAAAAAAGTCTCAAAATAACGTTGGCTCGTGTGCGAATCTAAAAAATCAGGAATATAAAACAAACTTCCATCAAAGGGCAAGAGATTGGCCGAAGGATTTTGTTGGAATAAATTCATACGTGTAATGTCGTAGCAGAAACTCAAATCAAAAAGAATGTTCTTTCCCGTCCAAGTTACAAGAATTCCAATGAATTTCATCCCCTTTTGTCTAAAATTTTAGTTGGATTCCCTTCGATCCCGAAGAATCTATACGATAGTATGACCCCAACGCGAACGATTCAAGCTTTCATCGATGCCAAAAAGGAAAACCAAACTCCATCTGAAGAGGTTTGGAATGCTTTAAAAGGATACCGCCATTGGAACGAACCAGATCTCATAGGCCTTCGGAATGTTTCCGGGTATTATCCTGATATTTTTTTTGAACCTGGAATGGATGAAACCATTTCCAAACTACTAGCAAAATTCACAGAGAAAGTGGTACCACATAAATTTTAATGAATCCCATTACACCAAAAGTTTTATACCAAGAAGCAAATCCTTACGGTTCTTTTACCGCCTTCCTTGAAGATGATGGAAGAACCATTTATTTATACTTACAATCACATAACAATCCAGAGTGGCCAATGAAAACTCTGTGGGTCCGAAACTTAATCGATGCACCAGATGCACGTATAGAAGAGGACTTCGATTTGGGTCTTGCACCTGTGCTAACTAAATCAGAAATCACTGATCCCAAAGCCCAAACCAGTTTAACTGAAGATCAAATTCATTTTATTTGGTCAGAAGAAGGTGATGCGGTTGCTTTGTTCGTAGATGAAGAATTGCAGGCTTACCTTCCTTCCTGGTCTGGGATCAAAGGCATTCATGGTTATGCAAAATTTGCGAAAGAAGAAGCACCAACTGCATCACCACTAGGTGATCCAGACAATGGTGTGATAGCAGAACGAGTGAATGGAAATCGAAAGTATTGGGAATCTGTTGCAAAAAAAGACCATTGGAAAAAAGCACAATCCCTTCGATTGGATTTTTTAGAATCAAAACTTGGGAAACACGAAACATATTGGTCTGCTGATGGTGGAAAATATCCATCACTTGGAATCGCTTCTTTTTTACCGAAAGAATATGCAGGGATAAAAATTTTCTCAACAGTTGGGATGAGTGTACAAAACCAACCAAGCATTGAACTCTATCATAAAGATTACGAAAACTTTTCACGCATTGAACTTGTATTTGCCATCCAACTCTTAAAAGATGCACCTGATAAATCCGAAACTTGGATCCAACATGTTTTAGGTGAGATGGTGAAGTTTCCTTGGAATACAGGCATTTGGTTTGGTCACTCACATACGATTCAAAATCCACGCAAAGATCCTGATCAATTGTATTTGGATTTCAATTGGTTTGTGTTTAGAAATATCACAGATGAACTCGACCAAGGTTCGAATGAAGTGTTGCCAAAACTGAATGGACTCATCACTGAGAATGGAAAACGTGCAAACTTTCTTTTTTTAACACCTATCTCAACAGAAGAACGAATTTGTTTTATGAGAGAGGGATCTCAAAAGTTTTGGGAGACTTGGAAAAAAGAAGGTTATACTTTTTTTCATGATTCCGAAAGGCGAATGTTAGAATTCTAGTTCTAATTTTTTAAAAAAATCCGAATCAAACTCTAAAATCTGTCCGTTACTCAATATGATATGGCAGAGACATACACAAAGTATTTCAATTTAGAGTTTGAACCCTTTTCTTTAGATAGAATCCTCGAAGAAAAACAAGATTCCGCAGGATTTTTCCTCTCTACCGTATTCCAGAAACGGTTTTCAGAAGAAGTGAACCTAAAACGCCATGAAGACCAAAAATTATGGATCCAATCAAAGAATCTTCGCTACGTAGTCCTTGATGGAATCCAAAAAATTTCAGATGAAAGTGGCCGACTCGAACCAACCAATATCCTCTACTTACTTGTTTTTTTTGATTTTAACTCGATCACAGAGTATGGATTCGAAGAAGTCTGCAATGTTCTCATTAAACGATATGATTTGCCTTCACTCATCCTTAAAATGCCTGATAATGACCATTTAGAAATTTGGGGAAAGGATCATGCGAGAAAAAGTTATAAGAACGTGATCCATCCTAACATTGAATCACTCATGAAAGCACTCTTTGATTCGATTAATAAGAAGGATCATTTTCAATTCATTGGTATGGAAAAGGCCAATTCAGAGAGAAAATCAGGATTTTTGATGACGAGAAGGGGTTTTACAAGGGCTATCGCGTAAAATTTTACGAATTGTACCCTATCTAAATGAAAAAACCCGCAGGTTTTGCGGGTTCACACAATCTTACTTCGATAGTTTCGAAGGAAGAATCGAATCTAAGTTATTTCTTAGATTTTTTCTTTGCAGCTTTTTTCTTAGCGGCTTTCTTTTTTGCGGCTTTCTTTTTAGCAACCATTGTGATCGTCCTTATCTTTTGATTTCAAAACACGGCTGTCCTTGGCAAACAGAGAGTGAATTGATACGACATAATTAAATCATATCAATTTTAATGTAAAGAAATTTTATTTTTTGCATGAATTTTTATTCAAAATAAAAAAACAGACTAATACTCATTCTACGGAACATTGATAACAATCTTACCAATTGTTTGTCCTGATTGCATTGTATGGAGTGCATCATGCAATGATTCGAACGTAAACTCATGCCCAATCGTTTGTTTTGGCAAAGATAACATCATTAAATCCGAAAAATGTTTTCGAAGATCATCAATTTCATTCCACAACCATATTAAATTGAAACCCATCACCGATTTATTCTCTGAAATCATCGATAAAGGATCAATTTTTGGTCTTGTGAGGTATGAATACACGATTGAAAACCAATTGATGAAAGATTTTGAAGGTGTGAAGTTTGCACTTCCATACGTAACAAGTCTTCCCGTTGGTGCTAAAAGATCATAACTGTCCTGAAAATAACGACCACCTAAACATTCTAAAACGATTTTTAATGGTGCTCCTTGCAGAATTTTATGCATCTCATCTTTAAAATTTGGTGATCGAGTGAGAAAAAAATCATAACCAACCTCTTTTAAGATCGAAAACTTAACGGAATCACCTACAAGTCCTATCGCAATTGCTTTTTTTTTCTGAATGATATGACTTGCCATGATCCCAACACCACCTGCAGCACTATGAACAAGTACATGATCACCTTCTTTCACTTGTCCTAGTGGAACAAGAGCATAGTAAGCTGTGAGTGCTTGTACAACAAATGCGGCACCATCTTGCATACTCCAATCGATTGGTAGTGCAAAGATTGTTTTTTCTGAAATGTTGAGATGTGTTGTGTATGCACCAAAACGTGTGACCCCAAATACTTTGTCACCAACCTCAAAATCCTTAACATTTGGGCCAATTTTTACGATTTTCCCTGAAAATTCCAACCCAGGTATGAAACTTCCCTTCGGTGTTGCTGAGTACAAACCATAAACAGAGAATACATCTGCAAAGTTTAAGCCGATTGCTTTCACTTCTACAGTGACCTCATCTCCTTCTGGTGGAGGTAATAATTCTTTTTTTCTTTGTAAATTCTGGATGGATCCGGTTTTTTCGATGCGGTAGACTTCTCTTTGCATAATGAGTTAAAAAAAATTCAATTCCAGTACCATGAAACCATTTTTCTATGGTAGAAGAGTCTACATAAGAGAACACCGTGGAACTAAAACAAACACCTTTACACTCAATTCATAAAGAGATGGGAGCCAAGATGGTTCCTTTTGGCGGATGGGACATGCCTGTCCAGTACACAGGAATCATCCAAGAACATCTTACAACAAGATCCAACGCAGGTCTTTTTGATGTCTCACACATGGGTGAGATTTTTGTCACGGGTGATGCAAATGATGTATTAGAATTCTTAGAATCAATCACATGTAATATCATTTCTTCCATGAAAAATGGCCAAGTGCAGTACAATGCAGTGGTGAATGAGAATGGTGGGCTTGTTGATGATATCACTGTTTATAAATTCAATGATACAAAGTATATGATTTGTTCCAATGCATCCAATTATGAAGCCGTTACCAAACATTTACTTAAATATGTAAAAGGGAACGTCACTGTAGTTGATGATAGCAAAAATTGGCACCAAATTGCGTTACAAGGCCCAAAAGCAGATGAAATTTTAGCAAACTACTTAGGAAAAGATTTATCTTCCATCCTTTATTACCACTTTACTGAAATGAATTGGAAAGGTGAGAACATCATTGTGTCTCGCACTGGTTATACGGGAGAAGATGGATTTGAAATTTATACATCTAACAAATTGGGAGTTACTCTTTGGAAAGAATTATTAGATTCTGGAAAAAACTTGGGTCTTGTTCCCGTTGGGCTTGGTGCACGTGATACTCTCCGATTAGAAGCAAAGTACCCTCTTTATGGGCATGAATTGAATGCAGAGTGGACTCCGGTAGAATCAGGGATCAATTTTATTGTAAAAGAAAAATCGAAACCTTACCTTGGGTATGATCGTATCATCGCAGATAAAAAAAATGGACCTAAATCAAAAGTTGTGGGAATTCGCCTCATGGAACCCGGAGTTCTACGAGAAAATTTTCCGATTTTTTCCGGAGAAGGGAAAGAAATTGGCAAATCTACTTCCGGAACCCACTCTCCTAGCCGGAAAGAATCCCTTGGACTTGCCATTCTACAAACCGAATTCACAAAAAACCAAACGGAAGTATTTGTGGAGATTCGTGGGCAGAAGAAATTGGCTAAAGTAGAGACTGGTGCCTTCATCCAAGGCAGTGTCCGAAACAATCGCTAAACCAAAGATGTAAGGAAAATAACCATGGCAGACACACAAGCAAAAGACGGATATTATTATACAGAAAAACATGAATGGGTGAAGGTAGAAGGTGATGTAGCTCTCATTGGAATCACTGACTTCGCTCAAAACGCATTAGGTGACATTGTTTTCATCGACCTTCCAAAACCAGGAAAACAAATCAAAGCAAAAGATAGCCTTGGAACGATTGAGTCTGTAAAGGCAGCCGAAGATTTGTATTCTCCTATCTCTGGAGAGGTAGTGGAAACGAATGTTTCTCTTGGATCTAACCCTCAATCTGTGAATGCAGAGCCATTTGATACTTGGATGGTAAAATTAAAAAACATCCAAACTTCCGAGTTAGGTGGATTACTTTCCGCAGCACAATACAAAGAATACGTTTCCAAATTGGATTAATAGGAGTTATTTTCAAGTGAGTTCCGTAAAACCTTCATCACCCATTCATTCCCCATACGAAGAAACATTAGAACCTAGTGACACTTTCCTACGCCGTCATGTTGGTGTGACCGAGGATACTGTTTCTGAAATGCTTTCTACGATTGGTTACAAGGAATTGGATGATCTAATCAATGATGCCGTGCCGGAAAACATTCGGTTACGCAAGGAACTCGATTTACCAAAACCAATTGGTGAATATGCCCTCCAAAAAGAATTAAAGAAGATTGTTTCCAAGAACAAAATCTACAGATCTTATTTAGGACTTGGGTATTATTCTTGTATCACTCCACCAGTGATCCAAAGGAACATTTTAGAAAATCCAGGTTGGTACACTGCTTACACTCCTTACCAAGCGGAGATTGCGCAAGGAAGGATGGAAGCACTCATCAACTTCCAAACCATGATCACTGATCTCACAGGGATGGAAATTGCGAATGCATCACTTCTCGATGAAGGAACTGCTGCTGCGGAAGCAATGAATATGTTGTTTTCATTAAAAGAAGACAGCCAAGGAAAATCATTCTTTGTTTCGCAATCCGTTCACCCTCAAACCTTAGACGTGATCCGCACTCGAGCGATTCCACTTGGAATCAACATCGTCGTTGGTTCTTTTAAAAAGATGGTACCTTCCAATGATTTTTTTGGAGCAATTGTCCAATACCCATCTACTGATGGAACCATTTATGATTTTAGCGAATTCATTGAAAGCCTTCACAAAGTTGGCGCCAAAACTGTTGTTGCTGCTGACTTATTAGCACTCACTATTTTAAAATCACCAGGAGAAATGAATGCAGACGTCGTTGTGGGAACCACACAACGTTTTGGATTGCCTCTAGGTTTTGGTGGACCTCATGCCGGATATTTTGCTACGAAAGAAGAATACAAACGAAATATGCCAGGCCGCCTCATTGGAGTATCAAAAGATTCCCAAGGAAAACCTGGTTACCGTTTGAGTTTACAAACACGGGAACAACACATTCGCAGGGACAAAGCGACATCTAACATCTGTACGGCACAAGTTTTACTCGCAGTGCTCTCATCCATGTATGCAGTGTATCATGGTCCCAAAGGACTCAAACAAATTGCTTCTCGTGTTCATAGAATGACAACTATCCTCGCAACAGGACTCGAAAAGTTAGGATACAAAATCATCTCACAACCTTACTTTGATACCATTCGAGTGGAACTTTCTAAAATTTCTTCTGCTGAAATCATCCACTATGCAGAAGAAAGAGAAATCAATATCAGACAGGTTTCAGGCCACGTCATCAGTATTTCCTTAGACGAAACAACAAACATAAAAGACATCAAAGACCTACTCGAAGTCTTTAACGAAAACAAAGCGCTCCATTTTCCTTTAGAAGACCTAACTTCAAAAGAGGAATGGAAAATTCCAGAACTTCTTGAGAGAAAATCTTCTTACTTAACACACCCAGTCTTCAATAGTTTCCACACAGAAACCGAGATGTTACGTTACATTCGTAGACTCGAAGCAAAAGATTTATCCTTAACTACTTCTATGATTGCGCTTGGTTCTTGCACAATGAAACTCAATGCATCTACTGAGATGTATCCTGTTACTTGGCCTGAACTCTCGAACATCCATCCTTTCGTTCCAGAAAACCAAACAGAAGGATACCGCACTCTTTTTAGCCAATTGGAAAAATGGTTATGTGAAATCACTGGTTTTTCTGAAGTATCTCTCCAACCTAACGCTGGTTCGCAAGGAGAGTATGCGGGACTACTGGCGATTCGGAACTACCACCAAAGCCGTAATGATATGCACCGAGACATTTGTCTCATACCAATCTCTGCTCATGGAACAAACCCAGCATCTGCAGTGATGGCAGGTTTTAAAGTAGTTCCCGTGAACTGTGATCTCAATGGAAACATTGATGTAGAAGACTTAAAGAAAAAAGCAATTGAATACAAAGACATGTTAGGTGCCCTTATGGTAACCTATCCTTCCACACATGGTGTATTCGAAGCTTCCATCAAAGAAATTTGCCAAACCATTCATGACAATGGTGGGCAAGTGTATATGGATGGTGCCAATATGAATGCTCAGGTGGGATTAACACGACCTGGTGATATAGGTGCTGATGTTTGCCATTTAAATTTACACAAAACATTTTGTATCCCACACGGTGGTGGTGGTCCAGGAGTTGGTCCGATTGGTGTTGCCGAACATTTAGCTCCTTTTTTACCTGGACATAGTCTTGTCGAAAATGGATCGAATAATAGCCAGTGGGCGGTATCTGCAGCACCTTGGGGATCAGCATCCATCATTGTGATTTCTTGGGCATACATTGCGATGTTAGGTTTCGACGGACTCCGTTATGCAACTAAAATTGCGATTCTCAATGCCAACTACATCGCAAAAAAATTAGAGTCAGCTTTTCCAGTCTTATACAAAGGAAACAAAGGTCTTGTGGCTCACGAATGTATATTAGATATGCGCGGATTCAAAAAAACAAGTGGAATCGAAGTGGAAGATATTGCCAAACGATTGATTGACTATGGATTTCACTCACCTACTATGTCCTTTCCAGTTCCTGGAACTCTCATGGTAGAACCAACAGAATCAGAGTCCAAAGAAGAGTTGGACCGTTTCATTGATTCCATGTTATCTATCGCTCAGGAAATCAAAGACATTGAGTCTGGTGTTCTTTCCAAAGAAGATAACCCACTGAAGAATTCACCTCACACTGCGGATATGGTCATTAGTGATGCTTGGAATCATAATTACCCACGGGAGCGTGCTGCTTATCCCCTTCCTTGGCTTCGAACAAGAAAGTTTTGGCCAAGTGTGGGACGAGTGGACAATGTGTACGGAGATCGAAATTTGGTATGTTCTTGTATCCCAATGGAAAACTACGTCGTTTCTTAAGGCTGATCTAATCCATGTTTTACGAAAAACATATCTTTGTTTGTGAAAACCAAAGGGCACCTGGCGAACGGGTGTCCTGTGGAAACCAAGGATCCATAGAACTTCTCAAATTATTAAAACAAAAAGCAGCGAAAGCCGGTATTGAATATAAATTCCGTGTCCAGAAATCGGGATGTCTCGATCGTTGTGAACTTGGACCAATCCAAGTATCCTATCCTGAAGGCAAATGGTTTCAAATGAAATCAGAAGCCGATGTGGAAACTATCTTAGAATATTACTTAAAGACAAACCAACCAGACAAATACAAACACCTCGTTGTCGCAGACGATACCGTTTCGTAAAATCCGAACAAAACGCACGCTTAACACGAACTTTTCTTCAAAAATTTTTTGGAGGTAGGAGGGAGTTCTCGCGGTTTTTGGGCTTTTATGATAGGTTGGCGTCAATGGGTGGCGGGTGGATAACCCCACCCATTGATCAGGGCGGGGAGAGTGTACCCAAAATTCCCTCACCTTCCCCACATTTCACACTTGACCAAATCCTCCAGTCCGATCCAATTCCACCACTTATGAAAAAAATTTCCCGAATCCTCTTTATCTTTTTTACAACAGTGATTCTATTCCTCTCGGTGATTTTCGGATTCATTTACCTATCGAGCAACACCCGAATGGGAAAAACATTCACTGTGAAACCAACTAAAATTCCCAAATATGTATCTTCTTTAGACCTTTCGGAAGGAAAACGTCTTTACCAGTCACGAGGTTGTGGAGATTGCCATGACGTAGATGGAAGTGGTAAAACATTTATTAACGACCCAGCGATTGGAACCATTTCAGGAGCTAACCTAACAGCCGGTAAAGGAGGGATTTTACTAGACCGAAGTGATGAAGAATTGGCCATTGGCATTCGACATGGAGTTGGAAAAAATGGGAGAGCCCTAATTTTTATGCCAGCTACTGACTTTCAAAGTATGACAAATGAAGACGTAGGAAAATTAATTTCTTACCTTCGTTCTGTACCACCAGTGGACAAAGAACAAGGAGTGATCAAACCAGGACCTTTAGGTAGATTATTATTCGTGATCGGTGAAATTCCTGTTTTTGTATCCGCAGAACAAATCGATCATGATGTTACACATTTAGATAATTTAAAACCAACTGTATCTTTAGAATATGGAAAATATGTAGCTTCAACTTGTACGGGCTGCCATGGTATGAAGTTAGTCGGTGGACCAATCCAAGGTGCACCTCCTGAATGGCCACCTGCACAAGATATAACGAAGGTTGGACTTGCAAAATACACGGAAGTAACTTTTATACAATCCATCCGAACTGGAAAACGCCCAGATGGATCTGAAATGAAATTTCCAATGCCATGGCAAAGTTTGGCTAAATTAACTGACACAGAGCTCAAGGCCCTTTGGTTGTATTTACAATCGATTTAATTCTTATTCAATTATTTATAATGAATAAGAATTAAAAAGAATTAGTTTTCTTTTTCAAAACTCAGTTCCATACCATTCTCAATTTCCTTAATGGATTGGAACTGAACTAGTGAATTCCCTTCTAAAACATTCGAAAGTTCCAAACTAAATCCTTTTGTTTTGATCATTTTACTTCCTGGAGTCCAAGATCCAGAGAATTGTTTGATTTCTTTCTCATTTAACTTTAACTTTGCGATGAAGTCTTGTCCATTCCCTGAAATTTCCATTTGTAAATTTTGAGGTCCTTGTTTTGGATTCCAATACATAGATGTCCAAGTTCCAATAAATTTAGATGGTAATTCCTCTAAAGACATGGTTCTTTTTTTAACCATTGCCTTTGGTTCATTCCAAAATACCGATACAAAATTTGAATCTTTTGATTCGGCACCAAACTCTGATTTGGAACGAACAGAATATAAAAAGAGATCTCCAGACTTTCCGGGAAATACTTCTGAAAAATTTGTCTTTTTACCTTCGACACTAGAGACAAATTCTAATTTTCCTGGTTTACCATTTTGAATTGGCTTTCGGTAAATATAATATTCAAAACTATCTTTAACTACATCCCATTTCAATGTTACCACTTTATCTTTACCTACAGGAGTTGTGATTAATTGTTTTGGTGCAGCTAAAGTAACTCCACCCGCTCGTTTTGTTAGACCAGGATCTGTTTTTCCAAAAGCAACTTCGCTAGGTTCAGAATAACCTAATTCATTTGCTGCAATCACTGTATAGATAAAAGATTTTCCATTTTGTATGGTTGTATCAGAGTCAGTAAAGGAAGTACCTGAAACTTCAAATTGACCAGAAGGTTCAGCATTTTCGTCAAAACGAAATAAATAATAATTTTTAGCTCCAGGGGCGGCTTTCCAACTTAATTGGATTTTATTCGCATAATCTCCATTAGATGCTATAAGTATGCTCACTTGGTTTGGTAACAATGATTGATTGGCGACCTCTACTGCGATTGAATCACTCCAATCCGATGTAAGTTTAGAATTCAATACTGCACTCACACGATAATAATTTACCTCACCAGATTTTGGTGACGCATCCAAAAAATCAGGTGAGTTGCTTGTGCCTATCGTTTTCCATTTGAACGAAGAATCTGATTTGGCAATATTATAATTCGTCACACCATCAATCTCTGACCATGTCAACTGAACATTAGTTGCATTTCCATTGGAAAAAACAACACCACTCAGCCCAACAACTTGCGTAAGATTTCCATCTTGAGTTGGTTCGGAAGATGTAAATCCTTCTACTTCTAATGATGAAACAGAAACTTCATCAGCACCTATTGCCAAAATTCGATACGTATAAGTAGAGTTTGGTGATACTGACAAGTCAGTAAAACTAGGTTTGTCTGAATATGCTAAATCATAAAATTCTGCTTCTTCTTTTCTTTGTATTAAATAAGCAACGGCAGATTCTTGGTGGTTCCAAGTAAGCATAATTTTTGTATCAAAATCTCCCTTTGAAACCTTTATTTCAGATGGTGCGTAAAGGGGCTTTTTAGTTGGGTTGACCGTTACCGATGGTGTTTGAGAATTTTGTGGTGCTGGCTCATCGATGATTGCATAAGTTTCTTGTCCAACCTTCGCTAACATCGAATAAGATACCCAACCAAATCCTTTGTCACCCCAATTTGTTCCCCAAGAATTTTGTATTTTAAATGCTCCCTTTTTACCTGATTTTGATTTTTTATTGTCATCATATCCTACAATTGTCATGGCATGACCACCATAACTTTGACCACCATTGGCATCATAAACAGTGGCACCTTTTAATTTATAAAAGGCATCATCTATAATCATTCCAACCATCACGACATTTTTACCAGCTAATACACGTTTGATTTCATCTGGATTTTTAAAGTTTAATCGAGAGAAAGATTTGATTTTGTACTTGAGAGCTTCTTTTTTTGATTCTTGTGTAGGTTGGGCCAAATAATCTTTATCTGTATATGGCATACTACTCCATGGAGCTACACCATTCGATTTTAGAAATTCCATCGTTTTGTAATAATACAAACCTTTGTCTTCACCTCCATTTTGTTGGTTATAAATAAAGGCAGGTGAAAAAACAAAATTACCTTTTCCACCGGCAAAAGGAGGATCATATTCAGTGCTTTGTCCTTTGTTTTTCAAAAGATAGGATTTGATCGCATAACCTGTTGCCCATGCGACACAACTATTTTGCCTTCCTTGGTTTCCTACTGGAGGCATCTGGCCTGATAAGTCGATAGACGTTGGTATATCTTCAAAGGAATTAAAATCACGTTTGAGTGGGATTGTATCTTGTACTTCTTTTGGACTTGGAATGTATCCACATGAAAAAGTTCCCGGTTTACAACCAGGTGAGCGAACACTACTTGGGTCAAACTCTTCCGCGACAATTGTATTGAACGAGAACAATACAAATCCGAGTATCAATGTTTTCATTTTTAAATTCATGGTTTCATCCTTTCTATATAATTTACAATTTCTCTTTTTTGTTTCCAATCGGGTTGTATTTTATCGTCCAAGCGATAATAAAACTTCGATTTGGTGGAACCAAATCTAAAACTCACAAAATTATAGCTGATGCCTGTAATTTGTTCTTCCGGTATTTTTTCCGATGCCAATTGATGAATGCCCTTTTTGAATAAATCATTCATCCATTTATGATATACATTAGAAGAAATTTCTTTTGTTTCATCTAATTCGAGTTTGCCATTTTTTACAATTTTGCGTGATAAAAATATTTTTTTAGAATCTGTTTGTAAATGGAATAATTTTGCAAAACGATATTCGGGGGAAACTGCGCCAGAACTTTCTTCCCAAACCAAATCCATTGGTTTCCAATTCCCTTTATGGTTTTTTAAGTTGATAATACTTGATTTGGTATTGGATTTAATTTCTTTTTTATGAGTTATAGAAACTTTGGGTTTGGATATAGTTTTATCTTTTTTCGAATTCTCTGAAATATTTGTTCCAATTGTATTTGGATTTGCCATCATTTCTCCTGCAAAAAAAAACCAAAAAACTATGGATAGAAATATCTTTACTAAAGAAACCAAAGTGGATAGATTTCATCTTGTTTCCCTAGGAAAACAAGACATTTTTTCCAATCAAAACACTGTTCGAAATTTGAAATTACTAAAAAAGGGAAATGGTAAAATCGGTATTAACTATTTCCAATTTCAGATTTAAGCCATTTTTTTTCACCAATTGATTTTTTCATATTTTCAATGAGTGCGACTGATATATTCGTATTCAGTTTCACCATATCCGAATCTTGTGCGACAACAATCATTTCATCAATTAAATAATCGATTAAGTTCTCAATGGATTTTCGTCCAGAGGGATCTGTTGCCATTGCCACCGTTGCCTGAGATATGGCAGAATAAATGGTTAAACTAATTTGTTTGGTAAGGTTTGCCTGCATATCTTTCGGTAAGAAAGAAATAGGTTTCATATTCGCTGAAACTCTTTCTGAAACTTCTGTGACTAAATTTTGGATCAGTGCTTGTAAGTTTGGATTTTGAGCGGATTGAGCAATATTTTTAATCGCTACTTTTTTTAACTCCGCTCGGTTTTGGTCAATGGCATTTACCAATTGATCAAGAGAATTTCCTGATCGGACTTCATTTTGTGTTTCTGTTAATATTTGAATGGTAACAATATCGGAAATTTCTTCTTTGATGATATTCGAGTAATAACGTAAAGTCTTACTGATCAAATCATTTCCTAATATTCTAGTGAACTGATTGGTTTGTAACATTAAATAGATTTTATAAACACGAACCAAACGGAAAAAGCGGAATTCAACGATCGGAATGAGTCCGAGTACATCATACCAGTGATAAATAGGATATAAAAACCATGCAATGTATGTTTTGTTTTTAATTGCTAGTAACCAACTCAATATAAACTCTGCTAAAAAGAAAAATAGAAACGGAGCATCTAATAATAAATAGTTGTTCACGGGGCTTCCATCAGAAGAGATCGCTCGGTAATAATTAAGAGCAAAGTATTCTCGAAAGTTTGCATTAAAAAATTCTATTTTTTGTTCTAAAGAACGATTTTGATCTCGCCAGAACCATGCAAAAGCAACCACTGTAGAAGGAATTCGATCTCGATTTAAAATCGGGTCCAATTCTTGTCTCAGTTTTAAATCTCTCGCCTTTGTTTTATGAGTTTGGTATTCGTTTTTAATTCCGGATTGGATATCCAATAGAAATTGTGTTTGGCCCGACATGGCAAAAGGATTAGTTTCTACTATCTCTAACATACGTTTGTCTAATTTATGAATGATAGACAAAATTTCTTTTGATTCGTTCGATTCGATGCTTAGTCGATTAATAAAGGCATACTTTTCAGATAACTCACCAAGAGTAGTGATTTCGTCTGTCTCTTCCATCACACTAAAAAATTCATTTAATTGAAATAGAATCTCTTCAACTTTTTTACGCCTTATTTGGACATCTTCAATTTGAAGTGCCGATTCAAAACTAACATACAGTGAGTCAAATTTTTCATTGGCGACTTGAGATTTGAGATTTGTTAGGATTTTATAAATTTCTTCTCTAGTGTTTTTTCTTTGAGATTCACGAAAATCATCGTCTCTCAGTAAAGTGAGGTATTTTAGATCGTCCACCAAATCAGTATAAGCTGATGTAGTTCGATGCGATTCGATCCCCAAAATGGGTTTATCATACATGGAAAGAATTTCAGGGAATTTATGAAAATAAAAAGGCCTTAAACTTAGATAACTTAGGTCAAATACAATAAGTGCTAAATTTCCTAGGACAACAAACACCATGGTGATGTCCCATAAAAGTGGAATGCCCAACTTGTGTTTTTTGATTAAATCCCAAGAAATCATAACCTTACCAAGGGTAGATTCTCTCTACCCTATCCTTTTACATATTGCGGCGGTACTGACCTCCCACTTCATACAACGCATGTGAGATCTGCCCTAAAGACGCCACTTTCACTGTTTCTAGTAACTCTTGAAAGATATTTTCTTTGGCACGAGCAACATGTTTTAATTTTGTGATGGCAGTTTCCGTTTTGCCAACATTTGTTTTTTGGAATGCCTTCAAATTGCTAATTTGTTGTTGTTTCTCCTCATCTGTCGAACGGATCACTTCACCTGGAATCATAGTTGGTGAACCATTACGATTCAGGAAAGTATTCACACCAATGATAGGGTATTCTCCAGTATGTTTTAGGGTTTCATAATGCAGGGACTCTTCTTGGATTTTATTCCTTTGGTACATTCTTTCCATGGCACCCAGTACTCCACCACGTTCAGTCAATCGATTGAATTCAGTAAGGATTGCATCTTCTACCAAATTAGTTAGTTCTTCTATGATGAAAGCACCTTGGAGTGGATTTTCATTCTTTGCAAGACCTAACTCTCGGTTGATGATGAGTTGGATGGCAACTGCACGTCGGACAGATTCCTCCGTAGGTGTTGTAATTGCTTCATCATAGGCATTTGTATGAAGCGAATTACAATTATCATAAATTGCGTATAATGCTTGTAATGTTGTCCGAATATCATTAAAGTCTATTTCTTGAGAGTGAAGTGACCTTCCAGATGTTTGGATGTGGTACTTCAACATTTGCGAACGTTCATTTGCTCGGTATTTGAACTTCATTGCTTTTGCCCAAATCCTACGTGCCACTCTTCCAATCACAGAATACTCAGGATCAATTCCATTAGAAAAGAAAAAAGACAAGTTCGGTGCAAACTCATTGATGTCCATCCCTCGGCTTAGATAATACTCAACATAAGTAAATCCATTTGCTAACGTAAAAGCCACCTGCGTGATCGGGTTTGCACCTGCTTCTGCTATGTGGTATCCACTAATCGAAACAGAATAGAAATTACGAACTTGGTTTTGAATGAAATGGTGTTGGATATCACCCATCATCTTTAAGGCAAATTCTGTAGAAAAAATACAAGTATTTTGAGCTTGGTCTTCTTTAAGAATGTCTGCTTGTACAGTCCCTCTTACCTGTGAAAGAGCATCTTTTTTTAATTTTTCATAAGTATCTTTCGGGAGTACTTCGTCGCCTGTGACACCTAACAAAAGTAATCCTAATCCGTCATTTGTCTCTGGTAAGTTTCCATCAAATTTTGGAACTGGTAATCCTTTTGTATCATAGATAGATTTGATTTTGGATGTTACTTCGTTTGTTTTTCCTTCAGCTCGAATGTATTTTTCACAAGCTTGGTCGATGGCTGCGTTTAAGAAAAAAGCAAGTACCATAGGAGCCGGGCCATTGATTGTCATAGATACGGATGTTGAAGGATCACAAAGATCAAAACCTGAATACAATTTTTTTGCATCGTCTAACGTTGCTACATTGACACCTGAATTTCCAATTTTTCCATAAATATCAGGCCGAATGTCAGGATCTTCTCCATACAAAGTTACCGAATCAAATGCAGTTGACAGTCGTTTGGCGGGCATACCAGAACTCAAATAATGGAATCTTCGATTTGTTCTTTCTGGCCCACCTTCACCTGCAAACATACGTGTTGGATCTTCCCCACTACGTTTGTAAGGATACACCCCGGCCGTGTAAGGGAAAAATCCAGGAAAGTTTTCTTGGTACGACCATTCTAAAATATCACCCCAATCCACAAATCGTGGAGTGGCAATTTTGGGAATTTTTAGATGGCTTAAGGATACAGTATAATTTTCAACTTTGATTTCTTTGCCACGAACAAAGTAAGAATATTGTTCTTTTCGAAAGGATTCAATTGTTTCCGACCATGTTTCGATGGTTTTTCGTGATTCAACAGACAAAGAATTCCAAACCAATTCGTATTCCGATTCTAAGTCAGAAACCACTTTACCTTTTTTAGAAAGAAGTGATATGGCACCTTTCAGTTGGTAGGCGGATCGAGCGAGATCTGCTTCTTTTTTGATCCATTCTGCATTTCGATCAATTTCTTCTTTGATTTCTGTTAAGTAACGAACACGGTCAGGCGGAAGCACAACCGATGCTTCTCTACCAATTTGGTTTTTTTGGTATTTGGACTTCCAATCTAACTTTGATTTTTCAATCACTACACTTATTAAGTGTGCATACAATTCATCGGTACCAGCATCTTGGAATTGAGAAGCAATGGTTCCAAACACTGGCATTACATCAATAGGATCATTGAATAAATTTCGGGAACGTTGGTATTGTTTTTTCACATCCCTTAATGCATCAAGAGCACCACGTTTATCAAATTTATTGATCGAAATAACATCAGCATAATCGATCATATCTATTTTTTCCAATTGAGTAGCAGCACCATACTCGGGAGTCATCACATACAATGAAACATCAGCAACTTCGGTGATTTCAGAATCACTTTGTCCAATTCCAGCTGTTTCCACAATGATCATATCATATCCAGCAGACTTGAGAATTTGGATGGCACCTTTGACACTGCGATTCACGGCAATGTTTGCTTCTCGTGTGGCAAACGAACGCATATAAACCCGGTCATTAAAAATCGAATTCATTCGAATTCGATCACCGAGTAATGCCCCACCTGTTTTTCGTTTGGAAGGATCAACTGAAAGAATCGCAACAGTTTGGTTTGGAAAATCATCCAAATAACGGCGAACCAGTTCATCTGTAAGAGATGACTTACCTGCCCCACCCGTTCCTGTGATTCCAAGGACTGGTATTGTTTTATTAGAAGGTGGAAATTCCAAATTGATCGAATAATTTGTTTTTTCCTGTAAGAGTGAAAATTCCATCTGTGTGATGGCTTGTCCCAAAGCTAAATAGTTTTTCTTTTGGATATGTGACGCCAAATTTCCGTTAAATGAAAGTGGTGCAGGAAAATCAGATTGTTTGACAACATCATTGATCATCCCTTGCAATCCTAAAGTTCGTCCTTCATCAGGTGAATAAATATGAGCCACACCATATTTATGTAAAACTTCTATCTCCGATGGTAAAATGGTTCCACCACCACCACCAAACACCCGTATGTGGCCAGCACCTTCTTTTTTTAACAAATCAATCATGTATTGGAAGTATTCCACATGACCACCTTGGTAACTGGTGATGGCGATTCCTTGGACATCTTCTTGGATGGCACATTGGACAATTTCCTGGACACTACGGTTGTGGCCCAAATGGATCACTTCCACGCCACTTTGTTGTAAAATCCTACGCATGATATTGATCGAAGCATCGTGTCCGTCAAAAAGGGATGCCGCCGTTACAAAGCGGATTTTGTTTTGCGGGGTGTAGGTCAGAATTTCGGTGCTCATAGAGAACAACGTTCTAAAAACTTCGTTCTGGATTCAATTGGAAAATGTGACGAGAATGACATAACTTCTCCGATCATGCCATATTTTCTTAGAAAAGTCCAGTTTAAAGGATGGACTCTGCCTGTTTCATAAGATCTCGCACCCGATTTTCCAAGATTTCTGTCAGTTCTTTAGCGGCTTTTTTCTCAGGGCCCGTTGGAAACTCTGATGGTAAAATCGGTTTCCCAATTTGGTATCGGATTTTCGTTTTGAATGCATCTCCCGTGAGAAAGGCTTTGGGTTTGGACATATTGGTCGCACCGACGATTCCAGAGGGAATGATCGGAACACCTGCTCTTATTGCCAGTTTTGCAGCCATTGCACGAAATGATTGTAATTCTCCTGTTTCCGAACGAGAACCTTCAGGGTAAATGGATAGGAGTTCTCCTTCTTTCATGAGATCCACCATATAGGTTTCTAATTTTTCATAGTATTCCATCGCAGCCCGTTTGTCCATTTCCGATTCTTTCGCGGCATTTCGGATGATGGGCATACTCCCCCAATTGATGAGATTTTTTTTCACAACACTTCCTAACGAGTTTAATAACACTTCAATGATCGGTTTCGTGAGGCTGAGAGGTGGGTAATGGAATGGGGAATTTTTATGGTTTAGGATCGCCATGATCTCTTCTTGGGGGTGGAAGAGCTCATATTTTCCTAAATAGACGATTTTTCGATCCGCATAGGCACCTTGCACAGGAATGTCCAGATAATCTGTATGATTGGAAATGATGAGTGCCCCACCCGACTCAGGAATGTTTTCAGAACCAGCCACTTTGACATCATAAATCAGCTCTAAAAGGTTACGGAGGATGGTTTTTGGCACCTCACGGGGAATAACAAACAAACTTTCAAGAATATCAGCGGGATTTTGGTTAGGTTCCATAGAAACATCACATATTTCAAAATAAAACTTTATGAAATCAAGTTCGATTTTCATCTTAGATGGAAATTCCTATGAAAGAACTTTTATTAGCAAACGCCTCCCTTTGGTTCTCCTCAGGTCCACTGGAATCCTTACACCTTTTGGACCCATCCCTCGGAGGAATCTTATTTGTGATCTCTACCATCTGCCATTATTTGGGTGGGAGTAGTTTTTTCCTCGGTCTCATCTCCTTTGTGTACATTTATTACCGTCCGAAGCTTGCTTTTGAACTGTCATTTGGTCTTTTAACCTCTGGAATCACCATTTCTCTCTGCAAATTTTACTTTGAAAGCCCAAGGCCCTTTCCCTATCCCGAAGCCTTTGATGAAAAGGCTTTTGGATTACCTTCGGGTCACGTTTATTCTGCCGTTGTCGTCTGGGGATTGTTAGCATATCGGATTCCAAAATTATGGTTTCGGATCGTTTCTATACTTATCATTCTTTTTATGCCTTTTTCCAGGATGTATTTAAAAGTACATTATTTAGGGGATATATCAGTTGGATTTGGTTTGGGAATTTTACATTTAATCATTGTTTTATTTTTATTAAAACAATTTTACGAAAGAAAAATAGACCATCCTTTTATATCTACCAACCAATATAGAACTTTAGGTTTACTTGGAATTGTCCTTACCCTTTTTCCCATCGTTTTAGATTCACCTTTTTTATCTGAGGAACACTATCATAGTTTGTCAGGTGTATTAACGGCAAGTGGTGCGTTAGGTGGATTTTGGTTAGGGATATTATTTTATCCGAGGTTCAGCAAAACTGAATTTTACAATTGGAAGATGCCAAATTTTAATTTCAAATTTGGTTCAGAACCATTTTCGATTTTTTGGAAAACCTTTTTTGTTAGGTTAATGGTATTAGGAATTGTAATCGGTTTGTTTTATGTTGTTCCAGGTATTTTAATTAAAAAATCAGTTTGGAAAGATGATTTGTTTTTAAGATACATACGTTACTTGGTTGTTGGTTTTGCATTGGTTTGTATAGTTCCACTAGTTTTACAAAAGATTCAAAAAGGAAAGTTTTTGCAAAACTAGTACATGCAAAAAATCAAAAAAATCTTACAAATCTTAAAAGTAGAGCTGATGAAAGAAGGAGTTTTAAAAAACTCTTTTTTTGTCAGTTCATCCAAAGCAATATCAGCTGTAACTAATCTAGTATTTATGATTTATTCCGTAAATTTGCTAAGCAAAGCGGAAAACGGAAAACTACAATACTTCTTAGGATTCCTTCCAGTTGTTCTTGCAATTGCAGAATTTGGATTACCAAATGCACTAATCAAATATATCTCTCCGATGGCAGAAAAAAAGGAAAACCCGGGTGCCATTTTAAATGCTTCTCTCAGGATTAAGTTTTATTCCTTTTTGTTTTTATCTTTTGTTACCTTTGTTGCATATCTCACTAGTGATGAAAATTATTTTGTCTTATTACTCTTGTTATTTGGTGGGATTATCATTTCTTTCATTTCTTATTTTGAAAGTTTATTTGTTTCTTACAGGAAATATAAGTCCTTATCACTTTGGAATCCACTCCCAAATGTGGTTCGTTTATTACTCTTAATATACTTTTCCGAAACTAATGCACATCCATTAACATATATGGATATTCTTGCGATTTTTTGTATTGCACCCATCTTCGTATTGTTTCTATTTTTTATTTTTTTTGGTAAAGAAGAGATCTCCTTTTCAGCTGAAATTTCCGAAATTCGTTTGAATGAAAAAAAACTCCTGCTTTTTAATTTATGGGCTTTTGCTGCTTCTATTTTTGCAATTCTATCTGACAGAATGGAGATATTCTTTTTAAACCAATTCCACCCACCAGAAATTGTTGCCGATTACGGTACCGCCTTACAGTTATTTAGCGGATTTATAATCATTTTAGCTACTTTTAACTCAATCATTTATCCAAAAATGGCAAGACTTGCTGAAACCGATGAATTTGCCACCGTCCTAAAAAAATCAGTTTTTTTAGGTGGTATAATCGCAATTTGTTTATCACCTGGAATTTTACTAGCAGAACCCATCTTGACCTTGTTATTCGGAACGAAATACACAAATTCAATTTCAGTTTTTAAAATTCTATATCCAAATTTTTTATTACAGTTGGTTTTCGCACCCTTGGGAACCGCATTATTTGCATTAGGTTTACCTAGGTTACTTGCAGGACTTGCTTTACTAAGATTGGTATTTGGAGCTCTATTTGATTATTGGATTATCCCAGATTTTGGGGCCAATGGTGCTGCTGTTTCTTTATTTTTAGGCCAAATCGTATCTTGGTTAATATTAACCGGTTATTTTATGGCTTATTTTCGGAAATGACATACTCATACATTTTTTTGTAATGGCTGATTAAAATTTCCCATTCATTCGGATCAATGTTATTTTCGTATAATTTTTGATAGGCGGCCTTTACTGTTTTCCCTTGGGATAAATATTCTTTTAGTTTTAGTAAAACCATCTTCAATTGAATTGAATCCAATTGTATGTCATAATCTCTATTAATTTTTGCTCCAGAAGACAATTCAAATTCTCTTACAAAAATTTCAGACAAAGCTAATATCCCATAACCTTTCTCTTTTTTTGGTTGTAAATCAGTTCTTGTTTTTGCCCAAGCTAACAAAAATAGAGAAGGAATCGGTGGATATTCACCTAACAGAGTTCCATCGGGCAATTGTAACTTTTGTGAAAATCTTACAATGGCTCTTGCAAGTTCCTTTTTTTTTCTTTGGGATATTTTGGGAGATTCATTTTGAGTTAAATAGGAAACAATAACGGCTTCTTCTTTACTATGGTCCGTTTTTTCAAAAAATCGACTCAGGTCGTAGGAAAAACGAGTGTCAGCTTCCCCGTAAGAAAAAATAACCAACAGTAGAGGGAAAATGAGAAGAAATCCATGTCGATATTTCAGAAGTATTTTCTTCATCCCTTCTAGTATCGGGATAGTTTCTTTTCTCTTTCTGTCTTTTTTTCAAATCCTCAATGCTCAAACGTATTCTGATGCAGTGAGAGACGATGACAGGGCCAATCGGCATTTTGGAATGGTAAAAGTCCAAGAACGGCAAAATTCTATTCCAAACCCGCAGGATAAAGAAGGTTTTGCATTCCAAACTTCGTTCCTATCGGGAGGGAAGTTCCAAAGCCAAAAGGGAGGTATTGATTCAGAAAAAGCGAATCGGTATCATTCCGAAGGGATAATCACCACTCCAACTTTATTTTCCTATACCCAACCAAATTGGTCCTCTGGATTGTTTATCGCACCACGTGTTTCTGTCTCGGAGAGTCGGATTATCAATAAAGAAGTTAGAACAGTATATGATTCTGAAGCAGCATTCCTTCTCACAAAGGAATTATCAAAAATCCAAATATCTATAGAAACTGGCCGCGGATACAACCGACTTGATCGTTATGGGTTTGTTTTTGTAGGAATGGCAAATTATATTTCTTTATCACTTAATACAAAATTTGGATTTCGTTTAACAGGAATTCGATTAAATGCTAAACCTGAATTAGAAAACTGGTTTGGTCCACCATGGTCAGGGTATCGAAGAGAAATGTACGGTGGCAGAATTTCATCAGAGAAAATCCTTTTTTGGGAGGAGTTTCGTATTTTCCAGTTTGTGTACGAAGACCCAAACCACAATACCAACAACTCTCCAGGATCTAGTCAAAGGGTATCGGGGAGATATTCTTATACAGGTATTGAATTCCAATCCAAACCTTTTTTGGATATTTGGGGTTTTGATTTCACAGCCATAAGTCTACAAGGTGAATCAAAATCAACCAATACAGCTTGGTCTGAATCTAAAACGAGTACCAATTCTTATTTAGGATTTTTTTCCCTACATTCACAAAATGAAAAATTGAGTTTTGCATTAGCTGGACTATTGACTAAAAAAGATCAAAAAGATCGCAGTGATTCAAATAGCAATGGTTATGCTTCAAGTTTCGCAGAACCGAAAGTCCTTGGAGGATATTCTTCTTTTTTACTATTCCAATCTTTGGATTTTATCCACCCTCCCTTATTCCGAGACCGACCATTACCACAAAATCCAAATTTTGAAAACAAAGGAATCCAAATGTTTGGAATCCAATTTGGTTGGGATTGGAATTCCTGGATTCGTAGTGATTTATTTTTAAACCGAGCAGATTCTATTTTAGGCAAAGGAAACGAAGTGATTACGAAGTTAAGTGTTACTGCAAAAGATTATGGAAATTTAGTTTCACAATTCAGTTTTTCCTACACTGAAATGGATCCCCGCCGGCAACGAGTATTTATTACAGAACCTTTTACCGAAAAAGAACCTAACAAAGAGTATATTAGAATTTATATTTCTTTAGGTATGCAGTATTAATTAGATTGTCCAACAAATCGATTCCATGTTTTGAAAAATCGAACTTCATTTCCTTTTTCATTATAAACGATAGAATCGATATTCATTTTTGCCAAAAAGATCCCTCGACCACTGACTAAATTGGCACTAGGATTTTCAATTGGATTGGGAATTTGAGAAACTGCAAATCCATTCCCTTCATCTCGAATGACGACAGTGACTCCCACATCATCCATCAGTAACTCCACAAATACAGATGAATTATTACCATTGCACCGATCATCCACAAACTTAAAATAATCTAGATTAGATTCCAAACATTCTTGTTTTTCAGCATAACTCACACCAGCTACACCATGTTCGATGGCATTTGCCAAAAGTTCGTATAATACAATCTTGATTGAGATCAAATCTTCTGGTGAGGCATGAGGTGAATTCAGAATTTGTTTGGTCAAAAATGCAATATATGATGTAAGTTTTTTTATTTGAGGTTTTAATTTGATTTTACAGTCACCACTAAATTGTATGATTTCACCGCTATTGTAGAGTAAGGTGAGATCGATATCTGCATTTTCAAATTTTTTAATCCGAGAACGGAGGGCTTCCATTCGGAAAGGTTTTAAAAAGAAGTCAACTGCACCCATCCGAAATACATCAATAGCAATTTGTATGTCACTGTCCCCAGTGATCACAAGAAATGGTGTTTGGTTCCCATCAGCCCTTAATTTTTGGATAAATTGAATACCGTTTAATTTTGGTAAGCTGATGTCAGAAATGATTAGATCAAAGGTATTTTGATTTGATATGGCCAATGCCTCCATTCCATCAGAGGCAAGTGTGACATTAAATTCGTCTTTGAAGTATTCCCAAAACAATTCTCGGATTGTTTCTTCGTCGTCAACAAAAAGGATTTTCATATAGAATGGCTTAGGAAATTAGAATGACCAATCTTTAACAAATGTAAATCTATTTTTGAAATTTAGTCTTCCAAGTTGTAAGAACGACCTAATTTGTAAGTAGACTGAAGTTCTTGTTGTAGTTCTAATATCTCTTTTTTGGTGAAAAAGGCGATTTTTCCTCCGGATAGCTCAAACGCGTAGTAGGTGGTCTGTTCCGACTGTAAAAGAGTTTTTAATTGGCTAAGGGAGCTAATCCTTGTTCCATTTACCTTTTCGAGTACCAAATCTTGGAAATCTTGGTATCCTAGGTTACCTTCTAGGGGAAAAACACGACTGAGAATGACGATTTTTTCTCGGACGGGGTGGACTTTCTTTTGGTAATAATCAGAAAGATAAACCAACTTCTTTTCCGACTTCACTCGGTATTCTGATCCAAATTCCTTTAGATAAGCATTGGAAAGTTCCGTAAAGAAAAATCCGCCGACGATCAGATACAAGGGTCTGCGATTTTTTGCTTCCTCAGGAATTAAAAAATCATTCGAATCGTAAGCTCGTAAATCATAGGATACATTGATCGATTGAAAATTACGATATAGTTTTAATTGAACCGTTTCACCTAATTCACGCAAACGGCCATCAGATTTTCTCAAAACCAAATCAAATATTTTGTCTGCTCTGTCCCAATCATCCACTTTCGAAAGAGAGAAGGAATTGATCATGGTCACCAAATCACCTGGGAATAAATTGTAGGCAGGTCCAACACCTGGAATTACTTCAGAAACAAGAAGAGGATTTGGAAATGATTTTGAATAATATTCCTTTTCAGAAGGTGTTAGATTCACATCAAATAAAAATCCAGGGTGTGGAAATGACTTACCACCAGAACGTAAAAACAATTCTACATATTCAGTTGGAATTAAAAAATCAGAAATGGTAATCCCACACAATAGTTGGTTTTTAAAGAAAAAATCAGATTCATCTGTTTTTTTCTGATCCAAAACAAATACTTTAATTGGAGTTTTTGAAAATGGTAAGTAAACATATTTAGATTTTCCACTTGGACAATGTTTGTCGGTCTGCTTTAAATCTAAAACTACAGGTTTTGGTAACTTTTGCATTCCTGCAGATTCCATTAGTAAAAATCCGGTTTCCCCGTCATAAGATTTGATCGAAAGTTTGGGCACAGAATAATCAAAAGATTCAAATTCCGCATAAACAGGATTTTGTTTGGAAAGAGTCACACCAAAAAATAAACCCTTTCCTATATGAATGATGTTTATTTTTCGCGAAAAAGGTTCTCCAACTAACCAAGGATTTTGATGGCTAGTTTTTTGAAAGGTAACCCTTGCTTCGATGACTCGTTTGTCTTCGAACTCTTCAGCAGAAAGATATGGAGCTACAAATACAAAAAGAAATACAAGGAAAATCGACTTAAAGTTCTTCATAATTAGCACCATATCTTTTTTTGACTCGTTGGTTCATTTGGTAAATGGATTCAGGTCGTAATACAATTGGTAGATCCATTCCACGAAATTTGAGAACAATCATTCCTCTTTTATTTTCTTTCCAAAGAGCTTTAAATTCATTTAAATCTTTAGGCACACGACCGTTAATTGACTCCACTACTTTGTATTTATACTTTTTATATTTCGAAGTTTCTGGATCATTGAAGTTATAACTAAGGACAATGTCTCTAGTTGTATAACGATAGAGTAAGTCTTGGATAAAATAACTATAATGGTATTGTAATGAACTATCTAAGTCTCCATCTTCCGAATGAAAAAATGAACGTGTGATGGGTTGGAAAACAAACCCTGCTTGTAAAAAATAATCATCAGTTCCGTCACGGTAGAGTTCTAATGCGTAATTTTTTTGTAAGTTCACTTCTGCTTGGTTTTGTTTTCCTGCACGGTAAAAACTGATGGTTACTTTTGAATTTAATTGTTTGTCTTCGATCCAATCGATGATGAATTCTTTTTTATTGGATAAAGTTAATTCCCCATCATTGGAAATAGGATTTCCATCGATTGCAGTGACAAAATCTTTTTCTTTTAATACTTTTGAAAATGTAGAAGAAGGGTAAATCCGGTTCACAAAAATTCCTGTTTCGGTAGTTGGAACTTTCATTGCTTGTTTTAAACTTTTGGGATTTCCGTTTTGGAAAGTAAATCCTATATTTGGAAATCCATCATACTTCCCATCATTAGTATCTTCTAAAAAATGACGAATGATATCGTTTGATATTAAATATGCAATCCCTTGCTCTAAAGTACTGATTTGAAAAACAAGCCCAACCACCTTTCCATTTTGTACTGCTGGTCCACCTGAATTTCCAGGTTGGATATTGGCAGAAATTTTTAAGACGTTTCGATAATCTAACCCAGAATAGGTGTATCGATTCTTTTCAAACCGAAGTACTGATCCTTTTTCAACTGATAAACTATCATTCCCATTGGGAAATCCAAGTAATAATACATCGGAACCTAAATTAGGAATACCTTCAAAAAAAGTTAATGATGTTGTTTGTTCCGAAAAATCAGGATCATTCACTTGCAATAAAGCTAAATCACAATCATATCCGATGAATTTTACATCCGCTAAGTATTCTTTTTTGGTAAAACTACTTTTAACCAAAATTCGTTTTGCATCCCGAACCACATGGGCATTAGTTAAAATTGTTTGGTTCGGCAAAACAAGTCCGGAACCAAAACCCGTATAAAGATTTTTTTTCATCCAAGGTTGGGTTTTGTTTTCGGTATTAAAACCTTCGTTTCGAATGAGTACAACGGAACGAAAAATAGAATCTACTGCGGGTTCCGTTTCCGTTTGTGACAAAATGGTCTCACTCCATAAAAACAAAGTGAGAAAAATGAAAATAAATTTATTCATAATACAGAATTACTTTCTCCCAAATGATTTGAGTTTCTGAAATTTTTTTAAGGAGAGCCTTTCCTAAAACTCGTTCTCCTGGTTTTGGTTCTTTCCAAATCGTATTGGAAACAATTAATTCGCCCGAAGTGGTCGAAGGAACTCGGATCAACCGATAGATCGAATCCTTAACGCATGTGATGCGAAAAACATAAGAAACCGTTTGGTCCCAATAAAAACTTTGGTCTTTTTCTAAATATTCCAGAGGACAAGTTGTATCAAAAAATACTTCTAAATTAGATGGGACTTCTTTTCGGCGTTTTGGATTTTCTGCAATCGATCGGAAATAAAACAGATTTGGATTTTGAATGGATTTATCATTTGTTTTATTGGATATTTTTTCTTTTCCAATCTGATTTCCATTTTTTTGCGGGTAATCTAAATCTGTATCATCAAATTGATTGTTCGAGATGTCACTTCTATTCGTTTCTACAATTCGAAGACCTGTTTGGATTTCTAAATATTGTTTTTTGCCAATTCGCTGAACAGACTTTAAACGAAATTCATCCTGACTTAATTTGTTTCTTTTTTGGGATAAAAACTCAATGAAACTTGGATCTTCATTCCCTTGGCAGCTGAGTCTGTAATAAGTTACCGAGGAAATTTTAGAAGCTAGTACTAGACGACAATTACCATCACTGATCGGATATGTAGTTTGTTTTCTTATCTTTTGTTGGAACTCTCTAGAAATTTTACCATGTTTCCATTCATCCAACTCTTCTTTTAATGGTACCAAAGACTGTTCGTATGGAATTTTGTCAGCAAATAGGTTGGCCAACGAAAATAGAGATAAAATTAGAGTTAAACTTATAGAAACATGCCAATTCATGGTTTACCGACTATCTATAGTATCGGATTCCCGACCCCTTAGAATCAACTCTTGAACAATTGATTTCTTTTCTCATTATGTCCCAACCCCGCTTTGAATTTTTTTTTTGGTTTTCAGACTTTCAAAAATTCGAGGGGGGGAAAAGTAATGTAAGAAATAGGAGAATACTTTTTTGAACTGGAACTTTCTTAAAACCGAAATAGAACCTGGTGACTTCCTCATCGATTGTCGTTCCCAATCAGCATATGAAGAAGAAACATTAGAAGGTGCATATTACTATCCATTTATCAAAAAAGCATTCGGCTCTGACCCAGAATCCCAAAAGAAATTGTATGGCCCAATGGCCGCTGTGGTCCAAGAGTTTCAAAAATCTAAAAAGACTCGAATCATTGTTTTTGATGAAGGAATGGGGATGTTTTCCACTCGTATGGTATATTTACTCCGTGGGATGGGAATCAAGGATGCTTATGTTCTTGGCCAAAAATGGCCAGTTGAAGGCAAAAAGGCGAAAGGGGAACTCAAAATCGAACCTCCCATTGCTGACAAAACAAAGCCGATCGAAGGCGTTGTTGATAAGGCATTTATGGAACGAAACCTTACCAAATTGCAAATCTTCGATGCAAGGACCATGGACGAATACGAAGGTCGTTTGCCACGCCTCACTGCACCCGAAGAAGGGACTCTTTGTGGACGTTTGCCTGGTGCCTTCCTTTGGGACTGGAGGAATTTGTATGACGGAGAAGCAAACCTCATCGAACGTTCCCTATTCAAAAAACGCCTAAATGGATTTCCTTTTATGCCAGAAAGACCAACCGTCATTTATGATTATAATGGTGCGAGGTCTTGTTTACTCGCGCTAATGTTAAGAGAAGCAGGTTACATCGACGTCACAACTTACCAAGGTTCTTGGTTTGAATGGCGTAAGTCCAATTTACCAAAACAAGCAGTGGCAGTTTTTGGTGCCAAACAAGGGGCAACAGCTGCTGCTCCAAGAGTTGGCGGAGTGGATCGAAAGAAAGTCTAAAAAAAGATTTACGTAACTTAAGACCATCGGTTCACTAAGCTCTCGCTCTTGGAGGATCCGATGGTTTTTCGTTTTTTATCCCTTTGTTCATTCTTTTTTATCCTAGAATGTGCATCACAAGTTCTCACTCCGATTCCCATTCAGGAAGAAACCTTCCAAGTTTCCAAACAAATCCAATGGATCCAAAAACCAACAGAGTTCATTCTTAAAAATACGTCCTTTGATAAAAATTTCATCGAACTCTCGTTAGATGAACCTTTTCTTTCGGTTTCCGAGGTTCAAACCATTTCCAAATACCGAATGGCTTCATTTCGATTTGAAGAATCAACAATACGAACTTGTTCCGAACAAACAGTGGATTCCATCAAAAAAGAAATTGGAAAAATTACCATCTTAGGTAAGTTAACCGGAAAAAATTGTTCTACCAACTACCAGGTATCCTTTGTTGCAAAATCTGATACCGAAATTGAATTCAAAATCACTGTTGCAGATGAAACCTTAAACCGTATCCAACTTGTTTATGTATCTCATCCCGAAGAAAAGATTTTTGGACTCGGGGAACAATTCACTTATGATGAGTTCAAAGGAAAAAAACCATTTTTCTTCACAGAAGAACAAGGCATTGGTCGCGGGGACCAACCCATCACCACAGGTGCCAATTTACTTGCTGGGGCAGGCGGAAATGCATATACAACATACGCTCCCATCCCCCATTACATTAGTTCCGAAAATCGATCGGTCTTTTTTGAAAATAGTGGTTATGCGAAGTTTGATTTTGATCACGTAAAAAAAGCAAAACTTACGTTTTGGGACTTCCAATCAGAAAAATCAATTTCTGGTTCTATTTGGCTTGGCACTTCTGCCAAATCTCTCATTGAAACATATACAAAAAAAACAGGTCGTTTTCCGAAACTCCCTGATTGGGCGTATGGTACTTGGTTAGGTGTCCAAGGTGGAACAGATAAAGTTTCTGCCATAGTTAAACAAGCAAAAGACGCTGGTAACCCTGTAACAGCTCTTTGGATCCAAGATTGGTGTGGTAGGCGTGTCACAAATTTCGGTGACCAACTCAAATGGCGTTGGTATGCCGATGAAACCCTCTACCCAGATTTTAAAAAATTTGTAAAATCAATGAATGACCAAAACGTACAGGTGTTAGGTTATATAAATTCTTTTTTAGCCGATACCGATCCTAAAAAACCGGGAGATGATTTTACAAACCCCCTTCTCACAGAAGCAAAAGCCAAAGGTTTTCTCGTCAAAAATGCCAAAGGAGAAGATTACCTCATCCAAACGGTTGGTTTTCCAGCATACCTAATCGATCTTACCAATCCTCTAGCAGTGAAGTGGACAAAGGATCTCATTAAAAAGAATTTAATTGGAATGGGTCTTTCCGGATGGATGGCCGACTTCGGGGAATGGTTGCCCTATGATGCAAAACTCCACTCGGGTGTGGATGCAAAAGTATACCACAACCGTTACCCAGTGGACTGGGCAAGGATCAATCGAGAAGCCATCAAAGAATCTGGGATGGAAGGGAAAATTGTCTTTTTTACAAGAGCCGGTTATAGTTATTCCAATGCCTATTCCACTCTTTTTTGGGAAGGGGACCAAATGGTCAGTTTTGGAACCAATGATGGACTTCCTTCTTCTATCGTAGGACTTACAACATCAGGTATCAGCGGTTATGCGTTAAATCATAGTGATATTGGTGGATACACTACCATTTCCAATCCATTAAAAAACTACCACCGTTCAAAAGAACTATTACTTCGCTGGGCAGAAGTTTCTGCTTTTACTCCAGTTTTTCGAACTCATGAAGGGAACAGACCTCTTAAAAACTGGCAAGTTTACACCTACACCAAACCAGATGGAACGAAGTCACTGGGAGATGAGGATACTGTCCAACTTTTTGCAAAAATTGCAAGGATCCACTTTGCATTAAAGCCATATATTCAAAGTTTGGTGGATGAAGCATCGAAAACAGGACTTCCCGTTGTGAGACACAATGCCATTGTGGAACCAGAGGACAAAACTCTTCTGAAATACAAATACCAGTTTTTTTTAGGGGATGACCTACTTGTTGCACCTGTCATCGAATCAAATGAAATTGTGCAAGATGTATATTTACCCCGTGGAAAATGGACTCATTTATGGACAGGCACAACGTATGAAGGAAACCGAAAAATCCAAGTACCTGCACCAATTGGCAAACCACCTGCCTTTATCCGAGTCGGTGGAAAATCAGAAGGTCTCATTCGTTCTTCCTTAGAAACCATTCGAAACAAAAATTAAGGATCCAACCCAAATGAAATTTGCATTGATTGGAGACATCCACGGGTATTGGAACCAAAAAGACATTGAGTATTTCAATGAGTCCGATTATGACTTTTTATTTTTTACAGGTGATCTAAGAGGAAATCCCAAACTAGAAAAGGTTTCCTTCCAAGGTCTCACCAAACGAGCCTATATGATTCCAGGGAATTGGGATGGAACAAGTCTTACTTCCGTCATAGGTGAGATTGTACAATCCAAACTTCTCATCCAGTCAGGTCATTTGGGACAAAGTAAAAGGTTACAAAAACTTTCCGAACGAGTAAAACCAATCTCTATCCTTGGTTATAGCTCTCTTGTCCTCTCACAAGAATATGATTTGTCTCTCATCGTGGGACGACCACATGCCATGGGTGGTGGGCTTAGTTTTTTGCCTCACCTAAAAAAAACCTATCACGTGACAGATATGGAAACTTCCATCGAGACATACAAACGCCTGATTGATGGAACCAAGGAAAAACATTTACTTTTTCTTTCGCATAACGGGCCTTTTGGGCTCGGTTCTGCCAAAAATGCGATATATGGTGCTGAATTTAAAAAAGATGGTGGGGATTGGGGTGACCTTGATTTAACCGAAGCAATTCAATATGCTAAGTCCATAGGTAAAAAAGTGCCCCTTGTCCTCTCAGGACACATGCACCATTCCATTAGCAAAACCAAAGAACGGGAAACCCATGAATATACGGGTGGGACTTTTTACGTGAATGGAGCCAAAGTCCCAAGGATCCGAGAAGGAAAACACTTCCACACAAAAATTGAATGGGCAGGTGGGTCTGCCACCGTCATCCCGATGTGGGTATGATCAAGTTTAAGGCATTAATGTAGTTTCAATTTCGATTTTACCAGAAAGGATTTTATGAACGGGGCAAGCATTTGCAACCGAATGCAACCGTTCCCTTTCCTCTGGTTTCAAATTTCCTTTGAGAATGACTTCACGAATGAATTTGTGATCCTCTGGCGACCGTTTATCAATTGTTACTTGGACAGAAACAGAATCTAACGCATATCCTTTTCTATCGGCATACATACGAATCGTAATCGATGTACAGGCACCTAAGGAAGAGGCAAGAAGTTCCGTTGGCATGGGCCCTAGGTCAGTACCTTCTTTATCCGCTGGTTCGTCTGCTATCCAATGGTGTTTGCCTTTTGTGATTTTAGTTTCGTATTTTGTTTTCTCTGTTGTAACAATGACTTTGTCTTCGAATACTGCTGTCATTTCAAATCTCCTTTGCGAATTCGTTCCGCTTCTTGGATTGTTTTGTCCCGATTTTTTAACATAGCTTCTTCAACTTTCAATCTCATTTTTTCAAATTCTTCCTCGTTCAAATTGCGAGGGACTTGAATTGGTTCTCCATACGATACAACAAAAGTGGTAAATGGTTTTGGCACTCTATGTTTGTCCCATGCCCTCTCCAATACCCATTGCCTTGTACATTCATAATGAAAGGGAATGATCGGAACTTGTGTGACTTGGGCCGCAGCAATGATTCCAGGTTGTAACACAAAAGCAGGACCCCTTGGTCCATCAGGAGTGAATGCGGCAGGTAATCCTTTTTTTAAATGTTGGATCACAGCTTTTAATGCTTTGGATCCACCTTTCGAACTACTCCCCCGAATGCTGGTGTTTCCAAACCTGTGTACGACTTGGTTGATATAATCTCCGTCCTTTGATTCAGAAATAAGAACAGCAACGTTTTTGTTTCGGTGTAAATACGGAGAATACAAAACATTCGTATGCCAAATCGAATAGATATAAGGTTGTTTGTTTTGAAATAAGTGTTCGTATTGTTCGTTTTTGAGAATACGAAAACGAGATGTGAAACCAATCAAACGCTGGAACCAAACAACGATTAATGGTAATAGCCAAACTAAAATTTTTCGTTTCAAAAGAGAAAATCACTCCCTGGAGATAGTCTCCAGAGAATTTTGTAAGGAAGGAAAGATCAAGTTAAGTTTTTTTCTTAAATAAGTCTCCCAACTTTCCTAAATCTTCTGGTTTGATATTTGTACCAGCAGCTTTTTTGTTCTCTTCTTGGATTTCTTTGTATACTTCTGCTCTATGGACAGAAACATTTTTCGGAGCTTTGACACCAATCTTTACTTGATCCCCTTTGATATCAACGATGACAATTTCAATGTCATCGCCTATCATAATGGATTGGTTACTTCTCCTAGCTAAAACTAACACGAGCTAAACCTTTTCGGAAGACATTTCTTCCATTGACTCGATTATGTTTTTACGAATTGGATGGTTTTCATCTCTGGAAATACATTGTTTTCCTTTTCCTTCTTTCCCATTCAGGATGATTGGCCCTTGTAAATTGGCAGTCATCCCTTTGGGATCGTCATGGGGAATTGTCACAATGAGAAATATAATCCCTTCTTTCCAACTAGTTAAACCAATATCATGTAACTCTTCGTCACTGATCGCGGGTTTGTAATGATTCATAAACAATTCAGGTTGGATCACAATGAATGCGAGACCCGATTCTTTTGTAGATTGTAACCATTTGAATGGACTTTCTGCACTTTCTTCGATCAGTGCATATTCATCAAATTCTTCAAATCCAAGTAACCCTTGAGGGAAATTTAGAATTTGTTTTGAATCCACTTGGATGGTTCCGAAAGGTTTTGTATGAATCGTTACCGACATTCTAGTTCCTGTTGTTTCTAATCTTTCTAATGTGCCTGTCATTTAATCCCAATTACCTGAGGAAATCCATCAAAGTTGGTTTGATGATTTTGGATCCTACATTTAACGCATAACTATGAATTGTTTCTAGCCATTTCATATTCATGATGGTTTCCGGAAAATCAATTCCTTCGTTCTTCGCTAAAAGTTCTGTCATATACATTTTATCGTAAGATACTCGTTCTTCATGTTGTTCCAAACGATTCATTCGAGCACCGATTGTAGAACGATGGCGCAAAATATTTTCTAACGCTAAGTCCAAATCTCCTAAATCACGACCACCAATTCGTTCTTGGTCTTTTTGGATGAGGTCATTTCGAAGTTGGATGAGAACATCAAAAACAGAAAGTCCAGTTACCGTAGCCGATTTAGAAAAATTATTCGGTGGTTCACTTGCACTTGGTTCAATGAGTCCAATGTCACGTAAGACTGTTCCCCCATCTACATCCTCTAACCAAATTTGGTGAGGAGCCGTGGAAGAAATAGAAATATTGTCCTGGGCAAGTTTACTAGCTTTTACTTCTAAAGGAGCGTTATTGATTTTATCAATCACATCATCAATGGTATCACCCACAGAGATATGGATTTCTACTCCATCAATTTTAAACTTTTGGTCAGAGGTAGCTTGGTAAGCAGAGTTGTCTACTTTGGATGTGACACTTACGTTTGTTCCCCAAAACACTTTGTTCCCTGGGATGGTGATGGGAATGTATTCCCCTTTTTCAATCTCACGGAGTTGTTCCCCAATATCCCCGCGGTATTCGACACCCACGTATTGGTTTTTGAGTTCTAGGCCTTGCAAACCTTTAATTTTTGATTCAATTGGTTCAAATGGAGGTCTTTCGATGACATGCCCACCAAACAACGGTTGGCCTGTCGCATCACGGGCGTTCGCAAGATCCACGATGGCACGTAGGTGTTGGTCGATTTCTTTTCCAATGGCAACCTCGAGTTCAAACCCTTTGTCCCCTTGGTAAATTCCATTCCCTGCTTGTACGGTTAATACACGTACCCGTTGGAAAATTTCACCCATCTTATCGAGAACACCATCAATCTGTTGCAGACGTTGGTATCCGTCCCCAATGTTCTCTTCATACTGTGAAAGTTCATTGAGGCGAGAACGAAAGTACATTTGGTTTGTAGCTGCACCCGGATCATCTGAGGGTTTACGGATTTTTAATCCAGTCCCTAGTTGGGTTTGGGTTTCGTCCATTGCCACTTGGTGACGGTTTAAGTTCCGCACCAAGGAATTGTTTTGCATCATGTTAGTGATTCTGATCATGATTATACACCTAACCTATTGATGATGGTATCTAACATTTCATTGAGTGTGGAGATCATCCGAGCAGAAGCATTATAAGATTGTTGGAACTGAACCATATTGGCCATTTCCTCATCCAAGTTCACACCCATTACGGATTGACGCATGTTTTCTAATTCCACCATCAGTTCGTTTTGCGTCGTATACTCTTGTTTGGCTTCACGTGCTTCTGTTCCCAGTCGTGAAATGAGTGAGTTGTAAAAATCATCCGTTGTTTTGGAGTAATCAAACATCACTGGTTTTTCACGAAGGGCTGCCGCAATGAGTAGTGCGTTGGATCCGTCTTTTTGGCCGTTTGGTGAATTGTAATCACCAGAACCATTCACATCTTTACCCCGACCAGCAGCTATGTTTGCTGGGTTATTTCTCACATCTTCAGACATTTTAAAGAAAGATGACGGATGGTACATCGGAGTGAGTGTGATGTCTTGGGCATTGGATTGGAATTTATTGATCTCACCAATTTTACGGTAATCAAAGGATCCAGAGACTCCTGAGGCAGTCAAAATTCCAGTGAGCCCCACAAGGAGTTCTCCAGAATCTTCCAAGTGGCGGATCATAAAGTTTTCTTTTTTATCGTTTGGGTTTGTCGTTGCTTTTAGCGCCAACTGGTTGTCATGCGACATGTATGCAACAACACCAGTTTCCGAACGATTGATTCGTTTGATGACGGCATTTAAGGTATCATCTTTGGAATAGGGTACGAGGATCTCTGTTTCCCCACCAGGAATTGCTTTGAGAAATCGCATGGTCCCTGAGATCCCGATCGGACGATCAGGATCAAGAGAGGTGCGGCCTGTCACACGAAAGACTGCTGTTTTATCGTTCAGACCATCACCATCGGTATCGATTTCCCCGAAGGTATTCGTAGCAAGGGCTCTTTGTTCAAAGAAGTTCACATTGGTTTTGCCATTGAGACCAAATCCATCTTTATGGATTTCGTTGATCACATCCATGGCATTGATCGCAAGAGCATCCACAGCATTGATTTTTTCGACTAAGATTCGGTCTCGAATTTCGTAAAGGGCTTGGATACTCCCCTTTCGGAGGAGAACTGTATCTCCAGTTTCAGACCATTTTAAATCAAGTAATCCATCATTATTTGGATTTCCTACCAAATCAATTTTGTGAACCTTTTGTCCTTGGATGAGGATTTGTTGGCCAATAAAAACCATAAGTTCATCTTCATCACTGCGACCAATGGTGATGTCAGCCATACCAGCCAGTTCTTGTAATAGTTCATCTCTTCTATCCAAAAGATCATTAGGATTGTCACCTAATGCTTGTGACTTGGTAATTTTTTCATTGAGTGATTTGATATTTTCGGAAACTGTATTGAGGTGGTTGACTTTTGCTTCAATTTCACGGTTTGATTGGTCACGGAGAAGAGAAAGTTTTCTATAAACGTCTTCCATACGTGATCCAAGTGCCTCGGCTTTTTCCTGAACTACGGCACGGTGTGCTGTTTCTTCAGGGTAATTGGAAAGGTCTTCCCAGGATGACCAAAACTGGTCCATCATGGATCGAAGAGTGGTTCCCGTTGGTTCATTAAAAACAGTTTCAACTTGGTACAAATAATCATTTTTTTTGCCCCAATACTCTTTGAGAGAAGAGGAATCAATGATGCGGTCATCAATGAAATTATCACGTACCCTTTCGATTTCAGAGATTTTGACCCCTTGTCCAATTTGACCAGGAACTTCTGCGCGGTTAAACGCTGGATCGTAGATCGGATCCATACTGTTCATGACAACACGTTGGCGCGCATAATGTTTGTTATCCGCGTTGGAAATATTATGACCTGTTGTTTGGATCGCCTGTTGGTGGACCGAAAGTCCTCGTTTTCCGATTTCTATACCTTGGAATGTTGATCCCATACGATTCTCCTAGGCAGTCGCGTTCAAAATGATCGCGCCTTTTTGGCTCTGCCCACGCCTTGTTGGTTGTTTGTGAGAGGTATACACCTTTTCACGAGATAACTCTTGCAACGAGTCTACAGTTGCTTGTAAAAATTCTTTTCTAGTTTTTAGAAGTTTTTCGTTCGTAATGATGGCGTCTTTTAAGTCTGCAACCACCTTCTTGAGTTCCAATGCAAAGGTTTTGAGTTTAAAATTGGACTCACGGTCCATTTGGTTCAAAAAATGAGTGAGTGTGATCGAAGATTCGTCTTTTTGAAACTTTTCCTTTTCATAGACATCTTCAATGGTTTTCATCCGGATTCGTTCCAATTCCGATGCTTCTACCATGATATGATAACTTTCTTTGACAAAGGACTCGAGTGATTTGCCGTCCGCTGCATGGATGGCGTTTCTTTTTTTGCCTTCCAAATCCAAAAGGCGCTTGTAACAGTCTATTTCTGTAGTAAATAAACTTCTAAGTGATTCTACCCAATCCAACATGCGAATTCCTTTTCCCTTATGGGAAGGATCGACGGATTCCCAAACTAACTTAGGAAAATTTATAAAAATTTACTATTTTCAGGTCTATGTCTCGAAACTCACCGTGTACGAAAGTCTGTATGATGGATCCCGAATCTGGGCTTTGTGCCGGATGTTTCCGAACCATTGAGGAAATTGGGAAGTGGTCAAGTATGACCGAAGCGGAAAAAGATGAGGTTTGGAGGGAGCTCCCGCTAAGAAAGGCGGGAAACTCTACCAATTTATAGGTTACTTAGTACCTTTATCAATTTTATTGCGGTGTTCTTCACAGAGTCTATAGAGTTGATCTGTAGATGGATTTTTCTTTGTGACTTTTTTTCCGCATACGATACACAATCCTTGTGCTCTTCGTCTTTTGTATAACAATTGAACTCGTTCTGCACCTGATAAATTGTATTTACTGATTTGAAGACGAACTCCTTTTACCAAATAACTTCCGATGGCAGACTCCTCTCCTTTTTTTAGTTCGGAAAAAATCTTGTTCAGCTCATCCGGTTTAATCGATTTAGGTTTCATACATTCTCCTACTTTTTGCTAAATTTAACTCTCTGTTAGATTCTAAATGTTAATGCACATTAGTTTGTACCCACTAACGTGCAACTCTATTTTAAAATCATATCTGAATTCCCGAATATAGTTTCAAAAACTAGGGACAAACTCTAATATTTAGAATGATTTTTGAGTTGGCAAAGTGAAAAGATCGACTAAGGTTTAGAGAAAGGACCAAATTATGGAAAAGAAGTATAAAACACTCAAAGATTTTTTCCCATTCTATTTAGAAGAACATAGCAATCCGTTTAACCGTGCGTTACACTTTGTTGGCTCAAGCCTTGCACTCGGTTGTATTCTAGGATTTATCGCAACTGGTAAATTTTATATACTAGGTTTGGCGCTTGTTAGTGGGTATTTCTTTGCATGGATCGGACATTTTTTTGTAGAGAAAAATCGACCTGCAACCTTTACTTATCCCTTTTATTCCTTTATATCTGATTGGATCATGTACTTTAAAATGTTAACTGGTCGCATTGATGTTGAATTTGCCAAAATTAAGTCAAAACAAAATTAAGATGAAACTAGTTCTCAATTTGATCATAACCCTTGTTTTACTCTCGGGCTGTCGTCCAAGTGAGATCACAATAGATGAAATCACTAAACTACGTGATCAAAACAAAAGTTCTCTTGTAAGTTTTGCTGAGAGTATTTTACCAAAGATCCTAGGATCCGAATTCAAACGAGTGGAAACTGGTGTCGATAAAGACAATCAGAACGAAGTTCATGTCATTTATGGGAGTAATAGTGCTCTTACATTCAATGATCCGTCTGAATACCGTAAGGTGCTAACGGAATACCATAGTTTGGTGACGTTACGTATTGCTTATGCATTAAGCCTTCATCATTTCCACCGTTTGTCTTTAAGTTTATCCAAACCCTTCTTTATTGTGGGTGAAAAAAATCCTGAAACTGAAATCCAAGAAGCAGAGATTTATAGGACTACGATGAACCAATTGGACTTAGTGAATTTTTTTGAGAATCATTCTAAATTTGATCCGTACAAATCACCCAAGTTAGGTGAGAAGGAATGGGTATTTGTTACAGAGGAAATTCAAAAACTTTGGAAAGTGGAATTGGATGAGATTAGTCGTGTGAAGGTGGAATGACCCAAGGAACTACATCTTGTACAGCAAGCTCCAAACGATCTAAATATGATATTTTTGGAATTTCATAGGCTCCCAACTGCCAAGTCACATGATTGAGTTGTTGGGTGTCAAATAACACAAATTTTGATTCTCTAAGTTTTGCAAACAAATGAAACAATGCAATTTTTCCTGCATCTGACTCGAAGGAAAACATACTTTCTCCTGCAAAAAATTTTCCGATGGCAACTCCATAAACACCACCAACTAAAATATTGTCAGCATTCCAAACCTCAATCGAATGGGCCCAACCTTTTTTGTGTAATTCCAAATACCCTTCTATAAAACCAGGGGTGATCCAAGTATTATCTTTTTCACGGTAAGCACAACCTTGCATCACAATAGGAAAGGCTTCATTAAAACTAATCCTAAACTTTTTTTGTCTCACTTTGCGAAGAACTGTTTTGGAAAAATGAACCCTTTGGATATCAAAAATCGCACGAGGGTCGAGGCAATACCAACGGATCGGATCTTCAGACCAAGGGAATATACCATGAGTATATGCGTATAACAAACGATCGACGGAAAAGTCTCCGCCAACCGCTACCAAATCTTCCCTCCAATTCCTAGGGTTTTTAAAAAATTGGTCAAATCCCCTTTTTGTCAAGGTTCCAATACTTCCTTTGGATAATCGTAGACAATTTTCACTTTTAAACTTTTTCCATTCTCATCATTGATATTGGAAAGCCCATCAAATTGCAGAATACGACGTGTTTGTACATCATATACTAATAAAAATGGTTTTACAACTTGTTTCAAAATCATATTGTCAATTTCCAATTTTAAGTATAGAGCTGGCCTTCCTTTCCACTCCCCATCCTTGATTTTTAACACAGCAAATTTATAATCATCCAATTGGACTGGTGCAATAAAATGAAAAGCCATCCTTTCTCCACGCGATAATGGTTCCCAGTTGTTTCGAACAAAATAATCGAAGCCACCATCCATCACTGCGGGAGTTTTTGGAGTGTATGTTTTTTCTGAAAGAGAATCTTCCTTTTTTCTTTTATAATATAATCGAACGGATTTGCCTTTTACATCTGCGCCTTCCGTATAACCATCTCGCTCATCCACAGTTTTGAAGGTTGGTACCTCTGAATTTTGATCAAACTCTATGTGTTTGGTTCCAAATACCTTTCCGTTTGCATCTTTGTATTGGATTTCAGAATGAGTGTGTTTTCCATTATTATAATATTCTTTATGATTGTCCGAATAAACATACTTTCCCGTGTTTAAATCGTAAGCCTTACCAAAATATTGGTATCTTGGTTTTTCTGCCAGGAGTGGCAAAAAGGATGGAAAAACTATGGCGAAAATTAGGATTTTGCGTATCATATTCCTTAGACCATGAAAAAATACCGACTGACTGACCAAAGGACACTTTTAGGAATTGTTTCCAAACTCACAACAACTGTCCTACAAGACCGAGACACTCACCAAAAATTTACACTCACCAATCCTGTAGCTGTCAACGATATCCTAAAATCAGTCCATATCACAATTGAAACCACAGAACCCATGGTTTCAAAACCAAAATCCCTAGTTTGTGTTTTAAAAGAAAATCGAGTCGAACTTCGTGTCAAACCAGTCAATCCCTACCAGGATGATTTATTGCAAGTTTATGAAATCATGATAGAACCTTTGGAACGTTCCGCCAAACGGGCAACGATTGAAGACATTGCAGCTTATGAACTCAAAATGGCCCAAACGGCAGACTTAGGAACAGTGATTTCTATTTATGGAAAAACTTCTATCATCAACCAAACATTAAACCAATGGCAATTACACTTAGAACAAGTTTTGACTAATTTTGGATATTTTATTAAAAAAGTTCAAATTGGATTTTATTATGCCGCGGATACCCAACTGATGGAGGCACTCGCAACATCAAAAGCACCATATTACGTCCGTGATGCGAATCGTAGGATTTTTTATACTGATAGAGGTTTTTATAGTCCCAAAAAATTAAGTGAAATATATGTAAGGTCTTATTTAGAATCTTTACTTCTGAATAATACAAAATCTACATTAATTTTTCCTTTTTTTGCAAATGGAAAAGTGTTACTTGGATACTTTGAAATCATCAGCAATTTACCCGATTTAGGAAACGCCACTTTACAATCCGATATAGAAGGACCAGAAGGAATTGGACCTATATTGACTTTTTTAGACCAAAAAGCAGAGGAATTTGTTTTCCAATTAGAATTTGCTTATGCCAAAGATTGGGAAACTATTATTCGCACAACACCAGTTAGAGATATTAGCCAAGATGGACGTGGGATTGGAATCACTCTGCCCAAGGGAACAAATATAGACTTAAGACCCATTGGTTCTCCCGTTTCTTTCCAATTAAAAATCAATTCATCACCTTACACATTTTATGGAAGTTTACGTAGTCTAAAAAAAGGAGAAAATGATACGACAAACATTGGATTACAAATTTTCCAATGTGACAAATCTGAAGGTATGTCCCTACTTAGTTCTTACGCATCAAATTTAATTGGAGAAGCTGTTTCATGACACCAGATCAGTATGAAACTATTCTGACACTATTAACTGAGATCCAAAACCAAGGTGGATCTGATCCATATCGATTGGCCTTGTATTTGGTCCCACACATCGGTATTATTTTTGGTACCACATTTTTGTTTTTTTTGTTTCAGTGGTCGCATAAACAAAAAATGGCACTCATCCAATCAGGGCAATACAAACCGTGGAGTTTTGACATCAGATTGTATTCTTTTTTCCTAGGTCTTTTGTTGACATTCACTGGTTTTGCCTTATCGTTTGTATTTATACTCGTCTTAGGTCGTTCTATGGCGATGTTAGGAGGGTTACTCCCATTCGCAATTGGACTCGGTCTCTTGACCTTTTACAAACTGAGCCGGTAACAGAGACAAAACGGAAATGTAATGACGAAGACTGGAATTCAATCCAGCTCGTTTTACGCGGTGATGTGTCTCAATTTGAATTACTCATGAAACGGTACCAAGGGATGGTATTCTCCCAAGCTCGGAAAGCTTTCCTTTCCGAAGAAGAAGCGGAAGATTTTACTCAGGAAATTTTTCTCAAAGCTTACGAATCTTTAAGCCAATTTCGTGGTGAGGCTCAATTTTCAACTTGGTTATTCCAAATTGCAAAATTTCGCTTAACAAAAGTTAACAAAAAGAAATCTCATTTGATCGCAGATTGGTCTGACGATGTTTCAACAGTTGCCGACAATAGCAAACCATCAGTGGTAGAAATTTTACACAAAGAAGAAACTCATACCGCTTTGCATTTGTTAATCGCAAAACTCCCAAAATCTTACCAACTACCGATTCATTTACATTACTTCGAATACAAACCGTTAAAAGAAATTGCAAACGATTTGAATATCAAATTGAATACCATCAAAAGCCACATTTCACGTGGTAAAGAACTTCTCCGAAAATGGTGGTCAGATGAAATCGAGGGATAAATCAGATTTATATCCAAATGGTCTGTTTTCACAACCAGATCCATTTTTGAAACATGCCGATGCTCCTTCCATCATACGCATCCAAGTATTAGGTCAAATTTTGCCTTTGAAGTTTTTGTTTTCTTCCTTGTTTGTTTCCTTTTTACTCTTACTCATTCCTTTTGGAACCATGCTCTTTTCGATCCATCAAGATTCAAATTCCATTTATTTATTACCACTCCTCATTAGTTCTAGTTTGTTTTTTTGTTTTTATTCGCTTGTCCTCGGCTTTTTACTCCTCAACACAAGAATTCCTTTTCTGAATGCATGGAAAGAGAAACTTGGATTTGAAGAGGTTTAATTTTTCGTGAAAGCTTTTTTAGTTTCTCTCGTTTTCATATTCGGAGCATCGATTTCAGTTGAGGCTTTACCTTCTGCAGAAGAATTTTTAAAAATGGATTTAGACAAATCCATCCGATTGGTGGAATCCTTATCCAAAGAAGATTCAAAAATTCTAGTTTCTGAACTTCGTGCTGAAATGAAAAAATCCTATCCGAAGGCTGATCATTTTTACTTTCTGATTTCCCATTTGGAAGAAATCCAAGCCATAGAAAAAGAACAAGCAAGACTCAAATCATTACTTTGGGTTTATGTACTCGCATTCGTTTTGTTCACTGGATTTTTAGGTTTGATCCTACTCCGCCAAAGAAAGGCAATCAGAGACATCAACCAGATGCTCAGGAACTAAAAAGGAATCGATTTTTTGTCATCATTTTGTATTCTTTTTGTAACGAACCCATGTTACGTTGAAACATATTCATGAAAATATTGATTGTAGATGACGAAGAAGACATTGCTGGTCTCATCCAATTTCATTTGGAGGAAGAAGGTTTCCAAACTGAAGTATGCCATAACGGTATGGAAGTCCTCCCTCGTTTAGAAAAAAACCTACCAGATGGTATCATCTTAGATTTGATGTTACCAGGCATTGGAGGTATGGATCTTTGTCGACGTATCAAAGAAAAATACCCGCAAATCCCCATACTTATGGTCACAGCAAAAACAGGTGAAACGGATGTCGTATTAGGACTCGAGTTAGGAGCTGATGATTATATTCGTAAACCTTTTAACATTCGAGAACTGGTAGCGCGTGTTCGAACTGTTACACGTAGGACCACTGATCCAAGCCAAGAGGTCCAAGGAACAATTACCACGGGCAAAATTCAAATTAACCCAACTGCACATAAAGTATTTGTAGAAGGGACAGAAATTGATTTAACACTTATTGAATTTAAACTTTTACAACTGTTTGCTGGTAATCCTGGAGTTGCATTTTCAAGAGACAAACTATTAGATCGAATTTGGGGCAAAGATGTTTTTGTTACAGATCGCACTGTTGATGTCAATATCAAACGATTAAGAGACAAACTACTCTCAGAAAAAGAACGACTCGAAACGATCCGCGGAGTCGGTTATCGATTCCGAGATGCGTAGTTTTTTTTCAACTCTCCTCCTTCTCAACTGGGGTCTATTACTTGTCCTTTTGACCTTAGCCTTAGGTGTTTTTTACATCTATGACCTAGTTGTACCAGCTGTAAGACCTCTCATTTTATTTGGATATGTACTAATCGCAATTTTTGGAACATTTTATATTTCTACTAACATTGCGATGCGAATTACTGACCCATTATCTACTGTTGAGAAAAAAACCAAAGAAATTAATGCAGGTGATTTTGGAGTAGAATTATCTTCGCCAGACATTCGTGAACTAGCAACTCTTGCGTCTTCCATCAATGAAATGGCAAGACGACTAAAAGTTCAATTTTTAGACCTTACAGTTGAAAAAGAAAAATTCAATTATCTTCTTCAAAATTTAAAAGAAGGTGTTTTTGCAATCGACAGAAATCAAAAATTCTTATTTTTAAATCGAAACATTGCAGAAACACTAATCGAAAAAAATTCCCAATTTAAAGAATTTGTTCCTTCTATCAAAAACAAAGAACTATTGAATTTTATCTCAGATAAAATCAAATCGGGTAAAGAAGGAAAAACAGAATTCCAAGATGGAATCCATTTTTATACTGCTAGAATTTATCCAATCAAATCAGATGATATGGTCCAACTCTACATCGGAGTTATTTCTGATATCACAGAAGACCGACAAAATCAATTGATACGGGAACAATTTTTCCAAAATGCATCTCATGAATTAAAAACTCCAATCACATCTATCAAAGGATATGCGGAAACACTTGAGTATAAATTAAAACTACCTCAAGATTCCAATGAACGAAAATTTTTAGACGCTATTCTTAGAAATACAGAACGTTTGATTCGTATTGTCGAAGATATGTTAACTGTTTCTAGATTAGAAAATCACAAAACTGTTTTAAACGTAACCGACGTATCAATACTTGATTTGGTAAAAAATGTATCAGAATCACTTGGTGTCATTTATTCCCAAAAAAAACAAAACTTAGTATTGGATATCCCTTTTGATTTAAAGGTAAGAGCCGATCGATTGTTATTGGAAGATTTACTTGTTAACTTAATTTCAAACGCCTCAGCCTATAGTCCTGAAGGTGCTAGTGTGATTGTAAAAGCCAGTGCAACTGATGAAAACAACCTTATCCAAGTCATCGATCAGGGAATTGGTATTTCATCGGAAGATGCAGAACGTATCTTTGAACGATTTTTCCGAGTGGATACCAATCGCTCTAGAAAAGAGGGAGGAACGGGACTTGGCCTTTCTATAGTGAAACACATTGCTCGGCTCCATTCTGGCGAAGTTTCTGTATCTCCCAACCCAAAAGGTGGATCCATTTTCTCCTTCCTTTTTCCCAAAAAATAGATTCTCGTAAGAGAAGTCCCTGGATAAAATATTGGTATCCGGTAGGTATTTATGAAGTATCCTTTGGGATTTTTATCCTTTGGCAAAAACATTGGTATCAAAGATACAAGTTTAGATTTTGCAGTGATTTATTCTGATGTTCGTTGCCATGCGGCAGCCGTCTTCACTCGGAATAATTTTCCAGGAGCTCCTATTTATGTCGGCCGTGACCATATCAAAGATGGTTACCTGCAAGCCATTGTCATCAATTCCAAAAATTCCAATGTGGCGACTGGAGAAAAAGGAATCCAAGATTCCTACCAAATATGTGATACCTTAGCTAACTCGTTAGGAATAGCCAAAGAAGATATCTTACCATCATCTACTGGTGTGATTGGTGTTCCTCTTCCCATTGAAAAAATCCTTACAGCATGTACAAGTGCCAAAGAAAATTTAAAACCAGATAACTTGGAAGAAGTTGCAGAAGCCATTATGACAACTGATACCAAGAAAAAAATATCTTACCGCACACATTCGCATAACGGCAATGAGGGCGTAATGTACGGAATTGCAAAAGGTGCAGGAATGATCGAACCAAACATGGCAACGATGTTATCTTATATCCTTTGTGATTTTTTACCTGAATCCAAAGACTTAAATGGAATTTTAAAACGTGTTGTTGACCAAACTTACAATTGTATCACAATCGATTCTGATACTTCTACAAGTGATACAGTTGTTTTAATGTGTTCAGGAAAACTTGGATTTATTCCTGATCGAGATTTTGAATCAATGTTAAAAGAAATTGCTACTGAACTTTCCAAAAAAATTGCGAAAGATGGTGAAGGTGCAAGTAAGTTAATTGAACTCAATGTTAAAAATGGTAGAGACGACCTCCAAGTGACTAAAATAGGAAAATCAATATTAAACTCACCGCTTGTCAAAACTGCAATCTATGGTGGGGATCCAAATTGGGGACGATTCATAATGGCAATCGGTAAAGTTTTTGACGAACCAATTCCTTATGATAACCTCGAAATCCAATTAGGAAAAATTTCCGTTAAAGGTGCAAGTAACGAAACCAAAGCAAAGTTAGCTGAATATTTGAAATCAAACGAAGAAATTATGATTACCGTTGAACTCAACACAGGAAACTTTCAAAAAACATTTTGGAGTTGTGATTTTACAGAAGGATACATACAAGAAAACGCATATTACACCACATGATATCCAATAAGATTAAAAATACGTTTAAATACTTTTTACCCTCAAGTTACCAATTGAAACTTTCGGTTACAAATTTATTCACTCGAACTGTATTTATTCTTTTTGTATATATATCATATTTTATCATTCTCGTACAAATTCCAGAATCGATGTCCTATCGTTTGGAATTAGCTCTGCTTTTAACATGTGCTTTTTCTCTTATTTTATACTTACCATTAATTGAAAGACTAACTAGACTTTTACGAACAAAGTTTTTGTCTGAATATTTAACAGAAGACGCAGAATCATATCGCCAAGCCATCAAAAGATTTAATTTTGATGCCTTAGTTAAAAATGTGTTTCCCGATATGGTGAAAATTACCGGTAGTCAATCTGGAACAATGGCTGTTCTCACACAAAATGGAACCTTTGCCTTTCACTCTTACTTTCGAGGTAGACAAAAAAAACTTAGCCCAACGAAAGACATAGTTGTAAAACTTAGTTTTCAATCGTTTTTGTTGGCAAACCGCAATGGAGCATCTATTGCCAATACATTTTCTAACGAAGATATCAATAATGACTTTATGGAACTCCACGCAAATTATATTTATCCATTTATTTTTCGGGAAAAATTATTTGGATTCATTGCAGTATCTAATATTCCAAACACAGACGCGAGTCATAGTTTATCTTTACTTGCTGGACAATCTGCTTTAACAATTCATAATCACATTCTATCTTACCATATTTCTGAAAATAAAAAGTACCAAAAAGAAGCAGAATATGCTGTTCGTGTCCAAAACTTATTAGAAACGGGAACCATACCCAAAATTATGGGTTGGGAAATAACACCTTTCAAACGTACAAATCGAAACTTAATTGAATTTTTCCAAGTAGAAGATGGAAGTTGGTTTTTTGTTATATTAAATACAGGTAAATCCTACCAACACATTGGAATCATCCTTTCCTATATATTAGGAGTAGTATATTCACAGTCGCGTTTAAAACTTTTAAAAGGTTTTTCTGATATCAAAACATTAATCCAGTCCACCTTCCAAAAGTTAGATTGGAAAGAAAATTATGAGATGATCATAGGTAAAATTGGTTACTCCGAATTGTATATCATTCAAGAAGGTAAGCAGTTTAAAATTTTAAGAAATTCAGAAGAAGTTGTGGCTAGCATGGGTTGGAAAAACATGATCAGCATGGACAAAGGACCAATTGTCATCCAACAACGTGGAGAACCTGTTTTAAAATTCAATTTCGAAGAGCCTGAGATCCAATGAGAGAACTGGCGATTACAATACTCTCTTCTCTATTATTTTTTTTGATTTTATTTTTTTCCTTTATTGGAGTACAAAATAGTTCTAAAAGACTTCCCTTTTATTATTACCCATCTGGTTTAATTGTCAATGTTGGTGAAGAAAACAGGTCTCATTGGGCAAATTCAATTGTTACTTCTGAATTGGAAAAATTTGAGTCCATCAATGACATGTCAACAATCGACACTTATCCTTTAAAAATACAAACTACGAAGGGAGAAGTTTACGAAGAAGAATTTAAATTAATCAACATTCACAAAACAGATGTTTTGGGAGTATTTTTTTCTGATTTATTTTTAGCATTCTTTAGTTTGGCAATTGCCGTATACTTTTATTATTCTACTCGAGATGCGTTAATTTTTGGATTTTTCTTAAATTTTGGATTAATTATTCTTTCCAATGTATTTGTATTGGCTTTTAAAAATTCGATTTTTTTATTCATCCTCACATTGTATTTGGGAAGTTTTCTCCAATACCATTTGATTTATCGACTTCGCGGAAAAGAAATTAATTCAAAGTGGTTATTACCACAAGTATTGATTTCTTTCATAATGGCGATGATTGCATCTCAAGAAAAATATGATATGATTTTGATTGAACGTATTGCCATCATAGCACATGCAATCACTGTTTTATTTGGTTCAATTAATATCATAGCGAACGTTTTTGAATTAATTCGTTCTAAACCACAAGAAGAAGCGTTGTTAAAACGTATAGTTTTAGTATTTTCGATTGTAATATACGTTGCATTACCAACAAGTATTTTGTTTTTTGATGGTTATCCTTGGTTTTATGTTCATAGATCGTTTTTTATATTCACATATTTGTTATTTATTTTAAGTTTTTTATATGGAACTTACAGATATACTTTCGTACCTTCTTTTGTTATATTCACACCAAGTATTGTTACTTTAATTTTAGTTGGTATCATCTTAGGAACCTATATTGGTTCTATCTTTGTTTTAGATTATTTATTACCAATTCGTTATTTAAAAGACAGATGGGTTTTTAATTTTATCTTTTTATTTTTAGTTACCGCATATTTGATTCCACTCAAATTAAAAGTGAAGGAATTGTTTGATTTTTGGTTTTTTGAGAAAAATCACAAACTCAGCGCAGGAATCAATAAAATCACCGCACTTTTATCATCTCCACTTTCCATGAGAAAAACCATTCTCACCATCAATAAAACTGTAAAAGACACTGTGAATGTTTCCAATTTGATCATTTTGATTCCAGGAGATCAATTTGCAAATACTGATCTGAGGAATATTGATTTTATGCGAATTTCCCCTCAATCAGAAATTTGGAATTACTTTAAAAGTACAGACCGAGTTACAGTTACCTCTCATTTAGAATATGGGATTGGACTAAGAGAAACTCTTTATAATTTTCTAAAAGGATTACACGTTCAATTAGCTTTTCCAGCTTTTGATTCATCATCTAACAAAAAAAATATCCAAGCGATGATTTTAATTGGAGAAAAATTAGATAAAAAATATTTTTCGATCGGTGAGTTAAAGTTTATCAATGAAGTTGTCAAAATTTCCGGGATGTTACTTGAAAATTATAGTTTGTTGGAAGACGAAATTCAGAAGCGAAAAATTGTAAGGGACATCCAAACAGCTTCTATTGTCGACAACACTTTAAGGCTAATACTTCCAAGTGGAGTAAAAGGTATTGATTACGGATACATCTCTAAACCAGCTGTTGGTATATCTGGAGATTATTTGGATATCATTCCTGTATCCAATACAAAAATGATAGTTTTGTTAGGTGATGTGGCTGGCCATGGATTAGGTACTGGATTTTTGGTCAGTGCAATTAAAGGAATTGTTCGAGAACAATTAAGAAATGGTACTTCTCTTGAAGGTCTATTTCGTGAAATCAATTCTTTCTTCCGTGCTAGATACAAAGGGAATGAATTTATGACCTTACTTGGTGGTATTTTTGATTCCACGGAAAATGTTTTTAAATATGTCAATGCAGGTCATTTATCTCTCATCGAAATGCGTGCTGATGGCCAAATCAAATTACACTCAAAAACTCAAAGGGTGTTAGGAATTTTAGAAACAGATTATCACGTCCAAGAATTAAAACTATTACCTGGAACAAAACTCTTCTTATATTCAGATGGAATATCGGAAGCCTTTAGTGAACGGGATGAAATATTTGGTGAAGATACACTCATCGATTTTTTACATTACAATGCAGACAAATCTGTCAAAGAACTTCCAGCCTTGCTTGACCAAAGGATGACACAGTTCAGAGGAAATCGCGAACAATCAGACGATATTACATTTATTGGTCTCTCTTTTAGCCCAAACTAGCCGATACTTAAACCGATGATGGCAGAAAAACCAGTTAAGTTTGTCATTTTTTTATCTCTTATCTTAAGTTTAGTCGCGTTTTGGGACCACCAATTCACTTCCTACTTAAAAGAATTTGTGGTATTGATCCATGAAATCTGCCATGCAACAGCGGCTTTATTTAGCGGTGGAGTCGTCAAAGGGATTACCCTTCATGGAAATGAAGGTGGCGAAACAATTGCGGTACCTGCCTCCTTTCGTGGTTCCTTTATCTTAGTTGTTTCTGCGGGATACATTGGCTCTTCCCTTGTTGGAGCTTTTTTATTACGATTAGGATTCCAAGGACGCCATGCTCGCCAAACAATGATTTTGTTTGGATTATTCCTAATTTCTGTAAGTGTATTGTATTCGAAATTAGGTGATTTGGCATATTTTACAGGAATATTTTGGGGTGTAGGAATCCTTGTTCTAGGTATGTTAGGTGAAACTACGTCGATCCTTTCACTCGTTTTTTTAGGAACTAGTATTTCTTTGTATTCACTATATGATTTATCCGATTTTGCAGAGCGATTGGCTGAAACAGATGCCGGAATCCTAGCATTTTGGATGGCTGGTCTTGGCCCAGAAGATTTACAAAATGAGGAAATCCCAACGGTTGTCCTCATTCTAGGATATTTGATCGCCACTCTTTGGTCCCTATTAAGTATCGGGATCATTTTTATGTCCCTACGTTCCTCTCTTTCACACGAAGAAAACCATGGATCTCCTGACCCAATGGAACAATTTGAACGATTTCCAGGGGAACTTTCGCCAGAAGCGAAACTTTGGTTAGAAAAACGTGGGGTTGATCCAGAAAGTGGGATCGTTTTGCCACCAAATTTATTCCTTGAACCTCCTTCCAAAGACAACCAAGGATAGTCCTACTCGCAAATTTTCATTTGCGTAGGACACCGACTTCACAAATATAGAATCTCAATGGCAAAAAGAATTCTCATCACAGGGGGAGCTGGGTTCATCGGGTCTCATCTTGCGGAAACATTACTAAACGCAGGGAACCAAATCATCGTTTTGGACAATTTTCATACAGGCCGAAAGGAAAACCTCACTCACCTTCTTTCCCATCCAAATTTTGAACTCATCCGTCATGATATAACAGAACCAATCAAATTAGAAGTGGACCAAATTTATAACATGGCATGCCCTGCATCGCCAGTCCATTACCAAAGTAATGCTATTAAAACAGTCAAAACGAATGTATTAGGTATGATGAATATGTTAGGTCTTGCTAAAAGGGTGAAAGCAAGGATACTACAAGCGAGTACTTCAGAAGTGTATGGAAATCCATTAGAACACCCACAAACAGAATCGTATTGGGGAAATGTAAATACTATTGGCATTCGAAGTTGTTATGATGAAGGGAAACGTGTAGCAGAAACATTATGCTTCGATTACCATAGACAACATGGTGTGGACATTCGGGTGATTCGTATTTTTAACACCTACGGACCAAGAATGATTCCTGATGATGGCCGTGTTGTTAGTAATTTTATCGTACAAGCATTACGTGGTGAAAACATCACAATTTATGGTGATGGAAGCCAAACACGTTCCTTTTGTTATGTTGATGATCTTGTAAAAGGGATTGTTGGTATGATGAATGTTGAAAATTTCACAGGGCCTGTTAACTTAGGGAATGATGGTGAATTTACTGTTAAAGAACTAGCAGAACTCGTAATCAAGGAAACGGGAAGTAAATCAAAAATCATTTACCTTCCACTCCCTCAAGATGATCCATCCAGAAGAAAACCAAACTTAAATTTGGCGAAAGAGAAATTGAATTATTCTACAACTGTTCCACTTGTGGAAGGTGTAAAAAAAACCATCGAATATTTTAGCAAAAGAGTATAAAATGAAAATAGGCGTAATCAAAGAACCATCCTACGAAAACCGAGTTGCGATCACACCAGATGTGGTTGACCCATTGAAAAAGTTAGGCTTCACTGTTGCGATCGAAACAACAGCTGGAGACAGTGCATTTTTCTCAGACCAAGATTATAAAGACGTTGGTGCATCTGTTGAATCGCGAGATTCAATTTTAGCAGGATCCGATATCATCGTTTCCATTCATGCAATAGATGAATCAAGCGCTAAAAAAATTGGTAAAGATAAGTTATATATTGCTACTTTATCACCTTTGGCTTTCCCAAAAAAAGTAAAAGAAATTGCAGCTTCTTCATTCAAAATCTTTTCAATGGACACAATCCCAAGGATTACACGTGCACAATCAATGGATGTTCTGAGTAGCCAAGCAACCGTTTCTGGTTATAAAGCTGTTTTACTTGCTGCATCAAATTACAGCCGATTTTTCCCAATGTTAACAACAGCAGCGGGAACCATTACACCTGCAAGAGTTTTGATTCTCGGGGCTGGAGTGGCAGGTTTACAAGCAATCGCTACCTCACGCAGATTAGGTGCCGTAGTTGATGTATTTGACACCCGTCCTGAAGTAAAAGAACAATGTATGTCTCTAGGTGCTAAATTTGTGGAAGTAGAAGGTGCAGCAGATGCTTCCAATACTGGTGGTTACGCTGTTGAACAATCAGAAGATTACCAAAGACGCCAAAAGGAAGCCATTGCAAAATTTGCTGAAAAGGCAGATATCATCATTACAACTGCTCTGATTCCAGGTAGACGTGCTCCACTCCTTATCACAAAAGAGATGGTTGATAAAATGAGACAAGGTTCTGTGATTGTAGACCTTGCGGCGATAAATGGTGGTAACTGTGAATTGACTGAAAATGATAAAACAGTAGTATACAAAGGTATTACTATCATAGGAAATTCAAACTTACAAAGTACACAACCAATGGATGCGAGTAAAATGTATGCAAAAAACATTGTAAACTTTCTCAAATTGTTCGTGAACAAAGAAAAACAATTCAATATCAATTTGGAAGATGAAATCATCAATGCATGTATGATTGCTGAAAATGGATCCATCCGCCACAAACCAACGTTAGCTCTTTTAGGAGAGTAAATAGAATAAAAAAGGCCAGATATATCTGGCCTTTTTCTCATTTCATCAATTTAAAAATCGTATTCTCCACTTCCAAGTTTTAATCATATTTCAATTAACTCAGTTTCAAAATGAGATAAATCAATTCGATTTATTTTTCTGTAGAATTAGAATCGTTTATTTGAGGTTGGGTTCTCCACCTACGGTGTACCCAAAAATACTGCTCAGGAAATAACTTCACTTCACCTTCCAAAGTTTTGGTCCAAAGTTCCGTGTAGTGGCGGATCACATCATCTTTATTAGGATATATTTTTTTATCAACATAACCAAGGTCTTTGACTCGGACGATGACTTTTCCTTTTTCTCCAGCTAACACCGAATAATAAAGCATTTTGGCTCCAGTGAGATATGCCATAAGAGCAGGACCTACAAATGTAGATGCTTGTCTGTTCATAAAAGGAACAAAAATTCCTGCTTTTCCTGCATTCTGGTCAGCACCAAAACCAATCCAATACCCTTGTTTGAGAAGTTTAATCACTTGTGTGGATTCTTGGACTGGAACTAATACTACTCCATTTTTGGAGCGCATACGTTTTAATAAAGTATCAACGAAAGGATTTCTAACTTTTTTATATATCCCTCCACCCTTCATTCGAATGCCTAAAAATTGTACGAGTATTTCCCAAGTTCCAAAATGGCCTGAGATCAAAATAACACCTACGCCTTCTTTTTTGGTATCTTCTTCTATTTTTAAACTATTTTCATCTACAACAAGATACTCATCCAACCAAGCACGTGTCATGCGAGGTGCCCAAAGAGTATGAGCAAGTAAGATGCCTAAGTGGCGGTAATGTGCTTTGACCAAATTTAAAATTTGATCTTCCGTGTATTCGGGTAAAGCAAAACGAATATTTTCAGCTGCTACTTTCCGATGTTTTTTATCAACTTTGTAAATTAAATTGGATAAAAAAATTCCATACGACAAACACCATTGGTAAGGCAATATCTTAAAGGGGAAATAAAACAAATAAACGATAATAAAGGAAAAAAAGTATCCAATGTATTTCATAAAGTTACCAAAACTGGCCAAAAAAAGTAATGAATCACAACCGCGATCATTCCAATACTAAAACCAATGAGCCATCCTCCAATAATATCACTTACAAAGTGGTGTAAGGTAATTAACCTACCAACTCCAGCAAATAAACTAAAGAAAAAGAAATAAGGTGTTTCATTAAATGCAAAAACAAGAATGGTCGCCACAACAATTGAGTTTGCACTGTGTGCGGAAGGAAATGAATGTTTCATGTCTGGGTTGGAATCCACTTTCCCCATAACACTCACTAGGGGCCGTTTCCTTGCAAAATATTTTTTTAATACTAAAACAAGTCTATCAGTCATATAAGTAAAAACTAAAATGAATGGTAAACTGAAATAGGTTGGTTTGTATAAATCACTCAAAAAAACTAATGGTAATAAAACTAATGCAAACATTTCACCTCGATTGATTCGAGATAATGTCCAACTTAGGTTTTTATGGTGTAAATATTTTTGAATCCAAGTCGATAATTTTATATCAATTGCATTGATCCAATTCATTTTGAAATTACTTCTTTTAACTTTTGAAGTGCTTCTGAAAAACTTAAAGTAAATTGGTCTCTAGTTACCATATCTTTTAAAGTAACCGTACCAGCTTTGATTTCGTCTTCACCTCGAAGCAAAATCCATCTATATCCCTTTTTTTCAGCATAGGAAAGTTGTTTTCCCATTTTTTGAGAAACTAACGAGACTTCGACATTGATTTTTTCTAAACGTATTTGTTTTGCAAAATTATGATTATCTGCAAACGATGAATCATCTAAAAGAGGGATATAAACAGTAGCATCATTAGCAAAACTTGGTAACAAATTATGAACTGTAAGAAAGTTTTGTAAAGTTACATCTCCTAATCCAAACCCAATCCCCGTTAACTCTTCATTAGAAAATAATCCAATTAAATTATCATACCTTCCTCCACCATAGAGAGAACGTTTGTTTTGTGGGGAAGTATCAAAAATTTCAAAAATAAATCCAGTGTAATAATCAAATCCTCTCACAACAGAAGGGTCAAATTGAATGATATCTGCAAGTCCGATTGTATTAATATCGTTGAATAACTCAATAATGGATTTTTGAGTCTCGTCTTTAATTCCGGGAATTTGACTGAGCGAATTTACATTTGCATTTAAAAACAAATCAATTTTGGACACAGCTCCAGGATCATTTGGTATCGTTTTTGAAACCAAAGCCACATATTCTTCTTGAGTGATTTTGTTTTTTTTGTCCAAAATTTTGGAAACTTCATGAGCTTGGTTGGGACTCACCTTAAGACCATCTAACAAAAATTCGTCGAGGAGAGATCTATGAGAAATTGTAACTTTAAAACTGTTTCGAGGTGCTCCGAAAGCAAAAAGGATGTCACATGCTAATGATAAAATCTCTAATTCTGCCCGAACACTTGGCACACCAAACATATCAACATTCAATTGCCAATGTTCCCTAAGCCTTCCATGGCCAGGTTGTTCGTACCGCCAAAGGTTTGGAATGGAAAACCAACGGATTGGTCTTGGTAACTCACGTAGTTTTTTTGCCACCATCCGTGCTACAGTTGGTGTCATTTCAGGACGAATCGCAACTTCGCGATCACCTTTGTCTATGAAGTTATAAATTTGTTTACCAACAATTTCTTCACCAGTTTTTGCACGGTATAAATCTAAGGATTCAACCATTGGACCGTCGTATTCTTCGTAACCATAGGATCTTACGACATCTTTCATAACTGAAAATAAATAGTTTCGAAGGCGCATATCTTCAGGATAAAAATCCCGAGTGCCTTTATAGTTTTCTGTAGTTAACTTTTGTTCTTTCAATGTTTGGCCCCTATTGAACCGCGCAAGTTTAGTTAAAAAATTCAATGAGACTGTGATAAATCTCTTTGGCTTTTTTATCTCCACTCACACCAGTGATCCTTCCCCCCAATCGATAAAAATCATTTACTTCCTCCAAATGGCGCAGTTCCACTGCCATCCGAATTGGAGCTTGTAATTTAAAATTTATATCCAAGGTAAAAGTTGGTTTCACTTTTAATGCTTTGATAATTTCCATATCGTTCACTTCCAAGGCGACTCCGCCTCGTGAAACGTTTAAAACGTTTTGTTTTATATCAAGAATATGGGTATTAGAATCCATAATTCTTTCTTGAAACGTACGTTCAACCTCTTTAAACAAATCCAAAACTTCACTGGGGATTCTTGTTCTTTCTGTTTCTAGAGAAAGGTATGCAAAAAAATGCATTTCTTTCATCTGAATGAATAATGGGTAATAGATATAAGATCCAATTTTTTTCTTTTTATATTCTAAAACTTTGTCATCCAACAAAAATTCGTCTTCAAACGTTTTTTTAGGATCAAAAACTTCATCAGTATTGAATGACTCAAACGTTTCGGTATCTAATACAAAGATTGGTTTTTTGTGTTCTTTCATTAGATCAATTTCATCGCTATGGATTGAAGCTGAAATGAATACCACTTTTGACTGTGGATAGTTTTTTAATACTGTTCTTTGGATGTCAGACAGGATCACCTGTGAACTAACTCCAGTTAGTTTTGAAAAATCTATATTTGTTTTTGCGATTAAAAAATTTGATGCAACAACGTTTCCACGTACTTTCTCATTTCTTTGATCTTGTCTTGTTGTATATGTTTGTCGACGATCGATGGCTTTTCCGAGCAATAAATTGTCTTTTTGATTTTGTATTTCGTAATCAATTTCTACATGAAAACTAGGCGTTGCCTGAATCGTAAAAATCGTTTCGATCATTTCCGGCATTGTTTCTAATTCCCAAATATGAGCTCCATCTGGTCGTTCCCCTTTGAACTTTACTTTAACTTGGGAATCATACCCTTTTAGAAACAATCCATTCCCTGACATCATTTGTTTAAAGAATTCAGGTAATACACGTACAGCCTCTAATGGAACATACTCGCGTTCTTGGTCGAAATGAATTTTGACTCGATTGATCATTTTAGTCTATCTTCTTGAAATTCACACGTCTATTGCGAGATCTTCCTTCTTCTGAATCATTGTCTGAAATAGGTTGTGAATAATGATAAGCTTGCACTTTCATTCGTTCCTTTGGTACACCTTTCAAACGTAAATATTGATAAACAGATAGAGCTCTATCTTCACTTAGATTGATGTTATATTCTTTATTCCCTATATTATCAGTGTGTCCACCAATTTCAACTTTTTCATTTTTATGTTGGATGAGGAAGTCGGCCAAAAGATCCAATTTTTTCTTATCTTCATCACTCAATGTTCGTTCGTTGAACGGGAAATAAATAATTGTGTTATAAAGGTCATCGAAGTCTTTTAAATTACGAAGATACAGAACTGTTTCTTTTCCCGCCATCTCTGCAATTTTTTCTTTAGAGAACAAAAAGGTTTCTTCTTTGAATCCTTTGGCCCGAGCCAGGATTTCGAAATCCATCGTTGGTGTTTTATCCAAATCAAAATGACCATCAATTGCCGAAATCGATTTCCCTTTTCGTGTTAAATCATCAAAATAGAAACAAATTGCATTTGGAATCACCAAGTCTGTTTTTTTGTCTTTCACAACAAAACGGATTCCTTGGATGGTTTTATCTGGCCTGTTATCTTTTGTTGGGCGTATGGGTTGTAAAATAATTTGGGAATATTGTTCCTTGTCTTTGCCTAAATTGCCACGAAGGTCGAGTAAAATCTCTGTTGGGTGAAACCCAGGTGATGAAACTTCAACTCTATACAATTTCCCAGTTTTAATTGTAGTGCGAAAATTTTCAGCATCTTCTAAGGAAAGGTCTCCACCGATGCGTTTTGATGTAATCACTTGGATTGGTTTTGTATCATCATAAATTTTTAATGTTGCATCGAGTCCAATCATAATCGCTTCTGAGCCATCAAGGACAAGCCCACGAAATACAAAATCATAGGTCCGTCTTAAATCCTCTGGAACCATAGTTCGGTATATATCAAACTGTCCTTCTCCACCAGGTCTGTTGGATGCAAAGTAAAACCAAAGGTCATCAAATGTAACGGATATTCCTTCGTTATCACTTTCTTCCCACAAACTATAGGTAGAATAATCAGATGGAGTATCAAAAGGAAATCCTGTTGATTCGCCTGACAATGGTTGGTTGGTATTGAATGGATTACCCAATAATTTGGGTGTTTCAAATTGTTGGTTTAATTCGTTAAATTCGCTATAATAAAAACTAAACTTTCTATTTTTATCACCGCGATTGGAGCTAAAGTATAATCTGAGACCATCCCAATGGAAATTGGGACTGATTTCATCCTCACCAGTGTTGATAACAGGTCCAAGTGAAATTGGTTTTTGCCAAATTCCATCTCTACATTTGATTTTTGGTTTGTCTGGATTTTTTTCTGTGTCCATTGTGATTGGTTCTCTTTTGGAGATCCATAAATCAAAACCACCTAAGCCACCTGGACGGTTTGATGAAAATACAACAGAACAGCCGTCAGGCGAAACTGCAGGCATTTTGTCTTCAAAATTAGAATTTATTTCGTTAATGTGTGTTGGAATCGACCAAAGACCAGTCCTTTGGTTTATTTTTGTGTAATAAAGATTTAAACCGTCATATCCCTCACGATTTTTTTTGGAATCCTTTTGTGATTTATCTCGAACTGAGGTGAAATACAATTCATAAGGTTTTTCTTCTTCATCAAATAGGATTGAAAACATCCCTTCAAAATTTGTTGTATTGAGTTCTCGGAAATTTTTGGGAGCGGACCAAACTGGCAATTTCATCCTGTCAGGGAAACTTAAGTTTTCAGTGATCCAAATGTCCATCCCCCCTTCCCCACCTGGTCTGTTGGATTGGAAAACTAAATACCGACCCGTAGGAGAAATGATCGGATTGTATTCCACATTTTGGGTATTCAGAGGTGGATAAAACCTTACATCCTTCACCTTCGGAAGTGGTTGGCTAAGGAGAGGAAACACCGAAATGAATAGAGATATAAGGATTTTTTTCATCTGCCGTCTCTCCTATGTATCGGCTGAACGGAATTTTCTGCCAAGGGAAAAATATGGCTTTATGAGAGAGGTAACTAAGGAAACTTCTCAATCATGGCTGAAATCTTCGGAATCTTAAACATTACCACCGACTCCTTTAGTGACGGAGGGAAGTATTTAAACCCTGATGATGCCATCCAAAAAGGAATCCAACTTTTACAAGAGGGTGCAGATTGGTTGGATGTATCTGGCCAGTCCTCCAACGTCGCTGCCAGTTTGGTAACGGAAGAGGAAGAATGGAAACGAGTGGAACCGGTTGTCCGTTACTTTGTCCCAAAGGGTGTTCGGATCAGTTTGGATAGTTTTCGCCCAGAGGTTCAGAAAAAAGCAATCGAAGCAGGTGTGCGTTGTTTGAATGATATCACAGGATTTACCTTCGAAGGTGACCGGGATTTTTTGAACAGTTACAGTAAAAAATACCCAGACCTTAAATTCATCATCATGCATTCGCATAACAAAAATATTGCGAAAATTAAATCTACTTTATCACCTGAAAAAGTAACTAAAAAAATACAAACATTCTTTCGAGACAGAAGAAATGAGTTATGTTCATTCGGAATTGAAGAGTCATCAATTTTTTTTGATCCAGGCATGGGTTTTTTTCTGAGTGATGACCCTATGGTGTCTTTCCGAGTTTTACAAGATTTAGAAATTTTAAAATTGGAATTCCCACAACTCATGGTGAGTGTTTCTAGAAAATCTTTTTTAGGAAATGTATTGGGCAATTTGCCGATCGAAGAACGTGAGTTTGCAACCTTGGCTTGTGAATTACATTTATTAAAAAACAAAATCCCATTTATTCGGACGCATAACGTACTAAAGTTGAGACAAGCTGAAAAAATTTGGAATTTATGCCAAGAAAATGAATAAGAAAAAACTTCATTAAAAAAATTATCTCCTTTGATTCTTTGATTCTTTGATTCTTTGATTCTTTGATTCTTTGATTCTTTGATTCTTTGATTTCTCAACGAGAAACATTTTACTTTAACTTCTTCCCGATCGAACTGCTTTTCGAATGTCCTTTCCTTCTTTGGAAAGTGTAGGAAAAAAAACAGATTCTGGTACAGAGTAACCTTTTTCTTTTGCCTTTTTGTAATAAGGTAACAAAGAATCCCATTTTGGATTATCTTTTAGCACAAGGAGTGTGTCCCTCCAAAGTTCTAAAAAATGAATATCTGTTTTTTCTGATTCTGATGCAGATTCAGCCCACTTGAGCGCAATCTCATACCTTCCCAATTCATAGTTCCCTTTCAAAAAATAAAAGTGAAAATCCTTATTCTTTTTAGCAGATACTTCGAGAGATTTTGCATAATCTAACAAACTATACCAATTGCCTTTGTTTACTTGTATATCAGCCATTCCGTACAAGGCATTTTCATGGAAAGGGACTACTTCTAGAATCTGATTAAGATACCCTTCAGCAAATGCAAAATTCCCAACCTGTAAATAATAATTGGCAAGTTCTTCGTAGGAAAATAGTTCCCAACCTTTTACCCGAGAGAGAGCATCCAAAAGAATTACCCTCTCTTCCAAACGTAATCGTTGTTCCAACTCTTTTAAGATGGATTGGTAGGTCACAGAAGTACGTGAAGGTGATTCTTTCGCAATTTTTTGTTTGATGACTTCATATTCATCTAATAAATAATAAAATCGTAAACGATTGAGGTGGAGAACAACATCGTTTGGATTGGAAAGGATACAATTGTCCCAAGTTGCAGCTGCTTGGTCTAACTGAATTGATTTTGTAAACCGAATTCCTTCTTCATTACATTCTTTGGTTTTTGGAAGTGTAGATTCTAAAAATAAAGTATCCGATTCGATCACATCTTGTTTAGCGATTGGATAACGGCAATTTTCAAATCCAAATGCCAATAAAATGATAAAACAAAAATTAATAGGTAGTTTCAATTTAGGAAGTTCCGTCTGAATCTGCGTTTTCCTTCATCTTTTGTGCAAATACTAAATACTGCATCGCTTTTTCTGGGTTTCCATTGAAAAGATACAACAAACTCAAATCCAAAGCCTCTTGTGGATCTGGAGGGGAAAATTCATCAGGATTTTCTTTAGATAGTTCTAATTTCGTTTTAAATTCTTTTAGTTTCTTTTTTGCCTTGGATTGGATGCGTTCCAAACTTTCTTTTGCAATTGCATCGTCTTCCTGCCAAGTTGATTGAAGGCTTTCATTAAAATGAGTGAATCCTATATCTTCTTTTACCATGGTAGTCAGTAAATTTGCGGAGGCTTTATAGTTTCCTTGTTTGGCTAAAATTTCAGATTGGATGATTTTTAATTGGGCATTCCCTGGGTATAAAATCAAATAACGTTCTATCATTTTTAAACTTTCTGGAAAACGATTCCTTTCGTAATAAAACATCGCAAGCCCTCCTAAAGCTGATTTATGGTTCGGTTCAATTCTGATTACATTATTCAAATACACTTCTGTTTTCTCATCGTTCCCTAGTTTTTGGTAGGCTTGCGCAAGTAAGAGATGGGCAGAAATGAATTTTTTTTCATAAGTTAAAGTCTGTTTTAAGAAACTGATGGCTTTTTCTGTTTCCTCATGTTTGTAGAGGGAAACTGCCAAGTTATAACTGTTTTTTACATTCGCATGTAATTTGTATGCCTTTGAAAAAAGGGGAATTGCTTCAGCGTGTTTTCCCTGTTTGGCGTAAATCACTCCCAAGTTTTGTAAAGCTAAGTGGTAATTTGGATCTTTTTCTAATAAAGTTTTATATTGGGTTTCGGCACGTTCCCACTCACCATTTCGTTCCAATCGCACTGCTTCATTAAAGAGAGTCTGAATTTCCTGTGCCATACAATGCGATTATCGTTTCGGAATCGATTCTCCCGATAGAAATTTTATCACGAGTTTCGAAAAACCAACCGAAAGGTACACACAAGAGTCCAGAGAAAGGGGAAAATTATGCAAAGACTCATACTCATTACCATTCTATTGTGGTTCGTGTCCTGCAGTTCAGCAGATGCGACGAGACGAGATTATAGTGCTTCTGGAGATCCAGAGGACATTTTTTTCGAACGATCACAAAAATCGAAGCCGAACAATGCCAACGGATCAAATGACCCAGTTGCTAAGTCCATTATGGATGATTTGGATGCCAAATCGAAACCAACGACGGCACAAGCGGATTTACCTGTCAAAAAACCGACGACTCAGTTTGATGAAGTGGGCTTATCTTCTTGGTATGGACAAAAATTCCAAGGCCGACCAACAGCTAGCGGAGAACCCTTCGATCGCATGAAAATGACGGGGGCACATAGAACCCTTCCCATTGGAACCGTTGTTAAAATCCAAAACTTAGAAAACCAAAAAGAAGCGGTTGTTCGAATCAATGATAGAGGACCATTTGTGGATGAAAGGATTGTAGATGTTTCCGAAAAAACAGCTGAAATCTTAGAATTCAAGGACAAAGGAATCACTAAAGTTGGGATTAAGGTTTTAAAAAAAGGCGAAGATGAATTTGCAGATGACCTGGATGATTCTGACCTTCTTGATGATGCTCCAACAAAACCTGAAAAACTGACTCCAGTAAAACCAGGTGTCGCAAAACCGACCACAGCAGTAAAAGGTTTTACAGTACAAGTTGGTGTCTTCCAAGAAAAGGAAAGAGCCGTTAAATACCAAGAGACAATGAAATCGGAGTACAACCAGACAGTATACGTCACTCCAAGAGATGGCAAATACGTCGTTCAAGTAGGAGATTTTTCAGACCGATCAAAGGCAGAATCTCTTAAATCAAAATTGAAATACGACGGTATTGATTGTTTTATCGCAACCCGTTAGACATTTCCCCTTTCCTCCGAGCAAAAAAGTACAGTTCTGATTTGCTCGGAGCGGGTGGAAAATGAATTGATTTCACATTCCCTCCTGTTACGATTTCGTATTAAATTAACAACTAGAAGACCCTATGAGTGAAAGCACATTATCCGTTGACCACATACTAACAAATTATTATACATTCGGTAGTTTAATTGTCACTGTCCTCCTTGCGGTCTTGACTACTTTCTTTTTCTCATTAAAAGACAAAACCGTAGCCACAAAACACATGGGATTAGCCTGTTTGTTTTTGTGTTTGTTTCAGTTTGGATACCTTTTGGGAGCCTTTTATTACCATCCTATTGCATCCTACCATCGTTGGATCACTGGTGGATTTATCATTTTTGGAATCACCCACTTTGGACAATTTTTCTTTCGTTTTCCAGACAATCGCGATTACAAAGCAGCAAACATCATCCAGTACATTTTGCACGCAATTGCTATCGTTGTAGTTCTGTGGTTTCTTGTTACCGTTTCACAAGGAGAAAGAAAATACCACTTCACTGCACACCATTGGGATTTTAATTCCGAAGGTGCAAGCCGATTACTAAGTTTATTCATAGCAGGTTATTCTTTTATCAACTTCCTTGTTTTACCTGGTTATAGAATCTTTCACGTTGAAAAGGAAAAACGTGGCACTCTTTTCATCATGTTAATTGCTGCATTGATTGCAGCAGTTGTTCCTAACATCACAAATGTAATGAGCCGTGATGGGGCGATGGAAAGGTCTACTTACCTCACAGCTTTGGTGCTTTTATTCACATTCACATTCTTTATTATCACCATTACATTCATCAATAACAGTACAGAACGTACAACGTTCATGGTAAAAATCGTTGGTATTTCTTTTGTAACCATTTTACTTATCATGCAAGCTTTTTCATATTTGGTGGACCAGGAAAAGGAACTATCCTTTGACAATACTGCCATCCAAAAAGCACTACGTGTTGCAGAAGGTGGAGAAAGATCAAAGGACATCCTATTTGTCATTGAATATGATTCCAACGGGCAAAATTTAAAAAAAGCTTACCTGCCTTCTAGTGTTACATTGGATCTACCACTTGTCCAAGCTGACTTATACAATACAGCTTTATATGATGAAGTGGTGTCTATAGGGGAAACGGAATACCGAAGTTCTCTTTCTTCACTTTTAGAAAAAACTCCTTATTATTTTGAAGGTTACAAAAATGCAATCCTCCATTATCTTGAAGAGAACTCTGATTTAGAAGGAAACGAACTAAAAACAGAAGTTTCTAAACTCATTGAAAAATTAAACAAACGAACTTTCATCAATACCAATAAATTAGCTGATATTGATCCTGAATTGTTTTGCGAAGAAGGTGTCAAATACATCGAAAAAGTCAAAAACGTAGATACGTTCCGCGATTCCATACTCAAACATGTAAAAGAATGTAAATGGGATGGAAAAGAAATTTCTGGACGTGATTTAAAAGTGGAGATGTTAAAGTTTTTCCGCTACTTTAAACCAGACTTAACTCGTCACTATCGAAAAGACTTAGACGGACTTTCGCATTACGTAGCTTATATGACGTATGATGCAAAAAAGAAAATCAATCGTGAGGTTGGTTTTAATTATCGCGATTACCGAAATTACATGCATAAATCTGCGAAGCTTGAACTTGTAATCCTTGCTATCGTGATGATTGTCCTTTTAGTTGTGTTTCCTTTATTTTTTCGATCAGCCCTTGTAAATCCACTTTATGCACTACTTGCAGGGGTAGAAAAAGTAAACCAAGGAAATTTAGAGGTCGAAGTTCCCATTAAGGTAAATGATGAAATTGGATTTTTGGCCGAATCTTTTAATGGTATGGTGTCATCCATCCGAGATGCCAGAAGAGAACTCCAAGATTATGCAGAAAACTTAGAAGAAAAAGTAAAAGAAAGAACGAAAGAACTCCAAGAAAAAATGGATGAAATCCATCGTTTGAAAGTACAACAAGATGGAGATTACTTTCTTACATCCCTTCTCGCCAAACCTTTGTTCTTCAATGCCAATAAGTCAGAAAACATTCGTTGTGATTTTTTTGTTCATCAAAAGAAAACCTTTGAATTCCGAAACAAAACGGGAGACTTAGGTGGTGATATTTGTATCACAGGTAACTTAAAATTAGGAAAACCTGATGACTTCCGACGCTTTACCATGGTGATGAATGGTGATGCTATGGGTAAGTCGATGCAAGGTGCAGGTGGATCACTAGTTATGGGAGTTGTGATGAATTCCATCATGGCCCGTTCTGCTGGTAATAAACGTATTCTCAATAGAACACCAGAAGAATGGCTAACAGATGTTTATGAAGAAGTCAATGCTGTCTTTAAATCCTTTAGTGGAACCATGGTGATCTCGGCAACTGTTATGCTCATCGATGACGAAACAGGGAAAGTATGGTATTTTAATGCGGAACACCCTTACAGCATTCTTTACAGAGATGGAAAAGCAAGTTTCATTGAAAGTGAATTAAAACTCAGAAAATTAGGTCTTGATTCGGAATATGCATTCGAAGTACAAACATTTCAACTATTACCAGGTGACCAACTTATACTCGGATCCGATGGTAGAGATGATATCGATTTAACTCCTGATGAAGATGTGAGAACCATTAATGAAGATGAAACGATGGTTTTACGATTTGTTGAGGAATCTGACGGAGATATATTTGAAGTAGAACGCTTAGTAAAAAGTACAGGAGATATCACAGATGATATTTCTATGTTGAGTGTTGTCTTTAAAAGTGAAAAATCCCCTATCCATCATTCTTCTTCTAAAGATGAAATTTCAGACCAACCAATTGATGATTTTTTCGATACTCCAGGGGACGATTGGGATGAGGCACTCACAACTTCAGGTGCGTTTGAGGAAGGAAAAGCCCTTTACCAAAATGGTGAGATCGAAAGAGCAATCACAGTGATGAAAAAAGCATTCCTTGCTGATCCATACAACCAGAAACTGAATAAATTTTTAGGCCTTGTGAGTTACAAAGGTAAAGAGTATGATATTGCCGCAAAAGTATTAACCGAGTTTTTAAAAGAAAACGAGGGATCTGGGGAATATTGGTACTACCTAGCAATGTCCGAAAAAAAACTTGGGAATTATGAAAGAGCACTCAAAGCAGCTCAAGAAGCATTAAAATATGACCCAGAAAATTTTCAAAACCTAATCAACTTAGCGGATGTTAGTCGATTGTTAGGTAATGTTGACCGAGCTCTTACTTATGTAACAAGAGCACAGTCAATTGATCCAACCAACAAAAACGTTGTAAAACTTTCAAAACTATTAGAAAAAGCAACTAGCCTCAATTAATTGAGGTTAGTTCCGTTTACGCAAAATACGAAGTCAAATCTCATTTCTTATTCGTAAGAAGTGTTCTCTAATGAAAAATAGGTTCTGCAAGGAACCTATTTTTTTTGGATCATTCATTTCAAAAAGAAACGCAATTCCAGCTTTATTTTCCAATAATGATATCTATTACATTTTCTTAGTTCCCAATATTGATTTTTAAAAAACCAGCTTGCCAGAGATTCGAAACTCTGACAAAATAAGCGAATCCATTTTTTAGAATAAGGATCTTTATGAATTTAAGAATTGTATTAAGTATATGGGCTGTTGTACTTCTTTTTAGTACTACGTTATTTGGGCAAGATGCTAGTGTAGCATTAGGAAGATACCTTCCACCTGAAAAAGATTCGGTCATCGAAATTTTTAAGTGTGGTGATAAGTATTGTGGGAAAACAGTTTGTATCAAAGATAACGCATACCCTGAAAAAGAAAAAGATAAAGGAATTCCTGGAACTCCTTATTTAGATCACAATAACGAAGATCCTAAACTCAGAACTCGTCCGAACTTAGGAATGGTTTTTATCACAGGTTTTGACTATGTTGGAGAGGGTGTTTATAAAAACGGTAAAATTTACAATCCACGTGATGGAAAAACATACTGTGGAAAATTCACAGCTCTTGATGGTGGAAACCGTTTAGATCTTAAAGGAACACTTTGTTCCATCACCTTTATTGGAAAAACTAATAATTGGGTAAAACTAGGTTCAATGAACTTGGATGATTCTCGTTGGGATTGTACTTTTAAAACTAAAAAATAATTGAAATGATGTAAACCTGCCGACCAATTTGGTTGGCAGGAAACTTTCGTTATGCGAATTTGATTTTATTTTTTTTCAAAATCTTTATACAACAAAGAAGGTTGAATCCCTTGGTTCGCTTGGTACTTCCCTGATTTGTATTCACTGATTTCCCCTTCCACCGTATGATAAAAGATCTGGCAAATTTGAACTCCGGAATAAACCCTTAAAGGGTGAGTGACTTGGATTTCCAAAGTCCAAAAACCTTTAAAACCAACATCACCAAAGCCAGCCGTGATATGGACAAACATTCCAAGCCTACCGATAGAAGACCTACCTTCCAACATAGGAACCAAATTATGTGTTTCTGTAAATTCTATGGTTCGACCCAAGTATAACTTTCCTGGTTCTAATAAAAGTCCTTCTCCAGGTATTTTTAACTTTTCCACTGGATTAGGTTTTTTCATGTCCAATGGAAATTCAGAATAAACTAATAAGTCTTCATGTAATCGTAAGTTATATGAGTTTGGGTTTAACAGATTTTCATCATAAGGTTCGATTTTAATATCAGAGCCTAGTCTTTTTAAAATTTCTTTTCCAGTTAAAATCAAAGTTCATTCTCCCTTAAATATAGGTTTTCTTTTTTCAGCAAACGCTTGTAATGCTTCTAACCTATCTTTTGTTGTAAACGTTTCAGAATAACAATATTGTTCCCACTTCAGTGCGGATTCCATTGACAATGGAAATCCTTGACGAACTGCTTTTTTAGCAGCAGAAACAGCTATAGGTGCAGATTCCGATATCTCCCTTGCTAAGGCAAGAGAAGATTCCTTGAGATCCTCAGGTTTCACTACTTTCGAGACCAAACCTCGGTTTAGGGCATCCGAGCTGGTTATTTTTCTTCCAGAAACAATCCATTCTAAAGCGATTGATTCTCCCACAATTCTTGGTAATCTTTGTGTCCCACCTGCTCCAGGTATGATTCCCAGTTTTGTTTCTGTTAATCCCATAATTGCCAGTTCACTCGCATAACGAATATCACATGAAAGAGCCAATTCTAGTCCACCTCCGAATGCATATCCATTTATTGCTGCGATTGTTGGGATTGTTAAATTTGATAAATCGGTAAAACAAATATTGATTTTATGGAGGAAACGTTTTACTTCTTCCTCTTTCATATTTTTTCGTTCTTTTAGGTCAGCACCAGAACAAAAGGAATCACCGACTCCCGTAATTACAAGAGTACGAAATTTTCCTTTTTTGACTTCAAGAATACAATTGTGTAACTCTTCTAAAAATTGAACAGAAATGGCATTTTTTGCCTCTGGCCTGTTCAACTCGATAAATGCTACATAAGAATCTATGGTTTGTAAGGAGACAGTGTTCATAGAATTTCCTGTTCTGTAAAAAATAGAAATGAATCTTGGAAAAAATATCCGATAATGGAGAAAGCAGCCATGAGAGGGATTTTATACACAATCGGATTCTCGCTAGTGTTTGGAAACAGTTTTTCCTGTATTAAGTCTTCGTCAGAAGACCCATTAGCTTCCTTACTAACATCTCCACCTGTTATCTCGTCTGTAACCCCTCAGATTGGTACACCAGCGCAAAATAATTCAAATGCTACGTATACTGCCACAGAAGTCATCATCAAAGGAGAAAACTTTGGTGTGGATCCTGTTGTTCGATTCAATGATACTGTAGCTTCTATAACCTTAAATTTGGGTACAGAACTGTATACGAAGGTTCCAGATGGTACATATTCGGGGTTCGTCACTGTTTCTAAATCCGGTGGATCTTGTTTACCAAATTCCAAAGAAGGTGTGAATTGTTCTGGAACTGAATTTTTTGTAGATTGTTACTCGGTAACAAACAAACAATATGGTCCCGAAATTGAGCTCAAACAAGGACAAGGAATTTCTGTTGAATACGATGGAAATGAAACCAAAGCCTTTAGAACCGACACTTTATTATCAGCAAGAAACTTAACGATAGGTTGTGAAAGTGTGGTGACCGTAAGAGTGTTCAGTAGGTCTTGCCAAGCAACCGATTATGTTTTACAAAACAATCCAATCATTCCCTTTCCTGCTGGAGTTGCGACGCAATTTTATATCACTGCGGAATCAGCGACTTGTAGTTTAGTACTTTAATACGACTTATTTTTTACGAATCGTTTGAATACGATAAGATTAGCTGCTCCCATCCATTCATTCATATACTCTCTGAAAATTGTTTCTCTAGTTTTTGATGCTTTTATTTCTGCATCCAAATCATCATAATGTTTTATCGTAAGTTTTGATAATTCTTTATATTTCTCTTCAATCATTTCCGTAATTTTTTTAAGCAAAGCCAAATTGTTTTTTTCTTCTCCAACATTTGGCAAAATCACCTCATTCCAATAATCAATAACATGTTTTTTAACATATTCACTGGGTATCACACGAATCACTTTTTTGCCATCATTCCCTCTTGAATGTATATAACCAGTGTTAACTTCCATGAGAAACTTTTTAGCGATCATATAAAAATGGGATGGGCCTAGATGAAACAAAAATACATATTTAAATTGTGATGGCAACATCATGTTCATCAATATGATGTTTTCACAAAATGTAAAAAATTGTTTTAAAAAATTTTGGTATTCAGATTCAAAATCTTCTGGAGATTTACCTTTTTTTTCAATACTTGTCATCGAACGAATTAATTCTGAGCGTAATACTTGTTCATCTGCACCTAAGTGTGAATCCAAACTTATTGCATTTTTAAATAGAGCTTTTTCAGCATTGAATTTATCTAATTCGTATCGGAAAAAATAATGTTGATCAGAGTTCCAAGTATATTTTCCGTATGCTTGTATATAATTTAACTCACTTTCATTCTTTACTTTTTGTTTGATTGTTTTCCAATTATCTTTGGATTTTTCCTGATGATTTTTAATGACTTCATCAGCCTTATATTCAATTCCCGAATCTTCTGGATCTAATTCTTTTGGTTTGTCATATAAAGACTCTTCAAATACGGAAGAAAGTCGATATGAACCTTTATCTCTGTATTTCGGTTTTGTAGGTTTGAATTCACTCAGACAATTGGGATTATCAATTTGTAAAATAAAACTCATTCTTTTGAGTAGAATTTCTAAGTTACTTAATTTTTCTAAAGCAGGTAAAATTCTATAATTTAACAATCCGTTTTTCTGAAATTCTAAGTCAGTAAATTGATTGTTTAAAACAGAAACTTTTAATTTCTCCCAACCTTCTTTTGTTTCGATAAAAAAATATCGTAACATTTCATAAATTAAATGGAACTGAATGAAGTCATCACGATTGGAGTCTTCAATATGCCTTGAAAAGTAGCGAGAGTAATCTTTCTTTACTTGTGCATATAAATGTTTTTCATCTAAATTAAAGATGATCTCTTTGATTTTTTTTTGAGATTTATCGAGTTCTTGGTCTAGAATTTTTCGAAATGAAAGGATTTCTCGTTTGTTTGCTTCTGTAAGTCCCGTACTTAGGAATTGCAAAAAGCTCCCAACAATATTTTGGAAATTATTTAGAAAGTAAACATAACCTTTTTTAAAATCGTCGATAGACTGGATTTCTTGATCACCCTCTTGGAACTCTTGCGACATACCAAGAGGATGTTACGAATAAAAGATTAAAAAAGCAACAGGATTTAGTTTGAGTAAAAAATCTCGATTAAATTTTGGCTTGGATCAGCAAAGGTAAGGCTTTCTCCAGAATCGGTTCCTTCTGGTCCTTTGATGATCTTTACGTTCTTTTCTTCTAATTCGCTGATAGCTTCTGTAAAATCATCCACATCCATCACAAAACTTAGGATGGGAAGTGTTCTATCTGAAACTTCTGCTTTCACCAATCGAATTCGGAACGAATCGAGAGAAAGAATTGCCTCAGTAGCCTTCTTTGTCTCCACTTCGAAGTCAAAAATGTCCCTGTAAAAATCGATAGAGGTGTCGAGTTGGGAGACGGGGATACTGACGTGGCCAATGCCTTCTACAATAATCATAATGGAATTACACCTTCGTGAACTTTTCTGTCATCATGCTTGAAAAACCGGCTTTGTCGAGAAAAAAGCAATTTCCTTCCAACAAACTGGTTCGTAAAATTTGAATTCCAATTCCAAGTAAGGAAAAAAGAATCAAATTATGAAAGTATTTCGGATTTCACTGCTCGTTTTAGCCATTTTTGCCCAATCTTGTAAGGAAGAAGTCATTCCTTTTGGTCCTAACCATGAAAAACTTGTGGAAACAGTGTTTGTGCAAAACCAATCGATCCTAGAGGAATTCTTAAAAGAAGATCCCAAACCCAATTGGAAAGAATTTTCCGAAGCGGTAAATGGTTTGATTACAAATGACCATCCAAAATTAAAAACTTGGGGGGATCAGCTCAAAACCAACATTCCTTCCCAAAATAGTGATTTAGAATCTAGTTATGAAAAAATTTCCAAAATCCAAGAAATATTGATTCAAATGAAATCCGAGGTACCAAATCAATTGAAGTACAATCGATTTTATTGTCCAATGGTCGATAAATCATGGTTAATGACTGGGAAAGAAGTAAAAAATCCATACGCTCCTGAAATGAGAGATTGTGGAGAGTTAATGTTATAATTCATGCCAAAATGTTTTTTAGGAACATCTCTATTTGAAGCCTGCCCTCCAAGTTGCAGGCATTCATTCGCTAAACAAGACGTAGACGAAGATTGTATCGCAAAAAACAAACTAGAAGCATTTTTACAAGACAAAGTAACATTTAAAATTGGCTTTTCAGCATTTTCACAAATTCCAGCAAAAAATTTAGAAAAATTCCTTTGGACCAATAAAGATAATCTCGAACTCATTACTTATTTTTTATATATTGGAGAACCTACATTAGTTCGTGAAATCATAGAATCATTTTCCAATCATACTTTGAGTTATTTATATAAGGTAGATTTTGAGAATTATATGAACCTTCGTGAATCTTTGAAACGCGAAAAATCTATCAAACATATGTTCGATATTAGAAGTTTCAAATATTGGACGTTTGTTAGTTATTTAAGAATCTGTGATTTGATCCAATACTTTGTTAGGTATTTAAAAGAACCTGAATATGCTTGCCAATTTTTAACCATTCTTCCTTCAGAAGTGGTTTCTAATCTAAACAAATATACTGGACTTGATTTTGAGGAAGAAAAATCTCTTTATACTGCATTAGGAGATTCGATTTACGAACTTCCATTACAATCTCCAAAAATATATGATCACATGATGCAATTATTTGCAGAAGATCCAGAAGTTTCGATCATATTATCTACAATGGAAGAATTGGTTCGTAGACAAAACCTGATCTTGGAAACAAGTTCGAAACTGACTTCCTATATTTCCGATCACCGAATCGACAAATACTTTCAGTATATTTTTGCCGAATTAAATGGAATCGAAATTGGTACTTCTGAAGAAATTTTAAATCAATTATTAGAGAAAAAAATGATCACACAACCTCAAAAACGAATGATCATTGATTTTCTTGAAACTGGAAAATTAGAATTATAGCATAATCTAACATTTGCTATTGATAAGTTCAACTTGCAATTTTAATTTTTTTAGCTAGATATATACTAAACAATAAACTGAATACGGAAATCATTCCAACAATTTCATAATTTTCAAAAATTTGATCAGAATTTTGGACAACAATTAAACCAGCTACATACGATGCGGCACCAGATGCAATTTGTTGAATCGCAGAATTAACCGACATAAAACTCCCACGATTTCTAGGTTCAACAGCTGATGTAACCATAGCAAAAGCTGGCACCATCCTACCAGATACAAAAATCATAAAAAATGTAGTCACAATTAATACAATGGGAACCGATGTTTTCGTAAGAGTCACAACGGCTATCACAGGAAGAATTGCAATTAAAGTAACGATTTGATAAATATGAAATTTTCCATATCGATCAGCTAACTTTCCAATGTATCGACTTGTAAAAAATGTTGCAAGACCCCCAAAAAAATAAATGTAAGGGATTTGTTTAATACTCAATCCAACATTTGAAACTAAAAACGGACTTAAAAATGGAATCACAGTAAAACCACCAAACATCAAAAAGACCATGAATATGAATGGTGGAAAATGTTCCTTTTTCTGAATCACTTCGACTAATGATTTGATTTGCGATTGTTTGACTTTTACATCGGAATCAAGATGGTATCGTATGGATGGTAAAAGTTTATAAGCAAATGGTAATATTAAAAAACCTGCGATACCTAACGATAAAAAGGGGAAATGCCATCCGAATCGATCAGCCAACTCTAATCCAAAAGGAACTCCGACAACCGATGCAACAGAAAAAGAACCCATCACAACTCCAGTAGCTGTCCCTCTTCTAAATACGGGAATGATGTCTCCTATGATCGAAAGAACAGTTGCTCCAATCATTCCTCCAAATCCACCAGCAATGATCCGCGCGACCAAAAAGAATAAATAATTATTGGCAAATGCACATAAAAAAGTTCCAAACGAAAATCCAAAAAATAGTACTAACAAACTCAATTTACGATCAAATGAATCTAAAAATAAAGCACCGATCAGTCCAAAAACACCTGCACTGATGGAATAAGATGATACTAACAAACCAAAGGCTGCTGCATCAATTTTGAAACTTTGCATGAATACTGGACCAAGAGGCATCATGATCACAAAATCTAATATGTGCAAAAATTGGAGTGCCGCTAGGATAAAAATAATGGCTCTTTCTTTTTGGATGGTATGTAAGGGATGAGTTAACGGCTGGCTCATAATACGATCATTGACCAGGTAGTCAAAAATGCCAAAACAATTTAATTAAGAATTGCCAAGTTTTCGAAATTGAAATAAATTTCCCTTATGAAATATGCTTTAATTACAGGTGCATCAACAGGTCTTGGAAAGGATTTTGCTTATTCTTTGGCAAAACAAGGATACAGTCCCATTTTAGTGGCAAGGAATGCAGATAGACTCAAAAGTTTAGCTTCAGAGATCAAAGTCAAATTTGGTTTAGATAGTATTGTCATTGCTGAAGATTTATCCTTACCCAACGCAGCCGAAAAAGTGTATAAGTCAGTTAAAAAATCAAAAGTTTTTGTAAGTTGTTTGGTAAACAATGCTGGTTATGGTTTAAACGGTGAGTTTCATCAAAATTCATTTGAAGAAGAGTCTAAAATGATCCAACTCAATGTCACTACGTTGGCAGAGTTATGCCACTTATTTTTACAAGATATGGTAACGAAAAAAGAAGGATACATTCTTAATGTTGCATCCACTGCAGCTTTCCAACCAGGACCATTAATGACAAATTATTATGCGACAAAAGCGTACGTGCTTTCGTTAAGCGAAGGTATAGCAGAGGAAGTAAAAGATTACGGAATCACAGTGACTTGTCTTTGCCCTGGACCAACAAAAACTGAATTTTTTGAAAGAGCAAAAATGTCTGGAAGTAAACTTGTCAAATCTTCTTTTTTAGCAATGAATTCGTTAGATGTCGTAGATATTGGATTGAAAGCTTTATTTGCAAAACGAGTCGTGAAAATTCCAGGTATGATAAATTTTATCATGGCTGAATCAATAAGATTCACCCCAAGAATCATCATACGGAAAATTGCAAAATTCTTAAATAAAGTTGGCTGACTTGTCAGTTCACCAATTTCATTTTTCTAATCGTTTTCGTTTTTTAGGTGATCTTGAAATAGAAAATTCAATCCACAAAACAAAATTGGATCGAATTCATTCTGGAAAACCAATCTTTGAGTTAGTCGATTCCAATCCTACAAAAATGGGGTTGGAATTCCCACCATCTGTTTTAACACACATTTTTTCTAATTTGAATGTAAGTGTATATGAGCCAATCCCTGAAGGTATGGAATCTGTACGCGAAGAAATTTGTTCACTTTATACATCCCGAGGAATACCCACTAATCCTTCCGATTTTCACTTAACATCGAGTACATCAGAAGCATATTCATTTCTTTTTAAACTATTAACAAACCCTGGAGATGAAGTATTAACCCCAAATCCTGGTTATCCACTATTTAGTTTTTTAGTCGGATTAGAAAATTTAAATGAAACACATTACCAATTGAAGGAAAACAAAACGAATGGGTGTTTTGTTTATGATGCGGAAACAATCGCAAATTCGATAAGTACGAAAACAAAAGTAATCGTTTTGGTCAGTCCTTCCAATCCAACAGGTTCCAAAACTACAGAAACTTTTTGGAAACAATGGGAATCCTTCGGGATCCAAATCCCAATTATCGTGGATGAAGTTTTCGAAGCCTATGATTATTCAGGAGATCCACATTGTTTACCTTTAAATCCAAGTTTTCCACTTTTTATTTGTCATGGATTTTCAAAAATGTTAGCTCTGCCTCAGGCAAAATTATCATGGATCTTAAACTTATCTCCCAAATCCATTAGAGGAGAGATTCAAAAAAAACTAAGTTTTATTTCAGATACTTATCTTTCTGTAAACTCATTTATCCAATTAGCAACCAAAGAAATATTACCATGGAGGTCTATGGTACAAAATAGAATCCGAACTAGAGTTATGCGAAATATTTCGATTTGTAATGAGTTTGTGAGCCAATCACAAAAAATCAAAAAAATTCAATCGCCAGAAGCTGGTTGGTATTATCTATTTGAATTTGATGTAGAACAAAAAGACGAGGTGATGGTCATTAAAATTTTAAATGAAACGGGTGTTTCCTTACATCCAGGGACTTGGTATGGATTTTCGCATAACAGGTGTGTATTCGTTATTTCTTTGATTACGGAAGAAGAAACCTTAGAAAAAGGACTGAGTTTACTTCAGTCCTTTCTTAAATAATTGATAATATCATTTTTTTGTGCCAAAGCATCTGCCTTACCCATTTCATAAGTTTCTCGAACACCTTTTGGATTCGTATAATCGAATGAAGTAATCGGTAGTGGTTTAGAAGGTGTGATCAAATAAGATTTAGCAAGTAAATCTGGATCTTTTCCAACTATTGTGTTTGGTTCATAATGGATTCCGATGATTTTTGCCTTTGGGGAAAACGTTTCGATCATCATATTATTAGTAAGTCCACCATCTAAATAATATTCATTTCCCACTGATTGAAAGTCAACAATTGGAGGAATGGATGATGAATTCAATATGAACTGTTCAATGGTTTCAGGATTTACAAAGTCCTTTTCTGTAAAATCAACATCTTCCATATTCCATTTTTTAATGATTTCGGCAGTACGATAGGCTGGAATGCCTTCTGAACGATCTCGATCATCTAAAATAAAAGCTCTTCCTGTTTCAGAAATCAGCCTTGCTAAACGAAATTTATTTTTTAAAGAATCTTCTTTCGGATGCGCTTTTACTGAATGGATCCAAATTTTAGCTCCGGATTCCAAAACTCGATCAAATCGCATACCAAATCGAATGGTACGTCTGTACATATCTTCATGTGGGAACGTTGATTCCCCACGTAATAAATTGGAAAAATGAAAATTTCTAGAATTCCGTTTTGTAATTTCTTCAAAATATTCAACCGATTCTTCTTCCGTTTGCGAAATGATACAAAGTGCCATTGCCGCTCCCGCAGAAACTCCAGACAACTCGGTAAACCGAACTCCCCACTCTCTCAGTGTTTTCCCAACACCAAGAGCATAAAATGCCTTACAACCTCCCCCAGCAATGGCAAGAGAAGCATCGTAAGAAGGAAAGATTTTGACTAATGTTTGTAATACTTGTTCACGCACGCCCATAAAATCGGCTATTTCTAATCCCCTTCCCAACGAAAGCATAGTGTATTGTTTTCTCCCAGAAACCTGTCAAAATACAAACTCGCACGACAATCTTCTTCTGTTGCCAGAAAGAAGTCATACCCTCCAGCAGGGTATTTGATTTTACAACAACCTTTTTTATCCTTTCTTTCAGGCGGTTGTCTTACGGATTTATCTTGGCCTTTCAGGTCCCCTAACGTTGGGGGTAATTCCTGTCGTGGGTCAGGGAATACGGCGGAAACTCCTACAAAGAGAAGGACAATGGCAAAATATGTACGCATTCTATACAAGTAGACGGGACCTTGAAGGTTCATGTTCTATGAATTTATAAAAATAGTGAATTATGTTCAACCGTATAAACTGTATTTCTAATGGATTGGAAATATTTTTCTTTACCCTTTTCATAGATAGTAGATACTCTGCACACTAATCATCCTTTGGGGAATTCAATGAACAATACAAGACTACAATACCACGCCACTGGCGGACAACTCTTCATTCTATTTTTGAAGAACATGTTTCTAACAGTAGTGACTTTGGGGATCTATAGCTTTTGGGCAAGAACCAACATACAAAAGTTTATGGCAGAAAATTTGGAATGGGCTGGTGAACGTTTTTCCTTTCATGGAACTGGAAAAGAACGTTTTATCGGGTTCTTAAAAGCAGCTGGTGTTTTTATCGTATTATACATTGCGATAATGATCATCCTTTGGATCGCAAATAAAATTCCCGTTCCATACTTCGCAACAATTATAGGTGTGGTTCTATATGTCGGCGTTGTTTTGGCTCTTGTTCCGATTATCATCGTTGGAGGCCGTAAGTACATAACTTCACGCACTGGTTACAGAAACCTTAGATTTGGTTTTGATGGTAAAATCTTAGAAGTTGCAAAAATTTATGCAAAAGGGATTCTTCTAACTATCGTTACTTTAGGTATTTATTACCCTTGGTTTTTTGCAGAAAAAGAAGCTTATATCCAAAGCAAAACTCGTTATGGAAATACCAATTTTGGTTTTTCTGCAGAAGGAAAAGAAATCTTCTTTTTATATTTGAAAGGATTTTTACTTAGTATTGTGACACTCGGGATTTATTACTCTTGGTTTTTAGCAGATGTACAAAATTACATTTGGAACCGTACAAGTTTCCAAGGTAAAAAATTTAGATCTGATATCACTGGTGGAAAGATTTTTGTCAATTTTCTGATCGCTTATTTGATCATTCTCTTTACACTCGGTATTGGGTTTGCTTGGGCTGTGGTTCGTTTGACAAAACTATTCATTGAATCAGTGAGTTTAGAAGCAGAAGTTGACTTCTCAACGATTTCTGCCCAACCAGATACAAAGGCAAATGCTACCGCGGAAGGTTTGGAAGCACTTGCAGAAACTTTAGAAGCCTTCCTATCATAAACATTGTTTCAAAATCAAACATTTACATCACGATATTTCAATGGTGTCTCGGCGGTCCCTGAAGAGGGGACCGTTTTAGTTCATGGCCAAACAGTCCAATTCACTTCATTTGATACCAATCATAAACTAAACATATCTCAGTTTACAGAATTCACCAGAACACATAATGGTTGTAAATTGATCTTACTTCCAGACGAAACGAAAGAAAGTCCTATTTTGGAAATCTTTTGTTCAAAAGAAGAAACTAAATTATTAGAAAAAATTTGGATTCAAAATAAAAAATCACAAAGCCATACAAGTGCCTTATTTTATTCCATTCGGGAAATGAATCCAATTGTTTTAGGAATCCTTTCACTACTAGTTGTTTCTATAGTTGGATTCTTTTACTTTAAAGGGTTGGAACTTGTAACGAATTTTATCCCTCTATCGATGGATAAATCTTTAGGAGATTCAGTGCAAGTGAAGATGGAAGCCCAATTTGAAAAGTGTGATTCCAAAGCTACTGATCTTTTTTTTGCGGAAGCGCTCAAAAAAATTGTTCCTAAAGATAGTAAACACCAATTTGAAGTTTCTGTTATTGGTTCAGCCATTCCTAATGCGTTTGCACTTTCCAACGGTAAAATTTACTTTTTTTCAGGATTACTCAACGAAGCAGAGTCACAAGAAGAAGTGATCGGAGTATTGGCGCACGAAATTGCTCACGTTGAAAAAAGACACCACATGCGAAATTTAGTCAAAGCCGGCGGAACTTCGCTTGCGATCAGTTTGGTGGTCGGTCCAGGTTTAGGGAACATGGAATTTTTAGAAACCTTCACAGAAATTGGTTCCACTATTTTAGTGTTAAAATTTTCGAGAGATTTTGAAACAGAAGCAGATAAAACTTCAATCGAATATTTAAAAGCTCAGAATATGTCTACTGATGGTTTACTCAGTTTTTTCAAACGTATGGAAGAGTTAGAGAGTGGAGATTCAGATTCAAACGACCAAGAAACAACAACCAGTGCGAAAGAAGAAAGTTCCGCTAGCAATAAAATTACAGATTTTTTAAGTACACATCCAGCCACAAAAGAAAGAATGGAAACTTTAAAAGTTTTGATTCAAAAAGGTAAAAAAGGAAAAATCAAAAAAGTTGTTTCAAACTCTACCTGGAAAGAAGTTCAAACTGTTTGTTCCGATTTAAGAAACTCTGATTCCAAATAGTCATAAATTTCTTTCAGAGTTTCGCTCAAACTATGTTTGTTTGTCCAACCTAAAGATTTTAGTTTCTCATTGTTTCCATATACTCTGGAAGTTTCCGAAACTCTGACTCGACTTTCATCGACCATAAAAGATATGTTTTCTCCAGAATATTTAACTAATTCTTCAACCATGTAACGAATGCTATGTTCTTTGCCAGAACAGATATTATAGATTTCGCCAGACACACCTTTTTCGATTAAAGTTAAATAACCTTCTACAATATCTTTCACATGCGAAAAATCGCGAGAAGGCTCTAAATCACCTACTGAAATTTCTTTTTTGCCAGCATACTTTGCTTCTATGATTTGTGTACAAAAGTTTGGGATGACAAATTCTTTTCTCTGTCCAATCCCAATATGATTGAAGGGGCGAGCAATGACCACCGATACATATTGACTATATTCGGCATATTGCCTACAAAATGATTCTGCTGCTAACTTACTTCCTGCATACGGATTTACAGGTTTTGGCAATAGAGATTCTGACAAAGGGAGCACATCCATCTTTTGTTTCCCGTAAACGTCAGCAGAGGAAACATACAACATCTTACAGGGTTTTTGTAATCGATGTAACATTTCCAATAGATTTAATGTTCCACCCACATTGATTTCCTCGGTCTCCCACGGATTGGCAATGGCATTGGGAACAAAGGCCTGGGCAGCCAAATGGATCAAAATATCAGGTTGGACTTTTTTTAATTGCTCAGAAACAGTTTCTCGGTTGCGAATATCACCCTGAAAACAATGAATTTCATAACTACCATGGGATTTGAGTGCTGGGATGAGATAACTCCCGACAAATCCACTGGCTCCGGTGACTAAAGTTTGTTTTTTTTTCATAGAAAAGGGAAATTTCTGATCTGACCCTAAGATTTAGTTGCCATTCTTCCAATTTTTCAAATCCTCTCAACAAAAGAAAGAAAACTGTGGAAGACAAAAAGAAATTCAATCCATCCCCCTTTGTCGAAATCCGTGACCCACAGCTCAATGTACAAGAAATTGTTGAATCTCTAGAATCCAAAATTCCTTTGGACCCAAACGAACAATCCCATTGGACTGAACTGACCAAAATCAGTTACAAACCAGAATCACCTTTAGGTTTTCGAAAATTTGACCCAGCGGGCACGGCACATTTATTTGAAAAAGGAATTTCGAGTCCAAAATTTTCGAATCCAAAATTTTGGTTCATTCGAGGACCCATAAAATTCATCATCCACCGACTCATTTCTTTATACAGCCAAATTGACAAAAAACTTTCTGAAAATAGGATCCGCGCTTTTTTTTCTGTCTTACACGAACTGGTGCGACTAGGCAAACGATTAGAACAAATTGAAAGACGTTTTGATGGATTTTATCGAGACCACTTACTCAATTCAAACCAAAATAATTCGCCTAACTTTAGTTGGGCTACAAATTCCTATTTTATTGATTCTGGTATCAACAATAATTGGAATTTAACAATTAATGATTTAAAGGAATCCAAACAAGTATTGGTTTTGTTTCCTGAATGGGGCGAAATTTTAAAACAATTATCCATTTCTAAAATCCCATTCCAATCTTTAACAACCGATCAAAATGAGTTTCAATTCATTAAAAGCAAAATTTCGCATAACATCCATTACTTAGAAAATTTATTTCCTTTATCTCAATTCAAAATTCAAAATTTTGATTTAGTAATTTATTTACCATTGAATCGTTTTCCAAGCCATATTCTTGAGAGAATTTTTGCAGAAATTTCCTTCTTACAAAACAAAGGAAACCATTTATACTTTTCTGTAACCATCCAACCTGAATACAATAATCGCCCATTCCGAGACATTCAAGTATCCGAAATTAACTTAGAACAACTTCCTAATTATTTAAATTCATTGGGCTTTGGTTCCTCTAGAGATCTTTCAGTTTCGGACGATACCAAAGTATATAGATATACCAAATTCTAAAATGAATGTTTTCCAACATTTAGATGAACTAAAAGATTCTGACGGTGTTGGAAATGATGCTATTGGTTTGGCTGAAGTATTTCAAAACTTAGGTTACAATTCCCACTTCATCACAAGGTTACCGAGGAAAGGTAAACCATTGAATAGCAAATTTCATTTTGTCGATACGTTTGAATTTCCAAGTAATGCGAAAGACATTCACATTTTGCATTATGGAGGTGCTGGATATCCGTACACATTATTTCAAAATCTTCCAGGCACTAAAATATTACGTTTCCACAATGTAACTCCAGCCAAATTTTATGAACATACCACTACCGAAGATATATATAATGCAATGGAGAAATTTGAGTCGTTGTCATATTTGGAATTGGCAAGTTTATCGATTTTTTGTGATTCAGTTTGGTGTGATTCCCAATTTAATTTTGAAACATTAAGTGGTTTTCATTTTAAGAATCCATATATCATTCCCATTTGTAAACAATACCAAGTTGTTCCAAAAACAAACAAAATAAAAGATCAAAAATATTCCATGGCTTTCATTGGAAGATTCTCACCACAAAAAAAATGGGAAGATCTAATTACATTTTTTTCCGAATGGAATAAGGAATTTGCAGAGTCACAATGTTATTGTATAGGATCTATCATCGGAGCGTTCGATGGTTACTTTGAAAAATTAACGGATATTGTAAAAAAATACCAACTGGAAGATAAGATTCATTTTATGATGGGTAAATCTGATATAGAGGTACTTTCCATTTTAAGCCAATCCAGTATTTTTGTTTCGATGAGCGAACATGAAGGATTTTGTTTACCGATTTTAGAAGCATTCGGGTCAGGAATACCTGTTTTTGCTTATGCAGCTGCTGCAATTCCAGGAACAATGCAGTCTGGTGGTAAACTATTTGCTGAAAAAAATTTTCCATCTTTAGTTCAATTGATAAAAGAAACTCTGCAAAATCAAAAAAGTCTAGAAGACATGCTGCAAAACCAATTCAAAGTTTTAAATAATTATAATTTGTTCCCTTACGCAAAAGTGATTTCTGGAATTTTAGAAAGTGGTATCAAATGAATATACACCAATTTTCTGCAGGATTCCAACTTGGTGATGCCATCTCCCAAGAGATGTTAGAAATCAAAAGATTATTAAACAAAGAAGGATTTACTGGGAAAATATTCGCTGAAAATGTTTTATCAAGCGATAGAAAATATGCTGAAAAAATTTCCAAAGTGCGAATCAAAGAAAATGATGTTATTGTTTACCATCATTCCATTCATTCGAAAGTGTTGGATTTTTTACTTCAATTTCCTAATAAAAAAATACTTATCTATCACAACGTAACTCCCGAAAACTTTTTCGAACCTTATGATTTACGTTTTAGTTATCTATTACGAAAAGGAAGAGAAGATTTAGAAATCATTCGAGAAAATTTCCAAAATTCTTTTGCTGTTTCCAATTTTAATTTAAATGAATTGAAACACCTTGGGTTCCATCATCCAAAACTGTTTCCATTACATTTAAATTTTAATAAGTGGGATCACAATCATATTGAATCAAAATTCAAAACCTTTCAATTTCCTTCATTTTTATTTGTTGGTAGAATTGCGCCAAACAAATGCCAAGACGACTTAATTCGTTTTGCAAGAACATGGAAATCTAAGTATGGTAATCAGTTTTCTTTACGTATGTTAGGTTTTTGTAATCCAGACCAACAATCATATTTGGATGAACTCAACTTTATGATTTCGCAACTAGATTTACAAAATGAAGTAAAAATCATATCATACGTTGATGAAACCATGGTGAAAAAAATCTATTTAGAGAGTAACTTGTTTTTATCAATGAGTGAACATGAAGGTTTTTGTGTTCCATTAATGGAAGCAATTCATTTCCAGCTACCTGTAGTTGCGTATGCAGCTGGAGCAGTTCCAGAAACTTTAGAAAATTCAGGCTTACTTTTTTTAACTAAAGATTTTGATCAATTGTCAATTGATGTATTTAATATCTTCAAAGATTCGGATTACCGAAATTCAATGATCCACCAACAAAATTTACGATTGGATTCCTATTTAAAATCAACAAGTATCTTACCATTATTAGAAGTGATTAAAAGTTAAATTGTATGTCTAAAATATTATTCATCACACCAAGATTTTTGCAAAACGCGTCCGGTGGTGCAGAAAAGTTGGCTGTGGACTATGTAAATATTTTATCCGAATCACATGATGTAACTATATGTACTTCAACAGCAAAAAACTACGTTACTTGGAAAAACGAATTTAAACCTGGATACTACACAGAAAATTCTTATACAATCATACGATTTCCTGTGAAAAAACAGCGTAACATTGAATATATGAATCAAATATTGAATCAATGTTTGGCAGAGGGTGATAAAGTTTCAACGAAAGACCAGCTGGATTTTTTGACAGAACAAGGACCCTTTTGTCCAGAATTGATAGATTATGTGAGTCAAAACCAATCACAGTTTGATTTAATCATTTTGATTGGATATTTATATTATCCAGTAGTGATGAGTATCCCACTACTCAAAAAACCTTTTGTCATTGTTCCCACTTTCCATGATGAACCACCCTTTCGATTGCCTATTTATAGACAAACATACTTAAATCATTATAATTATAGTTTTAATGCACCTGAAGAACTTCAAGTTTATGAATCTTATACCAAAAATAAAGCAAAACGATATTTTTTAATTGGAACTTTCGTTGAAGACACATTTCAAACAGAATCAACATTTCAAAAATTTGATTCAAAACAATTATTAACAATAGGACGAATTGAACCAGCAAAAGGATACCCAGAACTTTTCCATAATTTTACTGATTGGAAAAAAATCAGGAACCGTACCGATGTTATGCTAAAATGTTTGGGTTCAGTGTTTTCGATGGACGTATCAAAAATAAAAGATATTTCATTTTCTGGATTTGTGTCAGAAGAAGAAAAAATTTCCGAAATTCAAAAATCTTATCTATTATTAAATCCTTCTGCTTATGAAAGTTTTTCAATTTCCATCATGGAATCTTGGCTCCAAAAAAAACCTGTTTTAGTAAATGGTAAATCTACAGTAATGAAAGGTCATTGTATAAGAAGCCAAGGTGGTTTGTATTATTCTGATAGAGTTTCTTTCCAACGTATGTTGGACTACTTATTAGAAAACGAAGGCATAACAAAACAAATGGGTGAAAATGGAAGAAAGTACGTGATCGCCAATTTCTCAAAAGAAGTAATTAAAATAAAACTCAATCAAATGATCAGTAAACTACTCGATTGATTTGTCCTTCAAATTCCCCAAGTAAATATTCATGTACATGTCCATTACTAGCAAGTAAACTTGGAATCATAATCGAAAAATCGTTTCCATCCATCGATGTTAACTTTCCTTTCGCTTCCATTACAATAAGTCCAGCAGCAGCCATATCCCAAGGTTTTAAACCCAATTCGTAATAACCTTCAAATTTTCCTTCCGCTAACCAACATAAGTCTAAAGTAGCTGCACCTGTCCTACGGATTCCTCGTGATTTTTGTAAAATAGATTTATAATATTGCATAAGGGTATCCAAAGATAAATTTCTATCGTATGGGAAACCAGTGACAAATAAAGAATCTTTCATTGATTTAGTTTGAGAAACTTGGATTTGTTTTTTTTCTCGGAATGCTCCCTGTCCTTTGATTGCATGATAATAGGTATTGAGTTCAGGAAAAAAAACCATACCGATCACGGGGGCCATAGTTTCTGTTTCCACAACTCCAACCGAAACACCATACAACGGTAACCCATGTGTATAATTTGTGGTCCCATCTAGTGGATCAATCACCCAAGTAAATCCGGAATTTCCTTCAATCGCTTCACGTTCTTCTGATAAAATTCCATCCGAAGGGAAATTTTTCTGGATTTCCTCTATGATCATCGTCTCAGCTTTTAAATCTGCTTCCGTGACTAAGTTGTATAAACTTTTTTCATCTACTTTTAAATTAGACTCCTTGTGTTTTTGCACAAGGAAGTCGGCAACATTAGGTAAAAAATTTAAAAAATGATAAGACCGATCATGTAATTCAGATAACATCAATAACCACCAAATTCGATGTTTTTTTTCATCGCGGTGATCTCAACATCTAAATTTAGGGTTTCATCAGCTTTTAATTTGTTTCGAACTTGTTCTGTGGTTTTGATGACTTCACTTAACAAAGAATTGAGTTCTGATTTTCTTTTTTCGGCTTCAGGTGTATTCGCATTTTGATTCACCCGGATGTATTGGCTTAGAATTTTTGATACAGTCTCTGGGAAATAATTTAGGAATTGTTTTGCTTTTCTGTAAGATAGAGGATCTTCTGCTAGTTTCACTCTTAGATCGGAAAGGGAATGTAAATATTCATTACATAGACCTTGTATATTTGTATCTGTTAGTGATTTTGCATCTTTTTCAGTGGATAATCGAAATGAATCTAATTTTTCCATCTGAGTTTTATAATCCGAAAATTCTACTTTATCTTCAAATTTTTTCTTCAATTCATTCCAATTTTCTTTTGTTTGGTGGGAAGAAAATAGTAACGGAAAAAAACTAAAAGGATAATGGTGCGGTTTTCCAATTGTTGTTCTATAAATTGCAATTCCAAGAAAAACTACGTGTAAAAAAGCCATAAAAACGTAGGAAAATACAAGTAAAACTCGATCTTCACCAAATTTTGTACCAAATCCAAAGTATCCAAGAGACAAAAGAGCCTGTAGATACATTGCCTCTAATGATTGTTTGGCGGAATAGGATGATTTACTTCGAGATAACCACATCACGAATGGATATACCATCGCACCTAAAGACGAAAAATAAAATGGGAATGGCAATAATGCCATCGGATATGTCAGTAAAGTAGAAATATGGGCACGCCTAGCCCATTTTTTTTCTTCTTGGTTCTGTTCCAATTGTACATCAGTCATTTATTTTGATTCCAAAAGTTTTTGTTTGATATCAGATTCGATTTTAATCATTTCTTGTTCTGCCAGTTTACGTTTTTGACGACCGTCTTCCTGGATTTTTAAGGTTTCGGTAATCGTTTCGATCAATTGTTGGTTCACATTTTTGAGTGTTTCAATTTCAATGATTCCTTTTTCCGATTCTTTTGCAATCTCAACTGTCCCTGACTTTAACATCTCAGCATTTTTTTGAATTAAATCATTTGTGGTTTTTGAAACTTGTTTTTGTGCTTCCAATGCTTTTCGTTGGCGCATCAATCCAAGAGCGATGACAATTTGATTTTTCCAAAGAGGGATTGTGTTTAATATCGAACTTTGGATTTTTTCAACTAACACTTGGTTTCCACTTTGGATCAAACGAATCTGGGGTCCTGTTTGTAGAGAGAGGATTCGCGTGAGTTTTAGATCATGAATCTTCTTTTCAAAACGATCCACCATTTGTACCATATCTTGGTATTGTTGTGATGCTAATGTATCACCTTGGGCTTTTGCCTTTTCTAACATTTCAGGAAGGATTTTATCACGTAGGTCTTGGATCTTTTTGTCTCCAGCCGCGATATAAATTTGAATTTCCTTGAAATATTCTAAATTTTTCTCGTATAACGCCTGCAATAGAGTTATGTCTTTTGTCAGATTCGTCCTTGCTGAATGCAGTTCATCAACGATCTTTCCAATCTGCGATTCTAAATCCTCAAACTTTGCTAAAAATTTTCTAGAGGCATCAAATAATCCTCCAATCAAAGGAATCTTTGACAGTGTGCTACCTTCTCCAGCAAAACTATCCATATCCAAATCTTTGATTTTGAATAATAATTGGTTTAAAAGTTCTCCCGCATAACCAGAATCCTTTGTTTTAATTTCAGATAAAACTTTATCTGCAAAATCGGATACTTTCGATTGGGCAGCTGATCCATAAGAAACTATGTCATTTGGATTATTGAGTTTGATCTGTCCGGTGAGTTCTTCAACTTTTTGAATGTCTTCTTTGGTCAGTTGTAGTTCCGGGTCATTTGTTTTGAGTTCCAGCGAGTCCATACGTTTTGATCCTTTGTCGTTTCTCCCAAAGATAGAATCGTTTTTTCCATTGGAATCAAGCAGAAAAATACTTCGTGCAAAAACATGAACTAGGAAATTTATTTCTCCAATTTTGTGATCCAAAACTACAGTTTGGTGACAATTTAATTGCGTAGATTGTTAAACTCTGATACATTCCCTGAGAAAAATATGCTAAATACTAATTTGAATTTACCAAACTTCCTCCCACACATTCTGACTGTTGATGTTTGCACTTTAGGAAACTGCCTATTAAACCAAACAGAAGTCCGAAACTTACTGAATCAAATCAGATGCCGAAACCATCTGCATTATTTGATCATCAAATTCTTGGTGTGTACTGGTTTGTCCTTACCTGAAATCATCCATTTAAAAATTGCCGATTTTAATTCCGAAATGAATCGATTTCATTTAAAGAACGGTGGTCGTCTCAGAAGGCGAAACATTTTCCTAGAACCTAACTTTGCCATCGAACTGTATCGTTATTCCTGCGAGTTTGCACCCAGTGATTATTTATTCCCGGGTAGAGATGGAGTCTTACGAACTCGAACCATACAAAAAATTCTTAAAAATGCAGGCCGACTCATTGCAAAAGAAATCCATATTCCATTTTTAAGGGATGTCATTGCCCTCGATTTGTACCAAAGAGGATTCCCTGTTTGGGAAATCCAAGAATTTTTGGGTCATAGCACGCCTAGATCGACACGGCAGCGGATTATGTTGCATATTCCGGAGGCAGAACATAAAGACCCTCGACTTTTTACGAGAAACAGAAACCAAGCAGCGTAAAAATTTCTTGAACCTTTGGTGTTTTCAAAGATTCTAGTCACCAAGTAGGCGCGCTTTGGAAATAAAAACCAAAAAAATCGGAAAGCACACACTCGTTCACCTCAATGGTCGTTTAGACATCACTCATTCAGATGAGGTTGAGGCAAAATTAGCCGATGACGTGCAAAACGGAGATGGTGACATCATCATCAACCTTGAGCTTATATCGTATATCTCCTCTTCTGGGATCCGTATCTTTGTTGGTATGGTACGAGAACTCGACAAACAAGGAAGAAAACTCAAACTCTGTTGCATCACACCACCTGTAAAAAAGGTTTTTGATGTTGTAGAACTTTTGGATTTGTTTGAAGTTTTCGAAACGGAACAAGAAGCCGTTAACTCTCTCTCAAAGTAGAACGAACGTGGCTTATGCCTCGTTTTTTTTCATCTCACTTCTCTACACCTTCCAAGTTGCGGTCAACTTAGGAGTATTTCCTGTTGTTTGGCCAGATGAAGTGTTGTTCTATTCACCAGCCATCTCATTTGCAAACACAGGACATTTAAAAACAGATGTCCTAAGTGGCCTAATACCAGGAATGGAATCCAAAACCTTATGGATGCCACCTGTTTATTTAATGTTTTCAGGATTCACTTTAAGTATTTTTCCTGATTCACTCATAACACTTCGCATAGCTAATGTTTGTATCGTTTATATAACTGCTTATGTTTTTTATCGCTTACTCAAAAGATTTTCAATATCAGAAGTAGCGGCGCAAATGGCATTTGCTTGCGTACTATGGGAACCACTTGCATTTCGATTCGGCACAGTAGCAAGGATGGAAGCTCTCACAGCTTTTTTATTTATTCTAAGTTTACTATTCGCAACAAACAAAAAGGATGCGTATTGGAATCCGTTATTCGCCGGAATTTTCTTATCCTTGTCTGCATTATCACATCCAATTGGTGCTTCTTTTGGACTCATTACTCTATACCTCGTATACTCGAACTTTGGAACTAAAAAAATCATCTGGTTTTTGTTAGGAGGTATAATTCCAATTTTAGTTTGGGTTGTTTACATTCATCCCAACTGGGACTGGTTCCAAATCCAATTTGGTGCACAACTTACAAGAAAACAAAATCTTCTCAAAACGTTTACAATTATCGATAAGGTCAGAATTTTTACATTTGGATTTGGATTTCCAAAAATTCGTTTGGTTATAATATCTCTTCAGTTGATTGTGTTATCTTTTTTGACTTATAAACAATTTCAAAATAATGGTAAGATCCAAAAAACCTGGTTATTATTTTGGGTTTGGATATTGTCTGTATTTGCTGCATTATACACTTCTTCCGAAGGTTGGTATGTTTATCATAGTTTGTTCCCATTATCATTTGGTATGGCATTATTATTCCAAGAAAAAACCATTGCCAACAAACTACCGTATGTCGGTATAATTGTCTCAATCTTTGCTATGATATCGATGTCAAATATTCATTGGTATAAAACAAATTCTAGTGAAGTCCAAATTTCTCATTTCCAACATTTAGAAAGAAGTTTGAGCAAATCAAAAGCTGTTTACCTTCAAAGTTTACCTGACCCATATTTTTACCTCAAAACCAATCGTCCTGATTTAGATATTTTAGAATTTATTCCAGGTGAATTAGAACTTCCTTCGGCTACCTACCTGAAAACAATTCATTCAAGAGATAGTTTTGTTTTTTATGATGAGACATTGATCAATGATACAATAAAAGAGTATCTTAAAAGTGGGAAATGGATCAGAGAAGAATGGGAAATTCCCGTTCCTCCGAATCATTGGTTACATTACAAAACAATTGTTTATACAAAAAAATGAAAGTTTCCAAATTATCCAAATATTTGTTTTATTTTGGGTTTTTATTTTGTTTTCAGTGTTATCATTCAAACAAACCGTCAGAAGAATTTTTAACAATATTAGGAGCCAACGTCTTGAATCGTAAAATCACCATTGTTGGAGATTCACTGGCACAATGGTCAGATGGGTTTGGATTAAGGCAAAAATTACCGAGTGAATTTTCTGTCACAGATTTATCCGTTGCAGGATACTCAACAGAAGATTGGTTACAAAACAAAAATCGATTGAATGAAATTCCAACACAAATTTGGATCTTAGAATTAGGAACCAATGATGCAATGGTTTATGGAACGAATGGTTTTGAATCACGCACCCTTACATTAATTGATTTTTTACAAAACTCGCAAAATTCATTCGTTTATCTTACGTTAATTCCACGAACCAATATGAACTCGATTCGGGAAACAATTCGATTGAACAACCTAACATTGCAACAAATCAAATCACTTAGAAAGAATGTAGATACCGTTGATGTGGAATCGATCTTCGAAACTTACCAAGGGGAAATCCCCCTATATCCAATCGCAGATCCAATCCACCCAAATCAAATTGGTTATGAAATTATGGGTGAACTGTATCGAAAAAAAATTCTAGGAATTTAAATCGGCTAAAATTTTTAATCCTTTCAGAGTCATCATTGGATCAATTTCATCAAACACCTGGTTATGCGAAGCATGAATGGTTGTCACAAGACCTCCTGTTCCCACGACTACATAATCACCAGGATGTTCTTCTTTAATCGCTCTTACGATTTCCTTAAGTAAGCCAATCCAACCAAAGAAAAAACCAGCCTGAATCGATTCTACAGTTGATTCACCTAATACCCGAGATGGAGATCCAAATACGATGGGAGGAAGTTGGGCTGTGTTTCTTGTTAATGCATCCATCGAAATTTTTAATCCAGGAGCAATCACACCACCAATGTATTCTGGTTTTTCGCTGATCACACAAAATGTTGTAGCAGTACCCAAATCGACTAAAATCGCTTTTTTTCCAGGATAGGTTTTTGCACAATACGCGGCATTTACAAGTCGGTCTGCACCAATTTCAAATGGTCGTGGGTAACTGATCCCAAAATTTAAATTCATTTGGTAATGGACTCGGAGTGGATTTACATCAAACCAATCCTCTAACATCCTTTCTACGATTGGATTGAGTGATGGTACAACACTTGAGTAAATTGCTTTTTTGACTCGGTCTGCTTTTACATTTTCTTGAGTTAAGAAACCTTTTAAAAACAATCCAAGTTCATCCGAAGTTCGATCACGTCGGGTAACAGTTCTTTTGTGGAAGTCGGGAGTGTCTTCACCTTCACGAAAAACTCCAAATACTGTATTTGTATTCCCAACATCGATAACTAGTAATAGTGGTGATTCTGACATTTAAATTATCCGAAATTTTGGTGAAGTGTCCATAAGTTCTATCTTTTGGCCATTTTCAGTCATAATGAGAAGGAATCCTAATTCATCAATTCCCAAAACTCTTCCTCTTACGATTCTTTCATCCCATTCGGTCTCGATGACTTTGTTCGTTAATAAGGAGTGTGCTTCAATCCAAACTAAATCTTTTAAAACTTGGCTGGGATCAAGTAAGGTGATAATGGCTTGATTGATTTCAAGTACCAATTGGTTTACAAATCTTTCTAATTCTCCTTCTCCCAACGAAGTCTCACATAAAAAAGTTGCTTTATCTTTCAAATTATCTGGAACAATTTGTCCAAAAAAATTGAGACCAATTCCAATCACAACATCATACACCCCGTTGATGAATTCTGATTGTACTAAAACTCCTGCAATTTTTTTATCATTTTTATAAATATCATTTGGCCATTTGATCGTAGTGTCCGCCTCCCGTTCAGGGAAAAAAAGGAAAATTGTTTTTAGTAATGCAGACGAAATAAAAATTGAAAGTAATGGTAATGATATTTCAGCAGCTGAAATTCTGATTTTTGACGAAAAAATCAATGGATCTTCGCCTAACGATTGCCATGCATTTAGTCCACGGCCTTTCCCTTGAGTTTGTTCTTCTGCGATCACCCAAGATCCAAATGGCAGCTCTGGGTTACGAATCCAATCGTTCGTGGAGTTAACAGAAGGTATTCTATGCCCGAGTTCAAGTTTTAATAAATGGAATTGCATTTGAGTCTATTTCCTATATGATTCGGATTGACGAAACCAAAAAATAGAATAGGTTGTTGGTATGAAATTATCGGGAAATACAATTTTGATCACTGGTTGTGGTATGGGCATTGGCGCTCTCACTGCTGAACAATTGGCCAAAGAAGGGAATGATATCATTGGTGTTGATATCAATGCAAATCTATTAAAAGAAATCCAAATGAAGGTGGAGTCACTTGGAAGAAAATTTTACGGTTATGTTTGTGACCTCTCCAATGAAGAACAAATTCAGAATCTTATCAAAAAAATTAGAAAAAATAAACTAAGTTTTCAAATTTTGATCAATAATGCAGGGATTGCCCCTAGTGGTCCATTTGAAGGAAAAGATTTTTCTGTATGGAAAAAAGCCTTACAAATCAATATCAACGGACCAATGAAATTAGTTTATGAATCCTTACCAATTTTAAGAGAACAAAAAGAAGCATGTATCATCAATTTAGCAAGTATTGCTGGTAAGTTTGGGACAGAAGGTACGGTTACCTATTCGGCAACAAAACATGCGATTGTTGGATTCTCTCAAGCATTAAAAATGGAATTATACGAAACACAAATAGGCGTTAGTTGGATATGCCCTTCTATGGCAAAAACTAGAATGATTGAAGGAGTTAAACCATCAATTTTTACTCCTGTCATTGATCCAGTCCAAGTTACAAAGGCAATTTGTAATGCAATTCGCAAAAATTCTGGTGAGGTCCTAGTGCCTTCCTACCTTAGGGCTTCGATTGTGATCTTGCCAGCTTTATTCCCGAAATTTTCTCTCTGGCTTGCCGTGAAAACAAAAGCGTCAAAAGGTTGGTTACTTGCAAACAAGGGACTTGAGAAAAATATTCCCATTTAGAGGATAGGCATTATGCACATTTCTCAGGTCCTCGGTAAAAAACAGACTACGATCAGCTTCGAATTTTTCCCTCCAAAAAATGAGGAAGCTTCTGAGGATTTATTTCGAAATATCCAAGAACTTTCGCAAATGAACCCGGCATACGTAAGTGTAACTTACGGTGCTGGTGGATCAACTCGTGATTTAACTCATGACTTAGTTGTAAAATTACAGGAACAAACTGGATTAACGATTATAAGCCACCTTACTTGTGTTGGATCCACCAAAGCTGAAATTGGTGAGATTTTGAAACGTTATGAAAAAAGCGGAATTCACAATATCATGGCCCTACGAGGTGATCCACCAAAAGGACAACATGAGTTCCAAAAAACTGAGAATGGTTTTGAATTTGCTGGTGAACTAGTTGGGTTTATTAAAAAGGAATTTCCAAATATGGGAATTGGTGTTGCAGGTTTTCCTGAGGGGCATCCTTCTACTCCCAATCGTTTGAAGGAAATTGATTTTTTAAAATGGAAAGTTGACCAAGGTGCAGATTATATTTGTACACAACTTTTCTTCAATAATGATTACTTTTATGATTTTGTAGAACGATGTGAAATTGCTGGAATTAAAGTTCCTATCATCGCAGGCATCATGCCAATCACATCAAGAAAAGGAATGGCACGGATGGCCGAACTATCACTTGGTACGAATTTTCCTGCAAAACTTTTGAAGTCATTGTCTCGTGCAGAAGATGATTCGTATGCTGAGAATGTTGGCATCCATTGGGCAACAGAACAAGTGCGAGATTTATTGGATCACAAAATCGCTGGTATTCATATGTATACTTTAAATAAGTCAAAAGCGACTCGAAAAATTTATGAATCACTCGGGATTCGAAATTTTGATAGTATCGTTTAAACCTTCTTTAGGTTTTATTCCGATGAATGAATTTTGGTGCCAGTAACCCTCGAGCACCAAACTTCCTTTAGCATTTACAATTTTTGCTTTTCCAGTTAGTTCATTATTGGTCCAAATCCCTTCCAATATAAATCCATCTGCAAAAATATATTTTCCTACACCTTCTCGTTTCCCTTTTTCAAAATTTCCTAAAAAACGATCCCCATTTGCATAAGAATAGGAACCTAAACCTTCCTTATAACCGTATTTGAATTCACCTTCAAAAATATCACCATTCGAATAACGATAAATGCCAAAGCCATGTTTGGTATCTTCAAAAAATTCACCTTCGAAAGAGTCTCCGTTTTCATAAGAAACTGTATGTTTGCCAAATCGGCAATTTTCCCCTTCACAGATTTTTTGGTTCGACTTACAAAATGCAAAAATGTAAAAAAATAAAACAATACAGTATTTGGAACGCATGGATGACTTACTTGGTATTTTTTCGTCCATTAAGTGTGTACAAGCTCATATAAAACTAGTTTGAATTTAAGGCAATCTATATGTCACAAAAAAAAGCACTTGTTGTGGATGATAGCACCGTCACCCGTTTGATGATTCGGAAAATTATATCCGATAAACACCCAAATTGGGAGATCTTAGAAGCAGAATCTGCAGATAAGGCAAAATCAATTTTACCGGACCACCCTGACATTGATTTATTCAGTTTAGATCAAAATATGCCTGGAACCATTTCAGGATTAGATTTAGCTGAGAATCTAATTTCAAACTATCCAAATTCCAAAATTGTACTGATCACAGCAAATATCCAAGATGCTATAAAAAATCGCGCAAAAGATCTCGGTATCACTTTCATTGAAAAACCTGTCACTGTAGAAAAAATCATTCCATTTCTGGAAACTATATGAACAACCTAACAGAATTAGAACGCGATTCATTATGTGAACTATTTAACATCAGTTTAGGTGGTGCTGCTAAATTGATGAGCGAAATGATCTCCGATGAAATTTTACTTACGGTTCCAAGTTTAAAACTCATTTCGAAAGCAGAAGCAAGGAATTTTGAAAATTTATCAAAACAAGAAGTTTGTACAGTTGAACAAAAGTTTGTTGGTGATATTGGAAATGGTTCCGCTTTTTTATTGTTCCATAAAAGTGCAAGTTTGGAAATTGTAAAGATGATGATGAAAGACTATGTTGCCCTCAACGAAGTTTCTCAATTTGAAAAAGATGCTCTTAGCGAAATCGGTAACATCATTTTAAACGCAATTTTGTCGAATTTGGCAAAAATGTCTAACTACAAAATTGAAACACATATTCCAGAATTTTTCTCAGGAAAATACGAAGAACTTTTTATCAATAGTACCTCGAATCCTAACGAAGACAACTCTATCCTATTAGTTTTTATTGATTATCAATTAAAAGGAAAAGAAATCAAAGGATATATTTTTTTCATATTAAATTTCGATAGTATCAAAAATCTTTCAAGAGTATTAATAGAAAAGTTAAAGTAGTGAGTTTTTTAAGTGAAAAACACCTATTAACAATCGTTAAAAAATCAGGTATTGGTATTCTGGTTTTAGATAAAAATTTCAGTATAGTTCTTACAAACCAATGGTTTCTCAAGAGTTCTTATCTATCAAACATCGAAATTGAAAACAAACTAATATTTGATGTGTTTCCAGAACTGATAGGAACACGAACATTGAAATCTATAGAACAATGTTTGGAATTTTCTCAGTATTCAATTTTAACTCATACACTAAATCCTTTTCCATTTCCATTATTTGAAAATGAACAAAAAAAGGAAAAAAATGAAAGGATTTTCCAATACTTACATATCATTCCTATATCAATCGAGGAAGAAGAAAATTCATTTTGTATGATTCAAATTTCAGATGTTTCTCAACAAGTGACTAGAGAAAAATTATTAAGAGAACAAATGGTGGTGGCAAAAGAAAGAGAAAAAGAGGCTAAAAAAGCATCGCAGGCAAAAACAGATTTTTTAGCATCAATGAGTCACGAAATAAGAACTCCCCTCAATGCAATTTTAGGAATGGCAGATACATTAACAGAAACAAATCTTTCTGAAGAACAAATTGAATATCTAACAGTACTTAGAAACTCAGGGAAAGCATTATACAACATAATAAACGATATTTTGGATTTATCTCGAATAGAATCTGGTAAACTAGAAATTGAACATATTGAATTTTCAATTCGTGATTTATTAAAAGAAACAATATCACTTTTTTTAATGAAAGCAAATGCCAAAGGAATTCGTATCTCTTATTCCGTAACAGAATCGATTTCCGAAACCATAAAAGGTGATTCCACTAGAATCCAACAGATACTTATCAATTTATTAGGGAATGCAATGAAGTTTACAGAAAGTGGTCAGATTACTGTAAATGCTTCTTTGAGTGATAATCAAAAATCTTTAATCTTACAAGTAGAAGATACAGGTATAGGAATCCCAAAAGAAAAATTGAACTCAATTTTTGAAAGTTTCACTCAAGTAGATAGTTCTACAACTCGTAAATATGGTGGCACAGGACTTGGACTAACAATCACAAAAAAATTGATATTGATGATGAATGGAGAAGTTTCTGTTCAGAGTGAACTTGGAAAGGGATCTACATTTACAATTCAAATTCCTTATGAGGGCCTGATATCTCGAGAATCAACGATCCACCAACATTGGTTAGACTTGGAATTACCTGATCCTGAAAATTTTCCAAAATGTAAAATATTATTAGCAGAAGATTCAGAAGAAAACGTTTTTATTATCAAAACTTTTTTAAGAAAATATCCGATCGATCTTGTGATTGCAAAAAATGGAAAGGATGCATTACAAAAATTCAAATCTGAAAAATTTGATATTGTTTTGATGGATATGCAAATGCCTGAAATGGATGGACTAGAAGCTACAAAAGAAATTCGATTGTATGAACAGATTCAAAAAGTAGATCCACTATTTGTGATTCCAATCATAGCAATCTCCGCAAATGTTCAAAAAGAAGATATCAGCAATAGTTTTTTAGCAGGGATCACCTCTTACCTTTCCAAACCAGTACGTAAAATCGAAATTCTAAAACTAATCTATTTTTATTTGGCTCTATAGCTAAAAATATTTTTACTAAATTACTTTAAAACTTTTTCAACAGCAGTTTCTGGGTATGCTTCTAGTACAAAACTTTCGTTTAAGATTTCATTTGCAATTTCTACTGAAATAAAACCAGGTTCGGTTTGGAAACTAGCGATTCGCGGTGACAATTGTTGTAAAAAAACTACTTTATATTTCTCTGCTAATTTGTTGAGTGAACCATTATTTTGGTCTTTTTTAAAGGTAACTAGAATCACTCCTGGTAAAACAATATTTGGTCCAGCTCCAACTCCTGTGTTATACACTTCAGTTACCTTTGCCTTTATATCAGATTTAGAACTTTTGGATAGGATTGGTTTTCCAGTTTGTCGAAAATTCCAGCCTGCTTTCAATTTCAGATTCCCTAAACCTTTGTTTTGCGAAGAATTTAATTGGATTGGATCTATATATTCTGCTTCTAAACTGGAATTTCGATAGAAGGTTTTTTGGATTCCTCCTTCGATAAATGATACTTGATTCGGAGGGTCTTTTGCTTCCAAAGAATATATGGAAACCAAAATCACCAGTACATAAAATGCAAAGGACCGTTTTCCCTTATCTTGTTTGTTGGATCTATTTTTGAAAATGAAGGAATTCATTTTTTACCTGCCATACAATTTTAATCGTACCGATTGGATGGAACCTGTGTCACCACCCCCACCATCATATACACGAATTGTCCACGAGCCATTTGGACTTTCACCAAGTAAGCGAGAAAGACCAAATCGATAGGTAGAAGATCCGGTCATCGTGGCAATCGATGTATTTCCAGAAGTACAACCAGAATTATTATATGGATTCCGGCATGCATGCACTTCTGAAAGTACACTCACTGTACCACTTGGAGAAGTAATGGTTATCCTTAACTCAGGAAAGTAGGAATGATTCGATGTGAATTCAACATCAACAAATTCTATATAGGAAATAGATGACGTTACAGGATAAGATACACTTGCTCCCGTTACTAAATCATTGTCTGGAATGGAAGTTCCTGGAGAGACTAAGTTCATAGTCTCTGTTTTAAAAGCGGCAGTAATTGGAGTCCAAGAATCGGAGCGAAGTAAAAGTTGTTCAGCATCAATTGCACCAAATCCATACTTATGGTTTATATTTAATCCTGCTGCATTCGTTGTCCAATCTGGATCAGAAACATCATTTTGTCTGGCCGAATAGGCAACTAACTCACGTACGTCTCTCCAAGAAAGAGTAGGATATTTACTTAAAAGTAAAGCAACCACTCCTGCTGCTAATGGAGTAGCCGAAGAAGTTCCGTTAAACCTTCTTGTATAATTCGATAATGTATAATCACCCGATGTCCCACCTGCATTAAACCCAAATACTCCACTGGCATCAGTTGTGGTAATGGCTGTCGTATAGGCAGAAGCATTATTACCTTGTGTATGGGCAACAACCCAAAGATTGGCTCCCGATTCAGAATAGGATGCCTTCATTCCATTTTGGCCTATCCCACCAATTGCCATCACACCATAATAGTTTGCTTGGCCGTCAAAATTTGCATTGTCAACTAATACTGGTGATGCGACCGTACTACCGTTTGCACCATTCCCTGCAGCCCATAAATATACAATTCCTTTTCCTCCACGACCTAGTGTAATACCTTCATTGATTCCCTGTTGCCACAAACCACTTGATGGCCATAACCAACCATATAAGTCTGGTGAACCCCAACTATTATTGGAAATAAAAACTCTCCCAGTTTCATTGACCATTGCTCTATATTCGTCAGAAGTATAAATTGTGGATTTTTCTAGTATATTAACACCAACTAACTTAGAACATGGTGCCGCTCCCCGAACACCGACTCCATTCCCTCCCTTTGCACCAATGACACCACCAACAGCTGACCCATGGAAACTATTTGTGTATGAATGAGAAGGATTAAAGGTATTATTGAATAAATTAAGCCCACGAGCTGAAACTGATATGTTTGCAGCTAAATCTTCATGACGGATATCCAAACCATCGTCAACTACACTCACTATGACTTGGTTTCCAGAATAGCCTTGGTCCCAAACGGGTTTTACCCTGGCATCTTCCCCTGAAGTTCCTCCCAATTGGCCATAATTTTGTAAATGCCATTGGTCATTGTAAAGGTTATCTGATTCTGATGAGGAAAAAACACAATCCAACTCCCTAGCATTGGCAAGAGAATTGATGAGGAGTAATAATAGAAGATTGTCACCGAAGGGGTCATTTTTTTTGACTGGATTACAATTCCCCAAACCCAAATTGATCATGAATATGGTGAGAAATCCAAAATGCCAAAATTTCATACAGACTTATCCTTCCCATAGGGATAACAATTAAACTAGTGGGTTCAATCGAATTCCAGAGTAAAAAAACTTTTTTTTATGCTTTGGCTTCTGCTAATCTTTTAGACCGATCTTCTTGGACAAGCGCATCGATTAATTCATCCAGATCACCTTCCATTATAGCTGGAAGATTATGACTCGTAAAACCAATCCTATGGTCAGTACATCGTCCTTGCGGAAAATTATATGTTCGGATTCGTTCAGATCTATCCCCTGATCCAACTTGTGCTTTTTTAAGAGCATCTGCACTTAGTTTGGCGGTCTCTGCCATTTGGTCGACTATTCTTGCACGGAGTACTCGCATCGCTTTATCACGGTTTTTGATCTGAGAACGTTCCTCTTGAGATGCAACAACAATACCTGTTGGAATATGAGTGATTCGTACTGCTGAATCTGTAGTGTTAACGTGCTGTCCCCCAGCACCTGACGAACGATAAACGTCGATCCGAAGGTCACTTTCTCTGATCTCTACTTCTTTTTCTTCTGCTTCTGGTAGGATTGCAACTGTCACTGCTGATGTATGTATCCTTCCGCCCGATTCAGTTTCTGGAATCCTTTGGACACGGTGTGTTCCCGATTCAAATTTGAACAAGTCATAGGCTTTATCGTCATCTAAAGAAAATACAATTTCTTTATAACCACCTATCCCTGTTTGACTCATATCAATGATTTCTACTCGGAGTCCTTTTTTATCAGCAAACTTGTTGTACATTCGAAACAAATCAGCACAAAACAATCCAGACTCTTCTCCGCCCGTTCCAGCACGAATTTCAACGAGAATACTTTTCCCAGAATTGGGGTCTGGGGGTAGTAACATGATTTCGAGTTCTTTAGCCAATTCTTCTAATTTTTTTTCACCTTCTTCAATCTCTGATTTTAACATGGTGTGCATGTCTGGATCATTTTCAGATTCTAATAAGGTTTTGGCATCTTGGCAATCTTTCGTAATTTTTAAATATTCATCTGCTTTTGTATATACGGGAGTTAGGCGAGATCTTTCTTTCGATAGATTCTTTAAAGTATCGGATGCGGTGGCCTTCGCAAGCTCATCCTCGATACGCAGGTATTTTTCTTGAATTTTTTTCAATCTATCTATCATGTCTATGGAAAGGATACAGAATGCCTGTTTTTGATAAACCAAAATCTAATGAGGATTTAAGAAACCCGTGAACGAACTTCCATCTCAGGGCAAATCCAATGGATTTTTGGAAGGCCTAATCGAATTATTTGCCGGATTTGAGGACTACAGGAGTCCCTATGCACCCACAATCCAACCACCTGAGGAATTATTAAACGAACTGGTGCAAAACGCCTCTTTTAAATCTGGTCTCATCAGTGCGACGTGTTCCCTTCCACCTGGTCCCCTGGGTATCCTTAGCATCCTTCCAGAACTATTAATGGTCTACCGTATCCAAGGACATTTGATCATGGATATTGCAGCTCTCTATGGAAAAGAAGTCCAAGTGACAAAAGAATTATTATTATACTGCTTATTCAAACATGGAGGAGCCCATGTTTTCCGAAAAATTATTGAAGAATCAAGTTTCAAAATATTAATTCGCCCAACAACAGTTAAAGTATTTCAGACAGTTTTGGAAAAACTAGGGATTATGATTTCCAAAACAATCATTCGGAAACAATTTGCACGTTGGGTTCCCATTGGGGGAGCAGTAGTGACAGGAACTTTTGCTTACTATGATACAAAACGAGTGGGAAAAACAGCAATGGATTTGTTTTCAAAAGAAATCCACGCCGATGAAATTAAGGAAATGTTGGAGTCTCAGTGAAATTTTATTTCATAGTTATATTTTCTTTTTTATTTTTTAGTTTCTGCCAATCCAAACACGAATCCTTAGTTTCTGAAATTGAAGATTTAATTTCAAAAGAAAAGTATGAAAAAGCTTTGGTATTGTTACAAGATCGATTGTCTGCAAACAGATCAACTGCAGAGATTCTCTCAAAAAACAAACCAAACCAACCTAGGTTATTTGCATTATCCGAAGACAGAACTAAAATCGTTTGGACTGAGAACAAAACTCTTTATTTCAAAGATTTGGTGAATGATAATCGAAACTCAATTGAATTAAAACTCAGACCAGATTCTATTCAATTATCGGCGAATGGAAACTACGTAGTCATTCAATATCCATTAAAACAATATGGAGGTTGTGCTTTATTTGGATATTCAACAACGGATTCCACACTAGAACACGAATCGATAGTTCATATACCCTGCAAGACTGGTATGGCAATTTCAAATTCAGGTGATTTTCTTTTATACTTTTTCGAGAATCAACTCTTCATTGAAAAAACTGGTAAAACTTCAAAACCTGAAAAATTTTTAACAAGTGAATTGTTTCCATCGCCATATCCAAAATTAAAAATTCAATACCATATTTCATCGATTGGAAATGAATATCTAGTTTGGTCTGGAGTTGGAGGAGCATACCATTTGTTTTTCCTAAACATCGAATCTAAAAGAGTATCCTTATTATCAAAAGACATTGTTCTTCCTAAATTTTATTACAATAGTGGTAACGCAGGTTATGTTGTGGGTGGAAAAATTGGAGATTTGTATTTAAAAGAAGTACAATATCACCAAGGTAAATCACCTTCCATTAACCGCGGAATTCCAATTGTCACACGTGAAGCGTATTCATGGAGATTATCAGGAAAAGATGAATTCATCACTACCAATCAAAATGATCCAAACCAACCTATGAAGTGGAAAGTATTCGGTAAAAAAGAACATTTTCCGTTTTTTTTAGAACGGTTATGGGGAGTGGCTGGGGATAAAATTGTCTACGAAAGTAAACGAGGTGAACTAGTGTTAGATGATTTGGCGTTTAGCGAAGAGGATTGGAAAATTTACGAATATTTCAAAAAGGTTAGAAAACTAAACGACGGTTAAGCCGCTTGTTCTTTCTCTTTTTTAGCAGAAAAAATATCACATGCCTTATACATATCCTGTACACAATGGGAAGTCAATCGCTCCAAATCCCCAGATTGCAGACGATCCTTGGAACTTGGGCATACAGAAAGCCCTTTTGCATACAAGGGGCATTTTACATAAAATTCATTTTTAGGAAGGGACTTCTGTGGCATAACTCTGAAAATTTTTTGTGAAATGTATGCCCTGTCAAACGGATTTTCAACAAAATCTCAAAATTAAAATTCAAATTTCGCATAGGTTTGATTTCATTTTTAAAAGTACAAATTTAAGATTGTAGGGCTTTCTACCGAAATAACTTGGTCTTCGAAAGTAAAATCTCTCAAACTAAACGTTTTGCCTTTCCATTGATTTTCAAATAAATGCCCAGAGAGAAACACTTGTACCAAATCTTGAGCCTTAGTCGATTTGATGTATTTTGCCATTCCTTCTTGTTTCCAAAAATTTGAATCTGACAAATCATTACCTGACCACTTCATGTTGGGAAAAACAGCGGACGGAGATATCAATCCATCGATAGGTTTGCCTGTTAGGCGAGAATAAATTGATGGTTCAAAAACTTCTTGGCCGATGAAAATGGCAACCTTCCAACCAGGAACTATCCAAATTCGATCTTGGTTTGGTTCCCCCGCTGAATAAACTTTAAGTTCTTCATCAGCTAAAATTGATTTTTTTACCATTGGTTCCATAAGTTTTCCATCAGCTGAAAATGGAATGGCGACATTGAACAATGGACCATTTGGATCCAAAACCAAGTTGCCTTTTACAATTTTAGGATTTGGAAGGACAATGGTACCACCCAGGATCGGGACATTATATTCTTTTGCTAATGAAGAAAAGGTTCGAACATATACTTCAGCCATCATTTCTGATTTTGAAAGTATTAGATCATTTAAAGTGTAATTTTCTCCTTTAGTTTTGAGTGCATCGACCAAAGAATCCGCATTAATAAATCTAGATTTTTCATTAAGAAATACAAGTCCAGAACCTAAGTGTTCAGGGAAGATTACGATCGTTTTGCGATCAAATATTCCAGCAGACTTTCCTTTCATTAATGTTTCTTCTATCCTTTCTTTCCACCATTCCTCTTTTACAAAGTCTTCAGGTTTGAGAACTAATTGAATTCCAACTAAATTTCCATACTTTCGATCAGTACCATTTGTTTGAATGGCCACATCAGTCCATGAATGATTTGGTTTTTGAATGTCCTCATCAACTTCTGGTTTACTAAAATTGAAATCAAAATTGAAGTTAAAATCAAAATTCAGACTAAAGTCAGGTTTTGAAACTTCTAGTTTTGGTATAGGTGGAGAAGATGGATGATCTTTTAAGTAACTGGCGGAACCATAACCTATTCCAAACAATAGAATAAAAAGTAATATTTTATAGGGAGGTACATAAAGATTATGCATATTTTGTTAGATAAAGTTGGACAGCATCCAACATATACTCCGAAAAAAGTTTTTTTGGATCAAAGGATTTAATATCAACCCATTCCATAAAGTCATGTTCATCTGACAATTGCACTTTACCCGCTAATAGTTTTGCATCGTATGCAATGATGATACAAGGTAAATTACCTTCATTCACTCTATGTTTATGGACAAATATGGGGACAGGATTTACTTCTATCTTAATAGATTCGCCTAATTCTTCCTTGATTTCACGGGAGATACTTTCTGACCAATCCTCAAAAAATTCATCCTCATTCATCCTTCCTCCTGGAAGGTCACCATGGCCCGATTTTTGGTCTCGTAACACTAAAAGTGAATTGCCATCTCGCAAAAATAGTTTTTGTGTAATTTGAAAAAATCCGTGTTTACTCACAATGAATTTCCCCAAACATCAATTTGGTGGTCGACAGCATATAAGTCTGGAGTTGGAAGTTTTTTGTTTTTGAATTGATTTAACATTCCCAATGAAACACTGGCTAACTGAGAGATGATTGGATCCATAGATTCGGTTGGTACTCCAAAAAATAAAAAATTAACAGGACTGCCATCACTGATTAAATAAATCTCTTTTTCTAAGTTCATTTCTGCAATTTTAAAAATCAATTTTGAACCTAAATCCATTTGAGTTTGCGGGTCTAAAATCCTATGAAATGAAACGGACAAGTTTTTTCCCCGCAACTTTGGATTCTCATGAGCATTCAATTCATTTGTCCATTTGATAAAGTTTGCAAATTCAACTGTCTTCGTTGAACCAGAAGCTAAAAATAATTGTTTGTAATGACTTTCAAATATCCATGATTCAAAATGTTTAGGTTCCAAAATGGATTCACCAGTTACCCCAATGACTAAATCAATATTTGAAAAATCTTTTTCTGTAACAGATAGAAAAGTTTGTTTTTGAAAATTTGTTTCATTTTCAAATTTGAGATCCACTTCTAATATATCTAAATTTGATTCATGTAAGGAGCCACCGACTAAGTATTTTTTTAAAAATCCCCCAATATTTCCTTTTGCTCCGAGGATTAAAACTTTTCGGTTAGATAATACTTTTCCGATTCCATGTAATGTATTCTCAATAGCATTGATTATCGACCGAGCAACTTCTTTGGATTCTTCCAATGTTTTTTGTTGTGAAATTGCAATGGAATAAGCAGGCAAAAACAATGAGTTTTTTTCTGTTTTTACTTTAGTCAAACGATCATAACCATTTCGAGTGTGTTCCACGGTTCCAACGACATGAGCTTTTAAAATTTCAGAAAAACTTTTTTCTTTCAAAGAGGAATGTTTTCCTTCCACCCAAAATTCAGAAAGCACTTCTCCGAAAGTAACACCATCTAATGCTCGTTCATTGAGAATTGGAGCAACATAACCACCATCTTCAATTAAAATCATTTTTTCATTTTTCTCAGCTAATGATAATAACTGATTCAAAAACAAATACATTGCCAATCTACGCATAGCGTCAAAAAATCCTAACTTTGATTCTTCTAACTTATGCCGAAAGGATCCATGAACTTCAAAATCACTGTAAAGAGGAGAAACTCCATAATAAGGAGTATTATTTTTAGTAAGTTTAAATTCCAAACCAGCCATATAAAAAGATTCGGTTGGAATATCTAACAAAATATCTAAGTAAATTGGAGGGATGTTTCCACCGTATTTTACAAATGCGACATTAAGGGAATTTGCCTTTAACCTTCTAAAAGTTTCTATCAATGAGATAATTTCAGATGTAATATGATGGATTAAAAATATGTGAATGCCTTCAAAATTATTTTGATGTCCTATGCCATTGGCGATGTTTTCTAGGATCGGCATTCGTTTTAGATAAAAACTAGAGTCAACTAACGTCCGTTTTTGATTAAAACTAAAATTTAAAACTCGGTCAAGTCTAGATAGATCAACATAAACAGAAGTTTTTCCAATAATTGCTCTTAGTGTATTTCCTTCTTTTATTTTTTTGGATGCAGTTGAATCTTCCAATAGCAAAAAAAGTTTTTTCAAAATTGATAGCGAAACACTTGGATCAGAACTCAAAATCAAATTTCTATATTGTTCCTCCCAATAAAAATTAATGTTGGATAATTTTCCTAAGGGAGTTTTTTCAATTTGCGAGAATACTTTACTAAAATGACTATTTTCTTCTTCGTAAAAGGTTTCCCCTTTTTGAGCAACATTGATGATTCCATTACTTAGTGATTCACTAATTTTGGAAGCTCCAGCAATGTAAGTCCTGGAATGAACATCACTAATCACTTCATGATGAATATTTGCCAAATTCAAACACCCGTCTTCTCGTGAATCAATCGTTATGCGAATAAAAAAATCACCGATCCTGTTTTGATTTTGTACCCTCTCCATCAAGATATAATATCCGGAAGGGTGGACAAATTCTGTATCAAAAGGAAATAATAATGCAACGGATGAATTTCGGTTAGGGTCTTCTCCATAAAACTCAGGATGAATTTTTTTCGCGATGGATTGTTGTTGGAACGAACCAAATACAAATCGTAAATTATCTTCAAACTCTTCTCTAAATAAAACCCAATCTTTTAGAATACCTGCTCTTGCAAATACTTGCACATGTTGTATGTGCATATCCACCAACTCGTGATTGATATTCGGATTTATTTTGTATGTAAATGCTAAATCACCAGGTAAAGATTGTAATAAGTTTCCAATTTCTTCACCGATGGTTCTAGATAAAATGGAAAGACCAAAAAAAATTCTGAGATTAGATAAATCTATTTCCCATAATCCATCTTCAATTTGGTGTAAGGTAGGTCCAAGGGAAGTTTTTACTTTTTTTTCTAAGGTCATAGGGTTATTGGAAATCAACGACAACCTTTACACTTGATGGATCTTTTGCTTTTAAATAAGCTTCTTCTAATTTATCAGAAGGAAAACGATGTGAAATCAAATTGTCCTCCAATGACTTTGTAATTTCTGGATTATCTTTTAACAAAGAGATAGCCAAATGAAAATCACCACATCGTGAACTATGAATTTCTTTCCCTTGTTTGAAAAACTCTCCAACCAATTGGTAATCGATTTTCCAATTTTCAGTTTGTGAAGTATCAACTAAAATGGCTCCTCTTGGGCGAACGAGAGAATTTTCATGACTTGGATTTGGTCTTATAGCGAGACCTATTTCTTCTGGTTTTGAGACCACAACGAAATCGAAACGAGGCATTTTGTTTGAAAAAGTATCTGATGACAAAATTACCTCTCCCGTGTTTGATTCACCTTCGAAAACTTGGAACTTTTGTTTCAATTCTCTTTTGATTGTTTCCGAAACTCCCGAAAATACAAATACGTTCTTATTCGATCTAGTTTCTTTTTCCCAATGGAAATTTGAATTTTCAGTAGAATAAGGTAAAATAGAAAGTTCATCCACCACAAGTTCAGTTAAATGTGTAAGTCCCGCCATGGTTTGCCCATTTGTCGTTTTAAGATGGACTTCCCTTTTCGAAATTTGTAAGGCCGTTTCAAACCCAGAAGTTGTTGAAGTAGTGTCATAAACAATATCAAATTTACTTTTCAAATCTTCAACTTTAGTTATGCGAAGATCAATACAATCATCAGCTCCCATTTCTTTGGATAATTTTATTAAATGGTCATGTCGTGTAATCGCTGTGATGCGAAAATTAGCATTATTGGATTTACGAAATGATGATAAAGCTGCTAATACCAAACTACCTAATCGTCTAGGTCCTAGAACTGCAACATGATCACCTGATTTTGGTGGAGATGCAATGATTGCTTGTAATGCTGCAGCAAACGGTTCCATTAGGACCGCTGCCTTTGGGGATACTCCCTCTAGGTTGATCGCCGCATGGACTGGCGCAAGGATATAAGGACCAAAACCACCAGGAAGACGATCAATTCCCAAAACTCTGCGTTCTGGTGAATGAGTTGGGATCCCTTCTATGCAAAAAACATCTGGATTTTTATCACCGCGGGCTTCGTAGGTGTCATTAATTTCAACGACAAATTGTTTGCCTTGGTTTTCTTCGAGACCTTCTGCCAACACTTCATGGCCAATGATTTGGGGGAGTGGAAACGGTAAAAAACGTCTATCGATATCAGTAGAACAAACACCACATGAAATCGTTTTGAGTGGGATGTAGCCAGGACCTAGGTTTAGGTAAGGGGAACCATTCCGTTTGATCTCCCAACCTTGGTTTTGATCGCCAATGTATTCGTATTCCGCTGATTCAAACGAGTCATCGGAAAGGTAATCCTTTGCTCGAAATTTTAGATTCATTACCTATTGTTGATAAAAAATAGAAGAATGATCGTCAATGTAAAAAAGGTGAAGTTAAGGAGAAAGCCTTGCCTGATTTCTTGTCGTTCTTTTTCACCCAATAAATAACTGGTCACAAACACGGAAAAAAATCCTCCCAAGTGTGCCCAATGTGCTACATTATCTCTCGCAAATACGTTCGTAACATCTGAATATACCATCATCCATCCAAATAAAAATACAGGGAACGGAATGGATTTCGTTTTTGAAATCGGGAATCGAAAGGGAGAAAGTAATGTAGCCGCAGAAGCAAGTCCAGAAATTGAACCACTTGCGCCTACAATAGGAGTTTTATCACCTAAAATAATCCCTCTCACAATACCATCGCCTAACACAGATAACAAGCCAGCCATAAAGTAAAATAACAACCATTTGGCCTTGCCCACTCTTTTTTCGACAACTCTACCAAGCAATAATAGGAAAAATAAATTGGAGAGTAGATGTGCACCTGAACCATGAAAAAAAGTAGATAAAATCCAATTGATTGGTTCTAATTCACCTGGAGTTGCAATAAAGTACTCAGTTACCAATTTTGGAAAAAAAATGGAAACTATTGGGTACAATAGAAAAAGGAAGGAAGCAAAACCTGCAGTTAAAGGGAATTCCCAAATAAATGATCGCATAACTATTTAAATGTGGGAATTTTTGCTTCTTCAGGATTACGAAAGTATGGTGGATCAAAATTCGGTATACTAGTCGCTAATTCATGTAAATCAGGTTGTTTCCAGATTTGTTCGTAGTAATTAAGAGAACCATAAGAGTCGAAATGGCTATCATACAATAATCGTAAATATTTCTCTTTGTCACTTACGATGATTCGAATCACTTCATTTACCATCCCTTCAAATGTTCGATTCTCTTTATCAAATTCATCAACAGAATCATGCAACAATCCTAACAAAACAATGTATTTCTCAGCTTGTTTCAAAGATTTTAACGAAAACGCCAATTCTTGTAACTTCATCAAATACAAATAAGGTCGTATGTTTTTTCCTATAATCAATTTTTGTTTGGCAACTGCAATTTCGCGATATCCTAACCTTAAATACAATTTGGTTTCCGTTTTTTCTTGTCCATTGGCAAGCCTAGCTAGTCTTCCCAACTCAATTTCCAATTCATCAATTTCATCTTCCAAAACATTGATGTACAATTGGATGAGTAATCCTTGAGTTCTACGTAGTTCTGCGTATGAATTACCCAAATCCATTTGTAAATGTAATATTTCTGATTCTATATGGTGTTGTACGCACCTTTTGAAGTATTTTTTTTGGTCTTCGGTGCCACGATTGCTGATGGTAGAATTTAAAATGCGAAGAAACTCGTAGTTATCCTTAAGTCCATAGCTAACACGGATTAACTGTGTCGCTTTGGAACTGGATTGGTCCGGTGTCATCTCCCCCATTGCCGTGAAGAGAAGCAGTAGTATTACCGAAAAACGTTTCATCTATGCAAATAGTTTCGGTCGTTCACGGAAAACATTAGCATGATAAAAAAGAAAAGACATATACGTCTCATATTCTAGAATTATGTCGAGAGGAAACTGTGCAAAAGTTAGGATCATTACCCATTTCTCCCTTAGAAGCCATTGACCAATTAAAAACCGAGATGGACCTTCCTATCTGGGAAAAACGCCTCTTAGAATTAATGAAATTGGCTGCCAATAATGATAAAAATATTTGGGCGTTGATTTACCAAATCATAAGGGAAGCTGATTCGGGAAGATTATCCTGGGGTTACCATAAAGTTCTTCTTTCTGGCATGGTTTATCTCCTTTCGTACGTGGGGGATTCTAAAAGTTATAGAGTCCTTTTGAATTATGTCAAATCGTTAGACCGCACAATTCCCATCGGAGCAATGGAATTAATCTCCGATCTTTTGCCAACATTTGCCGAACTTGATATCCGTGAACTGTTTACGATTGCCTCCCATACTGATGAACTAAAATCCGCATTTGGAGTGCTTGCATTATGCAAACTCAATATGGAAAATCGATTAACGGATGAAGAAAAATCTAATTTAAAAAATTTTTTATTAGATTATAAAAATTTGAAATATTATTTAAATGATACAATAGAACTCACTTTAGAACAATTAAATGAATCTGATTCGAGTGAACTTTTATCCGAACTTGATGGAATTATGTTATGAAAGCAGCTGTATTACTTTCTGGATCTAGAGCTTTAGAAATCCAAGATTTAGATCTTCCTTCATTACTACCTAACCAAGTCAAGGTGAAGGTTAAAGCATGTGGGATTTGTGGATCAGACATTCACTTCATATTACATGGAAAAATGAAAGCAACATACTCTCCTTGTGTTCCTGGTCATGAGACATCTGGTGTTGTAACAGAAGTTGGTGAAGAGATCAAAAAACTCAAAGTTGGTGACCGAGTTGTTGTAAGTGCAGGAACCTCTTGCGGAAAATGTAAACATTGTTTGGTCGGACGTGAAAATCTTTGCGAAAACATAGGTGTCATTGGATTCAACCAAAGAGGTGGATTTGCTGAATACATCCAAACAGAAGAACGATACCTACATATTTTACCAGACGAAATTCCTTTTGAGGAAGGAGCGATTCTCGCCGATGCAGTTTCCACACCTTACCACGCAGTAAAATACCAGGGAGAACTAAAATCCGGGGAATCAGTTGCTATCATTGGTTGTGGAGGACTCGGTATCCATGCAGTTGCAATCGCAAAAGCATTGGGTGCAGGGAAAATTTTTGCAATCGATATCGATAGTGGGAGTTTAGAAAATGCCAAAATTTATGGTGCCGACGAACTCATATTAGTTGAGAAAAACATGCAAGTGGGAAAGGTTTTAAAAGAAAAATCTGGTGGCATTGATTTATTATGTGATTTTACAGGATATATGCCAAACATCGAAAGTAGTGTTCGTGCCATGAACCGTGGTGGTAGGATTGTACTTGTCGGGATTGGGAGGAACAAACTCGAAATTCCAATGCCATTTTTTCTCATTGAAAGGCAAATTCGGATCACAGGATCCTATGGATCAGACAGACGAGCCATTCCAGAACTTATCCAACTTTACCAAGAGAAAAAACTGAATTTGACAAAATCCATCAGTGGAATTCACAAATTGGAAGATACAAACGAATACTTACATGCGTTAGAAGAAAAAAAAGGAAATCCAATTCGTTTTATCATCAATCCAGAACTGTAGATCCATCATCTTTTCATTTGATTTCAACGAGTAAAAAACTTAAATCATCCATTTGGTGTTTCCAACCATTTGAAAATCGGAATAAGGAATCTTGTAAGATACTTGATAAATCTTGGATGTTATGAAAACGATATTCCCATAACAACGATTTGAGCCTATCTTCACCAAAACTTTCCCCTTCTTCATTTAACAAATCAAAAATCCCATCCGTATAGAGTAAAATTTTATCTTTTGGTTGGATACTTACAGTTTCTTCAGCGTAAGATTGGTGAGAAAAAAGTCCTAATGGTTTTCCTTTTGCAGTGAGTTGTTTCACTTCTTTTTCAGAATTCCGGATCAAAAAAAAGCATGGATGACCAGCATTACTGAATGTTGCAATATATGATTCTGTATCAATAAAGAGATAAGATGCAGTAATGAATAAATTTTTTGTTTTTCCTACCAAATGGCGATTCATCAAATGAAATACTCTCGCTGGGAATTGGAGATAAGGTCCTGCACCAACAAAAGCCATTTTTGACATTGCAGCAACCATAGCCGATGAGATCCCGTGTCCAGAAACGTCTGCGATCAAAAATGCCCAATTTCCCATACTATCTTTCGTATGATCGAAATAATCTCCACCAACCGATTCTAAATTCTGAGAAAAACCTATGATCCGGACTTTGTCGTCTTCATTGTATTTGGAAGACAATAGAGATTTTTGTAATGCATGCGCCAAGGCTAGATCTTTATCAATTTGAATCAGTCGCTGTAATTCTTTATTTTTGATCCTCAATTCAGAGTTCATCCGATTGATCGAATGTAATAACTCCAAATAATGTTTGAATACATAGTATCCAAAAAAACCTAACATCAGAAAAAAACCATAATGTATGATTCTAAGTTGGTGATTTATAATTTCTAAATCAGCTAACGTATCATGAAGGCCAGTGATGACAATAATCAAGATACCAATTATAATTTCTCTCAGTTTTCGATTTCCTTTTAAAAATACATAGAAGGAAGAAAAGATAGCCACACATGCTTCTAAAACAACAATCCAATTATAATCTTCTTCGCTATTTAAAAATGAAATACCCGATTCATAATTTTGAATGATCGATAGTGTAAAAACAATTATATGTATAATCGCAATGAGTTTAAAAAGGTTTCTAAAAAAAGGAGGAAAAACAGAAATCAAAAATAATAATAATGCAAAAGGAAAAAATGTAAAATTCAAAAAAGTAATGGGAACAATGTAAGCTGCATATTGTCTCAATGAAAATCCGACAAATCCATTTAATACTTCAATTAAAGATGCTGAAAATAATAAGATGGAAAAATTGAAAAAGATCATCTCTTTCCTTCTCAAAAAATAAAAGCCTAAAAAGATTATGGACAATACGAGTAGTATAGGAGCAAAAAATGTTTTTAAAAAATTATCCATAAACAAATCAATAAGAGCTTGCGAATGGTTTTTAAAAATCACTTCTCGATCCATTCCAATGAATCCATTATACCTAGATTGGAATTGAATGATAATATTTCCTTTTGGTTCAGGATTAAGAGCAATCAAGTGTGGGAAAATAAAATCTAAATCTTTCGTTATATAAACGATGTCCTTACCTTGGAAAACTTTCAAGGTCTCTATTGCAATTTCAGAATATAAAATGGGACTTTGTAATTGCCGTATGAACTGATCACTAAATTTGATGTACAAAAATTCTTTTTCTTTTGTTTTAAACCCCAAAGAATTATTTCCAATGGGCAACCATTGGTCTTTCGAAATCGTTTCTGGGTCTAAAATTTCTTCCGAAGACCAAAAGTAATACCGATCAATTAGATATATTGATTGTTGTAATTGGCTTTCTTGTTTGCTCTCTGAATGGAGATCAAAACAGTTTTGGATTAAAAATATCCCCAGGAAAAAAAGAACAAATTGAAACTGAATCAGAATGGATTTATATGATTTGACTTCTTTCAATTTTCTATTCCTATAGGAAAAGCAGGATTACGTTCAATGAATCGCACACGATTCCAATCATTTTTTTATCTAGTCCCTTTACTATTATTGTCTCTTACCAATCTTTTGGCCCAAGAGAACAAAACTCCCCAACAACTCTTCATGGAAGACAAAATGGAATGTTATTCAATCGCCACAGAAATTGATGGCCAAGAATACCAAAAGTCACTCAAATGTATTTCACAAGATTCCATTTGTTACATCATCCAAGGATTTGCCATGAGTTGTATTCCAAGATCGGGTCGTTATCCGACAGACCTTCCCAACCTAACGCCAAAACCAACGCAGCCATAATCGTATAACAGGAGATTTATGAAAATCAAAACAAAAATTAGTGAAATGCTAAAAATTGATCTACCGATCATTGCCGCACCGATGTTTCTTGTTTCGTACCCAGAATTGGTCGTAGCAGTTTCGGAAGCTGGTGGAATAGGATGTTTCCCATCCCTCAATTACCGGACACCAGAACAATTACGAGAAGGAATTCTGGAAATTCGTTCTAAAACGAAAAAACCAATAGGTGTGAATTTAATTTTGCATAAGGAACATAATCCAAACTGGGCAAAACAATTTGAAGTGGTAATGGACTTAAAAGTAGAGTTAATCATTACAAGTCTTGGTACCCCAAGAACCATAGCAAAAGAAATCAAAGCCAATGGTTCCTCCCTTTTCTGCGATGTCACAACTCTTAAACATGCCAATATCGTCGCAAAATCGGGAGCTGATGCGCTGATCGCAGTTTCACAAGGAGCTGGAGGACACGCGGGTACTATCACACCTTTTGCACTCATCCCTTACCTTAAAAAAGAAACAGGCCTTCCTGTGATTGCCGCAGGAGCAATTTCCAATGGCTCACAAATGGCAGCAGCATTAGCTCTCGGGGCAGATGCTGTTTATATCGGAACTCGGTTTATCGCTACTCCAGAATCTCGTGCGCAAAACGAATACAAACAAATGTTAATTGATTCTAGTCCCGATGATATCGTTTATACTGAAAAAATTTCGGGTATCCCTGCCAATTGGTTGTCAAAGTCAGTGGAACGTTCGCCTGAAATTTTAGAAGATGGTCCTAAAAAAATAGCTGCTGGACATGCTGGTGGCGAAAAGGCAATTGAACAAGAATACAAACGATGGCGAGATATTTGGTCAGCTGGGCAAGGTGTTGCACAAATTGAAGAAGTAAAACCTGCGGGAGAGATTGTAAAAGAAATCGCTAACGAATATTTATCAACACTAAATTCACTTCCTAGGTAAATTCAAATAACAGACATAATGCGAATCATTCTATATTAGACTGATTCGCATTAATTACTTTATTAATTCGATTTTTTCCATAAGAGGATCGTATCAATCATTCCTTTTGTATCCAGATAATCATTTGATTTGTACAAAAGTTTTCCCTCTGGACTCAAGATCAAAAAGAAAGGTAATCCTATTTTTAATTCTGGATACTTTGGGTTTGCAGCAAATGTTTCAAAAACAGGATCTGTATCGTAAACCTTCCATAAAACGACACCTTTTTGAAAAGTATCATTCCATTCTTTGTTTGACAATGTGAGTTTTTGAAATTCCTTACAGTTCGTACACCAATCAGCATAAAAATCAATGAAAATGGGAGAATTCTTTTCTTTTGCGAGTGTATATACGTCACTTTCATTTCGGAACCAGGTTAAGTTACCATGTTCTTCCGAAACCATTTCTGTCCCAGAAAAACCTAAGCTCTTTGTATTATCCATTTCTTGTTTGATAAGTGCTATGGTTAAAAATAAAAACAAAACCAATATCGATATGATAGAAACAATTTGGAAAAGAGATTGTTTCATCTTGTCTGTGTTAGATCCCTCTTTTTTTTGTAGATACAAAAACGAAAGAGAGACTGAAAAGAGTAAAAACACCTTTGCACTGAGTCCTGTTGGTAAATTCCAAAGGTCAAAAGCTTTTTCCAAATATGTATAGGAGAAGTAAAAAATAAATAGAGCAAGTATCCACTGGATATACTTCATCCATTTTCCTGATTTTGGTAAAGACAACCCAAACACTCCAATCATCAAAAAAGGAATCCCTAAACCCATACCGAACAAAAACATTTTAAAGGATGTAAAAAGAATAGGTAGAATTTTGAACCCTTCCGTCTGGTAATTGATGAGTTGAACCAGTATGGAAACCACAACTGGTCCGACACATGGAGATGATAATAAACCCGCTCCCATTCCTAAAAAGAAAGTGTTCGCATAATTTACGTTTACCGAATTTTTAAGATCTCCCGAAAAAAATGGAAAATATAAAAATTCTGAAACACTCAAACCTAAAACAAATAACAAAATTGATAAAACAAATTGTGTTTCAGGAAACCGCAAAAAAGAATTAAAGACTCCACCACTCACCCCTGCGATCAAACCAAAGATGGCATACATCAAAGCCAATCCAAAATAATACACAAGTGGGTGTGACCATTTGTGTTTCGCAACACGTGTTTTCAAGATACCCGCTGTGATCGGATATAAAGGATAAACACAAGGGAGTAATCCTGCAAATAATCCACCTAAGGCTAAAAATAATGCCGTCGTAAATGAAAAATTGCCTGATGATAATTGGGATTCAATAAAGGTTTGGATTTCAGAAAACATAAACTTTGTCTTAGAACGTAGCTGTGGCTTTCAAAACAATACTGCGATCCAATCTACTATATTCAGAAATTGGATACGAAACGGGTTTTGAAAACTGTTCTATATATTCGACACGATTTGATGACTCACCGGTACTGTCTACATACCATTTATTAGGTTCACCTTTTCTATCATAGGAACGAACTTCTATATACCCTATGGCAAAGCGGGTAGACTGGGAAAAAATCCATTCCCCAAAAATTTGCCTTCCTACATAATAAGACTGGTCAGAATACCGAGGTTCCGTGGCACCAGGCTGGAATCTCACCCAAGGTTCGCGTTCTACTGTTTCAGTGGCTCTAAGACCAGGATTTGGGCCACCTGTTGCAATTTCCCCTCTTGTAACGAGCCGTAAGGTACCATTTCCGATCCCTAACCAAAGGTAACCACCTTTTCCTGTTGATTCAGGAACCATTGTTCCCACTTGGTAAGGGGCAAGTCTGTCTACAATCGTTCCACCCAATTGTTTTTTAAACATACCCCCAATCCCCAAATTGATTGTATCTTTCCAAAGGAGATGGGATTCTATAGCGATTACTTGTTCTTGGTTCAATGAAACTGGGCCTTGACGTCTTGTATTAGGATTTCCATCATCCAATAAACATTTTGTTCTACCTTCTCTACATTCATCACTCGCATAACCAAATGCATTCGATGCTCGGCCGAGAAGATGGATTCCTGTTTTTAAATTGTCAGACCAAGTTGGATCCCAACCAATTTTGCCTATTACATCATAACCGGTATTTGTTGTATTTTGAACCTCACGGTAACCTTCACCGTTGACAACGGCAGCCTGAAGTGATAATGATTTCCATTTGAAAATATAATTGATACCTAAATCCACAGGGTCTCGAGCAAAACCAAGTGATTCTAATGGAGACTTATCGAAATAACGCCAATCATAATTACCTGACCAAACAGAAAACATGTGAGGTAATTCAAACATACCAAATTGGATTTGGTGTTTTGTATTTCCAAGTTCAAATGTTTTAGCGATATTTGCTCGCCTAACTAGAAACACATAAGGATTTGATTTGTTTCCTGTTCCTACAGATGTATCATTTGTGAGAGAATCGTTGCGTAAAATTTCACCCCAAAATTCTGCTTTTAGACCTAAATCTTCCCATTCTTTTGAAATTGAGAACATAGTCCAAGGCATAGAAAATCCGGATTTGTCTGATGGAGAAAGATCATTCGATCCAGATGCTTTGTCGCGGATTCGAATTGAGGCAGTGGGAGTGATGATTGCACCAAGTTTTAAACCATAATACCCATCAGGTTCATCTTTTTTGGTTGTAACGACCTCTTCACCTAATACGGGGTAGATGAAGAGGAAAAATACAATAATGAACCTAAATACTATTTTCACTTTTTGCCGTAAGTTTCATCCGGTGTAAAACTTTTATCTTCCCATCCAATTGGTTTGTGGCATGGAAGGCAACGGTTTAACATTGGAAATTCTTTTCGTTTTTCTTTCAAAAGTATAGTTGCTCCGTCTTTGGTGATCAGATCTTTATATTCGTTTTTTTCGAGTTCTGTGGCTCCTTCTTTTTTTGCACCACCTGTCCCTTTTGCAAAATCTGTTCCATTGATGTTAACAAGACCTTCACAAACGCATGTATAACCTTTTTTCTCTTTTTCTTCGAAAAACACTCCGAAGGCGGTGCCACGAACTCCTGCTGTTGTGGTTGGTGTGGAAACTTCAAAACTTCCTTTTTTGAAACCGTTCACGCGAAACCAAGCGGCTCCGTTTTGTACATAAGCCTTAGCAACCTTTTTCTCAGAGTTCCATTCTTTTAATGTGAAATCAGTGTTAGGCTGGATTCTGATTTCTGTTTCTAAGTATAAAAAGTCAACTTTGGAACCATTGCCAGTTTTGATCCGATCTCCAGGTTTGATCACATCGTTTACTTTGAGAGTTTTCCAAAGTTTCGAAGTGTCAGAGGCAGGTAAAAAACTTACTTTCCCTCGAGTGAAGGTTGCAACAGCAAATTCCTCCGCCGAAAGAGAAACGGTCGTTAGGGAGAGAAAAAGAATTGTTAGAGAGATTTTGAGGCTCATAATCACTCTAACAATCATAAGGAAATAAATTATCAATCATATTCTAGAAAAAGAAACTTACGTTTCCGATTACCAAGGAATGGAAAAACCCAATTTCGACAATTTGTACTCCAGTTCCTCACGTTCTCGGCTTTTCTTAGCGGTTGAACCCTGTTCGTCTAACAATCCTAGTTCGATCGCTTTTTTACGAGCACCTTCTTTACCTGATTGGTTCATTGCGGCTATGATTTCAGTGTCATATTTTGTCAAATGGAGGGCACTCAATCGGTAATCGACAAATGCTTCCCAAGTATTGGGAACCCATTTCTGAACAATTTGTTCACCAATGGTTTTGGCGAAAAGACGGATTTCTAATTGTGCATGGTCGTCCATTCGAAGTGCTAAAAAATGAAGTAAATTATGAAGGTCGATTTTCCAATACGCTTCAGTGTAAGTGGCGAGAGGAAGGTCTTTTCTTGCTTGTTCCCGTGCAACGCCCATTTCCAATCTTTCGTTGTAAATTTCGTTTGCAAATTTTTGAAATTCCGTTTCACGCTTTGTTAGGTGGTCACCTTTAGATGATTCTAAAAATCCATCACTCCCTTGTTTGTTCCCAACAGACTGTACACGCCATTCTCCAGGCAAAGTGGTTTGAGCTGAGTCAATGGCTACGGAATATCGCGTAGAGTATTCGTTGACATTTGCCATACGATGGCGGATCCATTGGCGCCAAGTGTCCATAGGAACTCTTACGTGTAGCTTTAGTTCGCACATTTCAAACGGAGTGCTATGTCTGTGGCGCATTAAATAACGAATGAGTCCTCGGTCTTCATTTACCTTTTTTGTTCCTTTTCCGTACGAAACGCGTGCGGCCTGAACGATAGATTCATCTGAACCCATATAATCAACGAGTCTGACAAACCCATCATCCAAAATTGGGAATGGTTTTCCTAAAATGGAGTCTAAATCGGGAACGGATACTCTTGAAATGGATTCGAAATCAGATTGTTGCATATTAGCTTTATTTTTTAGTTCACAGGCATATGAAAAGTCGAAAATAGAGTTATAGCGTACCGCAAAGGCACATAAATAGAAAGGATGCTAAATGGCACTTGAAGAAAATACTTTGGAAGATCGTTTGATCAAAATTTCCACCAGAGAAAGTAACAAAAATCTCATGGTCAGTCCGGACAAAATTTACATTTTTCCGGTTCCGAAAACCACCTTCCAATTTTTGGAAAATATATGGCAATCCTTCACCAATAAAATGGTATCACTCGTCGATTTTAACGATGATCCCATTTTTAATTTCTCCATTTTTGAAGTCATTGACCAAGACGAGATGAAAATTGTGGCCACTGCCACACACTTTAAACTGAAGGAAATCGCAGAACGTCGAAAAATCCCAGGCATTGAAGAATACATCAAAAAATCAAGACCCATCCATTTGGGAGACCCACGCAACGAATCGGCTCGTTTGATTCGAAAAGCCATCATTGATTTTAATAAAGGTCTACGGCCAGAAGTTACGTTTGTGAATCTCAAAGAAGAAGAGATCCATCCTGAAAAAAAAGTCCTGCTTTCTGAAACGATGAATCATGCGATTGGCATTCCACTTTTTGTGAACGAAAATCCCATTGGTATTTTATGGGGCATCACCAAAGACCCTATCCCCGATGACCAAATCAGGCAACTTACCTTACAACTTTATTCCCTCTTTGATGTAATTGAGTTTGTAGTTGCTAAGGAGATGGAATCTGGAAACGACCACTACATCGCTCAAAAGAATATTGAAAAGGCAGATACAGTTTCTAATTCTCGAAATTTGTTTTATACAACCACCAAAGACCAAAAAGAACCTGTTACTTCTATTATCTTCAAATCTCACCAGTATAACATTGAATATAGAATGGATGCTTCCTTCATTATTCCAACAACTGATGGTTATGCGGTATCACTCAAAAGTTTTATCCCTGAAAAACTAAACAATACTGGAAAAAACTTACTCCTAATCCCTGGATTTTTTTGTAGACGATCCGTAATGGACAAACTGGCAAAAGAGTTGGCTTTGAAGTATGGATACCGTGTTTTCCTTATGGATATGAGGGGAAGGTCCAGACAAACCATGCCAAAACATGGAAAAAAAGAAGGATGGACCGTTGATAATTACATCCAAGATGATTTCCCCGAAGTTTTGCGTTGGATTCGTTGGCATTATCCAAGTGAAAGGACAGTGGTAGTAGGACATAGTATGGGAGGAATGATCCCAAGATTTTATGTATCCTCTTATGAGAAAATTAAAGAACAAAAAGAAGAATTCAATTTACCTCAACCAGAAGAATACATTGCGGGGATTGTTTCGATTACTTCTCCAAACTACATCAGCCTAAAATCTAATTTTATTGGTTTGGATACCTTAAAACGAGGGTTTAGTTTATTACCACACAAAATGATCTCTGATATGATTTTGAGTATGGCAAGTTTTTCCATGCAAGCCACAATCCAAACCATAGATTTGAAAAAATTCTTTAAGTTGATTTTAAACCTTCATTCCAGTTTACGAAGTTTTAGTTATAATATTGGAACAAAAGTGTTAACCATCAAAGATTTTGTTGGGTATAAGGAAATCACTCCACCTGAATGGTATTTTCTCATGGAAGATGTGTTTTGCGAAGAATCTGTTTCCGTGATCATGCAATTTTTCCAAAGTCAAATTTCCAATGAACAAAGTTTTTGGTCAAATGATGGAAGGATCAATTATACAGAGAATTTTCTAAATAACTTCACAATGCCAATTTACAGTGTAGTTGGAACGGTCGATAAAATTGTTCCTGAAGAAAGTTTAACGGAATTAAAAGACCTCAAATCAGAAAATAAGGTGACCACATATTATGAACAAGGCCACCTTGGAATCATTTTCCATGGAGAGACAGTTAGAAAAATCTGTAAAGGTATGGATGAATGGATCCAAGGTTTGAAGTAAAATAATTTTCCCCTAACGTCCGCTAAACCGGTTGCGAATGAGTTCCATTTCTTTTTGTAAAGTGGCATCGCGGCCGGCAAGAAAATAGGCACCTCTAACAGGAATACTTGTAATTTCAGAATCTTCGATAATGGTCACTACTGTTCCGGGGATTTTTGGTTGTAAAGTGTAAGTCCAAGAACCACGCATTTTAAAGCTAGCATCCGTAAGTTCAATTTTCCACTTGCGATTGGGGATAGATTCTTTTAGTTCAAAGATCATAAACCCACCCATATCTGGTGTTTCCAACCATTTGGTTGGAGTGCCATCTGCCCTTGACTCTAAAATTTTAATCGCTATCACTTCCTTTCTACGATTTGGAAGGTCACCTATATCTGTAATGTAGTTCCAAATGTCTTCTGGTTCTGCCTTTAGCCACTCACTCGTTTCTTTATGGAATTTCGGTTCCTGGAAATAACCAACAGCAAGGAACAAAACAACAAGCCCGATCAGTAAAAAACTCGTACCAAAAGCAAAAAGAAGAATCCGTTTCATGACTTTTTTTCTTGCTATGTGGTTATCTAATCAATCATAATCTTTACCACAATGAATGCAAATGAAGAGTTGATCCAAAAGTTTTACACTGCCTTCCAAAATAAAGACGGGCAAACCATGGTTTCCCTTTACCATCCAGAGATTCAATTTGAAGACCCCGCATTTGGAAAACTGAAAGGAAAAGAAGTAGGTGCCATGTGGCTTATGTTACTCGAAAGAAGTCAGAATTTAACGATTCGATTTTCGAATATCAAAGCAAATGAAACTGGTGGTTCTGCAAATTGGGAAGCTGATTATAGTTTTAGTAAAACAGGAAGGCTTGTACAAAACAAAATACATGCAAAGTTTACCATTCAAGACGGTAAAATCATCCAACACAAAGATCATTTTTCTATGTGGAAATGGCTCGGTATGGCAATGGGACCTATTGGTTATTTACTTGGTTGGTGGCCTGCCCTTGGAAACAAAGTGAAAAAAGAAGCAGTGACCGGATTACAACTGTATATGAAAAGAAAACGTATGTAGTTTTGATTTAAAAAATTTCACAAAAAAAGAACTAGAGAAAATGGAAAGGAAGCCAAATCCAATTAAGGATTTGGCATATTCGACAAACCACCCGCATTGATTACTTGTTTGTATCCAATGGATTCTAAAAACGATTTGGCGCTGCCACTCCTACCACCAGAAGCACAATAAACAATAATGGTTTGGTTTTTGTCACCAAACTCATCTACTCGTTTGGAAACTTCGTCCACAGGAATGTTTTTTGCATTTGGATAATGGCCAGAATTAAATTCGGCTACAGTTCGTACGTCAACCACAAGTGCACCTGAATCAATTTTTCCTTTGAGTTGTGATTGGTCCATACCAGTCATTTTTCTCAATTGGTACATGATGAATATAACAGCGATGATTACAATTGCGATTAAGATCATTCGATTCAAAACTACTCTCCCACTTTATTAGAATAGACGAATGAAACTGATTCATCCTGACGTAGTTCTCGAAAAAAACAAGAGTAATAACCAGTGTGGCAAGCCGCACCCAGTTGTTCAGTCACATACTGCACAAAAAAAGGATTTGAATGAAGGTAAATTTGTTTGAGGTTTTGTAAGTGGCCTGATTCTTCTCCCTTAACCCATTTTCCATTCCGTGACCGACTAAAGTAAGTCCCAAAACCAGATTCAATTGCATTCAGCAAACTTTCTTTTTTTCCCCATGCCAACATCAAATCCTTTCCAGTAAGATCTTGGGCTAAAAAAGGAGAGAGAGATGGCATTGTTTGTAATAGGGAATCCAATTCAGACTGATTGACTAATAATTCTCCATTTTCCCATAACAACCGCTTTGCGAATAAATTAATTTCTGATGAAATTTCTAAAAAACAATCTTCATCGCAGTCAACGTATAACTTACTTTTGGTATAATCAAAACTTTGGATATAATTTTCAGTCTGTTTAGAATTCAAAATGCGAAGTGATATATCTTGGGATAAAAACTCTGGTTTGGAAAGGAAAACTATATCTTTCCCATTGGGAATTTGGATCATATTGGCACCTCAATTGCCAAAATTTCCGTGGTTTTTGTTTTCCCACGTAAAGACAACGTTCCCATTGTTTTGATTTTCAAATTCTGTCTATATTCCAAAGATACATTCTCAAATAATTCTCTAGATATTAAAAAATTTCGTTTTAATTCTTTGCCAAGTGCTTCGAGGCGACTTGCTGCATTGACTGTATCACCAATCACAGTATACTCTAGACGTTTTTCCACTCCAACATTTCCAACAATGACTGGACCATAATGGATCCCAATTCGAATGGAAATTGGTTTTTCCCCTTTGGACTCTCTATTTTTATTCCAATCACCTAGTGCTCGTAACATGGATATTCCAGCTTTGACAGAATTTGTAGCATCTTCTTTCGAAGTGGTTGGAGTTCCAAATGTTACCATCATCCCATCACCTATAAATTTATCGAGAGTACCTTGATTTTGGAAAACAATATCCAACATAAAACTATGGTATTCCGATAGAAGAGACATGGTTTTTTCTGGCCCTAATGTTTCAGAAATCTGTGTAAAATTAGCGATGTCGCAAAACAATACCGCTACTGTAGATTCCTTTCCCCCTGGTTTGAAAAAATCTTCCCCTGCGTGATCTAGTTCTTCCACAACATTGGGAGAAAAATAACGTGTGAGTTGGGTCATTTTGACTTCGTTGGTCACGGCAGAAAGAACCGTTCGCCTAACACGGTAAGTAAGGTAAGCTAAAAAGAAACCAAGAACTCCAATGATTCCCATCGAAGTAATATAATTATTTACATGAGCAGCCGGACCAAGGACAGCTTCTTTAAAATTTTCTGTTGTTACAAATCTAGGGTCTTGTTGGGCATACACCAAAATCCCAGCTTGGCTAATCACTACACCTAACGCATATAACATTGGGTACATCGGTTGAATGCTAAAAGCGTTGATTACAAGAGTACCTGCAATGATAAAATGAACATAGGTTTTGATGAGATAGGTTCTTGGAACTTGGGATTCACCACCAACCGCATTGTACCAAATAAAAGGAAGGATTGTGATGATCACAAGGTCTATCACCACACAAAAAAGTCCCACGAACGATACATACTTTCCTTTTTTTAAATATTTAGAAAGGATATACAAAACAATTGTTAAGGCAATTGCAATTGTACTGATTGTAAATAATTCATACAGCGTTTGTGCAACTAAAAATGTAATGATTGTCAAAAGACTAAAGATAATCATTTTTCCATAGAGACTAAATTTAATCCCTTGGATTTCCTTTTCCCTTAGTATTTGTTCTGACTTTGTTGCCATTACTTTATTTTAAAAGGTCACCAGGATTTGCATCACGGTCAGGAACAAACAAAGATAAAGTTTTTTCCTTTCCTGAGGCAAGTAACATCGCTTCCGATAAACCAAATTTCATTTGGCGTGGTTTTAAATTGGCAACGACTACTACCTTTTTACCAACTAACTCTTCGGCAGTGTAACTTGCTTTGATTCCTGCAAATACGTTTTTGATCCCTTTTTCTCCTAAATCAACTTTTACGAACAAAAGTTTGTCGGCTCCTTCCACTGGGTTTGCTTCTTTGATGAGGCCCACTCGGAGTTCCACTTTGGACAATTCATCAATTGTGATGAAGCCATCTTCAGAAACCGTGCCTACTTTTGGTTCGTTTGTATTGGACTTTGTTGGTTCCTGTTTGGTTGGACTTGGATTTGCTTTTTCGAAGGCTTCTTTTGTTTCTGAGATCATAAGTGAAATATTTTTTTCCTCAACTCGTTTGGATAACATTTGGTAGGGACCAAGTGTTTTGTTTTCAATGGTTTCCGACAGATTTAAAAAACTCAAATTTGGAACTTGGAATAACTCGGCAATTGATTGCGTAATTTTTGGAGTGACCGGGGCTAGATAAGTAAAAAGGATTTTAGCACAATTGAGAGAAGTTGTGACAACCTCTCTTGCTTTTTCCACATCTGTTTTGATTAAAACCCAAGGAGCATAATCATTTACGTATTTATTGACTTTGTCGCCGAGGCCAGTGATTTCACGCATCACCTTAGAATAGTTACGTGACTCATACGCCTCCCGAATTTCAGTTTCTTTACCAAGAAGTTCCGTAACTATAGATTTTCCTTCTGAAGACAAGGTTCCAAGTTTACGATCCATTTTGTCTAAGATCGATGTGGACACACGAGATACTAAATTGACTAAATTACCAATTAAATCGGAATTCACACGCGAAACAAAATCATCAAACGAAATATCGACATCTTCCATCCCAGATCCTAGTCGGCATGCCATGTAAAAACGGAAATGTTCGATATCCAAGTGTTTGGCAAAGGTGGAAGCATTGATAAAGGTTCCACGAGACTTGGACATCTTCTCACCATTCACTGTTAGAAATCCGTGAACATTCAATTGGCTAGGTGCTTTGTATCCAGAACCCATGAGCATGGCAGGCCAAAAGAGTCCATGGAAATACAAAATGTCTTTTCCAATGAAGTGGACAATTTCCCCTTTTCCTTCTTTCCAAAACTCATTGAATTTTTTTTCATCTTTTAGGTGGTTTAAAGAAGATGCCATATAACCGATAGGTGCATCTAACCATACATAGAAGTATTTGTTTTCTTCTTCTGGGATTGCAAAACCAAAGTAAGGACCATCTCGGCTGATGTCCCATTCTTGCAAACCAGAGGTAAACCATTCTTGTAATTTCTTTTGGGCTCCTTCATTCAATCGGTTCCCTTCTTCCATCCAAGTTTTGAGTTGGTTTTGAAAATCTTGCAATTTAAAAAACAAATGTTTGGATTCTTTCAGGACAGGGGTGGTTCCACAAATCGAACAATAGGAATCTTTTAAGTCTTTAGGTGAGTAACTTGACCCACATACTTCACAAGAATCTCCATATTGGTCTTTTGCTCCACACTTCGGACAAGTCCCCTTAATGAAACGGTCAGGTAAAAACATTTTGTCATGTTCGCAATACGACTGTTCAATGTTCCGAGCAACAATATGGCCATTTTTTTTGAGGGTTAGGTAAATTGATTCTGAGAACTTTCGGTTTTCTTCTGAATTCGTAGTATAATAATTATCATACTCAACACCAAAGGAAGTGAGGTCTTTGTAATGTTCCTTTTGCACTTCTTCAATCATGGATTCGGGAGTTTTGCCTGCTTTTTTGGCAGCGATCATGATGGGTGTTCCGTGTGTATCATCTGCACAGAAAAAATAACACTCGTTCCCTATTAACTTTTGGAACCGAACCCAAATGTCGGTTTGGACAGCTTCCAAAATATGACCTAAGTGGATGGAGCCATTGGCATAAGGCAAAGCACTTGTAACTAAAATGTGTTTCGACATAGATTAGTTCCAGTTTCCTAATGGGATTTTCCAATTCAGCCTATTTTTGAGAAAAATCAAGAAAAGAGAAAAAAAATGAAGTTGAAGGAAGTGAGATAACTCATAAACTTCCTGTTTGTTATGGCTAAGAAAATCGTTCAAAATTTGAAACAAGTCAAAGGCAATAAAAAGAGTCACCCTGAAACCATCCACAAGACTCTCGACATCGAAACTGACCTACACATTGAATATGCAAAAGTACTTTTGAGTTTGTGGTCCTATGCTTGTAATGCGGATGGCCAGTTCAAAAAAAAGGAAGGGGAAATTGTAGGGGAACTGGTCAATGTTCTCTTTGAACCAGATTGTTTGCTAAGTGGTTTCCAAGCTCAGAAAAAACAAGTTTTAGAGATTCTTTCTAAAACCTTCGAAAATCCCCTACCGATGAAAACCATAACTAAAGTTGTGGCCGACAATGATGAGTATGCATTGAATTTTTTTGAAGATGCAGTTTGTATCGTTGCGTCTGACGGATCTCTCAACAAAGCGGAAATTCAATTTTTAGATGACTTATCAAAAGAATTTAAAATTAGTCCCATGGACAAAGTGCGAGTTGAAAAAAAATACCTCGCATAACTTAATCTCCATCTTATCCCTGCTGGTTTTTTCGATTCTATCCATCGATGCAAGACCAGGGATGGGAAATTCTTATCGTTCCTCCAGTTCGAGCTCTAGTTCCAGCAGTAGCAGCTCTACCTATTCTAGTTACAAACCTTCCTATTCGTCTAGTTCAACTTCCAAATCAAAAAATTCTTCCTATTCCTACAGTAACTCGAGCCAACCGGAACCCACTGCCTATTTTGAAACAACAAACCATTCTATTTTTGTACATTTCCACTCTGATGGTAGTGCAGAAGTAAAGGAATCCTTTCGAATTAAAAAAGACCAATCCAAAATTGGAATCAAACGACCCACATTTTTGATTCAGAAAGAAGTAAAAATCTCAAATTTGGTTGTTCTTCCAGAGACTCTTAATCCTTCGCATAACTTTGATTTTATTACAATTTATTGGCCAAACACTGAACAAAATCCAGAAATGGATATCAGCATCAGTTATCAAATCAAAGAAGCTTATCTTTTATTTGGTAATTTACCCCTTGTGAACTGGAATTTTTCAAAAACTAGCCAAACCTCAACACCTTTTCAATTTAATTTGAGTTGGGACCCTCAATCATTTTCGAAACAACTTCTCATTCAGAAAGAAATCTTTAATACCTCTCTTTCAAAATATGAAAGGATTGATTTACCATTTACGTTTGACGATTTCCGTTTTGTACTACAACGCGAGGAAAATACCGATGCACGTTCAATTGTGATCATCGATATTCCAAACGGAAATGGATTTGAAAATTTGGAACAATCAAAGGAAAAAAAATCTGACTCGAAGATGAGCATGTATGCAATAGAGGAAAAAGTAACTCTAAGAGATAACGGATCTCATTTTTACCAATCTAAAATTTCTCTCTTACAAAATGAACCATACTCTGATACTCTACAGTTTCAATTTGGATTGAATTGGTTCCGAGAATCTGGTGAAAGCCTGTGGAACCAATTTTGGACTCCAACGTTTCAAATCTCCTATGGATTTGATGGCCTCGCCACAGAATTTTGGCATCTTTTTAGTGTATCCCTTTCAAACGGAAAGACAAATTCCAAAAATCAAATGGAATATGAATTTGCATATCATACTCTAGGGGAAACATCAAATCTAAATGGTGAAGCTATCGAACATTGGATTCGAATAAGCAGTTTAGCAAAAAGAGATAATTTGGAATTACAATCTTTTTCTTTACGCGTATTATGCGAAAGTGGATTGGATCCAAAAAATACGAAATTGGAATTGGTGACAACAGATTGTGAGTATTGTACTGATGTTTCCAATGAATCGAGTCTTTATATACCTGTTGAACCCAAGTGGGAATCGGACGGATTTTCTTACCTTTGGGAAAATTCTATCCCATCCAATTACATCGTTTATCTCAGGGTGTTGGAAAAAAATAAACAAATTACCTACAATCCTTTTCTCATTTATTATGCTGTATTGAACGCATTTTTACATTCACCAGGTTCTGGTAACAATTTAGGACATCTCACCACAATCGGAATTATATCTTTAGTTTTCTTCGCCATTGGGTTTGTGTTTGTAAATCGAAAGAAAAAACAAAGGATCACGAAAGCAACAACACAATCCATCCTATCAGAAATTCAAAAGTATGATGAAACTTTTGATTATAAGCTTTTTAAAGAAAAAGTAATTTCGATCACCAAAAAAACTGTTTTTGCATGGGACGCTGGTAATATGGAACCGGTTCGAAATTATCTTTCAGCTGCTGTGTTCCAAAGGTTTTCCATTCAACTGCATTTGATGAAGAATGTGGATGGAGAAGTCAATCGAATGAAAGATTTTTCGGTTGTATCAGTACAGATCATCGAATGTTTAAAAGAATCTGATTATTTAACCTTACATTTAAAATTGAAGTGTAAAACAAAAGACAAAACATTTCCAATACAAACTGCGGAATTGGAAATTCAAAACAGTTTAGACAAAACAAATTTTAGTACTTATGAAGAAATCCATTCCTACACTAGAAAGTTAACCACACAAACAAAACCAAACATTGATTTGATTCATGATTTATGCCCAAATTGCGGAGCGACTGCCAAATTTTCACATTCCTCCAATCGATGTGAGTTTTGCAAAGGGATATTCAATTCAGGAGAATCAGATTGGGTTCTTACAGAAATCACACAAATAGTGGAATGGGAATCAACTAAATCTAAAAATGAGATCAATTTACCAAATGGAGTCACAAAACAACTCTTAGAAGATAGAGCAACATGTGTATTTTGGAAGTACATCCATTACCAAACTACTCCCAATAGCGAAATTCTGAGAAGGGAAACTGATAGTGAATTTTATAATAAATTACAGCCAGCAGGAAAGGAACCCATGTATTCCCCTGTGATAGGATCCTGTCATTTGGTCAAATATGAAGGACAAACAATTCCACATCGTATGGTCTGCGAAATTCGATGGAGTGTCGCACAGAAAAAAGGGCTTGTACCAGAACACCGCCGTTCCCATATTTCTTTAGTGTTACCGAAAGATAGACCTAAAACACTGGGATTCTCAGAACTTTCTTGTGAAAGTTGTGGGTCACCTTTACCGGAAATACACTCTAATGAATGTAATTATTGTAAAAAACCAATTCCAGAAAAAGTTTCTGATTGGTTGTTTGAATTCACCAAACCTATTTCCTTATAAACCACTTACTTTGGTTTTGTATAACAAATCCAATGCCTATCTGATATAATTTCTAAATTTAATTTATGACTCATTCGGATTGTTTGAATCATATCGTTAATTTCTTCTAAACGATAGGCTGCCAATAAACTATTATAAAAATCTGTTTTTAATATTTCAGATTCATCATTCGCATAACGCGTTACTAGTTGCTTAGCTTCTGCAATCGAATTAGGACGTAACAAATCACAAACAAAGATAAAACTATCATCATCAATTGATCTTTGGATCGTTGCCCAAAAATCGAAAGCATCGTTTACATGATGCAAAAGTGAATTTGAGAACACGAGTTCATAACTGGATTCGGGAACGAAGCCTTGAACGAGTTCGTTTTTAAAAAACATTTTATTGTTTCTTTTTTCATCAATTAACGCAAAAAGACGCTTCTGACAAAAATTTAACATTAAATTGGAACCATCTAAGAAGGTGAAGTCTGAATTTGGAAACAGAGGGATTAGGCGTGACGACATATCGCCTGGTCCACATCCCAAATCTAAGACGGATGTTGGTGAAAATTTAAGAGGAAGTCTGTTTTGAAAATGTTTTATGATCATCGAATGCGCCGATTCAAAATCGGCATTCGCATACGATTCTATTTGGTTAGCCTCTTCCATGAGTTCAGGTTCAGGAATCCGAACCAATGTCTGCAGGTTAGTTTGTTCCCATCTTTTCATTTTGTTATGAGGTTAACTTTTTTATGAAACAAATCATTCTTTCCATTCTTTTCTTTGTCTTTTTGACAAATTGTATGCTAACGGAAGGGATAGGAATCCCTACTTATGGTGCAGTAAAAGGCTCTGAAGCAAAAAAGAGGATTTCTGATGCCATTTTCGAAGCAGAAACCACTGCATCTTCATTTTGGTTGGCCCAATCTGGAATGAAAGGTGGCCAAGGTCCTATCTCACCGTTACTTCTAGTTAATGGTTTATTAGCTAAAATTCTGTATGGTTTTATTTCAGAAATTGAAGACAATCAATCCTTTATGGAATCTTCCGTTTTACAATGTGAATCTGATATCAGAACAAAAGGAGCATTGGTATTAGGAAGTGCTTATGATAGCCTAACAACTGCTGGGGGAGTCATTAGAGATGCATACTTATTACCTGAATTTGCATCATGTGATTTGGAAAAAACAGGAAAAATTATTACAATCGAACCAATTCGATTTTAACGGGGTATCAATATGAAACATAAAATATTTATTGGAATCATTCTCTCAAGCGTATCACTTCTTTTGTTTCAATGCCAAAAAGCAGTGATGACTGACAAAGACACACAAGCCACATTAATCGCTGGAATTTTTGGATCTTGTTTTAGTTTGGATTCTTGTTTTGACCAATATGCAAAAACAACAGACGAAGGTGCAAGTTTTCAAGTTTATGATCAAAATGGAACAAGAATCTATGCAAGACAATCTGTTCTAGATTATAGTACATATAAACCAATTGCCTCTGGGTCCAAATGGGTCACTGCTATTACTGCTATGAGAGTCATCGATTGTAATGCGGGTAATGCTACTAATTGTGGAACCGTCACTGCAGGATCATGTAATAATGGGGCAGTTGCTGGAGCAATTACATTGTCACGGACAACTGGTCAAGTTTTGGGTTGGACAGGCACTTATGCAAACGTCACCTTACGCCAGCTACTTGCATTTATTTCTGGTTTGAACGCTGGTGGAAGTAGTGGATCTGGGCAAGCAAGTTGTATTTCAACATTGCCAGTTGGAGCAAGTGACACTCAAAAAAACAATTGTGTCAACGATATCCGAGACCAGTCAACAGGTACTCCAGGTGCATTGTACCAATACAATTCAAATCACATGGCTGTCGCACAACGTATGTTAGAAGTATCCTGTAATAAAACTTGGGATACTATGTTTACACAATTGATAGTGACTCCACTTGGATGGGATGCAAGCCAGGCAGTTTGGCGGGGGAATTCCAGAGGTGGAACAGATACGGATGGAAGTTTATCCGGTGCTTATGGATTATCAATCTCTCCAGCGCATTATGCAGGGATGTTAAATGCACTTTTAACAAATGGTACTGCAAAAAATGCAAGTGGTACGAATCTTACTACTTTTTTATCCACAACATCTGTTACCGAAATATTAGCAGACCAATACAATGGAGCAAAAATTGGATATTCACAGTTCTCTGCCTTTGGATACCGCTGGCAATATGGTCTAGGAAATTGGAGATTTTGTACGGTCACGGATGTTCCTACCGAATGTGATAAGGATTTGGTTTCCCATAGTATTGGTATCAACGGTTTTTACCCATGGTTGGATAAAAATAGAAACTATATGGCGATCTTAGCAGTAAATAATATTGGAAGAAAAAATGGATTGAGTTTGTTACCAGCTTCTTCAACCTCATTATTCTTTGCAGAAACAGTTAGACCAATAATCCATTCGCAAATAGGCAGGTAACCATGATCCAAAAACATACAGTTTTAAAATTCATATTAGGATGTTTCCTACTCACAAACTTCATTCCACTTTTGGCTCAAACTCCAGAGTGGGCAGAATCAAAACGGAAAAAAGGGATCCAAGTTCTCACTAGGCCCGTACCTGGTTCGAATATTGATGAGTTTTTGGGAAAAACAGAAATAGATGCTTCCATTTCACAAGTGATTGCACTTCTCGTTGATTCTCAATCTTGCAAAAATTTGTACCACCAATGTAAGGAACTCACGGTTCTTTCTGGAACAGAAAAAAAATCATCGGTGTATTTACGAAATGGAGCGCCATGGCCCGTGAATGATAGAGATGTCATCATGGATCGTAGTTTTGAACAAAATGACAAAACTCTCACGACGACGATGAAGATGAAACGATTGGACTCGAATGCGAAGGCCGCACCTTCTGGTGTGACTCGAATGCCAAGTTTTGAAGGGTATTGGAAACTCACTCCACTTGCGAACGGAAAACTCAAAATTGAATACCAAGCTCATTTTGAATCTGGTGGGTCTGTACCTCAATCTGTGATCAACTTAGTACTCACTGATACTCCTTATGAAACACTCTTGAACTTAAAATCATTGGTCGAACAAGGGAAACACAAAGATGCAAAATATGATTGGATCAAGGAACCAGCCGTAACAACCCCAACAAAATAAATTTGATCAATTTAATGTAAACCTAACCTACGAATTCATTATGATACAATGGATTCGTAGGATTCAATTTTATCTCTTTCAAAATGCAGTTCGGAATCCGTATGATATGAAATTGGATCCACAATTGGGATCTGGCGGACAGTACAATCCAAAGATTCCTGATCTATGGTGGACACGTAAAAAAACTTCGGTTTTTCGTTCAAACGGTAGATAAGAACTCACTTCTACCATCATATAATTCAAGAGAGCTCTTGATTCAATCGCATCCTTTTGCAATCCACTATCCAAATAATATCCTTTTGACTTGTTTTCCAATTTTGGATTTTCAGATGCTAAAGATAATCCCTCTCCAAGTGATACACTGAAAGGTGAATCATAAATCCGATTGATTTTCACAATATAAAAAGAATTCAATTCCCAATGGTTCATTTCACCAAAATGTTTTGTGGCATTTGTTTCCCATAAAAAATCAAACCAACGAATTCTATAATCCAGTGGTCGACTCACTCCTAAAGACCCAATAAAAGATTCTTTATAATCTGTTTTTTGTCTAAAAACGATTGGGATTAAATCAGTTGTAGTAAAAATTCCTCCATATAAAACTAAACTCCAATTTTCTTTTGGGATTGATACCGAATTGAGTAATTGAATGGGAATGAATAAAAAACTTAAGACCAAAGTATAAAAAGAGATAAGTGATAATTTCATTGTATAAAGTGTTGGTTTCTTTACTCAAATTATGGTTGGAACCAATCTTGATTTCGTTTTTCCCATTCTGTGAGTTGTAAATGGATTGTTTCATAATTTTGTAAAAATAATCGTCTTAAGAAAGTTTCATATTCTTTGCAGTTTTCGATTTGAGTTTGTTCCATTGATTCACGAAGTTTTGTTGGCTTTTCTTGGATGCAATACTTTTGTAAATTTGTTGGGTAACGATTCACATTGAGAATCGGGCCAACAATACTCGATCCTGTTCCAATATAAAATGGCATCGGAGCCCAAATGGTTTCGTATGTAGATAAAAAGGAAATACGATGTATATTCGTTTCTCCTGAAGTCCAAACGAGTTCTGCCTCTGTTTCCATCGTGCCATAATAAACCATGGTTAATGCCAATAAACTGATCCCGATACTTTTGAATGGTCTTTGGCTTTCGTTGCGAATGACAAGAGTTAAATTATCTATATTGGTTAATTCGAACCCTCTGTCCCAGCGAGGGAGTTCATTTGGATTCAGTGGTTTTTGTTTTTGGATTTTTGGAGATTGGTTTGGATCAGCTGGCGGCATGGGAACCGTTGTTAGATCGGCAATATTTACTTGGTCTTCAATTAAAACTGCTGGAGGAACCGGGAATACTTCCGGAAATACTTTTGCAAGGATTGGATCTGTTGTTGTCCATCGAATGGATATTGATTTATTTTTAGAAAGTTTTGCTTCCGAACTTAGTTCGGGCATAGGTGTTTTGCATGAAAAAATACATATAGAGACTAAGAAAATAAAAAATACAACCTGTAGCTTCATATAACAGAGATAAGATTTAGACAATAGATTAGACTCTTTTCTACCGAAAGGAAAGAACATTATCAGTTTTGATTTGGTAATTGGGTATAAAAAAAGCCTGATTTCTCAGGCTTTTTAACAGTTCTTGTCGTATGTTTTATGACATAGAAAAGAACATTTTTTGATTCATTACCGAATGAGTTCCCCCATTCAATAATGAATTTTCTTTTTATTAAGAAGCTAATGCTTGGTCGAGAAGGTCTTTCGCTACAACGCGAAGGGCCATTACTTCTTCTGCACCTTCAAAGATAGAGAATACACGAGCATCCACGAAGTAACGTGAAACTGGATATTCTTCCGCATAACCCATACCACCATGAATTTGCATTGCCTCACGAGTCACCCACTCAGCAATTTTGGATGCATACAATTTTACAAGTGTTGCTTCCATTTGGCCTTTGTGGTCATCGAGTAACGTTGCTACATAGTTTGTGTATTGGCGAGTGGCTTGTGTGATCATAGCCATCTTCGCAATCTTAAACTTTGTTAATGTGTAATCGTAAATTGGTTTTGCGAATACTTTACGTTCTTGGGAATAACGAAGTGCTGCTTCGAGAGCCGCTTGCATCACACCATTGGCACGAGCTGCAGTTTGGATCCTTCCACCAGCAAATCCTTCCATTTGGAAGTAAAAACCTTTTCCACGACCTGCGTCGCCACCAAGAAGGTTTTCTTTTGGAACAAAGTAATCTTCAAAAGAAACTTCGTAAGAGTGCATTCCACGGTAACCAATCGTTCCGATTGCTTTTCCTTGGATGGAGCCACCACCTTCTTGTTTGTAGCTGAACTCGTGTCCTTCAAAGGATGGTTTTTCAGCAAGAAGGATCGAAAGACCTCTGTGTTTGAGACTTGGATCTGACTCTGTGCGGCATAGGATAAGAAGTAAGTTTGCATACCCTGCAAATGTACACCAAGTTTTGACTCCATTGATGACAAATCCACCTTCTACTTCTTTTGCTGTTACGGAAACTCCGGCAACATCAGAACCGTAGTTAGGTTCTGTTACCATAATTCCTGCAAATTTTTCACCAGAAGCAAGGAGTGGTAACCATTTGTTTTTTTGTTCTTCGGTTCCCCCTTTGAGGAGAGCCTTCGACATAATTTCAGGACGAGTGATGAGGGAACCTGCTGCTCCGAGTGAACCTCGAGAAAGTTCTTCTGTTACCACTAACATCGATATGTTGTCTGGGCGATCGTTTGGTTGGATTCCACCAAACTGTTCTGGAATACAAAGACCAAAACATCCCATATCACGAAGGCCATTGATGATCTCTTGTGGGATCAAATCATCATGTCTGTGAACATGTTCTGCGTGTGGAACTACTACGTTCTCAGCAAAGTCTTTGAAAATTCCACGGAAATTCTCGTGGTCTTCCGAAAGTCCGTAAGCACCAAAATGTCCAAGATCAACGATCTTGTCTACGATGGCTTCGTAGTTTTCCATTTTCGATGCGGCTTCAACAAACACATTGATTTCGTCGGAAAACAATTTGGAAAATAATTCCTGGTAAGATAGTTCGTATTCTGCAGGACGCGCTGCTAACTCAGAACGAATGTTGGAAACAGTTTCCGCCGCAAATGTGAGGGCCATTTTCTGTTCCAATTCTCCAGTTCCTTTGGAAGCGTCCCAAGCATATACGATGAAGTTTTCAGCAACACGTTGTTGTGCTGTCATCCAAGCAAGTTGGTAAAACACATGTTGCGTTTTGTCCATTTTGCTGATGGAAACTTTACCGTTGTCGGAATTTTTCTGTGCGAGTCGTTTCGTAACTTCATTGAGGAGGGCGGCTTGGGCGTTCAATGCCTTCTCCGCCTGGGATTTTTCGAGTTTCACTGCCGTTGCGGTCATGTGTTTAACGTTCCTGCGGGTGGTTTTCTTCCACTATACGGAAGGAAAGTACCCTGTCATTTTCATTTTTAGACTAGGTTTTGGGCTTGAGTCGTTGAAAACTGTCCGAAAGAGAGCTTCTAGGAAAGAAATTATTGAAAATCATCGGAATTGATCCTGGGTCCCACAGAGTGGGCTATGCCATCTTGTCCTTTCCAGAAGGACAACGCCGCAACCCAAGCCTCCTTGGGTATGGGACAATTGAAGTGGCACCCAAAACCCCTTCTCCTCATAATTTACTCCAAATCCGAAGGGAACTCCAGGCAATTCTCACTGAATTCCAACCAGAATGTGCGGCCGTAGAAGAACTGTTTTTTGTACAAAACACAACCACGGGGATGAAGGTTTCCGAATCTCGGGGAGTGATTTTACTCACCTTGGGAGAAAACCAGATCCCGATGGTTTCCCTTACCGCCACTCAGATCAAAAAAGGAATTTCGACAAAAGGAAACGCCACCAAAAAGGAAGTCCGAGCGGCCATCCAAATGATTTTGGGATTTAAAGATCTCACAGGCCACGACGACTCTTGGGATGCCATCGCTTGTGCTTTTGTGGGGAGGTCGTTAGTTTGAAGCGCTCCTAGCTTGGTTCATTGACAAAAAGATTTCATTCTTTTGTTCCCGACTCGCATTGGCAGAGACTGTAGAAAATCCCGTGGTAATTTCTAAATTTCCATTCCTTAAACCTTCCATAACACTATTTGCATATTCATCTAAGTTTAGACCCGCCGTATGTGTGTTAGGGATTCCTAAATCTGTATCCACCATTGGTGGCGAAACTTCAATCACTTCAATAGGTTGGTTACGAAATTGGAATCTTAGTGTCAATGTAAATGAATGTAAAGCCGCTTTCGTAGCGCTATACACAGGTGCATAAGCCAAAGGAATATGTGATAATCCAGAGGTTGTATTGAGAATGGCCGCATTTTTCTTTGCAAACAGGTGTTTAGCGAATAACATAGAAAGATGAATGGGCGCTCCTAAATTTACATCGATTTCCTTTCCTAAGTTTGTCCAAGGTTCTAGTTCGTTTAATTTAGGATATCGTTGGATCCCTGCATTATTGAATAGAACGTTGAGTTCTGGAAAATCTTTAGTTGTATCTTGAAACAATTTTTCTCTTTCCTCAGGACGAGAAATATCACGAAGATAAGTCCCCCATTTGGGATATGTTTTCTGAATCTCTTCCAATTTCTTTGCATTGGTTCCACAGACTAAAATTTGGTTTCCCAAATCAGAGAATCGTTTTGCAAGAGCAAGACCGATCCCACTTGTTCCCCCAGTAATGAGGATTGTATTTCCATTCAATTGCATAATATTTACCTTTTCCTTAGTTACATTTACATTATTTTGTAAGTTACAAAAAGTCAAGTCCGTAAGTTTCAAAACTAACATTTTTTTTATTTTGTAATTTGAGATTGACCCTCCAGGTTTTGGCCCGATCCTTTCCTTATGCCAAGAACCGGTCTCACAGCCTCGGAAATCCAAGACAGAGCGGTGGAAATTGCCATCGACCAAATGCGGGCCAAAGGTTTTGAAAAAGTTCGATTGGTGGATGTAGCTAAAGAAATGGGGATTAGCCATGCGGCCCTCTACTCCCATTTTCAAGACAAAACTGCACTTTTTGATGCAGTTTCCGAACGCTGGCTTGTGAAGTTAGATGAAAAACAGGACCTTCTCGTGAAAGAAAAACGAGATCCTATCCAAAAGATTCTCACCTGGTTTCTGAATCTCCACCGTATGAAATTGGAAAAAGTGAAACTGGATCCTGAATTGTACAAAGCATTTGATATGGCAGCAGAAGAGTCCAAACCCTTTATCCAAACTCATTTGGCCAATATGCGAATCCAAATGTCTAGTTTGGTCACAGAAGCCATAAACCAAAAAAAAATCAAAAAACGTGATGTGAACCTTGTGGCAGAAATTCTGATTTCGGCAGGGACAGCTTTCACTCACCCTAAACTTGTAGCCCAACATTGTGAGGTAGATCGTGAAACTTTATTAGTGGATACGATTGACGCAGTGTTAAAAGGATTAGGTTAAAAAAATTAGTTCATGAATTAGATATGATCTGGTTTCCAAACTTGAATTTTGAAAACCAGAAACAATCATTTAGCCATTCTTCTGGAATGGCCTTTGTGAATTTTCGTTATGGTTTTGGACAAACCAAAAGGAAATCTTCAAACACTTGCGAAATCAAAAGTTTGTCTTTGTACACAAGACCCGTGCTTCCAGCAGAAATCTCAGCACCTTCATTGGCATAAACTTCAGTGACTTCTTTTGTTTCTGGGTTGATTTTAAATACTCGAGTAGGCGCTAAGTTGGTTCGGTTCATCACATGCCGAATGAATTTATAAGTGGAATCATGGGCCGCAAGCCATAACATACCTGATTCATCTTCAAGTATATTATCAGGTCCCGCACCGATCTGAATGGATTCCAAATATTTTAAATTGATTTTGCCATCCATCCGATTTACTTCATACACACGGATTGCTTTTTCGGAAAAAACTGAGCGATACAATAACTCTTGTTTGCCTTTTTTTCGAATGTAGATACCATTTCCTAACATCACAGGTACCCCAAGTGTTTGAAATGATTTTCCGTCATAATAAGAAACATCAGCTCTTCCACTTCGTATGATCATATCCCAATACTTACGAAATGAATTACTTGTACCATTATCGTTGGAAGTAAAAATCTCACCTGACTCATTCATAAAAATATCGTTGGGACTTGTGAGTGATGGGTCACTTAACGTTTTGGTATGAGTCCATTTTCCCGATTTTGATCGTTCAAAAATTTCTAAAGTATGCGGAATTTCATCGTTTAAGGTGTGAGAAATCACTGCTAGTGTTTCTATACCATTTACCTTCGCATAACTGATTCCATGTGGTCGAAAATTCTCTGGGTAATTGGTTTCAATTTTTTTTGCTTCTAATTTTTGTTTCGTGTTAAGAAAAGATATTTCATACAAAGCACCAATATCCTTTAAACCATTCCGCCTTTCATGGGAAGAAACGATTATCGTCGAAGTTTCACGGATAAGGTCAAAATCTTCTGGGCCAGGAGTGCCTGAGATTCGTTCACAACCGGCAATGGGTTTTTCTTGGATTTGGCCTCCGCAATTTGCCGTGAGGGTTAAAACTGTCAAAATAAGGGAAAAAAGCTTAAAAGGAGTCGAACTCATTCGGGTATTTTACCGTAAGTTTTCAGATTCCACTATCAATTTCTTTCTCGACATTATTGTGCAGTGCAAAATAATGGAACTAAGAAGGGGTCATCGCCGATGAGCAACGTGGAAAACAAACTACAAGATATCGTGAATGCAGGGATCGGTGCTGTCAAAACTTCCAAAGAAGTTTGGGAGAAACTCGTTGTAGACCTGAACGAGAAAAAAAGCCAATTCGAAACTAATTTTCAAAAACTCAAAGAACAAGGCGAAAGTGACACAAGTGATAAAGCTCTTAAAGTAAAAATGGGAGTGGCTTGGGGTATTGTTCGTTTTGAAGAACTTAAAGACAATGTTGTGAAGTATCTCGACAAGGTTAAAGAAGGAAAAGAAAACAGCCCTTCTTAAGCATTATTTTTTCATCTCACCATCCTGAATTTTCTACCGGCAGGTTTGTGCTCAAACCTGCTGGGTTTTTTGAAGAAAAAAACAATCTAACAATCGGAGTGACCGGATTTGAACCGGCGACCCCTTGCCCCCCAGACAAGTGCGCTACCGCTGCGCTACACCCCGTGTTACCAAATCCAAAAATCTGAACTAAGCCACTTGGTCAAGCCTTACAAACGAATGTGTCTTTATGGTTTTATACTCCGAGGTTATCTGGAGAAATCGCCCAAATGATTTGGCCATGGTCAAATTTTTCACGGGCAACATTGATCGCAATTGTGGAACCAGGTTGGAAAACGAGGTTTTCAGCTACATTAGAGTTCCCAAGTAATTTGGCCGCAAAATAAGTAATATCAGGATTATGACCAACTAACAAAACTGTATCGGAATTACTAAAGTTCACTAAACAAGAAATGATATCTGTACAACCTCTTCCTGCTGCTAAATCATCTGAGGCAACCATTTCTCCGCTATATTTCAATTCTTCTGAAAGTATCTCTGCTGTATGTTTCGTTCTTGTATAAGGACTATAATAAACTTGTTTGACTGCCAAGGAAGAGTTTTTGATGAACTTACCAATTTTATGGATATCACTTTTCCCTTTGTCAGTAAGTTCTCTTTGTGAATCCGAAATAGTAGGGGTGGAGTTTTCAGCCTCACCGTGCCGAACCAAAATGATCTTCATACTATCTCCTAATCCCAAGATTGAAACTAAGCTTTTCGCAAGAAACAAAAAATTAAGGAATTTCTTGCGAAAATGGATGAGAGAGACATTCTAACGATTATGACAAACAAACCCTACCGCAGAAACGTAGGCATGGTAGTATTTAATTCTTTAGGCAAAGTCATTGTAGGAGAAAGGATTCAATTTCCAGGTTCCTGGCAATTCCCACAAGGTGGTATCGACGAAGATGAAGATTATTTAGAAGCCGCAAAACGAGAATTATACGAAGAATTAGGGATCAAAAAAGCAATTTATGTGTCTGAATTCCCAGATTGGATACCTTATGACTTTCCAAATTCTTTGGGTCTCAATTCCCATTTACAGAAGTTTCGTGGTCAATTACAAAGATGGATTTTGTTTTATTGGGATGGTAGTTTGGAAGAGTGTGATTTAGTCCACCATGAACAAGAGTTTTTGACAATAAGATATATGGAAATTGAGGATACAATCCAATCGGTGATTGATTTCAAACGACCCGTTTATGAAAAGTTTGTTCCTCTTTTTAAAACTGCGATCCAAAATTACATTGCAGAGAATGTGTAAACCAAGTAAGTTATTTGTAGGAGACAATCTTTGGGAAAATCAGAAGAAGCAAGAGCAAGAATTTTAGTACGGGGAACCGTACAGGGTGTGGGATTTCGTTATTATATCTTACAAAAAGCCCAAGAAATGAGACTCAAAGGTTATACTCAAAACTTGCCCAACGGGGAAGTGGAAGCAGTAGTTGAAGGGGACAAACTTTTTATCGAAGATTTGTATCGTGCGATGCAAAGAGGTCCGACAAAAGCAAAAGTAAAGGATCATGTAATTGATTGGAGTGATCCTAAAAACCAATTTAAAACTTTTTTGATCAAAAAATAACATGAAAAAACGAAGACTTGGCAAATCAGGTATGGTGGTTTCTGAAATTTGTATGGGAACCATGACTTTTGGTTCCTCATGTAACGAAGATGAGGCGTTCCGAATTCTAGATAAAGCGTATGATTCTGGTATAGATTTTTATGACACTGCAGAAATTTACCCAGTCCCTCCTCAAAAATCTTGGGTTCATAGAACAGAAGAAATTTTTGGCAAATGGATTAAGACAAAACCAAGAGATGGAATCATTATCGCAAGTAAAGTAGCAGGGCCAGGTCATGGATGGTTCAGTCCACCACTACGCGAAGGAAAAACAGCTCTCGATAAATACCATATTCGTCGTGCCATCGAAGGTTCCTTACAAAGATTAGGTGTTGAGACAATAGATTTATATCAAACCCATTGGCCAGATCATGATGTATCCTATGACGAAACCATGGAAGCACTCACCGAACTAAAAGAAGAAGGAAAAATTCGTTATGCGGGTTGTTCAAACGAAACATCCTTTGGTCTAATGAAAAGTTTATGGACTTCAGACAAATACAATTTGATTCGTTATGAATCGATTCAAAACAATTTTTCAATACTCAATCGTCGATTTGAAGATGAGTTAGCTCAAGTTTGCCGAAAAGAAGGTGTGTCCCTACTCCCCTATTCCCCATTAGCAGGAGGAGTTTTGACTGGAAAATACAATGGTACAACCAAACCAGAAGGTGCACGATTTGTTCGTTATATGGTGGAAGGGGAAAGGCAAAAACGTATGTCCAATAGATTTCTAAACGAACATACATTAGCTTCCACAAAAGAATTAATGGACATTGCGAATAAATATGGAATGAGCTCAACTGTAATGTCTGTTGCATGGAGCAAACAACATGATTTTGTAGCTTCTACTATCATTGGTGCAAATACTGTGGAACAATTAGAAGAATCATTAAAAGCAACTGATGTAATCCTCTCCGAGGAAATTTTAACTGAGATCAATGCTGTTTCGAAAAAAATTCAATACCCAATGGGTTAAGGACTTTGTGAAAAATGAGCTCGAACTCGGAAAATCCAAACAAACGATCAAGGAATGAAATGAGTAACGAAGAGAGAATTGAAAACAAAACTTCCAAATGGGAAAAAATCTCTTCTGGTCTATTCAGAAAGTTTTTAATCCTACTTTTGGTGACTTATTTATTCCCTGAATGTTCCAGCTTTGGGCCAAAGAACTCACAAAGTAGTTTGATCATTGTCCACATGACAATCGTTAAGGATGAAATGATATTGGACGAATTGATTGACCCTAGGTTTCAAAAGGTTACTTTGCGAAAAGGGGAAAAATCAATCGAATATAGCGAAAGCTCAGGTCATTATTATTACTTTCAAAACTTGAAAGAAGGCCAATACGAGATTTATGATGCCATACATTTATTAAATCGTGGTGCTTCTGATTTTGCATTTAGTAGCACTAAACAACCAAATAAAATTGATATTGATTTTGAAATGGAAGACATTCGAAAGTCAAGAGTCGATTTACAACCTGGAACCGTTGTGTTTATGGGGAGTTTTCATGTATCTGTCGATTTTAAATTCCAAGAGGAACCAAAAATCACAGTTCGATATAGCAAAACAAATGAAGAAGAACTCGCTGCAATGGACCATTTGTACAAAAATTTTCCTAGATCCGGTTGGGGTCAAAAAGCCAAAAATCGAGTTAAGTTACTTTCCTCGTTTGCCCAACCATAGTTTTTATTTTGAAATTCTATACAATGGATATCAAATCGGGATTTTGTAAGTGAGGAGTTGCATTCCAACTCACAGGTTCCCAATGATTGTTTTCGCGACGAAACACACTTAAGGAAGAATTCAAGATAGACTTCATAAAGATCGGAAATTCTTTATGATTCATATTACAAGACAAACCCATCATAATGGCAATGGGAGTGCTTGAAGATACAACAAGCGTACTTTTTACATCCAGTGGTATTTGTTTCGGTCCAACAGATACTTTTTCGATATACTCTTGAAAAGTATAAGGTTCCACTGGATCCCAAACTCCATTTACCCAATCAGCTAACACAAGTTGGATGAGCTCTTGGAAATAATGTCTTGTTTCTTCTTTTCCGTCTTCCCATGCTTTTTTATACAATTCATATAATTTGGCAAATGATTCATTTGAATTTCGGATTTTTGCTGCAATGCCTAACCACATACGAGAGTCAAATTCATCCCAAGCAGAATTTTCGATTGGATCGGGAATACAAAATTTTTCATTAGTAAAACTTTTGATAATTCCTTCTGCTGTTTGTTTTTGACGGTTTAAAGAACCAGTAAATACAGAATCAAATTCAATACGTTGTTGTTTAAAATATTCCCCAAGTAAGTTAGCTTGCTTCCATCCAAGTTCTGTTAGTTGGTCATAATTTTTTCCGAGTCGATCAGCTTGCCCATGCCGCACTAAATACAAATAGGACATTTACGTTTGGAACCTCGGATTGGATACAGATAAATTTTCTTTTAATTGAGATTTAACCAAATTCCAAACAGTTCCGTTTGGTGATGTATCAATTTTTATAGAATGATCATTTGATTTGGTTTGGGTAGATTGGTTTCGAATTGTCTGGGCTAAACTTTGATTCCAATCATATAATATTTGGTATTTTTCTTTTTTTGTTAGTTGTTGAAAACTATCTAAAGGGTATTTTGTTTCTGAATCGGAAATCAATAGCTTAGTTCTCAATATTTCTGACCATATATTCGTGTATTCTGAGTTTTCAATTTCTCTAGAAATCACTCCTAACATATTCCAAGACACTAGAGTTTTGTAAGATAATAAATCATCTCCTTCCAATTTTGGTAATAATTCTTTCATCATAAAATCTTGGATGGCCGAAAGTAATTCTTTTGTGTCTGGTCTATATTGCATTTTCTAATCCTTCAATGAGACGAATGGCTTCCCATTCCATTTCCGCTGTCCTCCTTCCAATGGAAGCAAGTTCAATTCCCCTATCTTTTCCTGATAAATGCCTTTCTGCTTGTTGTGCACTTCCGATCGCCCAACGAACATTTCCCATGATTTCCCAAAATGTTACTTTAAATGGATCAACGGGTATTCCGGAGGTAGCTTCGTATTCTTTGTAGAAATCTTTCCTATCTCCAAACCCTCCCACTTCTTTTGCCAAGCGACCAAATCTCCAATCTCGCATACACAACCATGCAATATCTTCATGACGATCTCCGAAATGAGCAAATTCAAAATCTAAAATTCCTTGAAGACCTTCTGCATTCATCATAAAATTACCAGTTCGATAGTCGCCGTGGACTAAAACAATTTTATCAATGTTAGGTGCATGAGATTCCATCCAAAGTAAACACAATTCTATAGCTGGATGTGCCTCAGGCAATTCGTCTAAAGATTTTCGTAAATCTTCGATTGCTATTGAAATATAATTTTCAATTGTAACCAACTTAAGTTTCTGTTTTAAATCTTCATCAGAAACAGATTCTGGAATTACTGTATGAAGTTTTGCTAAATTTGATGCTAAGTCAGAAACCATTTTAGATTTACGATAAGTATCCAATTCTTTGTCTTTTGTAATGTAACGGCCAGTTGCTTTCCCTGCAATTTTTTCCATTAGGAAAAAGGGAGCGCCGATCACCGAAGATTCTTCTTCTAAATAAACTGGAGTAGGAGTTTTGACTCCAGCTTTGTATACAAGTTCAGCCACCTTAAATTCATCACGTTTTGACAACGAGGAGAGTAAACTCCCTCCTTTATCCGTACGAAGGACAACTGATTTTACTGAAGATTTTGAATGGAGTTCTATTGCGTAATTATCTTGGCAAGCACCTCCACTCAAATGGTAAATCTCAGTTACTTTGACTGGTTCATTCCAAACTGAAGTTAGGTGTAACTCCACCTTTTCTTGTAATTCTCTGATATCCATGTATCCTTAAAAATCCCACTTTTCAGATACATAGTTACGACCTATGACCATTTTATGAACTTCAGAAGGACCATCTGCAATCCTTGCTGCTCTTGCATCTCGGTAAAACAATTCGAGAGGGAGATCTCTTGAATAACCCTTTCCACCACAAATTTGGATTGCCATATCGATTGTATTACATAATGACTCACTTACTTTCCATTTTGCCATAGATGTTTCTTGTCTTGCATCTTTACCTGTTTTTAATAACCAAGCGGCTTTTAAAGTTAGTAAAAATGCCATTTCGATTTCCGTTGCTCTTTCAGCAAACATCCATTGGATACCTTGGTGGTCTGCGATCCTTGCACTAAATACTTCTCTTTCTTTCGCATAACTTCGAGCTATTGAGAGTGCTCTTCTTGCCATTCCTGTCCATCGCATACAATGAGTAAGGCGAGCTGGCCCCAACCTTTCTTGTGACAAACGAAAACCTTCTCCAACTCTACCAAGTACCATATCTTCAGGTACTTCTACATTTTCAAAGTTTAGCTCACAATGTCCCCCAGGTCCATGTGATCCCATTAGTTCAATTTCACGAACCATGGTATATCCTTTCGCATTCGTTGGTACAAGGAACATTGTTGTTTTGCGAAAACTTCCATTCACTTTAGCCATGACAATGAGGTATTTTGCTCCATTTGCCCCTGTGCAATACCACTTTCGACCATTCAGGATGTATTTATCCCCTTGTTTTTCCGCATTGGTTTGTAAGGAAGTGGGATCTGATCCAGCACCAGGAGATGGTTCTGTCATCGCAAAACCAGTGCGAAGTTCTCCTTTAATGAGTGGGTGTAAAATTAATTCTTTTTGTTTTTCAGAAGCTGCAAGGGATAACAAATGCATGTTCCCTTCATCTGGAGCATCACAATTAAAAATATAAGGTGCAATGGGCGAACGACCAAGTTCACTAAAAATGATACAAGTTCCAATTAAATCCAAACCTAATCCACCTTCTGATTTAGGAAGATGAGGTGTCCAAAAACCTGCTGCCTTTACTTTAGCGCGCGCTTGTTGGTTAATGTCTTCTGGCATGCGACCTTTTTCATAATCGTAATGTTTTTCCAGAGGAATGATTTCTTCTGCGATAAAGGATTGTATTTTTTTACGAAGTGATTCTACTTCTTGGGGAATTTCAAAGTCCATTGAATCCTAGAAATAACACAATCAAGATAGATCGTAAAATCTTTTTTTAATGTGAATGAAAAATAGGCCTTTGTCTTTTTGAATTTCTTCTAATTTCAAAATGTAAATGTGGACCGGTCGCTCTACCTGTTTGACCAACTTCAGCAATTTTTTGGCCTTTTTTTACTTTTTGTCCTTGTTTTACAAAGAAGTTAAGTAAATGTCCATATCTTGTTTCATATCCTAAACTATGTTTTATGATGATCAAATTTCCATATCCACCTTGTGAACCAACAAAACTTATTTCTCCATCCATGGATGAAAAAACATCTGATCCTTGTTTGGCGGCCATATCCAATCCACCATGAAAAGTTTCTTTTTTGGTAAATGGATCCAATCGTTTTCCGAAATTTGATGATATAATAGCAGTAGTTAGGGGAAACTGAAATCCAAACCCATAAAAAAATGATTTTTCAGATTTTCCCATGGAGATCCCAGGTAAAAACCATTTACCACGTTCGGAATCAAATTGTAATTTGTTAGTATCAATATTATACTTTTCAGCTAATATTTGTTTTGTTTTTTCATTCCCATTTGTTTCTTCAGGATGAAAGGTCCCACGCATATTTGGAATTTCCAAAACCATTCCAGGTGATAAATCATGGGGAGAACTGAGCTCGTTAACGGAAGATAATGTTTCCAAATCCATGCCAGTACGTGCCATAATTTTAAAGAAATTATCTTCTTTTTGAACTTTGTATTCGTAATATTTTAGAGGGATTAGGATTTCTTTTTTGGAACCAGATTTTGAAATTCTTAGGTTCTCTTTGATTTCAGAGCGAAGGTTTTTAAGCGATGGATTGGAATACTCTAAATTGGCTAATGTGAGGGGACTCGAAATCAATTCCGAAATTCCACCAAAACTGATCCAAATCACCATACATCTGAGAAAAACAACGCATTTAGACATAATCTTCTATAATGATTATCGTCCTTTTCCTAAAAAAACGATGACGATTCTTGCCGAAATTGAGGAACTGTAAGGCAAATGCAGAATCGATATTTTGAGATCTTTCGGCTGACTGCCTATTCTTTGGGTCTCGTTTACGTTTGTTCTTTTTTTTATTCCGTTTTCTTTTTAGGTTTTGTGAACCATTCGGTACTCAACAGCCGGATTCCTGAAGAAGCGTTACAACCGCTGTATGAAGAATATTCGGAAGGTAAATTGGATTTTTCCGGACTTTTGGCAGAATACCAAAAAATTGTAACTCCGATCAAAGACCAATTTCAAAAAGAAATCACGGAAAACCCAACAGCCTTATTCAACCAATTTTACGAGATTGTTTGTTCTGAAAAGCCACATTATTTATTGGGTATTTCCATTCCATGGTTCCTATGTTATGTGGGGCTCGGTTATTTATTATATAAAAAAGTTTTACAAATTCCAGTCACAAACTTACAAGATGAACTTTCGATCCCAATTTTATTACGAGGGATCACAAATGGATTCATTTGTTTTTTTGTTGTCGTGGTTTTTGGTCTGATTCTCGAAAAATTATCTGTTCCTCTAGAATCAGGATTGTTTGCAAAAAAATTATACGAGTCTATCCACGGTAATGGTTATCTCCTTGCTTGGGGGATTTATGTTGTTGGTATCATAACAGGTATTTTGGAAGAAATCTTTTTTCGAGGTTTTTTACTTAAGGCCTTTATCGACAAAAACTTAACGCAAGAAGGACTTCTGATTGTTTCCTTGTTATTTGGATGGTTACATTATGGTGAAGGTACTTCTATTGCAATTCCATTTATAATCTGTGGAGTTGGAATGTATTTTGGCTATTTATACATCAAAACAGGAAATCTTTGGATTGCTATGGCATGCCATGCCACCTACAATTCATTAGGATTGATTAACGCATATCTTCAATTACCAGTGGTCCAATCATGAAATTCATTTTTAAGAGATTAAATCTTCGCATAACTGAAGTTTTGTTTTTATTATCCATAGTTTTTTTAAATCCTAATTCAATTTTTGCAGGAGAAACTGTCGAAATATCAGGTGGGCCAGATGATGTTAATATTCGCCTATTGGCTCTTCTCAATAAATTGGATCCTGATTTTTACGCAGACGAAAAAACACAAGGGTTTGTGCATCGATACAGGAATCGATGGAGTAATCCGTATGATTTTAATATATATGTAGGTAAGGTTGGGAAAACATCTCCTGATTCTATCATTCGAATTGAGTCACCTAGACGTGGGCAAGAAAAGATGTGGAAACAAATTTTGGAGCAAGAATTATTACAAAAACCTCCTCATGAATCTGCAGTTCCTTTGTCAGAAAAATACCATATCGTTTCACAAGGTTTAAACTTAATTACACCGATGGCATCAGTCGGTTATAATTCATGGAATTCTCCATTGTTTACAAACCGCGATACCTTTGTTAGTATGAGTATTTACTTTTTATGTGATTTAATTTTGGTGGGTGGGGCGTATTTATATGCGCAAGAAAATCTTCCTAAAAAAAATATTTATGATAATCTACTAAACGCAAAAGGACCAGGGAATGTGTGGGAATCACCAAATGCAGTTGGTATTTTTGCAGCTATGGCAGTAACGAGGGCTGTTCGCGCATTTGATGCTTGGGAAGATACATCTGCGCACAACAAAACAGCTCAATTTGGTTGGTCATTCAAATTTTAATTAAGAATCCATTATGATTTAAAAAGATCTCGTGCTGCATCTGAAGCACTTGATCTTTCAAAATCTTCTCTCTCAATTAAAGTAAGGTCTAACCCTTCTTTATCGATCCTACTAAGTATTTTACCAATATCTGCCACCTTACTCAATTTAGTTGCCAAATATTTGAATGTAATCCCACAATCTGGGCATTTTTTATCCTTAAGATAATTAAGACCTAACTTTTTACAATTCCCGCAGGTACCGTAAAGATCGTCGATGTACAATAATTGTTTTTTTACATCTTCTACACTGAGTTGTCGCCAAACTCTTACAAATTTAGTATTCTTTCCGGTTGCATCTGAAGTCATAGGCAATAGGAAGTATCGAACATGAAACTTGTCAAGAAGCAATCCGACTTTATATTGATCTCGCTCATTTGTTTGTCTGGGTTTTTAGCAGTGGGGATTGGTGCCTTTGGTGCACATGGTTTGAAAAAAATCATAACTCCGGAATTATTGATAACCTTTGAAACAGGAAATCGATATCATTTTTATCATACATTTGCAGCATTATTTACATTTCTACTCTTGTTAGTTGTCACTTTATATGAACCAATACCAAAAGTAGACTCGTTTTTAAGAATCTCAGGATGGTTGTTTTTACTGGGAATTTTAATCTTTTCTTTTAGTTTATACGCTTTAGCGGTAACAGGAATTAAGATCCTCGGGGCTATCACTCCTTTTGGAGGAGTGAGTTTTCTCTTTGCTTGGTTCTTTTTAGTTTTGGGTATGTATCATTTTTTTGTACCAAAAAAGTAATGCCCTTGTTTGCTTATTAAATTTCTGGAAATAAGTCCGTCTGCGATCAGGAGTAATCCATCTGCGGCGGCTTTTTTCGATTCTTCTGAACTTTCTTTTTGTAAAGCCATAAGTTCATGAACATACTTTCTTCTTTGTAAATCCAAAACACCTAACATGGAACCTGCGATTTTTTCATCCATTTGTAAGAATGCCAACGCCAATGTTTGCGGTGGGGTTTCATTACACAAATAGTATAATGCTAAATTATCGAAATATGATAGTTGACTGAGTTTTTCTAATACTTGTTCTGATCCTGACATGATGGCTCCTTTGGAATTCAATTATCTGGAAATTGAAACTTCTTTTACTTTTTCCTCTAAATAAGATATAAGATATTTTGCGTTTGCTGGTTCCCCAGTAGCACCTAGAACTAAATTTTCAATGGTTTCCGTTTTTCCTTTTGAATGAATGTTTTTTCGTAACCAAGATAATAAATCAGAGAAGTCTCCTTTCGCAGAAAATTTGTTATGCGAATCAGGAAATTCTTCAGTAAATTTTTTGAAAAATTGAGCACTAAAAATGTTTCCTAATGTATAGGTTGGAAAATACCCGAATGCGCCCATTGACCAATGGATGTCTTGTAATACACCTTCCGCATCGTTTTCAATTGTCATTCCAAAACTTTCTTTCATTTTCGAATTCCAAATTTCAGGTAAGTCTTTAACTTTGATTTTGCCGTTAATTAAATCTCTTTCGATTTCAAATCTTAGAATAATATGTAAGTTGTAAGTGACTTGGTCAGCTTCCACACGTATTTTAGATTTTTCTGTACTATTTATAAATTTATAGAATTGTTGGAAAGGAATCTCCGTTTCTTTTAATTCAAAGTCAGCTAATAAAATGGGGTACATAAATTCCCAAAATGGTAGAGACCTACCTACTTGGTTTTCCCACAAACGACTTTGTGATTCATGGATTCCTAAACTTAAATATTCCGTTAAAGGATTTGGCCAATCTGGCATTTTTGATAATCCTGATTCGTATAAAGAATGTCCCGTCTCATGTAACACACCAAAGATGGAAGAAAGTGGATCCGTTTCTGAGTATCTTGTGGTAATTCGTTTGTCACCTTTACCCAAACTGGTTGAAAACGGATGGTTGCTAATATCAAGTCTTGATTCTTTGGTTGTGAGTCCTAAAATGGAAGGAAGTCGATTACAGAATTTTGTTTGATTGGCAATTGGTATTGGTTTTTTAAATGGACTTTCGAATTTTGAAGCTTTCGCAACGATCGGAATTAGTGAATTTTTCAAATCAGAAAACAAAATTTGTATTTGGTTTGCTTTGGCTCCCTTTTCATAGGAATCTAACAAGGCATCATAGGGTTCAGTCGTATAACCGAAGTAATCTGCTTGTTTTTTAGATAAATTGACAAGTTCTTCCAATCGATTGGAAAACATTTTAAAGTTTTTTTCTTTCTTTGCTTCAGCCCATTCTGCATGTGCTAGGTTTGTGAGTTTTGCAAATTCAGAGACAAATTCAGAAGGCAACTTATCTGCTTTTTCCTTTTCCTCCATCAAAATTTCAAGCTCTCGATTCCATAATGTACTTTGAGTTTCAGGAAGTTCTTTTGTGGTTTCTTTCGCCGACTGGATGAGATCTAAAAAAGATTTGTCTGTCATCCATTCGTGTGTGAGTTCCGCGACTGCCGCAATTTGATTGGATCGATACTCTCTTCCTTCTTCTGGCATCATCACTTCGGAGTCCCAGTGGAGGACGGATGAAATATCTTGGAAAAGTTTGATTTTTCTATATTGTTTTCGGTAATTTTCGAGCGCTTGGGGGAGGGCCATAGTCTCATTTTCTTCCTACCTCACATTCTGGAACCAAAAATCATTGACCCTTAACCCTCAGACAAAACTATGTATATACGTCGCGGGTGTGGTGTAACGGTAGCACAGCAGCCTTCCAAGCTTCTGGCGAGGGTTCGAGTCCCTTCGCCCGCATGACAATCTTTCAAACAATCCAAACATTCAATGCAAACCAATCGACTCGAACAGTGGCGCGAGCTGGAACATGAGTGACCCATAGGGAACGAATGTTACAGTAAGAAAGCCACGATGTCTTTCGACTTAGCGACGCCGTGCCTCGGAGCGCAGTGAGGACAGGATGTCCGAACAGCGGAGAGAGCTTTGTGGTACACGATAAGATTTAGGTATCCCCGCCCGATCTAGGGTGGGGAACTAGACCCGCCACCCAATGGATTCCATAAAACACTTTTCTCCTCAAAAGGAAATTTCATTCCTGATATTAAAAAAAAATAATCACAAATAGTTCATATTTCGATTGGGAACTTTTTTAGTCTCAGGAGAATTCCTGCCACCGATCGAAGTGGAAATCCTTTCCCATTGGGGAAAGATTGGAACGGAGAGCGGGATCGCTTTTTAGATTGGATCCTAATCTGAAAATCCATTGCGAGGCACACCAAATTTCAACTAAATATTGTTAGGGTAAGGCATCGTAACGAATCCTTTGAATCCATCTTGATAAACTGCTAAGTATAATTTATCTTTTCCAGGAACAACTACAATGATATATGAAAATAAAGATCCATCGTGAACTGAATAGTAAATAGGCTTAGTTCCGTTAGGTGATAGTGCAATAATGCCTGTTTTTTTAGATACAGGTTGTAACTTTTCTGGTATATAAAGAACTAGTTTTTTCCAAAAAGGATGTTTATGCAACCAAGTGATGAGTTTCGATCTCTCTACCGGGATTGCAATCCAAATTCTACCTTGAGGATCTCTGTCCATTCCATCCGGAAAACCAGGAAGTCCTTCAATCACAACTTCATCTTTACCAATTTTATCCCCTGTTAGGTGCAATCGTATAAGTCTCGATTTGGATAGTTCATTTAACAAGATGGATGTTTCTTTCTCGTTTTCTTTCTCCGAATATTCTAATAAAATTCCATCTAAGTATGTGTATTGGTAGGCGATCAAACTGACAGTATTATCATTTAGATCATATTTCCAAAGATGACCGTTTCTTCCTAAAGTAAGTACTTCTTGTTTAGATTGAATACTGACTCCGAGAATGGAATTCGGATGGTCATAAGGCTCGGTGAAATAAATTCGTTCACCATCATTACTAATGGCCAAGTCATCTGCTTTTTCCACATATCTACTGTTAGTCTCATTTAACAAATCCATTGAAATTTTGGTCTCTTTACCTTTCGGATAAAAAATACCAATTTGATCCTTCGGGGGTTCTATGGATTTATCAGTGAATGGTACGCGAGTTCCTATTTTTCGAATTTGTTTCGATGATATTGTTAATTCGTAGATACCTGGTTGAGTAGTAAGGTTTGTATTGTGTTGTTTGCCTCGCGATAAACACATGTATATGATGTTTTTGTTTTTTGGATGAAAGACCATTCCTCCAGGCAAAAGTGGAGTTTCCACAAATCGTTCCGCCACATTTGCCTTTAAATCCACCTTCCAAATCCAACCATCAATAGAAGCAACAAAGGCTCTTCCTAAATCTTCTTGGATTAAAATTTCATCTTGTGCTGGTAAATCTGTCCCATCGATGGAGGCGTATTGTTTGATCGGATCACCTTCTGCTTTGATTGATTCAACCAAAGCATTATAAGGAAGGTCTACTGGATCTTTGATTTGGTTTTTAAAATGAACTTCCGGTGTTCTGCATGAGAAACATAGGAATATGAAAAAATTTAACCATATACTCTTAGAATAATGTGATTTTAGTAATAAAGGAATACTTTCTTGGATTTTTTTCATAACTTTATTCACCTAACATCAAACTTGTGGTTTGTATGGAAAATAATCCTTTGGAGGACTTGTCAAATGTTGGAAAATAGAGGGTATCCAAATTGGGAACGACCACAGATATATCTTTGATTTTAGAACCATCGTGCATTACATAATATAAAGCATTTTTACCACTTGGATCGAGTAACAAGATTCCAGTTTTTTTTGCAATTGGTAAGACTTTTTGTGGAATCGATAACAACAAAGGTTTTATCCAAGGATTGTTATGAACAAAATTAATAAGTCCAGATCTAGGTTTGATGATACCTACCCAAATTCTACCTTTGGAATCACGCTCTAACCCATCAGCAAGTCCAGGTAAATTTTCGAATAGAACTTCAAACTTACCTTCCTCTTTTCCATTTATATATGCTTTGATAATCCTAAATTTTGTAGTTTCAGTAATGATTACAGATTCTTCTTTTGAAGTTGTGTGGTCTGCAATGATAATTCCATCAACAAAGGTAAATCCATTCATTACAAGAGATACTGTATTTCGTTTTCTATCAAACATCCAAAGTTTGCCATGGGGATAAAGTCCTATTGCTTCTGGAACTGCCCCACTTCCCATCGCGGCATTGGTGCTTTCAAATGGCTCTGAAATGTAAATACGATTTCCATCTTTTGAAACAGTTAAGTCATTACATAAAGAGAAAGGCCGACCATTTTTTTCGTTTAAGTTTGGAAGTGAATACGTTGGCCTTTTTGATTCTGGATAAACCGTTTCAAACTCAGTAGATTCTAATTTAGGTAAACGCAATACTAACGGTGTGACTGATTTATTTTTGATATTGATTTCATATAAACCAACCTCGCTGGTAGTATCATATTTTTCACCACCAAGTCTCGATGCACATGCTAAAATTGATTCATTAGATTTGTTTGAAAATTGCAAACCTGCTGGATTCACAGGAGTTTTTACCCATGCTTCTGCAGATTTAGTTTTAAAATCTAATTTCCAAATCCATCCATCCATTCCGGATGCAAATGCAATTTGATTTTTATTATCGAAGATAAGATCATCATGTCCAGGTAAATCTGGAAAACTAACATTAAGATTGTTTAAAAAAGGATCTTGTCGTGTTACGTGTACTATTGAATCCGGTACTTTTCCAAGTTGGTATGCATTCCCAATTTTGATATTATTCGTATTGCATGCAAAAAACGAGAGAACGATGAGACATTTGAATTTGTTGAAAATATTTATATGATCCATAACTTTTCCTTATACATTAAATTTTTTGACATGGGGGACATCGTCGTCTAACCAGTATGCTTTGTCTTTTTCCACTACCAAAATTTCTTCAAATTTAAAACCAGTTTTTCCTTTTCCTAAATGTGGTTCGATTGCCCAGATTCCAATTTTATCTCCTTCATGATTTGGAGTTAATAGTTCCGGAAGTACTTTGTGTGATAAAAATTCATACGATCCTTGTAAACTAAACCAACTTGCAAAACTAATAGGTAACAATGGGAAGGATACGTTTGGTAAATTCACTTTATAAACTCTATGACCTAATACTGCAAAAGGATACAATGCATGTACATTATCAAATCCTGCAAGTTTGGCATCGGAATCAATTTTCCACCAAATTTCAGATGGGTTCATCGATGAATTAAAATAATGAGGTATCTCTTTACGAAGTTTTAATAGATATTCCATACCTTCTTTGAGTTCGGAATTATTGATTAAACAAGACGAATATCCAATGTCACCGATATAACCCTCAACTACTGGGGATACATCTAAGATAAATGATTCTTCTTCTTTTAAAATTTTTTTTCCTGGATGGAATTGTGTGAATCGTTTGTATCCATCAAACCTCGCGTGTTCACCAAACCAAGCGAAGGGTCTATGTAAAAAAACTTTTACTCCATGGTCTCGCAAAAATTCATCCATACGTTTCGTTGTTTGTTTTTCAGTCCAACCCGGTTTCATTTCCTTTTCTATTGTTGTTACACATTCATAGGCAAGTTTTTGGGCTTTTAAAAATCCTGCTTTGTCTTCTAAAGATGGAATCTTAATAGAATCTGAATTTAATTTTGAAAATTTCGAGGAGAGTTTGGAAAATAATCCTCTTTCTATTGTTAGTGGCATTGGTATTCTTTTCCCTGTTCGAAAAAGAGAATACCAAAATCTATGAGTCTCTGCTTGAATGATTCCGTGATTTTAAAAAAAAATCATGGAATATCGTAAGTTTCACAAAATCGAACGTCTGTTGTTTTGAGATGTCCAAAAAATAATGATGGTGTGAATCCAAAATTTTCCTTAAAGGTTCGTGAAAAATGAGCTGAATCTGAAAAACCTGCTGCATGTGCAGCGTCCGTTAGGTTATTACCTGCTTTTATTTCTTTCACTGCACGTAGAATTCTCACCCACAATAAATACCTACGAAGTGGGATACCCAAATTTTCTTTAAACAAACGGATCAATCGATCTTCCGAAATTGAAAAATCTTTTCCTATTTCCTTCATTCGTATACTACTTGGAATTTCTAATCGAATTTTTTTAGCAATTTTTTGAATTCTTGGATCAATAGAAGTTTTTAAATCTTCAAAAGGATAAACTGTTCTTAATAAGTTTAATTGAAGTTTGGTTGCTTCAATTTCATTTAAATTTCCATAATATAAAGACCATAATGATTCCATTAAAGGCAGAAATCTTTGAATCTCTAATGATTTTATTTCACCAGAAGAAATTGATTCTGATATAGAACCAAATTCATAAGTTTCGGGGTCAATCAACAACGCAACCATTTCCACACCCGGTGAAAGAGTTCGATGGTATGTATTTGGACCTACTAAAGCGACTCTATATTCCTGTTTGCCTGCATCAGTTTCTATGATTATATTTTCTTTTAGGGAGATTGCAAGTGTTGCAGCATAATGCGAATGAAAATCCGTTTGCATACTATTTGTAGCAAACAAAACACGACTATTCCATAAATATAGTATGCTTTGATTTTCAAACTCCATCTATGCTACTCATTTATAAAAACAGATGGCTCATCGTTTTTAATATTTTTATTTTGTAAATCTAAATATATTTGATTCTTTGAACTACAATACGAATCAAATTCATTAAAACAGAAAGTAGGAATGAGAAAGAATCAGTAAATCTGATTTTAGAATTTCTTCGATATTGGTTTTTTTGTCTTTGAAGTCTTTTTTTTTTGATCTTTTAGTTTGATTTTGTTTTCATTTTCTTTCGCCCTAAACTTTACAATTTTACGAATCAATTCAATCGGTAATGGTTCATTAAAAGGAAATTGAATGGAACCTTTACCAATTTTATACTTTGAAATTTCTTTTTGGAATTTAAGATTCCCTGAGGGCAAAGCATAAAATCCTAAATGACTTTTAAAGGCTGCAAAATGGACAATATTTCCATTTTGGATAAAAGTTGGGATTGCATATCGAATGGCCTCCTTAGCATTCGGGACTTCTTCTTTTATGATTTCTCTTACTTTAGATAAAATATTCTGAATTTCCTCAGGGAAAGTTTGTATATATTCATCAATATTTGATGGAGTTTTCACTTTCATTTACGTTCACCTTTGAAATGTTAGATTTTCATTTCTTTCCATTTACCCTTTGTGAATAACCAAAGAGTAAATATCCCTACCGATGTTTCAGAAATCATCATCGCCCAAAAAACACCACTGTACCCAAAGTTAAAATATTTTCCCAGCGTATACGCCAGAGGAATTTGAATGATCCAAAAAAAGACAATATTGATCTTTGTTGGAGTCATTGTATCACCTGCTCCATTAAATGCTTGGCTTGCCGCCATCCACCATGCATAAACAAAATATGAGTAAGAAACGATACGTAACCATTCAGCACCAATAGAAATCACGGTTTTGTCTGTTGTAAATATTCCAATGATATTTTCGCTGAAGAAAAAATAGACAATAGAAACCAATATCAAATAACCCATGTTACAGAAGCCAGTAACCCAAACAGATTGTTCTGCGCGGTCCGGTTTTCCAGCACCTAGGTTTTGTCCCACCAAAGTTGCGACTGCATTTGACATACCCCATGACGGCATCATAGTAAACATCATTGTTCTTAGTGCAATAGTAGCCCCAGCAACAGTTTGACTTCCAAACTCAGATAAAATTCTCATTATGAAAATCCATGATGTCATACCTACAATCATTTGTCCGATACCACCGAGTGATGTTTTTAATATTCCTGAAATTGTTTCCCATTCAATCTTTAGGTGAGATTTTAGAATTTTTATGTGTTTTCCACCTTTGAATAAAAGCCATAATTGAAATAAAACACCAATTCCTCTTCCAATGTTTGTCGCAATTGCTGCACCTGTAATTCCAAACGCAGGAACAGGCCCCCATCCAAATATAAAAATTGGATCTAAAATGATATTAAATCCATTGGCTATCCACAAAACTCTCATTGAAATTGCTGCATCACCTGCGCCACGGAAAACTGCATTGATTAAAAACAATAATACCACAATGATATTTCCACCTAACATCCATTGCATGTAATGATATCCTTCATTTAAAACCCATTCGTCTGCACCCATAAGTGCCAAAAGTTCTTTCGAATAGAAAATTCCTGCAATTGCGAATGGAAGTGATGATAGGATTGCAATCCAAATAGATTGAATTGCTGCGATTCCAGCTTTGTCTTTTTCCTTTTCTCCAATTCGCCTTGCGACAATAGCAGTCACCGAAAATGATAATCCCATAGCAACTGCATATAAAAGAAATAAATAGGTTTCAGTAAGGCCAACAGTAGCAACTGCTGAAGCACCAAGTGTCCCTACAAAATAAATATCAACGATAGCAAAAACTGATTCTAACACGAGTTCTAAGATCATTGGAACTGACAAGAGGAAGATTGCTTTTCGAAGACTTACTTCCGTATAATCTTCTTCAGATCCTGCTAATGCTTTTTTTAATTCTTCCCACAAATTGGCACTTGTCATTTTTATATTCCTATCTAGTTATTAATTTCAGATTAATTTAAATACAGATTTAGTCTACTCAATGTTTGGTGTGCTCCTTCAATGGCACCAAAACCTACTACTGAATTCCTAGTTTCTGTATTTGGAAATGTCATTTTCATTTTAATGATTGTTTGGTTTTCCTGATTGGAAGTAAACCAAATCTTTACTAAAAAATTATCATCTTTTAATGGATTTCCCGAACCATGTAAATATTCAATATATTCACAATTTCTAATTTCTTTATATTGGACTAAATTTGGATAATTAGTTCCATCTGGGCCCAACATATTATAAATCCATTTACCACCTACCTTAAATTCTCTAGTTTGTGTAGTGGTAATAAATCCATTTGGTCCCCACCATATATTTATGTTTGTTTTGTCAGCAAACGCAGCAAAAACATTCTCAATAGGATGAAATAATTTTTTTTCGATAACCAATTCATTGGGATTTGGTAAAACATTTGACTCAATTTTTTCAAAACTTTGTGACCAACCTTCTTTCATTCCCGAATTAACATATCCATCTCGAATTTGATTGTTAGAAAATTCTGTAAGTAAAACTACTTTCGTAATATCATTTAATTCTTCAAATAAGACTCTTAACTTTGAATTTAAATTGGAACGATCTCCAGAAACACCGGCCATTTTTTGAACTTCTATCACCCATTCATCTGGATGTTCATCAACCAAATCAGTCATAACAAAACTCTGATAAGGAGTTATTTCTAAAAATTTACCCGTGACTGGATAATCGACTCCGTCAGGAGATCGCATAACAATTCTATACGATCCACCGACTTTGAAATCAAATTCAACAGTTGGATTTGTAAATCCTTTTGGTCCCCACCATTTTTCTAGGTGAAGTGGATTAGTCCAAACTTCCCAAACAAGTTTTAAGGGAGCATTAAAAGTTCGCTCCATACGAATTATCTTTTCTTCTAATGTAACTATAACTTCTTGATTATACATCGTTTTGTTTTCCTTTTGATTGTTGTAACTCGCTTAAATATAAATCGAGTCTATCGAATCTATCTTCCCATAACTTCTTGTAATGTAGTAACCATTGGTTTGCTTCTTCTAACGCTTCAACTTTTAAGCGGCAAGGCCTGTACTGTGCGGATTTTCCCCTTTCGATCAATCCTGCTTTTTCTAAAACTTTGATATGTTTCGAAATGCCAGGTAAACTCATTTGGAATGGTTCTGCTAATTGCAGAACTGTCGCCTCACCAGAAACTAACTGCATTAGGATTTGCCTACGAGTAGGATCAGCTAGGGCTTGAAAGGTAGAATTGAGTGATTCTTCCGGATGTTCTAATTTAACCATTTAGCTAATTAACCTTTTGGTTAAATAATGAAACTCGAAAGATTTCGTCAATTGGAATAGTTTAAAATGGGAATTATCTGGGGGTTTTTTTTGGGTACACTGGAGATATCATTATCCCCACCCGATTTAGGGTGGGGAACTAGACCCGCCAGGCATTGACCGAATGATGTCTCATTAGAGGCCATTTCCCGTAAAATATCAAATTTAGAACTTCTTAATCTCCTTCCGATCTTATCCCCAAAAAAAACATGATAAGATCAATCGAACCTCACATAATATCTGATAGTTTACAACTTCTCACTACACGTGACCAATATCGCGTAACTAAATTCCTTACGTGGAACAAAGGTGAGACGATAACACCTAGAAGATTTTTAAATTTTTTACAAGAACGCAAAAATTTAGGAATAAAATCCGCAACTCTTAGGGACGACAAAAACTCTGTTTTTCGAGCAATGAAAAAGGCAACCATCGGGACTGAGTTAGGTTTGTATATCGATGCCTTTCGGAAAGAGTTAAATCAAGTCTTCCCTATCAAAGTTCCAAGAACTAGAGTTAGTGAAGCTGATTTACTTACACTCGCAGAGATTCAAAGGATCAATAAATTTGGAACAGCGCGTCAAAAAGCAATATCACTTTTCCTTTGGACAACAGGTGCAAGAGCTGGGGATTTAGTAAGTATTAAATTAAAGGACTGCCGTCCATTAGACAACAACCTAATTGAAATTAAGTTACTAGGAAAAAACGAAAAGAGACGAAACATTGTTATTCCGATTTCCCTCTTTCATCAAATCAGACAAACCTTTTGTGGCTATGTTTTCTTATTTGAAACAGTAAACAAGATCCAGTACAAACCGCACGCAATTTGGAAAATCATTTCCATTATCGGTAAGAAATATCTTGGTAGAGATATTTACCCTCACCTGTTCCGGCATACTTTCATAACAGACATGATTCGAGAAGGAAACGATATAGGAGCCGTTGCGGAATTTGCAGGGAACACCGCTGAGGTGATAGCGAGAACCTACCTTCACTCTTCATTGGATCGTTCATCCATTACGAGACGTTTAGACAAGATTTGTGCATAATGATTAATATAGAAAAAAATGAACCTAAAAAGAAAGAAAAAGAAAACCCTGAGTCCTGCAAAAAATGCGGGGCTTCAAATGTTCAATTGTATCAATACGATATGTGTAAGGACTGTTTGTCGGACTGGTTTGAAGAAATCAAAATCGATTTAAAGGAAGCAAAAGTTTTTCACTATGTCTGAACAAATAGAAAACCAAATTAAAAAAGAATTACAGAAGATAGTTCCTGCCATTTACTACGAAAGAATTTTCAAAGAAATGCGTTTAGTAAAACTAAACGAGAGTAAGGTGGTTTTTGGTTTATCTGGACCAGGAGCAGTGACGGCAAAGAAACACATCGAAAGCAAATATATGGATAGCCTAAGCCTTTCGGTAGCGAATTCGATCGGAAAGAGAAAAATTGAACTGATAGTAGACGAGAACGTCAACACTACTAAAGAGCAAAAGCCTTCTGATAAAATTGATATTGATGGAGAAGTTCACAAGTTAGAAAATTATTTAAAAAAGAATGTAAGTTTACGCTTTAATGAAATCTCTCAATCATTAGAACATAGGCCAACTAACTCTAAAAATTTTATTCAATGGAGTGACCGAGATTTTAACGATCTTTGGATTTTTGTAAAAAAACAGAAAGAGTATAAGTATGCTTCTAAAGACAACCTTCTCTCCCTTCTCAGTTCTTCAGTAATCCCTACTTATCATCCAATCAAAGATTATTTCAATAATCTAGAGAAATGGGACAAAAAGACCGATTGGATCGGGAAAGTTTGTTCATGTATAAAAGTATCGAATGAACTAGATTTTAGAAGTTACTTTGAGAAGTGGTGCATTCGTGCAGTCTATTCACTTTTTAGCGATGGTGAGTTTGTCAACGAACATTGCTTAACAATTCAATCAAACCAAGGCTGGTACAAAAGTACTTTTATAAATGGATTAATTCCTAAAGAACTCAGGCCTTACTACAACTCACGAATTCCCACTGATTTCAAAAGTAAAGACGCTTCTGTTGCCGCTTCCAAAATCTGGATTTGGTTATTTGACGAAATTGATAAAATCACGAATAAGAAAGAAGCCGCCGAAGTAAGAGACTTCTTTTCTATGAAAGGATCTTTTGAAAGAGCCGCATACGGAAGAAATGCACAGCATTTCAAAAGGATTTCTAGCTTTATCGCCGCTTGCAACAAAGTAGAATTCTTAGTTGATGATACTGGAAATAGACGATACATCATCTTCTCTCTGTTAAAACCAATTGAAATAGACAAGTTTCAGAAAATCCCAATAGAAAGATTTTGGTCTCAAGTCTTCCATTTATATAAATCAACACGCTGGAACCAAATCCATTGGAACAGTAGTGAACAAAAGCAAATTCAAGAGAACAACCTTCAGTATGAATATTCAAATAACGAGTATGAGGTGATTTTAAAGTATTTTAGACCTATTTCTCTTGAAGAGTTTGATGAAAAAAACAAAAGTCATGCAAAGCTAAGTGCAACTGACATCTATCTCTTTATTCACGAAAAACATCCAACATTTAAGCTAGATACTAGATGGATTGGAAGAGGTTTATCGAAAATGGGCTTCATAAGAACAAAAATCGATAAAAACCATAGAGTCTTTTTGGTAAAGAAGGTAGGAGACAAAGAGACATCAGAGACATTATTTTCCGAAAAACGCTAACAGGAGAAAGTAAGATGAATTCAATTTTAGAAACACGAATTAAGCGAGTGGAAACTCTTATCGATATTGTCCGGGATTTGAGTTCTGTTGAGGATCAACTCAAATCAATTCAAAGGTTAAGAGAGATAAACAAAACTTCTGGTTTATATTTTAAATTCGAAATTAGTGTAAACGCTTATTATTTGCGATACTCTGGCACTTCTGAAAATTTTCTCTCATCTGTTTTGTCGCAAACTGAAGTTAGAATTCTAGAAGAAAGGGATAAAAATCAGGAAAAGTTTCACAAGTTGTATAAGGAGATTTTAAATGAAGAACCGTGATCTACATACAAACCTAGTTCCTAAAATCAAAATGCCGGACTTCTGCAAGTTATGTGACAGCTTCGCTGAGTATGAATATCAAGGACGTTTGCTTTGTGAAGATCATTTCAACGAAGCCTCTAACAAACTTCTAAATACTGCCATTTATGGTTCTTTGCTAACAAGATAAGGAAATCTAAATGAGAACAAACAGTCCAGAAACCAAAAAGACAGCTCGGGAATTGAGAAACGATCCGGTTCTTTCTAAAGAATACACAAAGAACAAAATCAAATTTCAGAATTATTATTTTAAGTTGGGGTACCAAGACAGGAAGCCCGATCCAAATACAATTGTATGTAAGTTTGCAAATTTAATTCAAGTGATTCGGATCAAAAGAGAAGAACTTACCGAATCCTTTATTGAATATGATACTAGGTTTCTTGGAGGGAATTTTCAAATACCAGACAGTAAAGAACTGCTTTTACTTATATTTCTAGACGCTCCTTTCTATAAAATTTTTACAACTCTAAGAAAATGTTCAAAGCGTAAAGAGAAGTTCTATAAAGATCGAGTTGGTCAACGCTTCGAAATACTAATAGGTTACGAATAATGAAAAACTGGATGAAAGTTTTAGGGTTAGCTAGTGCTTCTTTGGCTCTCACCTTCATTTGTTTTAATCTTGCCTTTGGTACTTTTAAAAATTGGGACACTTGCCTTTGGATATTCTTCCTATTCGTTACGATGGTTGTCATCGATGTTTTGGATTATTGGGTTAAGAGAGGTTAAACATGCGTCCTATTGAATCTAGAATTGAATCGCACAAAAAAAAGATAAAGAGATTTAAACGAATGAAGATGATTGTCAGAGTTTGTACTAAACTTATGGATAACTTCTCAGTACCTATGAACCCAGAAAGATTTAATGCTCTTAGAAACCTAAGAGCCAATACATCCTTTATTCTTCAAAAGATCGAAAAGAAAATTTCCAAACTGGAAGATGAAGTGAGAATTCTTTCCATTATCAAAGAAGAACTTCACTCATTGCAACTAACAAAATGAAACCACCAGTCCGTTTAGAGAAGTTAGATGAAATCATTGATGGCGAGGAACAATTCGAAGCCTACATATTCGATCATGTTTTTGAGAGAGGAACTTTCGAGCAGTGTCAACGAACTCTCAGACTTAACGGTGAATTCGTCACCAGAGGAAGCATTTATTCAAAGAATAAAGTAGATTCATCGGAGGAAACAAGATGAAAGATTATTTGAAACTAGCGGAAAAGTTTAGAGATAAAGGAGTTAGGTCGGATTCAAACATAAATCTATTTGAAGCGGCTCTAAAGGATGCACAGAGCGAAGGAGAGAAACCTTTGTCAACTTGGGATATAATTAAGATCCTTCAGGCAATCGTATGGCTTGAGTGGTGCTATATATTCAATTTCAAAACGACTCTCCAATTACCAATGTTGGTGGATGATGAGTCTTTTCAGGAAGAACTAAAAAGTCTTGGCTTATCAATGACAGAGACTATCAGGGAAAATCTAAACAATGAAACGAAGGAACCTAAACCGAACATTGAATCTAATCCTGTTTCTGGCAACGATGCAAATCCTCAAGGTGAATCCAACCAGGGAACGGCTGGAACAGATGTTAAATCTGTGGAAACAAATGCAACCCAAGGAGAAGCCAATGGTAGCACTCAAAGTGGTTGATCCGGGAAAGGCGTATATGGAATCTAATAATCTAAAACCAATATGGAAAAAACAATTGGATAACATTGATGGTGAGATTAGTGCAGTGGACAAGGAGTTGTCCACTGTCATAGACAACCTAAATTATGTTAACGATAGGAAAAGTAAACTCTTGAAACAGAGAGAAATAGTTTTGCAAAAAGCGACCGAGCAAGGATTGCCTTTCAATGGATAAAGACAACAAACAAAATTCCATATCATTGACGATGAGGGAAACCGCCACATTGTTAGTTGCAATCGATCGGGTACAAGTCCAAGCAGATACACAACTGGAAAAACTGAAAGAAACTCAGGGACTCAATGAAGATCATGTTCGATATGTTGAAAAAGGGATATTGGATACAAAGAAAACTCTATCCTCGATCACTGACAAAATAAACGGACTTCATGTAAATTTGAAATTGGATAACGGGGGATTTATAAACTTTCTTCATAAATTCTTTCAGAAGAGAAATAAAACTCCTAAATCCTAAACTCTCCACCTTGACATAAATCCTCTTAATATCCAAGGGATGTTCTTATGAACTTACCTTGGAAAACAAAACTTACAACCAAACCCTTAGAGAACTATCAGGAGACCGTTAAACACGTCTTTAGATTGGCGAAGGAATACGCCACTGATCTTTTAGAGAAAAACAAATTCAACATCCTTCTGTCTACATTAGATCCAGTTGAATTTTATAATTTCGTACGAGAGCAAACCTATGTAAAGGATCCGCTTTTCATTGAGTTTTTGAATCGTCCTCGTGTTTCAATTGCTCTCTCCGGGACTGGACACCCTTTTGATTGTGATGATAGAACAATTCTTTCTCTAAGTTACTTTATGCTTCAAAACCATATAGAGAAACTTTTCGGAAGACCACGAAAATATGACTACCGTGTTCTTGTAGTTGGAAGAAACGAAACGCCACACCATATCTATATCGAATATAAATTAACGAATTCCGATTACTGGACACCGTTTGATCCTACTTACCCACACAATGAGTACGGAAAGCACCCATTCCCGGCGGGATTCTCAAAATATTTTTATGAGTAACATTTCAGCCATTGTATACAAATTAGTGAATGTATACTTTGTATTAAATGTATCAAATGTAACATAAGAAGAGTTAGATGATTTTATCGTTTCACTTTTTTCTATAATTGAGTTATGTGCTTTTGAATGGCACAAGCTCAATTGTATATACTAGAGGGAAACGAATCTAAACCAGGAGACTTACGCTTCCTTGAAAGGACGAATACCCATGTTCTTTTAGGAAACGATACTATTGGAAAAAAGTATTCCGTTTCTTTAGATGGAGACCATGCCGTTGGTTATCATTACTCACCTTTCTATGAGAAGTATGTTCAAAGCAATTTTGGAACAGAAGAGGTTCACGACTCTTTCCAAGATGATAGCGGTGTTATATGGCACACTGGAAAGAATGGATTTCTTCTTGGATGTTCGTTTTGTGTAACTGACAAAAATCTTGGAGCCGATTCTCCAGAGACATACTTTCACATAAACTTAGATGGAACACTTGCGGGAGTTTCCGTTCCTCGTGATTTAGGTCACGTTACCTTAGAAGGTTCCTACGAGTTAGGATTCTTTAAAGGTGGTTTCAAATTACCTAAGCTATCATTCCCAAAGATTTCCTTACCTAAAGTATCTTTACCGAAAATTAAACTTCCAAAGTTTAAACTTCCTAAACTTCAAATCCCTAAAATCAAAATGCCAAAAATCGATACTTCTGGTATCAGCAAGAGCATTTCCAGTGTAGGAAAAAACATCGGCAAGATTGGAAGTAATATCGGCAAAGCAGTGGACACCCACATGCAGAAGATAGGTGAAGTAGGAACTAAAATCGGAGAGGTAGCAACATCTGTTCTAGATACTGGTTTGAATTTAGTTTCAAATTTAGCGCAAGGAATGGGTCCAGGTGGAGGCCAAGCACAGCAAGAAGAACAACAAGCTGGTGATCCTTCTCAACCTGGTTATGAAGACGAGCAAGGCTATACTGCAAGTGACGGAATGTACTATCTGCACGATGGATCCGGTTATATGGATCCGCAAACTGAAGAATGGTATAACATGGACGGTTCACCTTTCGGAGAAACATCACAGCCTTCATCATACAATGAAATCGGATACCAAGACGCAAATGGTTACACCGCAAACGACGGAATGTACTATTTGAACGATGGAACCGGCTTTTTAAATCCTAATACAAATGAGTGGTTCAATATGGACGGTTTACCTTACGGAGAGAATCTTGGTTTCGATCTCAGTTCTCTTTCTTCTTTAATCTCTTCTCCGGCTGCCGGCGCAGCTCTCAATACGGTTATTCCAGGTGCGGGTTTTGCACTTCCATTAGTGAGTCAATTATTCACGACCGGACAGAACAGTATGACAAATCCGAACAGAACAACTGTTTCGATAAAACCACCACCACAAAAAACAGCCGTTCAAACTACAAGGCAAGTTGCACCTCCTCCTCCTCCGGTTAGGACAGCCGTTGCAAGTCGTAACCTTTCATCAACGCAATCATTAGAAGAACTCATCAAAACAATCACTCAACCACAAACTCCAGTTAAACAGGAAAGTAAGGATACAACTATGTATTGGATGTTAGGTGGATTGGGCGTAGTTTTGGTAGGGTCACAATATTTAAAAGGGAATAAACGAAGATGAAGAAACCAAAACTTCCTAAAAAACCAAAACAGCCGAAAGCAAAAGCTTCAGCAGCTTCTTGGGAACGATATGAGGAAAGAGTCAAGGATTGGAGTAAGCGGATCGAAGCAAAACTCATTCCTTACAAGAAAGCCTTATCTATCAAAAAACGTGCTCAAGAAGCCGTGAAACGAATCGTAAGCAAGAAGGTTTAACGCAATGGATAAACAATACATTGAAGCATTCAAACTAGCGTTCACGACAGGAGCGGCTTTCTTCGGCTCAAGGGCTTTAAGCAAGTCCGATGCGGTACAAAAAATCGGTGCTGACAAATATCCGGGCATTGCTCCGGCAGGTGTCACATCCGTTCTTTTTGCCGCTTCAGTGAAATTCGGAAAATCGATTAAAGACAATGCAATTCGAACCGGTGGACAAGCCGGACTTGGAGCTGCTGCTCTTGTATCAATCCTCAACATTCCAAAAGTAAAAGATAATATGCCAGCATCGGTACAAACTCTTTTATCGGGATCCGGTGCGGTCGATGGACAAACTGTAACAACAGAACAACTCGAGCAAGTCATGAATAATGAAGTTGAAAAACGAGTTCGTGAAACGCTATCACAAATTGAATTCAAACAGCCAGAACAACGTCAGTTAGCTGGTGAATCTGATTCTGTTACGCAACAAGACCTGGTAGATGCAGAAGATTCAGCGGATGTCTTCGATCTTTCCGGTAATTATGGTGATGAAATTTTCAACACCTAACAAAAACAAAAAAAGTACTCTTATTAAGGAGAAGTAAAAAACATGGTAACACCACCATTACAAACAAAACGACCCGCATTTGATAAACAACAATCAAATGTAGTGAGTTCAATCATTAAAGAAGGCGGAATCATCTCTGAGAAATACTCAGTAGTCAGATTGGTTTCCGGCGAGAGAAAGTTGAAATTTTTTGCCAATGACGAAGGGGCAAAAGGTTACTCAAAGTACGCAAAGTACAACATCCAAGGAAAAAACCCTTTGGATTCGCAAAAAGGAAAAATTCTGGCTTTCAAGTTAGAATTGTTTGGGCCTGAGTTCAAGCCTCTTGATCTAAGTGCTGGAACGCCTCAATTCAGCGTATACGAAGACGCTTACCAGTTGATTAATCAATTGGCATTCGAATTCCGATTCAATAAAGAGATTGTTCGCGAACCTATTGCGAAAAGTTTCATTGAACCACTTCCTAAACTCATTTTTCCAAAACGATTTGGAACTGGAATTGGAAACGGTGACGTAAGTGTTCTCGCACTTGCTTCCGAAAACAATAACCTAGAAAATGAAAGGGGAATTCTTCGCCTTCCATTGAACATCAACGCATCGGATGCCTTAGAAGTTACCGCAGATCATCCAGATGGAGTCGGTGAAGCCCTTGTTGACCACCTATTGGTTCTTAACGCTCTAACCGTAGAGTTTAAAACCGAAAAATAATTTTTACCTAAAGGCATTAAAATGAAAACAGAATCTAAAGGTAAAAATTCTTTCACATTGTTATCGGGTATATCTTCACCTGTAGCACTGAACGCTCGAAAGGAAGCAATTTCTTTTACAAATCCTACCAATGAAACAGGGTATCTTCATGGAATGATTGTCCGATACAAAAAGGCATTAAAATGAAAACAGAATCTAAAGGTAAAAATTCTTTCACATTGTTATCGGGTATATCTTCACCTGTAGCACTGAACGCTCGAAAGGAAGCAATTTCTTTTACAAACCCTACCAATGAAACAGGGTATCTTCATGGAATGATTGTCCGATACAAAGACAAAATAATTTCTGGAAGTGAATATTCATTAGAAAATTGTTTAATCGAAATAGAGTCTGACTCTTTCAAAAATGAAAAAGTCATTTATGGGGATCTTCAAGTCTCTGTTGCCGGTGCTCCAAAAGGATCTCCAGGCTTTCATCTGTTTCCGTTCTCAGGAAAAAAACCTCCTCTTCATTCAGAACATACAGTAAAAATTTTTCTAACTTCCGTAGGTATACCAATTCAAGCAGGAGATATTTCCGTTAGTATGCTTTTCGAAGAAGGCGAATCAGAAGAGAATTCAAAACGGAATCCCTTCACTATCATGGGTGGTATTGTTGAAAATGTCATTGCAGCAGGAAAAACTAATGATCAAGCTATCGCAATCAAAAACCCTATGAATAAACGCGGAAGAATCCACGGAATGATTGTTAGATACAAAGAAGGTCGTATTCCTGGCAGTGAATTCTCTTTAGAAGATTGTTTGATAAATGTTACAAGTGATTCTTTTAAAGATGATCCAATTATCAAAGGACAATTAGAACTCTCTGTTGCCGGTGCTCCAAAAGGAGCTCCAGCTTTTAATATGTTTCCTTTCCCTGGAAAGAAACCAGTTCTTTCCAACCTCCATGACCTAAGAGTTTCTCTTACAGCACGATCACGAGCAATTCAACCGGGAGAAGTTGCCGTTGGTTTTCTTTTTGAAGAATTGAAATAAAGGATATTGATTCTATGTTTAAAGTAGTCAATCATCCTTTCTCATTCAACCAGGACTATAGAAGGCAAGGCCAAAGTCCTGCACCTGATGAATGGCCAATGTACACAGAGGCCTTTTCTATTTCTAAAATTTCGATTCAAGGATCCAAAGAAGTTAGAATTAAAACTCCTCTTATCACTCCATATTTTTATCGTTCAAAGCTAGCGATTGAAAACCCGATTGTTCTTGGAATGGTTTTTTCAAATGATTTAGAAAGTTTTCTTAATAATGATAAACCTAAGTTAGTTGATCCAGGATCAGGTACTTTTGACATTATAGTAGATCCAAACGAAGACTTGCCATTAATTCCAGATCATGAATTAGAACCAAGAATGCCTTATCGGGTTGCATATTACATGATGCCGGAATTTTCAGACTATCCAACGAACGAAGTTCCTAACTATCCGGCATATAGTTCGAATCGATTAGTTCTGCAAGAAGACGTTCAGAAAGTTTCCAAATTGGTTGATATGTATTTAGTTCAATCAGGAATAATTCCTTCACCTCTAGATTTCACTTATGAAAATCCAGAGTCGTATAAATACCTCTATATTTTTCCATACTTACCTAAGATCCAACAAACTCAATGTGCAGCTTCTGGGCGTTTTAGTTTTATTTTGGAGTTCTAAATCATGTATTACTTTGAATACGAAGTAATCGGGGTTCCTTTCTTGTTTGAGTGGGCAGATTTTCAACTAACTCAAAAAGACGATATAGGAATTGGAAGGGATTTTTCCGGGTGGATTTTAGATGATGGCGATTACACAGAGTTAGTCAATGCTATCAATGAAGTTGCTGAATCAGTTTCCGATGAATTAGCTTTATTAAATTCGAGAATAAACAATCTCTTATATGATCCAATTCCAGATACTTCTGCAATGGATGGACGAAGGTTATACATTCACCAATTTGTTGAAGTACTTTCTACCGATCAAGTCGATGGTTTAGAACAAAGGCTTGCATTCTTTACAAATGCTTTAAGCGAAAAATTATCAAACATTTTTGCTTCTGAACTTACCGGAATTACAATCGATAAGTCGGATCCGATAAACCCCGTTATTATTGCAAATAAACCTTTGTGGACAGAAGTAAGAGAAAAACCGGATGATTACAATCCTACTCCTCACACTCACACGAAAGCAGAGATTACCGACTTAGGTGAGTCAGGTGGTGGAGCTTCATCTTGGGATGAACTGACTGGAAAACCAACTGTATTTCCGCCAAGTGCTCATGGCCATGATTGGAACGATATAAATGGGAAACCGACTTCATTCACTCCAATTCTTCATGGTCATGATTGGGATGAAGTAACTGGAAAGCCTACTTCATTTCCGCCGGAAGTTCACAGCCATTCACAATCTAACATTATTGGACTGCTTGATACAATAGCAAATCTTCAAGACCAAATTGATACTCTCTCCGGAGGCGGATCCACTAGCGAGGCAATCAAAGCATTTGCAGGATGGTTTGCAGATCATTGGATAATAAGATCAGGTTTAGTTGATAACAATTGGTATTCAGTTTGTTGGTCTCCTGAAAGAGAAATCTTTGTAGCCGTAGCTGCATCCGGAACAGGAAACAGAGTTATGACTTCTCCCGATGGTATAACTTGGACGATTCGAACAAGTGCCGCTGATAACGGCTGGTATTCAGTTTGCTGGTCGCCAAAGAGAGGAATCTTTGTAGCTGTTTCATATAACGGAACAGGAAACAGAGTTATGACCTCTCCCGATGGTATAACTTGGACAATTCGAACAAGTGCTGCTGATAATAATTGGTATTCAGTTTGCTGGTCTGAGGAAAACGAAATCTTTGTAGCCGTAGCTGCATCCGGAACAGGAAACAGAGTTATGACTTCTCCCGATGGCATAACTTGGACTTCACAAGTCAGTGCTGCTGACAATAGTTGGTATTCAGTTTGCTGGTCACCAAAGAGAGGAATCTTTGTAGCTGTTTCAAGTGATGGAACAGGAAACAGAGTTATGACCTCTCCCGATGGCATAACTTGGACGATTCGAACAAGTGCTGCTGATAATTCATGGAAATCAGTTTGTTGGTCTGAGGAAAAAGAAATCTTTGTAGCTGTTTCTATTTCTGGAATAGGAAACAGAGTTATGACCTCTCCCGATGGTATAACTTGGACTTCCCGAATAACGCCAAACGTAGGGAATAGTTGGCAATCAGTTTGCTATGGTCCTAAACTTGGCATCTTCGTTGCGGTTTCTATTTCTGGCTCAGACAAAGTCATGACTTCACCCGATGGTATAAACTGGACTCAACGAGCAACACCTACAGATGGAAGTTCCTGGTACTCAGTTTGTTGGTCTCCAAAGTTAGGAACATTCGTAGCTGTTTGCCACATAGGAAACAAAGTTATGACAACTAGAACCGGTTTAGGGGCGGGTCACTTATAATGGATCTACTGAAAGACCTATTACCATTCATTTCAATCATATCTATTTTTGGTCTTTATATCATAAGGACAGAAACTAAGATTAAAATCTTAGAACTCGAAAAAGTTTTACTAGCAAAGATAAATGAGAACAAAGAAAACATTGCAAGAGCGGAATCAGATTTCCTTGTAACAAACTCGAAAGTTGAAACTCAATTATCTCACATCGATGAGAAGCTAGAAGAGATTAAAAGCCTATTCTCACTTTTTTACAAGAAGGTGGTGGGAGAATAATATGGCTTTAGATTGGGGAATTTGTTTTCAACCATTTGCATACACAGGAAGATCAACCCGGTTCGTCATAGAGTATTCCGCTTGGAATAAACCAATTAGTACAAGGGGACTTACTTCTTACTATCGTTTCGTTAAACGTGATGACAAAAGAAGAGTTTCCTTTTCACTCCCGGAGGGAGCAACTAAGAGGTGTCAAATTATCAATGCAACTAGATTAGTAACAGACCATCCTTCTGCAGAACAGTTCTTATATGATTTCAAATCTGCCAATCCACAAGTAACAGAAGAATACATTCGCTATTATGTAATGGACGACAACGGAACGGATATTCCAATCATTCCTTCGATCAATGATATAACTTCACAAACCGGAATCGATCAGATTAAAGAAGCCGGAACCAGCATACTTACATTAGGTGTAATTGGATCCGCCGGATGGTTTGCATATAAAAAACTTTGGAAGAAGAAGGGAAAGAGGAAATGAACCCGGTGTATATAGCCGGAGGGATTGCTTTGGCATTAATACTTTTAGGAAGCAGTAATCACATGAGTTTAAATACAGAAGAAATAAAACGACTTAAAAACTATGGATCCTCTTTTGGTCTCAAGTTTGATAAATGGACCCTGTTGACCATCCGTGGAGCAACCTTATCAGATAAAGGAACCATCTCAAAGAACAAGAATGTTCTAAATGAATGGAATGATCTTTTTGTTTTAATAAAAGGTAACGAAGCAAAGGCATGGAAAGGAACAACGGATCCAGGAAAAAAGTATTCGGTAAATCCTAAAGTTACCGCCGGTGCTTTTAGGATCCTTCCCGGTCTTTATTATTATCAATCAGGATTGCATGACGGAAAAGATGCGTTCGTCTCAGCTTCTCCAATTTCAGGACTAAGAGACGGTAACAAAGATTTGATTTGGGATTCAACCGATAAGGTTTACACCGATTCAGTCGGGAATCGATTCTGGATTAATATCCACGCAAGTTACACAGGCAAGTATGTTGATGGTACATCTGCAGGTTGTTTAGCTTTGTATCATGGCTGGAATTCATCTGAATGGAAAGAGTTTAGAGATACTCTTAAAGTTGAATATGGAAAACAAAAATTTCCAGTTTTAGTTTTGGAATCAAAGGTACTAACATGAAAAGCAAACTTACATTAGATAACAAAAGACTTTGGATCACTGGGCTTGTGATCTTTATCTTAGGCAACGGTTTAGAAGTTTTCTTTTTACTGAATAATATTTCAACAACGGTCTCCGGGTTTGGATTTAACTTTCCTGGTTTTTTCGGTTTAGGTTTGTTCGGCTTACTCATGTTCATTGCTCCTTTTGTTTCTATTGCATACAATAAATACAAAGAAGTTCCAACTCCTCCAGAGTTTGTCCCGGACTTACCGGAACCAATAGCATGTATCCCTAGAAAGAAAAAGAAGTCCCATAAAAAAAGGAATAAAAGAGGAAAACGAAATGAGTACTAAACCATTATTAACAAACGGCTCAAGCGGAACTTGGGTTAAACTTTTACAAGAAAGTGTAAACGACATTCTCAAAACCAAACTGGAAACAGATGGAAAATTTGGAAGTCAAACAGAGACTGCCGTCCGTACCCTGCAGAAAAGAGGAAATCTTTTAGTTGATGGTAAGGTTGGCCCGAATACTTGGAGTTACATTGACGCAAATGTTTCGTTGGCACAAAAGATAAAAAATTCTGCTCTCGCAACTTTCACAAATCCAACTGTTACGAATCCAACGCCTAAGCCTCCAACGGTTCCTGCAACCGTAACTATAACACAACCTAAGCCTAGCACACCTAATTCGTCTGCAGACAAACCAAGCCAAGTAACAATTGTTCCTTCACAACAAAAATCCGATGATGGAATGATTTGGCTTTTAGGTGGAGGTCTGCTTTTGGCAGTTGCCGGATCCATGGGAAAGAAGAAAGGAAGAAAATGAAAAGAACCTTTCTTATTCTTCTCGTTCTATTCGCTTGTACAAGTCTTGAAAAGAATCAGGGATCCATTGGCAGACAATTGGATCTCATCGAGGACTTAGAGAACAAACTCCCGGAGGAAGACAGGCCACGTTTCCGAAAAGCTGTTTCAAATATGAGGGATGAAGAAAGGATCTCTGATAAGAATATAAAGGACGTTAAAACAGAAAACAAAACGCTCCAGAATCAATCTCTAGAGATTTCTACCGATGCGGGAAGGTGGTATGGTTCAAGAAATACTGTGATAGCCTTAATTTCGATTCTAGCGATTTCTGTTATAGGAATTTTAGCCTACTGGATCTTTAAAGCTAAGACTAAAGTTCTCCCCATCCCTTGAGTTTAACGATCGATATTCCATAAGTTCTTTTAACAATCTTCTTAGTGGTGAGGTAGGAGTTAGCTTCTGCTTCATCATCTCTTCATCTTTCTTCCATTCTGCTCGAAAGAAATCTTCTACATCGTCTTTCAAATACCCTTGAATTTTCAACATACCTTAAAACTTTAAATAACCTATTTTCATTTCGTCAAGTTTTACTTGAAAGATCCAGATTTGTTTTCGAATGGATCCATTTTTTCTAAATATATGAGAACATAACAAGAGCCAAGTGATTGCAAAGCCTACTTAAGTACCTTTTTAGTGGGTGGAAGTGATTACAAAGTGAAAAATAACTCCTTTTAATGAATTTCTAGTAGTGGACAAGTGATTTCTTATTCATTGCATGGTGGAAACAAATGTACAAGAAGTGATTAAGGACTAAATCAATGAGTGTTTCAATTACAAACAAGTGGAAAGGTTTCAAAAGTAACCTCTCTAGGATAAAAAACACAGTCGAAGAGTTAGGGAACGAACAAGAAATTTCCGTGACCTTCGAATTTGATGAAGAAGTGAAAGAGTATAACTTAGAAGAGGTTCCGTCTTCATTAAAAATAATTCAAGAAGAGGCTTCTGATTCAGACAAGATCGTTGCTCTCATTTATGTTGGATCCAAACTCAAAGACAAAGTAGTTCTTCAGGATCTTACGAAAGAAAACAAAACGCAAAATAGAAATTCACAACAAGGGAACGTGAGTTCAAACGTTCCCAATATGGAGACGTCTATTTTTGCGGAAAATTTTCGTATGATGATGAAGTCTCTTGAAGAAGTGAACCAACTTAAAACCGACGTGCTACAAAATACTTTTCAAACTCAATTGAAAACTATCGCAGAAATTACAGCAAAAAGAGAAGAAGCGATTCAAGAGATAAACAGAAGAGAGTTAGATTTAAGAGTAAAAGAAATTGAATCAACCTCTAAACGTAAAATTGAGTTTTGGGGAGAGATTCTTAAAACAGGAACCGAGTTAGTTACAAATGGTTTGGTATGGGTAAAAGAAAATCCGGGTGATGCCGCCGAAATTCTCAGAACATTAAGAGCAAAGCCAGTTGAATAAACGGAAAGAAAATGGATAACAAAACTTTAATTCAAACAGTAAACGCACAAAGCGAAGTATTACTTAACTTTTTTAAAATCATGGAAGAGAAAAGATATCTTCCCTCTTCAGTAATTGGTGACAAAAAGAAATCTCCAATTCCTGAGTTTGCAGAAATAAAAAGGAATCTAGAAATTCTTAAAGACAATCTGCAATAACCACATAACGGAACCTCAAAACAGTTTCGGTCTAGCCCTTCCCGAATAACAAAGAAGGCACGTATTCATTTAAGAAGGAGAAAAAAATGTTTAACATATATCGATTGTTGGTCTTGGCTTGGATGGTTATCATCTTTGTGATGTTTAATGGTAGTGATCCTATCCAATGGGATTTCCAAACAAAGATCCTTTTCATCACATTGTCTATGATTCCACTTATTCCGATTGAACTGAGTTTTGAATCAAAAGAAACTCCATCGGAAGCAATCAAAAAGAATCTTAACTTGATAAAAGAGGTATTATCTCTTTTGGGTGGCGGACACGGTCTAGGCAAGTCTCCTTTAGAGGAACTAGATAAAGTTACATATACCACAAGTGATTTAAGATGGAAAAATCCAGGCTTTAAACCGAAAGACGGTGAGGAATTTCCTGTTGCCGATCAACCCACCTAACGCCTAAACCAAAAAAACGATTTTGGGTAGTACCGGAATGGCTTTCTGAAACACTATCTTTCGGACGAGCCTTTCGGGACTAGCTTGTTTCGGTTCTTATACTTTTCCTTCCTGAATTCATCCCTTGCAATTTCAAGTAACCCAAATTCGATATTCATTCTTGGATAGAAGCTGGACATAAAGACTGATTTCATCATTTGGAGATTGCCTTCGTTAAAATTTTCAACATGGTCATAAGATACTTCTTCAAGGAGAGCGAAAAGACTGTTTAACTCAGAGGTAATTGAATCTAAAGATTCAAACAGGTTTATATCGTTAGGACTTTTAATCGCAATGGAATGATTGATTTTTGAAAATTGAGTTAAAAGAGTATTCCTTGCGTTGGCGGTTTCTTCGTATATCTTTTGGAAATTTTCTCTAGTTATGTGTGAACTATTTCGCTTAAACCTTAAGAATTCTTTTTGTGCTTCATTTAGCGAATCGAGTTGTTTTTTATTTTCTTCCTGTTCTTTGAAATAACTACAAAAATCGTTATAAGACTTCAAAGAATCTTTTAGTTCATCCTTTTGGATCAACTCACGAATAAAATCAGTCCAGAACAAATCTCTAATTGCTTGTTTACGAATCCACGAACCGAAGTTCTCATCACTCATGGAGTTAATAAAATTTACCACAAAACACCCCTCAAACGGTGAAAACGTATTTTACTATCTTTGAACAATTAATATTCTCAATCTTATTTTTCCCTGGCTACCTAGGTTTTTGGGAAAATGATGTCTCTAATGTCTCCATGTCTTATAATAAAATCAAATACAAAACAATAAAAAGTATTACTTTTTAGTTGACATAATTCCACCAGCTTTTATACTTTGGGAAGTTACCAAATTTGGGGCTAAGGGGGTGGGGAGTGTTGGCGATACAAAAGGAAAAAACTGTGACTTTTAAATGTGAAGAAGATTTAATTGCAGCAGCAGAAAATTATGCTGCAAATAATGAAATGGATCGTTCAAAAGTTATTAGATTAGCTTTAAAACGATTTCTGAACGTCTCGCCGGTTGAAATAAAACGATCGGCAAAGAAGTAAAGAAAGATAGATTTGGATTGGGGGCGGATGCCCGTGATACTGCACAACCGTGTAGGCAATACATCCCGCCACCCAATGCGTCCTCTCTATCATATCCCAAATGGAAATGATACTCCATTCCTGCATTTAGAGTTTTTAATTCTAAAAAGTTCATCCTTTGGATCAAATATCCAATTTATCATGGGAAGGGATTTTTTGCGCCAGGGATCGGCAGGGCTCGGTCTTCCGAGGTGGAATCCAACTCGGAAGACGGGAGCGAAAGCGGACCCCGAAAGAGCCCGCTCCCTATTTTAAAGTAATGTAAGTGATCGATAGATTGGAGGCGCCCAATCTATCTTAATTAATTTCAATTCTGATTAAGAGGAAAGTGGGTAGTCAGAATATCCTTTTTCACCTGGTGTATACAATGTGGTTTCATCAAATTTCGCTAGTGGAATGTTTTTCTGAAACTTTGTTATAAGATCTGGATTGGCTAAAAATGGTTTCCCAAAAGCCACCAAATCAGCGTTACCTGATTCAAGATCTTTTTCAGCTCTAGCAGAATCATATCCACCACTTAAAATGAGAGTGCCTTTGAAATTTTTTCTGATAGCTGTCACTGTTTCAGGTTCTACAATAGGTGCACCCATCGAAGAGTGATCAACTAAGTGAATGTAAACAATACCAAGTTCATTTAGCTTACGAGCTAACAACGAATATTGTTCATGTGTTTCAGGAAAAGGAAACAAATCATTGAAAGCCCCATACGGTGAAAGGCGAATTCCTGTTTTTTCTTTTCCAATCGCTTCCGAAACTGCTTTTGCAACTTCTAGTATGAATCGATTTCGATTTTCTATGGAACCACCATATTCATCCTTTCGTTGATTTGATGATGGATGTAAAAATTGTTCCAACAAATATCCGTTTGCTGCATGTAATTCCACTCCATCAAACCCAGCGTTTATCGCATTTTTGGATGCTGAAACAAATTCATTGATTGTAGAGAGAATTTCTTCCTTTGTCATCTCAGAAGGTGTTGGATGTTCAACCATTCCATTACTATCAGTCCACATTTGGCCTTTTGCCATAATTGCAGATGGAGCTAATACTTTAGCCGATTTTGGTAAATTGAATTCATGACCAATGCGACCAGTATGCATAAGTTGTACAAAAATTTTGCTACCCTTGGCATGTACTTTTTCAGTTACATTTTTCCAAGCATCGGTTTGTTCTTTTGAAAATATGCCAGGAATTCTCGCATAACCTAAACCATTCGGAGATGGTGATGTGCCTTCCGTAATGATGAGACCCGCTTCTGCTCTTTGTGCATAATAAGTAGCAACAATTTCACCGGGAATGTTGTTGATAGACCGAGAGCGTGTCATAGGTGCCATCACAACTCGATTTTTTAACTCTAAATTACCTAGTTTTGTCTTTTGGTACAATAAATTCATTGATTTGCCTGTTAAATCCTTATGTAAAATAGACGGATCGGTCTCCTGATTTAATATAAAATAATTCAATATTAAACTATTTTGGCGAAAAAAAATGAAACTTATTTTAAATCAAAACCTAAAATTGTTAAATCGTCCTGCCGGTCTTGACCGTTTTGAAACTTTTGTAGTGCTTTTAACAAGTCTTCTTCCACTTCAGAAAGTGATAAATGGATGGTATCTATAAAAAGTTGGTATAATTTATCTTCTCCGAACTCTTCATCTTTTTGGTTAAATGCTTCATACACTCCATCCGTAAAAACGAATAATCGATCACCTGATTGGAATGAAATTTCGACTTTTTCGTAGTGAGTTTGTTTTTTCAAACCAATCATCCTACCTGTTTTAGATAGAAGTTGCAAAGTATGATTTTGAAGTAACACAGCCGATGGATGGCCTGCGGAAGCAAACTGAATCATTTTTGTATCAAAATGAATATCGATAATCATTGCCGTCAAAAGACTGTTTAAGGAAACAAAGTTATCCATAAACTCTTCATTAAAAATCTCCATTATTTTATTGGGAGGTAGATCAAATTCTTTAATCGGATCATAGATTCCTTTGATCGCCATCGTTATCATGGCAGCATGTACTCCATGACCAGTAGCATCAGCGATGAAAATCCGATAATTGAAGTCTTTCAATTGGATGATGTCGAAAAAATCACCTCCCACTTCTGAAACTGGCAAGTATTTATAAACAAAATGTAAGGCTTCTTCCAATTTCGGATCTACAGATATTGAATTTTCCTGAATTTTTTTTGCGACGAAAAGATCTCTTCGCATAACGGTAAGTGTTTGGTTTAATTTAAAAGTTCGTTCTTTTACTTTTTCTTCTAACTCTAGATTAGATTTTTCAAGATTAAGTTTGACTAGGTTTTCAGCAGCTTCCTTTTCTTGAATGATAAAATTGTAACGATCTGCTAGTGCAAAAGCAAGTAACATCATTTCCGCAGCCGAACCATACTGTGGACCTTCGATGGTGAATACATTGGTTGGAATGATTCCAAGTGCTCTTAATGTGGATATGATAAGTGCTAAAAATAAAAAAGCAAAAGCCAATAAAAAAAAGTAAGCAATCCTTTGTCTCTTCATTGAACACAATATTCCTATCACTAATATCCATAGTGAAGTAATCGTATGGCTTAAAACTAACCATTTGATAAATGTTTCAAAAGATAAAATATAAAATATTGGTAACAAACATTGAACCAAAATAAATCCCCAATTCCAAACATCCAATTGAGGTAAAACTTTTTTTGTTTGTAATAAAGTTCGCATAAATATGAGAAAAATAATTAAAACAATTGATATGATAATATTAACGGAATATTGGTCCAACCAAGGTGAGTTATCCCATAAATATTCAGAAGCAATACCGTTATGTGTTGCAATTGCAATTGCGGAACTCAAAACTACCAAAACATATAATAAATAACTAATGTCTTTATGGATCAAATAGACAAATAAATTAAAAACTATCATTGCTAAAGTAATTCCGAAGTAGATCGCTTGTAAAACATGATCATCAATTTCATGCCGGTCATAGGATTTTTGATTCCAAATTTGAATTGGTAAGTTTATAGCATTTGGCGAATTGACTTTGAAGTAAATTGTCACTTCGGAATTCTTTGAAAATTCGATTGGAAAAACAAAAAATCTAGATTGATAAGGTCGATTTACAGAAGGAACTAAATATCCTGACTGTATAATTTTGACTCCATCTTTTGATTCCAAATACAAATCTAAAGTCTTAATCCGAGGGTATGCGACTACCAAACTCGTTTGTATCTCTCTATCAAGTGGATTGAATATCTTTGTTTTTAACCAAAAATTAGAATTCGAATAGGAAAAATTAAATGCTTCTTTTGTCTTTGGAATCTGTAAAAATGGAAGATTGGATTCATTCGATTTAATATCTTGGAATTCTAATTTTTGTGTTGGATCTTCAAAAACAGACATGTACTTTGCCAAATATATTGGTTTGTCTTGTAAAAATTTTAGATCAACACTTGTATCATTTGCGTATAATCCGAAACTAACAATTAACATGAGATAGATGAATAATAGTTTTTGAATTTTCATTTTTTTTAAATTAACTTGGCAGTTTCTAGAAACAAATCTAATGAATATAGTATATTCTTTTCTGAAAAAATTAGAATCCCTTCGAAACTTACACTCAAACCAACAGATCCAGGTAATATTTTTCTGAAATTCAAATCGTCATTTTGATTAAAGAATAACAACTCCACCTGATCTCCTTCACTGTATTCATCAAAACAAGACAAAAGCACTATTGAATGAGTTCCATCAAAACTAAAAAGATTCAAAACTTCAGATTGGATGGAAAGATTATTTAATTCTTCTCCATTAAAATCAATTATTACGATCGATTGGTAATCATTTGTAATCACAAGATTCTTTTCTGTAACTAAAATAGGAACTTTTGTAGTTCCAAAAGAATGAGAGCTCAAAGTATCTGAACTTGTGAAATTAAGTTCTTTGATTTGATTCAGATTATTGTCCAGAAGATATGATTTGTCCCAAACAAAAGGAATATATATTCCACCTGGAATAGTTACAGGTGGAGATGCCAACTCATAAAGTAATTGGATTCCAGATTCTTTTTTTTGGAAAAATCGAATTTGTTCACCTGTTTGGATTTGATCAATGATGGAATAATAATAATAGAAATTGGAATGAGAATCAATGAAAACAGGATGGTATTTGGATTGGTGATGAAATATAATATTCCATTTAAGATCTGTAATAAATACTCCTTTTAAAGTATGGAAAACATAGGAGCCCGATTCAGTTTCAAAAACTTTCCCGGAAAAAGGATCACCATCTGGTGTTTTTATTTTTTGAATGATTTGTTTTGAATTTAGATCATAAATATGAACTTCGTTTGAATGAGGGATAAACAATTTCCCAGATAAAATAAAAAAGTTGAAATTATGTACCACTCGATTTTCTGAAACATCTCTTTCATCAGTCGATAAAATTTCATAACAACGAAGGGAAAGTAAAATTGATATAAGTAAATTTCCTTCTAAACTAAATATTAATAATTCGTTCGGCCTATTTAGTTTTGAAAAATATTCGGATCCTTTTTGAAACCCTTGGTAATAACATAAATAACCAGAATGGTAAAATAAATAGGGGATTGACATCCCTTCTAAAAAGGGACCTTTCACTTCTTGTTTCCAAATTATTTTGTTTTCTGGGTGTTTTAAACAAGTGAGAAAATAGGCACCTTCGTTATGTGATAACATCACAAATAAATCAATACCTATCCATTCTGTTACAAGGACAGATTCATCGGGAGAAAGAGTAATGACCTGCCTAACATTTCCTGGAAATCCATTTGACTTTACTTCCTCATATTCCTTTGGATATTTTTTTTGAAACCAAGTACGTAACCAAACTTTTGCTGAACTTGGTAAATGAGGGACTCTTTCCAAATAAAGTTTTTTAAGTGTTTCCGATTCTTTAGAAGATATTGCCTCTAATATTTCAGGAAAAAAAGTATATGGGAAGAGAGAATTGGTATTCTTTAAGAACGAAGATACCGTTGGATTTCGGATTAATTCTGAACGCTGATCATCAAGTAATTCTGCAGTTTGTTCGTAATACTCTGGATAGGTGGAACGTGGGTCTCCTGTCCCTTTCAGATGGATCCACCAATAATTATGGCATTGCAAACACTCATATATTTCTTGGTAGGGATTTGCTGAATTGCCAACTATATTATGGATTGGAAATTCCGGAATCCGGTTCAGTTCCTGGACAGGTTCCAAACGAGAAAAAGATTTCGATCCGTTTTGACAGAACAAACATACCATAATGAGAAGGTGTTAAGTTAGTTCTAAAATTTAAACTAGGTCAAGTCAATTTCTATCAAAAGGAAAACTCAAGCCACATCACATATTTCTTGGCAATAAAAGATAAGTTATATAAATTAAGTCATTCCCTATGCCTGCTTCCGAAAATTCCTACGAAACCTTACTTGCTTTAATCCAAAAATTAGAGAAGGAGAACCAGTTCTTAAAACAAAACCAAACGTCTTTAGACGATCACCAAACTAAAATTAATGACCTCTTACAATTCACGCAGTTTTCAATTGATACGATTTCGGATTCTATCTTTTGGTTAGATGAAAACGGAAGGTACGTTTTTGTTAATAATGCTGCGTGTAGAAATTTTGGTTATAAAAAAGAAGAACTTCTGTCCATGGTGATGTTTGAAGTAGATCCACTTTTTTCAAAGGAAATTTGGGATGTCCATTGGAATGAAATTTTAGAGAAAAAAACATTCACTATAGAAACAATAAATAAACGAAAAGATGGGACTCCAGTTCCTATCGAAGTGACTGTCAATTTGGTCGAATATGATGGAAAAAAATACAATTGTGCTATTGTACGGGATATAACAGAACGAAAACGAAGTGAGTCAAAGTTAAAACAGGCGACACTTCGACTAGAAGAATTAAATGCAACAAAGGATAAATTTTTCTCAATCATTGCTCATGATTTAAAAGGGCCACTTGGTTCTCATAGAGAATTTACAAAAAATCTAAGTGAAAATATTAGCCAACTTACGGAAGAAGAAAGAAACTTAAACTTCCAAATTTTAAATGAATCATCTGAAAAACTTTATTCATTAATGGAAAATTTATTACATTGGGCAAGTACACAAAATGGAATTATTAATTTTAAACCAGTTAAAATACAAGTTTTTGAACTCATTCAAAAAACAGTAGATTTGTTGTATTTATCCATTCAAAAGAAACAAATCCAAATATTAAACCTAGTTCCAAAATCTTTACATATATATGCTGATTCTTTTATGATCGAAACAATTTTTCGAAATTTAATTACAAATGCGATCAAATACAGTAATTCAAATCAAACTATTGAAATTGGTTACCAAATTTTAAATGGAACGACAACTCAGCTATCACACCAATTTTTTGTGAAAGACGAAGGTGTTGGGATGTCTGATAATCAAATCCATTCGTTGTTTCGGTTGGATAAGAAGTATTCAACTCCAGGCACTGCGCAAGAAACGGGAACTGGCCTAGGTCTAATCTTATGTAAGGATTTTGTAGAAAAACATGGTGGGAAAATTTGGGTCGATAGTAAGTACAATCATGGTACAACTTTCTACATTGAATTAGGACATATCACAATTTAAGTATCATCTCCTATCTAACTTGATTCGTTTTTTCATTCCAAAACACATTATAGAATTTTTTTAATGGATACCGAAACAACGATTTGCATTTTTGAAAGAATGCGAAGAACCCAAGTAATAAAACTTTTTCTAATTTTATTTGTATCCCTACCATTAGTTGCACAACCTGTAGACCAATCAAATCAAACAAAAAATCCACCGCCAACAACTCCCAAAAAATCATTTTTTGGATCACGCCTTGCGGTTTTAGAATTAGCTGGAGAATTTGTACAAACACCTTCGGAAGGTGGCCCACAATCTGTTTCAAGTATTCTCAATTCAGCTCGAGTTGCTTCCAGTTTTGTCAATAGTGGGACAACATCGAATAACTTAAACCCTCCAGGTATCATCACAGAAAGTGCGGAATCAAGACCAACATCAACAATCTCACCTCGAATCAAATACTCTCATCAATTTTCAGAAGACTTTTTTGTTGGTTTTGTCTATGCGAGAGGTGAACAATACAATGATTCAAGAACTAGTTTTAGTACAAATGGACTTTATCTAAATGATAAAATTCGTTCTGGGGTAAATGAAGTTGGTTTTAAAATTGGAATTGGTCCAATTAATTATCTAACAGACTCTAGTTCTTCAGAATTAAGTTTTACCTATTCTGAACTTTCTTCGAAAGGTCCATTCCAATCATTCCAGTTAAAATTTCCTTTTTTGAGAACAGGAGAACAAACTGTAACAGAAGGATATGCTTTCTCAACCGGTTCTGTGGAATTTCGTACGAAAAATTATGGAATGAATTATGGGTTTGCAACTTCAATCACTGATTGGCTCAACTTGTACATGATAGGAGAATTCACAATTTTTGCAGGGCAATTAAAACTCCTGAATTACGGGCTCGAAACTTCATCAACGGGAAGTTTGAATGCAAGTAACCAAGTGGTGTTTAGTCCCCCCGTTACAAAAACGGATCTAACTGCCTTCCAATCTAAGGAAGGTTTGGCGAGGGGACTCGGTGGGGCAACGGTTTCCTTTGAAATTGGTCTAGTTTGGAAACTGTTCGACACCTTAGGGATAAAATACGGTGGTTTTTATCAACTTTCTTCTTTTAGTGTTTCGGAAGTGACTGGATTCAATTTAGGCCAAGGAAAAACTCCAGTTGAGTTAAGTTCTGTGCCAGACATCAATTCCTCCCAAAGTTCAAAAGAATTTGGATCTTTTGGTGTGAATGTATCGCTTGTGAAAAACTTTTGAGGAGGTTTTCTTGTCTTATTTTTAGAGGGTAATTCCTTGGGTGATAGGACAAGTATGAAACACAAATCAATATTATATGCTCAAAAACTAGACTTTCAATGGCCAACTTCTGATCCATTTCTCTTCTGTGTCCATCACGAAGACTTTTATCCAAACGGGAATGGAAAATTTGGTCCCAATGCATCCTTACAAGGAAGGCAAATTGGCCAAGATTTTGTTGGTAAAGATGGTTGGAGGATGTACCACGGAGAAACCATTCCGGGATTTCCAGGCCACCCACATAGAGGTTTCGAAACAGTAACTGTTGTTCAGCGAGGATTAGTAGACCATGCTGATTCACAAGGAGCCGCTGGAAGATATGGTGATGGTGATGTCCAATGGATGACAGCAGGAGCTGGTATCCAACATTCTGAAATGTTTCCTCTCATCAATGAATCAGGAGAAAACACTCTTGAACTCTTTCAAATTTGGCTCAATTTACCCGCAAAACATAAATTTGTTGATCCGCATTTTACAATGTTTTGGAATGAAGATATCCCCGTTAAAACCATTACAGATTCGAACGGCAAAAAAGTAAAAATCAAAACAGTCGCAGGATCATTGTTTGGTGATAAACCTCTAGATCCTCCTCCCAATTCCTGGGCAGGTGATCCAAAAAATGACGTAGGAATTTATATTTTGGATTTAGAACCAGAAGTTCAATTTGATTTACCAAAAACTTCAGAAGGGAATCTTAGGAATGTCTATTATTTCCGCGGAGAAGGTCTTGTTATGGATGGAACACAAGTTCCTGGCAAACACATGTACAATCTAAAAGCTGATGAATCAGTTGAAATCCGAAATGGATCGGAAGCTGGTAGGATTCTCATTTTAGAAGGAAAACCAATTGCAGAACCTGTGGTCCAATATGGTCCTTTTGTGATGAACAAACAGGAAGAAATCCAACAAGCTTTTGATGATTATCGGAAAACACAATTTGGTGGTTGGCCTTGGGATTCTTATGATCCCGTCCATGTTGGCAAAGGAAGGTTTGCCAAACACGCAAATGGAAAAGAAGAATTTCCTACAAAATCTAAGTAAAAAAGTATGAAAGCGGATCGGTATTTACCGGTCCGTCAAACAACCAGTACTTGCATCCTTCACCATCTGGATGTACTTCCACAGATACCCACTTGTAACACGATATGGTGGTTTTTTCCATTTTGCACGACGTTTTTCCAATTCATCTGCACTTACATTTAACTCTAGTTTGTTGGTTCGAGCATCAATGGAAATCACATCTCCGTCCTCAACAAAAGCAATTTCACCACCTTCCATTGCTTCGGGTGTGATATGACCAACAACAAAACCATGGCTTCCCCCAGAGAATCGTCCATCTGTGATGAGGGCCACATTATCACCAAGTCCCGCACCAATGATGGCTGACGTTGGTTTTAACATCTCAGGCATCCCAGGTCCACCTTTTGGTCCCACATAACGGATCACAACTACATGGCCAGGTTTTACTTTTCCGTCACGTATCCCTTCGTTCGCTTCTACTTCGGAATCAAAACAAATGGCTTTCCCTTCAAACATTTCACCTTCATGGCCAGTGATTTTTGCCACTGCGCCTTTTTTGGCAATGTTACCATATAACACTTGTATATGTCCTTCTTTTTTGATTGGGTTACTCACTGGTCGAAGTAAGTCTTGGTCTTTTGGAAGGTCAGGAAGTGATTCTAAATTTTCTGCAATGGTTTTACCAGTTACAGTCATACACGTACCATCTAACATTCCTTCTTTCAGCATAAATTTCATGATAGCTGGTGTTCCACCAATCGCAAAAAGGTCTTCCATTAAATACTTTCCACTTGGTTTCATGTCAGCAAGGAGTGGTGTTGTATCGGTTACCTTTTGGATTTGGTCTAAGTCCAAATCAATTCCCATTGTCCTTGCAATGGCAATCATGTGTAGGGCTGCATTAGTAGATCCACCGAGGATGGTGATGACACGAAGTGCATTGAGAATGGATTTTGGAGTGATGATATCTGATGGTTTGATGTCTTTTTCTAAAAGATTGTAAATATACTTTCCGATCTCTTGGCATTCTTTCTTTTTTTCTTCACTACGAGCAGGTGATGAGGAACTATATGGCAAACTCATACCCATCACTTCGATGGCGGTTGCCATTGTATTGGCCGTATACATCCCACCGCAAGCTCCAGGCCCCGGGCAGGAATTTTTGATCACTTCTTTAAAATCTTCTTCAGAAATTTTACCGTTAATTTTTTTTCCATACGCTTCAAAAGCAGAAACAATATTTAATTTTTCACCTTTAAAATGACCACCGTTGATGGTTCCACCATACACCATAATGGCGGGACGATTCAGCCTTGCCATTGCCATAATGGCCCCTGGCATATTTTTGTCACAACCTGCTGTGAAAATGAGTCCGTCATAAAAATGAGCACCAGAAATGGTTTCAATAGAGTCCGCTATGATCTCACGAGAGGGAAGGGAAAAACGCATTCCATCATTCCCATTAGTAATCCCGTCACTCACCCCAATAGTATTGAAAAGTAGCCCAACCATTTGTTTTGTATCGAGGACACTTTTCTTTTGAAGTGCGGCAAGTGTCGTCAAATGCATATTACAAGGATTCCCATCAAAACCAGTACTACCAATACCAACAAAAGGTTTGTTTAAGTCTTCGTAGGGAACTCCAGATCCAATGATCATGGCTTGGGAAGCAGGGAGAGATTCATCTTGGGTTAAAACGCGGCTGTATCGATTCAAACTCATAATTAATAATTTCCTTGGGATTAAAGTCAAAATGGTAGAGACGAAGAGAAAGGAAAGCGGATTTTCAAGATTAAGGAAGTACGATTTCTATAAGAATTTTGTTTTCGTTATTTCCTTGGGCCAAATTTTTTTCCCATTCTAGAAATTCTAACTGCAAACAACTGTTAGCCTTATCACGAGACGATTGAGGCAAAAATCCATTTGTCGAAATTATTTTTGCAGCTTTCGCAACTTTGCCTCTTGTTGATTCTAACCATTGGATTTCAACGAAAGTGGCAAGTCTAGTTCCTGCACTTGGTTGGATACCAGAAACTTCACAAGATTCCGTTACCGAAAATCCATATTTTGACTTAAAGGTATCGATATTGGCATTTGTGGTCGCCTTTAAACTCAAAAGGCCTGATTGTAATATTGATTCTTGGCAATCTGGAATTCTACTTTGAATGTTTCTAGTTTCGTTTATGGTAAAGTTTACTTCTGCTTGTGTCACAATGAGTTGGTTTACATTACATACTCCTAATGGACGACGGCTACAAACTCTAGAATTAGTATCATTATCAAGTTTGATACAATTACCAAAATTCCTTTGCCATGATAAAGTTGTGAGTATCCAAGTTTGTTTTTCTTCCTCTTGTTTTTGCACTTCCTCACCACTTTCAAAACAAGAAAATAGAGCAAAAATAATGAACAATAGTAAAAACCGATGCTTCAAAATCTTACCTCCATTCCAATATTAATCAGAGGGATGATTGCCATTTTTCCATTGGGTGTTTGGGAAATGATAAAGGGTGAATTTACAGTATCATAGGTTGGGCTTGGATTTTGATTCCTTTGGTAATTTTTTGTATTATCAAATTCAAAACCAGCTTGGTTCCTTCGGCCATAAAAATTCACAAACTCAATGTAAGTATTAATATAACCCCATGAATAATTTTCAATTCTATCAATGCGTAAATCAAATTGGTGGAAAGGCAAAAACCGATCACTATTATAATTTCCAGAATAATTTGGGAAATATAAATTCAAACCAAAGGTGGCTGCTTGGTTTGCTCGAGTAGCGCCCGTTAAGGGAGTATACGGTGTACCTGAAAAATACCGGAGACGACCTCCTACCATCCATTCAGGATTAAACTTATATCCAAAAACCAAATTTAGGATATGTGTTCTATCCAGGTCATATAATTCTTGTTTGTCATTATTATAAATCAGTTCTAAGTTATTATCATCGTAATAATTAAGATAATTGGTTCCAATTTTTGTTTGGGCCAATAGAGTTCTTGTGTTGTTCTGTAAGGTTCGGTTCCTTGATTCTTCACTCGTAAGTCTCGATTGGTTATTAATTCGTTTTGTGATTGAATTGGTATAAGAAATCCATCCGAATAAACCCGATTGTTCGCGCGGGTCTTTTGTTTTTTTTAGAAAAATCTCTACCCCTTCCGAATACCCATAACCAGCGTTTGAATAATTTAAATTTTTAGGAGTGATTGGATTGGAAAGGACTCTCGCAGTTTCATTCACAAAAATGCGAGTATCATTATTCAAAGCATAAGGATCTACAATGTAAGCATCGGGAACAATTATGTTTTGAAAGATATTTCGAAAACCTTCGATTTTGATTTGCCAATGGTTGGCGAAATCTTGGCTAACACCCAAAGAATTATGTTCGGCCCTCTCCATAAATAGATTAGGATTCCCTGACTTTTTGGAAAGCGCCTCCACGGAAACTGGTGCATTATAATGAATTCCGTGACCAGCCATAATACTTGTTTTTGTAGATTCAAACACATAACCAGCAGTGATTCTTGGTGCTAAATTTGTTTCGTTACTGCCCGAATAATTGTCTACCCGTGCACCAGGAGTTAGGCGAATACCACCATATTTAAATTGGAACTCTGAATAAGCAGATTTTTCACGGTATCGGATCCGATCTCCATCGATCACCGAACGAAATGCTGCATTGGAATTAAGTAAGTCATTAAAGATATTGTAAAATAAACGGTTGTAAGAAGAGATATTTTCTCCTTTTAAGGTGGTCTCTCGAAATCTGCCTTGGACACCAGCTTCAAATTTTAAGTGCTCTTCCCAGATTTCCCATTCAAACGCATTTTGTACATAGGTGATGGTGTCCGAAGTTCGGTTTTGTAAACCGAAAATATTTTCTGCAGTTAGTGGATTCGTAAATCTAAGTTCAAAAAATTCATCAAACCACGTACGAGAGTATGATAAAGTATTTCGAAACGATTTTCCCTTCCATACATAACGCACTCCATCCGTTCGAAACATACGATCGAGACCCGTAGGCGGTCTTGGGTCTTCCCCACCTCGCTCCAAATCAGCTTGCGCTTTTGTATACGCCTGCCTATCCCTTGTTCCGAAGGTTTGAAACGTAATCCGATGGTCAGAATTAATATCCCATATCAATTTCCATTGGTAATCATGATATTCTGCATATTTGGCGTCTTCAGGGATACCTTGTGGGTAGGCTTGCAACAAAACTAAATTAGGATAATTTTTTCGTCCCGAACTTATCATCGCAAGTCCAGGTAGGACTTTTGATTGGTTATATATATCAGATAAAAACAAATTTACATTGATGATGGTTTTGTTTTCTTCCACGCGATCAGTACCTTCTATGGCAATGATCCCTCCAGTCGCATAACCATACTTTGCTGGAAATGCTCCTGTATACACATCGAATGATTTGATCACATTATTATTCAAAACTGAGGATTGGTTTCCTAAATGGAATGGATATGGAAGCGGAAATCCATCAAAGTAGTATTGGTTTTGCCGAGTTCCCCCTCCTCTTAAAGACAAATCTCCCCTTTCGCTATTCGAGTAAGGATTTCCGGAGATCAAATTCGTACCGATATTAGTAAACACAGATGGTAAAATTCCAACGGGAGCGCCTATGACAACACCAGGAATGGTTTGTAAGGCTTTTAAAGAGTCACCAGAGACTCCAGGCAAACGTTTGATTTCGTCTTGGACAAGTCCATACCGAGAAAGAGGTGTTTTATCTCTCTCCCCACTCACCAAAATTCCAGAGAGATTTGATTCCGAGATGGATACTAGGATCACTTGTCCTTTAAATCGTACTTCCCGAAATAAAGATTCAGTTCTGTCTGCAGTTGAAACCTTAATTTCATAATAACCTGGTTCGGGAAAAGTAAGTTTGGCGATCCCTTCTGCATTGGATATTCCACTTGTTTTAGCTTTTTTAGAAATGACAACCGCGTTAGAAACAGGTTTTCCTGAATTTGATTTTACAATTTGAAAAGTTACTTCTAAATTCCCATCTGCATACAATCGATTGGTACCATCAAAAAGTACAAAAAGAACGAATATAAAATTTGCAAAGGGGATCCAGAAAGGAATTGGTTTCATTTTGAAATTGGTATTAGATTCTCAGCGATTTTATAAAGTTCGTCTAAAGATTTTTTATCATCTAGTAGACGATAACTCTGTAATACCCCTTCATAAACAATGAACAACTGTTTAGCGAGAGAATGAGTATCCACATTCTCTTGGATATAACCATTTTGAATCGAGTTTTGTAAAAACTCAGACAAACATTCGATGGTTTCATTTGCGATCCTTTCAATTTCAGACCGAATGTGGATTTCTTCTGGGTGGATTTGGGCACGAAAGTTTGCCATCCCACATCCGAATAATTGTGATAACCTTGCTTCTCTAGAAAGGATGCGTACCCAAGCTTTGATAAAATCCAAAGGTTTTGGATTTCGTTTCATCAAGGTTTTTAGGAGATTTAAATTTTCGTCTGAATAAATTTTGAGAACTTCTTTTCCCAACTCTTCTTTCGAAGAAAAATGTTGGTACAAACTTGCCTTCACCGTTTTTGCTTCTTCTACAATTTGGTTCAGTCCAGTTTCTGCGTACCCTTGTCTCAGAAAAAGATTACGGCTGACAGATAAAAGTCGTAACTTTGTAGGAATCTTTTTCATTTCTGTCCTAAAATGAGGAAAAACAAATTCCAATCAAGAAATACACCAACCGGTATGTTCAAAATTAAATAAATTTTCAATCAAAACTGGAGCAAAAAATTCTTGCTAATACATACCGACTGGTATGTATGTTTTCTTAAAGGTGAATGATGAACCAAGAATTGATCTCCATCCATGAAGTCGCAAAATCTGTTACAGAAGCAATGGAAACTCGCCATAGCATCCGTGAATACGAAACCACACCCATTCCAGAGGAAGTACTCAAACGAATTTTTGAAACCTCTTTACGTAGCCCGAGTTGGAAAAACTCCCAACCTTGGAAAGTTCACATCATCAGTGGTGCAAAAAAAGAGAAACTCGCGGATTCGTTAACAAAAGCTGCGATGGAATCAAGCCCCGCACCCGAAACAAATTGGCCAGAGTCTTATCCGAGTGATGCCAAAAAACGTATGTTTGATTTAGGAATGAAAATTTATGGCGTGGCTGGAATTGATCGAAAGGACAAAGAAGCAAGAGACCAGTTTATGCTTCGTAATTTTAGTTTTTTTGGTGCTCCCACTGCCGTTTTCATCACTTCAAAATTTGATCTCAATTTTTTTGTAGGAATTGACTTAGGATGTTTTTTACAATCGGTTTTGCTTTTAGCGAGAGAAGAGGGTCTCGGAACATGCCCACAAGCTGCTTTAGGTGCATTTCCGCAAGTGGTACGAAATGAATTAAATCTTCCCAATGACGAGAAAGTGATTATGGGCCTAAGTATTGGATATCCAAAACCCAATTCCGATTTGAATCGATTCCATACACCAAGAGAAGAAAGCTCCGATTTACTTCGGTTTTATTAAAAAATCATTTCAGAATTTGAGATCTTTGGTATAGAATACTACCACAAACTAAAAGACGGGTATGTATGTATAACAAAGATTTCTGGAACGACCGTTATGCGAATGAAGAATATGTGTATGGGAAACAACCAAATGAGTTCTTACATTCCCGACTACCGAATTTAAAAAAAGGACGTATCCTTTTCCCATGTGAAGGGGAAGGACGGAATGCAGTTTTTGCAGCAAGTCTTGGTTGGGACGTGTTTGCATTTGACCAATCCGAATCAGGAAAACAAAAAGCACAACAATTGGCGAAGGAAAAAAATGTTACCTTCCATTATGAAATTTCAGATGTTTTAAATTATCCCTATGCTCCTGAACAAATGGACATGGTGGCATTGATCTACTGTCATTTTCATAAATCGATACGAACGACTGTTCACAGAAACTGCGTGCGTACATTAAAACCTGGTGGGATTTTATTACTCGAAGCATTTTCTCCAGACCAATTAAAATACACTTCAGGAGGACCCAAAGATCCTGACATGCTCTGTCATATAAAAGACCTGCGTATGGATTTTTCTGAAATGAATGTTGAATATGAAGAGACACTCGAAACTGAACTAAATGAGAGTCCGTTCCATAAAGGAAAAGCAAGTATCGTCAGACTTGTTCTTCGAAAAAATTGAATCAATTTTACTTTTAAGTTTTAGAATTCATGATTCTCTATTTTCTCACTACGGATGGGAGAATCAAAATGAAGGTTCATATTTGGATTTGTTTGTTATATATTTTTATCGTACATTGTTCTTTTGGACAAAAGGTTCAGTATGCGGAACTAAAAAAATCTTACCCAACTGTGAACTGGGAAAACAGACGTAAGGAAGCAATTCAGTATTTAACTGACATCCTAAAAATTCCATCTGTTCGTGGGAACGAAATCAAAGTTGCCAAGTACATCCAAACAATCTTGAACAAAGAAGGGATTAGCTCTCGTTTGGTGTATGATCCAAAATTTCCTATTCGACCCAATTTGATAGCAGAACTACCAGCAACGGTTCCAAACCCTGAACCTGGGATCATCCTTGCCAATCATTTAGATACAGTTGAATTTGATGCCAAAGAATGGAAAGTGGATCCCCTTTCTGGTACCGTTCGCGATGGCCGTATTTGGGGTCGCGGTGCCATTGATATGAAGGGAATGGCTGTAATGGAACTCGTCGCTTTTTTAGAATTAAAACGATCAGGCATTCCACGAACAAGAAAAACCATGTACTTAGCGTTAGCTGATGAAGAGTCTGGATCTGTTCTCGGTGGAAAATACATGACAACTGAACAAAAAAAAATCTTTGAAGGTTATGAATATGCGATCAATGAAGGTGGGGTTGCTACTAGAGACATTGTCATTCCAGGTTCAACGATCTTTAACATTCAATATGCGGAAAAAGGAAATATTTGGTTAAGAGCAAAAATAACTGGAACAAGTGGGCATGGTTCATCTCCTCCAAACCAATACCCTGCTTTGGCATTGATGCAGTTTTTTAATGAAGTCCGTGAATTGGAATCGGATATTCGTATCACTGAAGAAACCGATGCATTTTTTTATCAACTAGGAACGATTAGTTCCTTTCCAAAATCCTTTTTTTTGAAAAATGCAAGAAACCCTTTGATCAAACCATTATTACATCCAACTATTCGAAGTAATCGCCACCTAACAGCGATGACAACCAATACAAAATCAATTACTGGGTTTCGTACCAGTGAAGGGGAGGGTGGCGAAAATGTGATCGCTGGTGAAGCGATAGGAAGGATGGACATTCGCACTCTACCAGGAGTAGACATTGAGGAATTTGCAAAAAAAGTGAAGACAATAGCCACTAAATACAATGCCGAGATAACATTTACCGATATCAATCCAACAGATGTGTCCCCTATCCAAACAAAATTTTTTAGTACACTTGCCGCTGTTTCTGTGACAAAATTTCCGAATAGTACAGTGACACCGTTTTTATCCCCTGGAAAAACAGACAATTCCTACTTACGCAAAATTGGAATCAAAGCCTATGGTTTGATTCCAGCTGTCTTAAAGTCAGAAGACATTGATGGTATGCATGGAAAAAATGAAAACATGACCATCGATAATTTGGAATTGGGAACTAAAATACTTTTTGAAACGTTAGTAGAGATGAATTTGTAATCAGGGATAATAAACAAGTAACGCTAGAGTTTTCTTTATTTGGACCCAAAACGGGTCCTTCTGTATTAGTCTGTGACTTTGGTTTGATAGGAGAGTTTGGAATACGGATTTTTTGAAATTTACTTTTGTGATTCTAAAAACTTCAAAATTCCCTCTTCGCCACGTTCATCTGCCAATTCTGTGATGCTAACACCACCTACTGTTTTGGCTTTGGTCTCTGCTCCCGCTTTGACAAGGATTTTGACTAAATTCAAATTCCCACGGTATACTGCTCTGTAGAGGGCCGTTTCACCCATAGTATTACGCAAGTTAACATTTGCCCCTTTTTGGATGAGGAATAACGTTAGTTCGGTTTCCTCTTCATCTACTGCCTTGATTAGGGAAGAATTTCCGAGGGAATCCTTGGCATTGATGGAAACACCTTGGGCTAATAAGCTTTTGACTTCTTCTAAATTTCCTTTTTCAACGGCTTGGAAGAGACGTAATTCCAAACTAGGAGGTGTTTTAACGACTGTTTCATCTTCCATACAAGCAAACCCAATCCAAGAGATCAGAAAAATTATGACAAAAGAAAATAAATTTTTGAAAAATCGGCTAGATAAGAATGTATCCATCTGTTTTAGTCTAATAGTTTAACCATGAAACGTCGATCCATTTTTCTAACCAGTTTCCAGTTCCTACCTGTTTTGTTCCTTGGGATGGTGTTCGTCTCTTGTATTTCCATCATCAACCCAGGTGAAGTTGGCCTAATGTGGAGGCCTTATAGTTCAGGACTCAGCCAAAAACCTTTGGAGTCTAGGGTACAAACCTACATGCCTTGGAATAGTGTTTATGTATATTCCGTTCAGTGGATCAGTTACCAAGAGAAAGTTGAAGTTCTCACACGCGATGATTTAACAATCACAGTGACAGCTGATATCATCATTCGGCCAAAACAAAACGAAATCTATGAATTGGAAATGGAAATTGGAAGGGATTATTATGAAAAGGTTGTAAAACCACAATTCAGAACGGCAATCCGGAATATACTATCTGCATACAACATGGTTTCGATTTCCAAAGAAACACCAAATGTATCTGCCCAAATCAAAAAGTCTCTCACTGAAAAATTAAAAGACAAACATGTAGAGATTGATGATGTCATTGTGGATGATGTAGAATATAGCCCTTCCATTTTAAAAGCAATCGAAAGTAAACTTACAAAACAACAAGAACAAGAACAGATGAAGTTTGAAATCAACATTGCAAAACGTGATGCTGAGATACAACAAATCACAGCAGAAGGAAAGGCAAAAGCAGTGTTAATTGAAGCAGAAGCGCAATCAAAAGCACAAAAGATGATTTCGGATTCTTTGACTCCCAAATACATCCAACTCAAAGCAATGGAAAATCCAAACAATAAATTGATATTTATTCCGAATGGAAAAGATGGATTGCCAATCATTGTCAACCCTGATGGAAAATAAAATTTAATATGCGATGTAAATCGAGAGACCATTGATCTAAAGATCCATCAATGTCTTCTCGATTTAAAACTAAAATGTTAGATTCAAATTCATTGCAAAGGTCTTCCTAAACTTTGAAAGTTGGATTCTATTTTTTGCTTCGAGGGTTCTTCTCCAATACTTAAGTTTCTATTCTTTACCTCTGGAGTGAATGGTTTTTTAGGAATTGGTGATACAGCGATTGATCGTGAACGTGTTTTTGTGATTGGTTGTAAAATGGCTACAATTTGTTGATGCCCTCTTTCTTCCGCTAAGCGGAGGGCATTCCAAGTATCCACTGAATATTCAATGTCTGCTTTGTATGAAATCAATGCCTTTACAGAATCCGTGCGTCCAAAATAGGCAGCATACAATAATGCAGACCAACCTTCATTGATCGTATTTGGATCTGCTCCTTGGTTTAAAAGAGAAATCACTTCTCCTTCTTTTCCATCATAAATGGCTGCTAACAATTGTTTACCCAAGCTTGGGTTTATTTTGACATCTGATGATTCTGGAATTTGATTTTCATTTGAAGTAACGGTGGTCGAATCTTTAGTGAATGGAGAAATCAAAACAATTTCCAATTGGTCAGGGAGTCCTGTTAAGTCGTTTACCCAACCGAATCTACCATCAGGTAATTGAAAAAAACGTGCTGCAGATCGAAATACTAACCCTTTTCCAACTCCAAAACTTTGTGGTTTGGAAATGATCGTTCCATCTTTTTGGATCACACACCCTTCTAAATTCATCTTCGAGATATTAGGAAACCATTTGTCTTTTTCTGTTCCATTATCAGTCATCCACAATAGAAACAAATGGTCTTTTCCCAATGGAACAATTCTTGGAATCCGCTCTCGCTGTTTGGTGGTATTTGTGATAAAAATTGGTTTTGATAGGATATCATTTTGTTTGATCAGAAGACCTATGTCATAAGAGGAACGATTTAAATTGGAATCAAATGTAATCCATGTGCTTCCATCTTTTGCATATAAATCTCCAGTGGAAATGGGAACGTATTGGTACGTTTCGTTTGGGCCTGCTTTTGGTACGACAATTGGAATTTCCCGTTTTCGAGATGGGAAATGATCAACAACCAATCCTCTTGGGTAAGCATCACCTACAGTTACCATAACCAATTGTTTTCCATCATTGACCATTCTTGGACGAAAACTATGGCTAACATTCCATGTAAATCCCTCTGGGGTTTTGCCATCAGATTTCATCACTCGTTTCCCAGATTCATCAAAAAAAGCAAGGTATTCACTTTGGTGAGTCACACCATCATCCCATTTTCGATAAGTAGAAAAATAAGTAGCATAACGATCGTCAGCTGATTTTTCCAATGTAAGTGTGCCGAAAGTAGTATCAATTCCTTGGTCTCCGACATTTTTATATTCTTTAGTACCAACAATTTTTGTACTAAATTTTAATTTTCCAGATATAGAGTATTGATTGATATACGCTGTATGAAAATTTTTAGATTCGTAGTTTCCTTTTTTTTCCATTTGAAAAGCTGATAATAAAACGGTGAGTCCATTGGAATCAGCTATGGTATCCTCAATTCGTAAATTTTTTAAGATTAGAATTTCTTCTTTCACTTTAAAATTTGTATCCAAACTTACAATTCGGCCATTCGAATTTCCATCGTTGTAAGCGAGAAAAATTTCTCCTGATTCTAGATAAACTAATTTTGGAGCTGGCACACCATCTGACATAGCATTTGTATAAGATATGGAAGTATTCGTTACGTAAAAATGATCTGAAGGAATTTTGACTGATATTCGTTCTATTTGTTCGGAGATTTTGTTAATCTCTAAAATGGGTTCGGACTGTGCAGAAAGAGAGGAAAGGTTTGTAATGGATAAACAAATTGAAAGGTTTAAAATACTTTTCAAAATTTGAAATTTACTCATGGCAATATTAACATTCATCCAATTTTTCATTCCAGAATCTTGACGGTTGGAATCGAGAAAAACAAGAAAGAAATTTACGAAAGATGGAATTTGTAAGTGGATTTTGCAATCGCTAAGAATGATACGATTGATTCTTTTCAAAGGAAAAATGTGAGGAATGAAGCTAAGACCCCGCGTTTTTTAGCAGGGTCTATGAAATTCTGATTTGGAGTTAAATCTTTTAAATCAATCTATCAAATTTACATATAGATTTCATTAAAAAAGAAAAGTTTATCCGTTTTCAAATTTTAACTTAAAAAAACTTATATGTCGCAGCGACCGTAAAAGTTACACCCATTCTATAGGAATAGAATAATAGATCTTCACCAGTAACTTCACTTTTTTGATATACTTTGAAACGGGTATCCATGATATTTTTTGCAGCAGCCTTAAAATCAAGTCGATCATCATGTTTATAACTATAAACCACGTCAGTGATTCCTACACCCCGTTCAATGGCATCAGGTGTACCGTTTGCACCAACTGCGTAGATCCGATCTCCAAAGAAATTGTAGTAAACTCCTATGGTTTGGTTTTTCTTAGAAGTCAGAAAATAATCAAATTTTAAGTTGTATACATATTCTGATTGGCCTTGGAGAGGTCTTGAAATATTTGTTGGGTCAAATGATGCGATTCTATTGATTTTATCAATTACACCCGCTTTAATCAAAGCGTTGTCTTCCCAAGTTAAAACTTGAACTTGTGATTTTATGAAAAACAAATTAGTTTCTACTCTGAATCGATCAAAAAATTCTTTTCTATAATCTAATTCGACACCTTTGATTGTAGCTTCCTTTGCATTTGTATAAGAGAAATTGAATGAAATACCACCTGATTGTGGTAAACCCACCATTTCAATTGGATTCGATAAGTTTTTATAAAAAGCACCAATCCCAAAAAAGTCAGTATTAGAGATGTAATATTCATATCTTGCATCGTAGTTATGAATATAAGTTCTTTTTAAGTTTGGGTTACCAAAAATCCTATCTGCTCCGAAATAAGGTGTGAAACCAAATGGTGATAATTCTCTTAGATCGGGTCGAGTTACAGATTGCGTAAGACCGAATCTAAGATTCATATCTTTATTCATTTCCCAAACTAAATTGGCTGATGGAAGTTTGTCCTGGTTTCTTAATGTTCCAATACCATTATTATCTACATCGCAGATATTAGATCTAACCAATGCAACACGAACATCTTCGTTATTGACAGTACATCCATAATCAACGTTTCTTAATGAACTAGTATCTCTAGTTCTAAATGTTTTTACTTTTTGGAAAGAGTCTTCAAATCGAACGCCACCAATAAATCTTAATTTTGGGATTAGAGGCATATCGACTTGCGCAAATTGTGCATGTAGTTTCTGCTCGGCATCATACGCATTAGGTTCTATTTGTCGTTCAGAAAAAGTTTTGTTAGCTACTCCAGTTGACCTTTGAACATATTCAGTAGGATTATATACGACTTCTCCCGGAATAGGATAATAATCTACCGGAAATTGGGTTCCAACATTTGACTTATTTCCAAATTCCCTAAAGGTAAAACTTTTGAATCGGTCAAGAGCCATCCCACCGAATTTGAATTCAGATTTTAGTCCATTCCACTGTTCAAACGGAATCGAGTATTTTACATTCGCTTGTCTTACCGTATCAGCAGTTGAAGAAAAAAATCTAGTTCCATCCGGATTATTACCTAATCGAAAATATCCATCAGTTAAAGTAGATGGGTTTGGCCTACGCCAAACTTGTTGTATTAAATTAGGTTCTTCTCTGTTTGCTAAAGAGTAAGCTACATTCCATTCAAGTTTATGGGGACGATTCATACTTCCGAATTGTAAAGCATGATCACCACCAAGCACGGTATTAAGTAACCCTCGTGAAGTAACGATTCCTGTTTGCGATAAAAAATCAAAGTTATCAATAAAATTTTGACCAAATGCATCTCGGACAGTTGTATCAGATGCTACTGTATATAGATTCTTTAAATAAATCTGTTGCCCTTTTGTAAGTTCGTAAGATAAGTTTAAGTTTGCGGCAAAGTTTGTATCTTTGTTATATACTTTTGTATCTTGTTTTTGGATTGGAATAAGATACGTTGTATCTGGTGTAATGATACCACCTGCAAAGTTTGGAATATATCTTGCGGATTTTTCGTCTCTTATTCTATATTCTTCACTTCTAACAACTCCAAGTAATACACCTAGACGTTGGCCAGACTCAGTGAGCTTGAATGTATTTCCGACTGTGAAATTGATATTTTTATCGTATCCACCTTTACCTGAATCGGGTGTCCATTGTTGGTTGAATGCTAACGAGCTTAAGTTAACAAAATTAGGTGGAAGACCTCCAAATCGGTTCCCAGGCTCGAGAGGTAAAAACCCAGGCAAAGAATTTACTATCCCAGGCATTTGGTAAGAAGAATTCGGTCTTCCTAAAATATCAACAGCATCAAAAGTTTTGAATTCATATCCTGTTGAATTCATGTTTCTTCCAATTCCCAATCCGACATTCAATAGAAATTTGTCAGGATACTCTTGGGTTTCTACTTTTACTAATCCACCAGAGAACTCAGCGGGATCTTCAGGAACAAATGTTTTGATTACTCGGATATTTTTTAAAATGGATGCAGGAAAGATATCTAGTGGAACAACGCGTTTGTCTGGCTCGGTGGTAGGAATCAATACTTCGTTTAACACAGTATTAGAATACCTTTCCCCTAAACCTCGCACAAAAACATATTTTCCACCAATAAGTGTGATTCCTGTTACACGACGAACCACATCACCCGCGTTCGAATCTGGACTTTTTTTAATGGCTTCCTGCGAAATACCATCTGAAACCGCAGCGGATTTACGTTGGAGTGCTAATAGTGCCGATTCTGTATTATTCGAAGCTCTGTCTTTTACTTCGACAGTTTCCAATGTTTGAGCACCGAAAGTTACATTGATAGATTGGTTCTTTCCAGATGATATAACAACGTTTCTTTTCTGTGGACCATAACCATACATTTGGAATTCGACATCATAAGAACCAGGAGGAAGAGATAAGGAATATTTCCCATCAAAGTCAGTTTTAGCAAATTTCTTTTCCGAGCGAACGACTATCGTTGCTCCAAAGACAGCCTCTCCGTTTTCAGAATCGATGATAACACCGCTGATTGATCCATTTGCTTGTGCAAAAAGCGAAATTGGAGTTAAGATGGCAACCAACAAGAGGATTTTTAGATTTTTCATACGTTTAGATCTCTAAGGGTAGATTTTTGAAATTACCCTTGAGGTAAACGATAAGTGATTTTGAATCGTTACAGTGAGTTTAATTTTATGTTACAAAATTGTAATAATTCATGGAGATAAAATTGCAACTTTGTAACGGTCTCCTAATTGGATTACACTCCGTATTTCTGTAATCTCTACTCTACCTTTGGGCGTCGTCACAATCACCAATCCAATTTTATGAAATTTTGTTTTACCATAATCTTGTACGGTTTTAATTAAAACCTTAATCGATTTCAGATCTACTTCTTTATAAGGTTTATCTTTCAATTTTCCTAAAGCTAAAACTTCAAAAGAACGAATCATTTTATTGTAATCTTCAATTGGAGTAACATCTAATGATGTTCCATAACCAAGAATGTTGGGATAGAGAATATAATCTTTTTCCTTTTGGTTCACCAAGGAATTCAGTTCAGCTGATTCGATTTGATTTGTTTTTCGAACTTCTAATAGAAATTGTTTCACAGCTTCATCCAATGAAGGATACCCTTCTAAGGGAAAATTTGAAGTTAACCTTTGCTTTAAGATTTTTTTTGATTCTTCTAATTTTAATTTTTGTGTTTCATTAGAAGTATTAAGTTCATTATTTTCTTTCTTACAAGTGAAAGCTAAACTAACGATAATAAAAATTATAAATATTTTCTGTTTCATTATTTTAAAATAAAAAGGCTCCGGAAATTCCGAAGCCTTTTTTGCCATTTTTTAAATTTTGTTTATTTGCTTCTAAAAACAGCCCATCCATCCCACCACTTACCTTCAGCTACTGATCCACCACCAAGAGAACCATCACCAAAAGTTGTTGTGAAATCTGGTTTAGTTGCCCCAGTTCCGCAAGTTTCAATGTTTCCTAAAGTAGCAATCGGAAGTGAACTGATTTCTGTGTTGTTTGTCATGTTTGTGCAACCAGCATTGATACTTGCACCTTTTCCACTTTGGCCTTTTACATTTGTCCAAGAGGTAGGATTTGTATCAGCATCACACTGGAAGTTGTTTGTTATGTATCCATAAACCAAACCTTTTGAAAAATTTCCAGTGTGTCTTTCTCTGATCCGCATTCCGACACCACCAGTGTAGGATTGACCAATAGTAGTGAAGTTTGTAACAGTAGGATTAGAAGGACCTGCAATTACAGCGCCACCTTCAGTTCCATCCATTTCAAAACCATGAGGGTCCGTCGATTTTGTTCCACCACAAGATTCTGGGTATTTTACACTGATTATGTGATTGAGTGTTCCTGTAAATCCTTCATCCACATCAAAGTCATCATCCATACCACCAGATACTAGTAAGTGTGATCCATTTACGTTTCCACCCCACCATTCAAATCCATCATCCAACGGTCTGTGAATTTGCACATAATCGTAGTTACTGTCTTGTGTTACAGTATAACTTGAAATGCCATTTAATTCATTTCCAGGTGCGACCTCATTTCCAACAAATTCTACAACTACATATTTAAAATTCGCTACTCCATTTTGGGTTCCTGGGTAAGGTCTTGGATTCGTTCCTTCCGAATTGTTTGGAGCTGTGTGAGCATGTACAGCACTGTTACCGATAATTACAATACCACCCCAGTCTCCCGGAGCACGTGTTCCAACAGTTGCAGCAGAAGTAAAACAGATAGGGTTACTTGCAGTACCAATAGCAGAGATGGATCCTCCTTCATATACAAATAAAGATGATCCTCTTTCTCCATAGATTACTGATTTTGGTAATACTGTGATCGATCCGCCATTCGTTACAGCAACCGTTCCTCTTAAAATCGCAGATCCACTTACTGTAACAGCCGATGAAATCGTACCTTCTAGTATCTGAGTAGGAGTCGGTACACCAACACCATCACAAAGGTCAGAACCAGCAACACCTTGGTTAGAAAACAAAAGAGCTGCTAAAAGAGCAGTATCGTCTTTCTTATCACCTGGACAATTTACCGTCGTGAACCCCATCATCGCGATGGAAAGTACCACTAGGCTTTTTTTGAATGAATTTTTCATTTTATTCCTCTTTCGAAAAAATTCGAATTTGTTTTGCTAGCGGGTCTTCCCGGAAAGGGATTCGTAAAAATTCTCCCTCTAGCTAAGGAAACTATGTTCTTTATATGTTACAGAGGGATGACAAGCTGGTGAAGGTTTGGTAAAGGTTTCATGAAGGAACGATTAAACATGGAGACGACTTAGAATTTTGACTAGGTTACTTTTGATCCTTCGAATTTGGTCTGGGGTTAATTGTAATTCACCAGACTCTGCTTTTTCAATCACTCTTTCCGCTTTGTTCACAAAGGTGATGGCTTCTTCGTCAATTGCCTCTTTACGTGCTTGTTTTTCACGGTAAGCATCCAAGGCTCTTTGGACATCCAAAAGTTCTTTGGAAATTCCTCCGATTGTTATATTCAACTCGACAATATTTTCATCCATATTGGATTTTTATACCTTACCAATTGAAATTGAATTTATTTTTTGTTTATTGATACAATACATCGATGAACTTCTTTTTTGCCTCTAAATGTTCTTTGAATGTGGAGGAAAAATAATGAGAGCCATCAGGTTTTAAAAGGAAAAACAATTTATCCGATTTCATTGGTCGAAACGAAGCTTCAAGAGCTGGTAAACCAGGATTGGAAATAGGACCTGGCGGCCATCCACCATTGATATAAGTATTATAAGGTGAGACAATTTTTAAATCAGACTCAAAAAGTCTTTTTTTCGGTTTATCAAATAAGTATTGTATGGTGGCGCAAGATTCTAAATTGATATTTTTTTCGATTCTAGTGAGGAAAACACCTGCCATCATAGGCCGTTCTTCCTTTCTCACAGCTTCTCTTTCTACTATAGATGCCAGCACTACTCGAAAATGAAGATCTGCTGGTTTCATACCTTTTGATTCAGGAATGGATTCTAGTTTTTTGTAAAACCGTTTGATCATCATTTCTGTGATGCGTTCAAGAGGGTAGTTTAGAGGTACGGAATATGTTTCTGGAAACAAATAACCTTCCAAAGTTTTTGCAGGAATATTGTATTTGGTCAATAATGCAAGACTCTGTGTTACTTTTAAAAATTCTTCTCTAGATGGTGAAAGTTTTTTTGTAACCAACAAATCACCAATCTGACGATTGTTATATCCTTCGGGAACAGTAAAGGTTACAAGTTTCACTTTTCCGGAAATAATCACGTCCAAAATCTTTCGAGAACTCATACCATCATTGATGTCATAAACACCTTGTTTGATTTTATTACCTGCGCGAGTAAATTTGATCAGATAATTAAAATAAACACTCGATTTAATCATTCCAGAAGCAGCTAACTCACGTACGACACTTGATGAAGGTTCACCAGAATCTATGATGAGTTCGTATTTATTCTGTCCATCACCAACGGCTCCACCTTTGATTTCATCCACGACAAAAAAACTGATGAGAGCTAAAACTAATAATAAAGCGGCACCTAATCCTGAAAGTATCAGGTATTTTTTAACTTTTGAGTTCATTCCTTCCCCATCCTTCTGCAACTATCGACATTTACCAAATCTTTTTTAGGGTCTAACTACAGGTTCCATCTCCAAATGGATGGAAAAAGTTTCAAAGACTCTTTTTTGGATCGTTTCAGCCATTGCTAATAATGCCTCTGTCGTTCCTTTTATATTAATTAGACCCAAACAATGGTTCGTGGAGATACCTACTCCACCAGGAAAAATGTCTCCTTTTTTGATGCCTGAATGTTCAATGAGCCAGGCGGCAGATAATTTTTTGGTGTCTGGTGTATCATCAAACATGGGAGGATCCAAATGTCCTAATTGTTTCGCCTTTGCTAAAAACAAATCAGCTTCTGACTTTGGAATAATGGGATTTGTGAAAAAAGAACCAGCTGAACGTGTGTTAGGATCTTTTTCATCCAATACCATCGATTTTTTCTTCCTTAGTCCTATAATCAATTTCCTGAGTAATTCTAACTGTACGATTCTGTCATTATCTTCGGACACAATATCAGTTTTTTCTGATAAAATAGATTCCCATTGTTTTTTTACTTCAGGATATAAAATACATGGCTCCAAGGTTTTAGAAAGAACAAATGTAACCGAAGTTACAATATGCTTTTGATATTTTCCAGATTTGAATTCACTATTCCTATATGTGAAATTACAATTTTCTTTTGGGATTACAATTGAATTTCCCAATTCATCTAAACATTGAATGGATACAATTGAATCTTTTACTTCTTGTCCGTACGCTCCAATATTTTGGATGGGAGAGGCTCCAACAGAACCAGGAATTCCAGACAAACATTCAACTCCAGTTAACCCTTGTTTGACTACATATTCAACAAATTGGTCCCAAACAACTCCTGCACCTACTTCATAAATTACCGATGATTCATTTACTTCCAAACATCTAATTCCTGGAATCTGAATATGAAATACCACACCATCGAAACCACTGTCACGAATGATTGAATTTGAACCACCGCCCAAAATCATGTAAGGCAATTTATTCTTTTGGCAGTAGGATAATGATTCCTTTGCGTCATCTATGGTTTTGATCGAGATAAAATATTTCGCCTGGCCACCTAAACGAAATGTTGTCAGTGGAGCCAGAGGGATATCATTTTGGACCAACATTGTTCCAATAAAAAGTTTCCTCAAAAATAGTAAGTAAGAAAATCGGTCTTATGGCTCGATCCAAACTGAAAGTTTACGAATATTCTGGCTGTAGCACATGCAGAAATGCTCTCAAATATCTTAAGTCCAAAAAAATAGATTTTGAACAACTGGCGATCAGGGATACTCCACCTACAATTTCTGAACTCAAGAAAGCAAAACAATACTTAGGTGATATTAAAAAACTATTCAATACTTCTGGTAAAGATTACCGAGAAGGTAATTGGAAAGAAAAATTAGGGAAACTCAGCGAAGACCAAATTTACAAAGAACTATCAAACAACGGAAATTTGGTCAAACGGCCCTTTGTGGTTGGAGATGGTTGGTATCTAGTTGGATTCAAAGAAGAGGAATGGGGGGAGAGGGTTTAGAGAGGGTACAAGTGGGATTTAGGTATCCCCGCCCTGATTAGGGTGGGGAACTGGACCCGCCACCCAATACGTCCTCTCTATCACTTTGCTATCTAATTTACAAATGTAATCCAATTCAAAAAATTTATTCTTTCATAAAGTTCATATTTGCTCTCGGAGCACATCGACTTCCACTTTTAATTTGTGTTTTCCACCACCAAATAAAATACCTTTGAGAGGGGAAACATCAGAATAGTCACGACCAATGGCTGTTATGATGTATTCTTCCGAAATCATTTTTCCATTCGTAGGATCAAAGTCCATCCATCCGAATGTTGGACAATACACAGAGACCCATGCATGCGTTGCATCACTACCTTGTAATTTCTGTATCCCAGGTGGAGGTAATGTTTCCAAATATCCACTAACATAACGACAAGGAATCTTTAATGAACGTAATGCGGCAATCATCAAATGAGAAAAATCTTGACAAACACCTTTTCTCTCAAACAGAACTTGTTCAAGCGGTGTATTAATATTTGTTGCTTTTGGATCATATTGAAAGTTTTGAAAAATATATTGAGTGAGTTCCAGTGCTCCTTGGAAGACTGGTTTATTATTGGTAAAAATATTGCTAATAAAATCCGAATACAATTGTTTTGATGGAATGAATGGAGATGGTTGTATAAATTCAATTGCTTGAAGATCTGCATCTAAAGCGGATTCATGAATTAAATCATAAATATGTTCCCATGGAGTTGATTTCGATAAATCAAAATCAAAACTTTGATGAGTTCTCACAGTTGACTCAACGACAACTTCTAAAAAACGATGAGGATCTTCCACTGAAAATAAAAAAACTTGATTGCCAAAATAATCTCTCCGAAAGGAAGAAACTACTGGCTTTGGATTCACAGTAACATGAGTACGATAACAATCTTGGTGAGTAGTCGTTAATGGATACATGTGTGCCATATTATGACAATAGGCTACAAAATCATCGTAACTATATTTTGTTTTGTGTATGACTCTAAAATCAGCCATTCGTATCACCAATTCGTGTTTGTTCCTCTGTATAGTTGAAGTATCGAGAAGAAAGTGCATCAGACAACATTCTCAAATAACCGTGTAATTCTTCTAACCATACAGAAACTGATGTTAATGGCGCTTCAGACTCGAAGAAAATTGCAATGTCTTTCATTTTAAAATGAGTGTATAATTGAAGTGCAGCTCTATCTTCTGAATATACGATTTTTTTATCTTTCCCAGGTAAAAATTGTAAATCAGAATTTATTTGTTCTAATTGGTATGCCAATGACCTTGGGTTGGTCGTATCAAAGAGTAAAATATCTAAAACTGATTCTTGATCAATTTTCCCAGAATATCGCCTATTATATGTAAGCCGAATATCACTAATTCTTAAAAATGTTTCAAACGAAGATTTGTCTTCGAAACTTTTCCATTGAATCATTCCTTGTAACATAAGAATCATATTGATTGATCGTTCTATCCTTCGACCAAGATTTAAGAAATACCAACCAGCTTCACGGCTCATATTTTCAAAAGAAAGACCTGTTAAGGAAGATAAGTTAACAATTATTTTTTGGAGGAAATCAATAATTTGATCATAAGATTCAATATGCAGCGTAGACTGATCCTCTAAATGAAGGAGAATTTTTTTCATATCGTCTGACAAACGATCTCTTACTGATTTTGAAGCAATTACCAAACTGCGTAAATGAAAACCTAAACTACCAACAATATTTTTATCTATCGTCAAACTTTGTAATTCGGGGAGTGGGTTTGCAAAAAGTTCGCTAGAATCATCACCTAAAAATCCTGGATAACTATTTGTTACATGAGTCACCAATTTAAGAATATTTTCTAGTGATTCCTTTTCGTAACCATCTTCAACTTGTAAAATTTTGAAAATCGCCTCCCGTATAACTCTTGTTTGATTTTCTGATCTTTCGAGATAACGGGCTAACCAAAATAAATTATCTGCAACCCTACTTGGAACTCCAGAACTTTTACGTGAAATTAAAATTTGATCAGATTTTGGTACAAGTAGAGATTCTTCTTTTTGTGTTTCTGATGATAGTACCCATAAATCTTTACTCCATGCTCCTCGTTGGCTTGTTATAAAAAATTCATCCAAAGATGGAGATACTCGAACAAGTCCACCAGCCATTGTTTGGTATCCAGATCCTGAAGAAGATACAAAAGTCCTCATAATAGCTCTGCCAGGTCGAAATCCATTTTCACCTAATACAGGTACGGTGGCAGATTCAATCATTTCCTGTGCGATAAATCGTTTCGGAGCATGTTGCAATTTTTCTAAAAATATATCTTTTCTTTCGCCACTAAGTTCGACAAAAGTTACTGGAGTTTCTTCGTCTGTTCGAGAAACAGTTTTAAATACATATTTCTCAGGGTTTTGTAAGACCAATTGAAATTGGTCTTTGTTTCCTAACCAATAAGTAGGTGCCATAGGAAGTAATAAATCTTCTCCCAAATAAAACCTACATAACTCAGAATAAAAAGGTAATAGTGCTCGATTTTCTAAAAATCCAGTTCCAATCGGATTTGCAATTTTTACATTTCCAGAACGGACTGATTCTAATAATCCAGGAACTCCCAATAAAGAATCCCCCTTAAGTTCTAGAGGGTCCATAAAATCATCATCAACTCTACGCAAAATCAAATCAACTTGTTGTAAACCTTCAACGGTTTTCATGTACACTTTATTTTTACGAACCGTTAGATCTTCACCTTGGACAAGAGTATAACCTAAATAACCAGCTAGGTATGCATGTTCAAAATATGTTTCATTGGAAGGACCTGGTGTTAACAACACAATCACAGGTTCTTTTCCACTAACTCCCGATAATTGAGTAAGAGATTTACGTAATGATCGAAAGTATACAGCAACTCTATGTACCATCGCATCGCGATACATACTTGGAAAAATTCTTGATAGTACAATTCGATTTTCTAAAGAATAACCCGATCCCGATGGAGCTTGGACTCTATCATTTAATACATAAAAATTTCCATCAGCGGCACGTATCAAATCACAAACAAAAAATAATAAAGCTGGATTCTTAGCTAAAAAATGATTTGAGTCATACATACCATCACATGCGCGCAAAAAGGAAGACTCATTGAATAAAATTTCTGGAGGAATTTTTTTCTCATACAATAATCTTCTTTTGGAATATACATCACGAACAAGTGCATCCAAAAGATCAGCTCTTTGGTTTAAACCTCTTTCCAAAATTCTCCACTCTTCACTCTCCATTACGAGAGGAAAAAGATCTAATTCCCAAGGTCTTTCTTTAGCTTCTATTTGTTCTGATTGATAAAGATTATAAGTTACACCATTTTCTCTCAAAATTCGATCAGTGTCTCGCCTACGATTGATTAATTCAGCAGGGCCAAGTTCTTGAAATGATTTTACTAAAAACTTGTATTTGTTTCGAATTTGACCATCTGCATCATATAATTCATCATAAACACCAGGAATCGTTTTATAATTATCGATGAGATGATAAGGATCTTTTGTCATCATTACTTAGTAGTAACCATTCTCAAATCCAACGTACATGGATAGGCTTTATTTTCCAATCGTACAGGAGGCAAACTTTTCCCAATTTTATGACCATGTGTCCAAAAACGTGATATTCGTCTAGATTCTGCTTCATAGGCATTAATTGGAATGGTTTGGTAAGATAACCCGCCTGGATGTGAGACATGGTAAGTACAACCACCAAGGGAACGATGATTCCAAAGATCATAAACATCAAACACTAAAACTTGCTGCGCTGGAAGTTGTGGGTGTAATGTAAAAATTGGATTCCACGCTTTAAAGCGTACTCCTGCGACAAATTCATTCTGAACAGATGTAGGTTGTAAAGGTACTTCAAATCCATTACAACTCAATTTATATCGATCTGGGTGGAATCCTTTAATTTTTACTTGTACACGTTCAGTAGCCGAATCCACACCTCTGGATGTACCTTGTGATGTATTTTCTTCACCTAATACATTCCAAGGTTCAAGAGCCATTCTTAACTCAATTTCCATTCCATCTAAATAACAGATGCCATATTGTGGAAAACGAAACTCAAAAAATGGATCAAAGTCCTTAGACAAAAACGAAAATCCTTGGTTTTGCAAATCGAAGATGACTTCTTTAAAATCTCTGTATACAAAATAAGGTAACATATACCTGTCATGTAGTTCTGTATTCCAATTGATTGGGTTACCATAATATGGTTCTTCCCAAAATTTACAAATGATCGCCATCATAAGCGCTTGTTGAACAACGCTCATTTGGTAATGAGGTGGCATTTCAAATGCCCTCATTTCAATTAAACCCAAACGACCAGTAGCTGAACCTGGATCAAATAATTTATCAATCGAAATTTCTGTTCTATGGGTATTACCAGTGACATCGATTAAAATATTTCGTAACAAACGATCCAATAACCACGGTGGAGTGTGTCGACTTGAATCAATTTGTTGGAATGCAATTTTCAATTCATGCAAAGAATCATTTCTTGCTTCGTCTATCCTCGGAGATTGAGAAGTAGGACCGATGAACATTCCTGAAAATAAATAAGACAATCCTGGATGGTTCTGCCAGTAAGATACTAAACTACGGAGTAGTGATGGTTTTCTTAAAAATGGGCTATCTCCAACTGACTCACCACCTAACGTAATATGGTTTCCACCACCAGTTCCTGAATGCCTGCCATCAATTAAAAACTTTTCAGCTGTAAGGCGTAATTGGTATGCCTCATCATATAAAATTTTTGTTTTTTCAACAATTTCCTCAAACTGGCTAGAAGGATGAAAATTCACTTCAATCACTCCTGGATCTGGAGTAATTTTAAAACGATTTAACCTTGGATCGTTTGGTGCTTCATATCCTTCAATCACAATCGGTAAATCTGTTTCTAATGCAGTTTGTTCAATTGCATGAATTAATAATAACCAACCTTCTAAGGATTGTATTGGTGGTAAAAATACTCGAAGATTTCCATTCCTTGGCTCCACAGAAAGAGCAGTTCGTGTATGAAATCCATCCAAAGAATAACTTACATTCGCCATTCCCAATGGATACTGGCTCAGTTCCTTCACATTTGGTAAAGGTGGTTTTGTTGTATAAGGATCTTCTGGACTTGTAAATCTCGATTTTCCACCTAATGATTGTAATGGTAAACGTAATCCAATAGGTGAATCACCTGGAATTAAGTGTAATTTTCCACGTCGAAATTTCCATTCATCCGATATCCAAAATTTGTTTAGTGGATCAAAATCTAATGGAAGCACATAACCGACTTCTTTATGTACTCCTCTATCCAATACATTAATAATCCTTTTTCTTTCTAATTCATTATATGTATCTAATCCTTCCAATAATAATTCTGTTTCTAAAGGCAAACTTGATTCTTGCCATAAATAATATAAGTTATCCTCATAAGCTGGAATCACCGATGAACTAGAGACTTTCAAAAATTTAATTAAACAGGAAATGAATTTTCTCGCATCATCGGTATTCGCTGAACCTGTATAACGATCATCAGCGAGTAAATGTGGATTTGTCCAAAGTGGTTCTTTGTCTTTCCGCCAATATGTTATCATCGCCCATCTAGGTAAAGGTTCACTTGGATACCATTTCCCTTGTCCATATTGTAAGAGACCACCGGGTGCAAAATGTTTTCCCAAACGTTTAATAAGTTGTTCTGATTTTGAATACTTTTCAAACCCAAGTGCATCAAAATTCCATTCTGGCGCTTCTCTGTTTTCAGTTGAAACAAAGGTTGGTTCACCACCTATCGTCAAACGAATGTCATTTTTTTTGATTCTTTTATTAATTGAATCACCTAACTTTAGAATACGTTTCCAATCTTCTTCTAAGTAAGGTAACGTAACTCGTGGAGTTTCCAAAACACGTTCCACATGCATGGAAAATGAAAAATCCATTTTTGCTTTTTCAGCAAATCCATGAATCGGACCAGCTGATTCTGGTTCAGGAGTTGCTGCGAGTGGGATATGACCTTCCCCTGTAAAAAGACCAGAAGTTGGATCAAGACCTACCCATCCTGCTCCAGGCAAATACACTTCTGCCCAAGCATGTAAATCAGTAAAATCAACATCAGTACCTGATGGTCCATCTAAGGATTTTACATCTGCTTTTAATTGGATGAGATAACCAGAAACAAATCGAGCCGCGAGTCCCAAATGTCTTAAAACTTGAACAAGTAAATAGGCAGAATCACGACAAGAACCCAATTGTTTCGACAACGTAACTTCTGTTGGTTGTATCCCAGGCTCCATCCTAATCACATAACCGATGTCATTGTATATTTTTGCATTCAATGCAACGAGAAATTCAACGACCCTTTTTTTCCCGATGTTTATTGTTTTTAAATATGAAGTTAATAGTTTTCCTGGTTTTTTTGGTTTTAGATATGGAGTGAGTTCTTTTTTAAGGATCTTATCATATTGAAAGGGATAGTTCTCTGCATATTCCTCTACAAAAAAATCAAATGGATTAATCACTTTTAAATCAGTAACCAAATCCACTGCTACTTGTAGAATATTGGTTTTCTCAGGAAAAACTAATCGGGCAAGGTAATTCCCAAATGGATCTTGTTGCCAATTTAAAAACTTTTGTTCTGGTAGAATATTTAAGGAATAAGATACAATATGATTTTTTGTATGAGGGGCAGGACGTAAACGAATCACATGTGGTGATAGTGAAATCGATTTGTCATATTGATATGTTGTGATATGCGTTAAAGAAACTCGTATACTCATAATTAGTTGGTAAAAAATCGTTCAACAATTTTTGAACCTATTTGATTGAGTTCAATTTGAATATCATCCAAATATTCATGTAATCCTTTATCAAAAATGGATTTGATATTTTCAGACTTTAATCTATTTAAATATACCGTTGTTGCATCTTGTGCTGAATTTCGCGGTAATCCTTCTTTTAAACCTGAAATTTTTTCCAATGCTTCTTGCATCTCCTGGATACAGAAAATAATTGATCTCGGAAACGTATCATTTAAAATCAAAAACTCAGCGATGTCTGTCGGATCGATTTTTTTATATTTGCGGTTATACATTTCATGTGCACTCGCAGATTTTAATAACGATAACCATTGTAATAAATCCAATGTTGATCCAACATCATGAACAGAAGGGAGCAGGATAAAATACTTCATATCCAGAATCCTTGTGGTTTTATCTGCTCTTTCTAAAAACCTTCCAAGTAAAGAAAAATTCCAAACTTCATCATGTGAGATTGTAGCATCTGAACATCCATAAAAACTTTGGCTATTTTTCCGAACTGTACTTAGAAAGTCAGAGAGACTCATGGACAAAGTATCTCCATGTTCTCCATTTGTTTCCATATAAAGTTTCCGATAATCTTTCACATATAGGTAAAATTCATTTAATACTTCCCACATTGAAGTAGAAATATTTTCACGAATCGTCCGCGCATTTTCTCTAGCTTTCGACAAACATTGGAAAATAGAATTTGGATTCTCTTCCTCAAATGTCATAAATCGAATTACGTTCACAGGAGAAGGTTCTGAATACTTTTTTGCAAACAATTCATAGTCACCGGTAGTATGCACTAACGGCAACCATTGGTTTGGCACTTCTTCATTTAAATCCAACGATAACTGATGATTGACATCGATAAAACGGGAATAATTCTCCGCCCTTTCAATGTAACGATTCATCCAAAAAACAGATTCGGCAACTCGACTTAACATATAAACACCTTATCCTAAAACCCAGGTGTCTTTTGAACCGCCTCCCTGGGATGAATTCACAACTAATGATCCTTTTCGTAATGCAACACGTGTTAAACCACCCGGCATCACATAAACATCCTTACCGTACAAAATGAACGGTCTTAGATCCACATGTCTAGATTCTATTTTATCTGAAATTAAAGTAGGAACAGTAGATAAATTTAAAACCGGTTGAGCAATGTAATTTCTTGGGTCTGCTTTGATCAGTTCCTTGAAGTCTTCTTGTTCTTGTTTAGAAGCTTTAGGTCCAATAATCATTCCGTATCCACCTGCGCCATTGGCCGCCTTTACAACCAAGTTATGAATATTGTCCAAAACATAGTTTAAGTCTGCTCCTTCGGAACAAAGATAGGTTGGCACATTTGGAATGATAGAATCTTCGCCTAAGTAGTATTTAATGATTTTTGGCACATACGAATAAATTACCTTGTCGTCCGCCACTCCAGTTCCAGGAGCGTTTGCAAGCGCAACATTTCCTCGTTTGTATGCTTCGAATATACCTTTTACACCTAATAAGGAATCCTCTCGAAAACTGGAAGGATCCATAAATGTATCATCTATCCTTCGATAAACAACATCGACTTTACGAAGACCTTTTGTAGTTTTCATATAAACTTTATGATTTTCCACCACAAGGTCTGAACCTTCTACTAAATAAACACCCATCTTTTGTGCTAAAAAACTATGTTCATAATAAGCAGAATTGTAAACACCTGGTGTCCACACAGCAATGACTGGATCACTTACATCGGTAAGATTTTCCAACATGGATCTTAAGTGATATGGATAGTCATACACTTGGCGAATGTTTAATTTTTCAAAAAGTTCTGGGAAAGTTCGTTTCATCACTTCACGATTTTCCAATACGTAAGAAACACCTGATGGACAACGTAAATTATCTTCTAATACATGAAATGCACCAGCTCCATCTCGAACAAGATCTGTTCCCGTGATGTGAATCCAAATGTCTTTTGGTGGTTTTAATCCAATACATTGTTTGAGAAATCCCGTACTAGACTCAATGATGTCACGTGGGATAATTTTATCTTTTAGAATCTTTTGTTCACCATAAATATCATTTAAAAATAAATTCAGAGCAAGGATCCTTTGTTTTAATCCTTTTTCGATATTGATCCATTCTTCGCTAGGAACAATCCGTGGGATCACATCAAATGGCATAATTCGTTCTTGTTCACCACCATCACCATACAAAGTAAAGGTGATTCCAAGAGACATTAATGCGCGTTCTGCGGAACTACTTCTTTTGAGTAATTCAATCCCCCCTAAACTTTCCATTTTTGTTTTCACAAAATCATAACTTTTACGTGGGAATCCTTCATTGGAAAACATCTCATCATAGATATTTTTTGCGCTATAGTCTGCGATAAACATGGGTTGGCCTCTGCTAACTTAAGTAGCAATATTTGTACCAAATGGAAAATTTGTCGGGAAACCAGGACTTTAATGCCTATCCGACATAAGTTGGTTAGTTTGCACCAAGAATCTGCTTAAATGATGAACAATCTAAAAGTCAGACCAGATGCTTTGTATAGAAATGTAACAGAATGATTAAACTTCGAGAGAATTCGAATGTGAAACTTGGGAATTTTTTCTTTTTTTCTCTTCTTTTAAGCGAATTCCGTAGAATAGAGTCCGAAAAAAATGAGAAAATGGTACGATTTTTAAAAAATATTCTCTAAGGACTAACGATAGATTTTCATACCGCGATGTTTTAGGTCTTAAAATCGACCTTAAGACCTTTTTGGCAAGCCGAGTCGGATTGGAACTCCCTGGTGCATCAGAGACCACACGAGAGAAATGGAACCGTTTCCCGACCTGATTTCGATAAGAATCCCAAAAATATTCAAAGGCAAGTTTGGACGATCCAAACAATCCAAATCCAGGAGTTGGGTGGTTTGTTATACTCGAACTAACCGTAATTATATGAAGGCCTACTGAGATTAAATTTGTTAATTTTTGAATCGCAAAAATTGGCGCAAGAGAATTCGTTTGGTAAATATGTTTCAGTTGTGCCCAGTTTTCTTTGTCATCTTCCGCATACGTATACAACTCTGAGTTGATGATAAAAACATCTATTTTGTCTAGGGTTTCAATCGCCGATTCGATTAAACGTTCTATTTGGTCTGGTTTGGAAGGTTCTATTTTATACTTTTGTAAGTTTACATGATTGGGAATTTCTTCCGGTGTTGTATCACCTACAACAACTAATGCACCTTCTGCGAGCAAAAGTGACAAAAGCTCTTTTCCTAATGGAGAAGATCCATTTGTTAACACTATTTTTTTGGAAGAAAGTTTCATCATAAGTACAAATTGATACTTTAGTTTAAGGAAGGATCTTTCGTATGGTCTACAAAGTATTTGTAAATTCCACCTTTACTTCGAAGTGCTTCTCGCCAAATCACTTCCGACTCATCTTCCTTGAAAACAATGGAATCATCTACTAAATCAGAAACCACCCAAGACAAACGATCAAATTCACTTTCCAACTGCCCAGAAGACCAACCTGCATAACCTTGTAAAACTCTGAATTGAATATGATCTGATGATAATACTTCTAACATTGTATCAAAACTTCTCGCCATATAAATTCCTGGAACTATTTCCACACCAGGATCAGCTGTTTGTTTTCCATTATGCAAAATTGAGACAAATAAATTGTCCACTGGTCCACCAGCATACACTTGTTTGTTGGAATGGACAGTATCTGGTAGGTTTTTAATTAAAGATTCCATTGTTTGGTCAGTGGGTTTGTTCAAAACCAAACCAAAGGCACCGTCATCGTCATGATCCACCATCAGGACAACGGATTTATGAAAAAAATCCTGAATCACACTAGAATTGGAAATGAGTAACTTCCCTCGAGTTGAATCAGGATTTTCTGTCATTATTTTTTGCCGTGAATTTCTTCTAAGATACGATAGGCCACTTCTAATGTTTTGATATCGGAGTCACCTTTCACCATCGGTTCGGATTCTCCTTTGATACATTTTACAAAGTGTTCGTGTTCTTGTTTGAGTGGGTTATCTTTGTGGACAAAGATTTTTTCCACAATTGATTCTTGCCTGTATTTGATTTCACCACTTCCCAGTTGAGTTGTTGAACTTGCCTGTCTGTGGAGTTCAATTTCTTGGTTTGTGAAATCTAAAAATACATAAGAATCTTTTTGTGAAATGTTAAGTGTTCTTATTTTTGCCTGAGAAGAACGAGATGCATTGAGTGAAGCAACACAACCATTTGCAAATTTTAAAACCACACTAGCAATATCTTCGTGATTCGATACAACTGAAGATCCAACTGCTTTGACTTCGGTCACTTCTGATTTCACTAAGTTGAGTACGATGTCGATATCATGGATCATCATATCGAGGACCACACCAACATCAGTGATTCGACTGTTGTAAGGAGCTATCCTTCTGGATTCAATGAGGATTGGGTGTTCGGCAATTTTACCGAGCTCCAATACAGCACCATTAAATCGTTCTACGTGTCCCACTTGCAAAATCAATTTGTTTTGTTTTGCTAGGTTTACGAGTTCTTTCGCTTCTTCAACTGTTTGGGAAATTGGTTTTTCCACCAAAACATGTTTCTTTTCAGTTAGCGCCTGTTTAGCGATTTTGTGATGTAAGAAAGTTGGCGCCGCAATGATGATCGCATCGATTTCTTTCAATAATTCTTCAATCGTTCCAAATGCTTTTGTTTTGTGTTTTTCAGCAATTTGTGTGGCACGTTCCGCATTGGCATCAAATATACCGATGAGTTCTGCATCGGTTAATTGTTTGGCAACGTTTACGTGGTACTGACCCATATGGCCCGTACCAATGACTCCGAGTCGGACTTTTTTATCCATAGATGCTCTCAATGTTTTAAAGGTTTAGCGGAAAAACAACTTCGATTTTCCCCCGCTGCCGACCTTTTCGCCGGACTCACGAGCAAATTCTTCCATCAGTTCTCTCTGTTTTTTAGAAAGTTTTTTAGGAATATCCACTTTGATGATCACATGTTGGTCCCCTTTTCCATAAGAACCGAGATACGGGATTCCGTGTCCTTTTAAGCGGAAAATTTGTCCACTTTCCGTCCCTTCTGGGATTTTTAATTGGATGGTTTTTCCATCAATGGAAGGCACTTCAATCTCTCCACCAAGGCAAGCCATGGATAAGGAAATGGATTTTTGTACGATAAGATCATTCCCTTGTCGTTCAAACGTTGGGTGTTTTTTGATATGGGTAACAACATACAAATCACCACTTGGGCCACCGTTTGGACCGGATTCCCCTTCCCCTGAAACTTTGAGTCGGCTACCCGATTCTACACCAGCAGGTATTTTAATATGAATGGTTCGTCTTTTTTCTGTTAAACCCTCGCCCTTACAAGTTTTACAAGGATTGGAAATGACTTTTCCTTTTCCTTTACAACGTGGGCAAGTGGTTGTGACACTAAAAAATCCTTGGGTCCTTCTCACTTGGCCTGTCCCTGAACAATCAGGACAAACGGTAGGAGAAGATCCTTTGGATGCACCAGTACCCGTACAATCAACACAGGTTTCTAGTCTCGGGATTTCGATTTTGTACTCTTTTCCAAGAGCAGCATCTTCTAAACTGACTTCTAAGTTATAACGGAGATCTGATCCCCTTTGAGGACCAGACCTTCTTCCACCACCGCGGCTACCACCACCAGCTCCGCCTCCGAAAAACTCGCTGAAGATATCACCGAAGTCTCCAAAGATATCAGAGAAGTCTGTATAAGCACCAGCTCCATACCCTCCTCCTGCGCCTGCATTCACACCAGCTTTACCAAATTGGTCGTAAGCTTGGCGTTTTTGCGGATCGCGTAACACTTCGTAGGCTTCAGTAGCCTCTTTGAATTTTTCTTCCGCTTCTTTATCACCCTTATTTTTATCAGGGTGATATTTAATGGCTAACTTACGATAGGCGCTCTTGATCTCATCATCAGAGGCACCTTTCGAAACGCCTAATACTTCGTAGTAACCACGGTCGCTCATTATTATACTTCTTCTTCTTCTCTATTTATTTTTTGTCTTCATCAACGACAGTGTAATCTGCATCGACTACCTTCTCGCCACCTGCATTGGAACCAGCGGTGTCTTGGTTTGCACCGGCACCAGCTTCTGCACCAGGAGCTCCTTGTTCAGGACCTGCTTGGCTATAGATTTTTTGTCCAATTTGCATCGCAACTTGTTGGATTGAATCTCTCGATGATTTCATACGTTCGAGGTCACCAGATTCCATTGCTTCACGGCCGCGTTTGATTTCGTCCTGTGCTCTTTGTTTTTCTGATTCGTCGAGTTTGTCTGCGGATTCACCGATGGTTTTTTCCAATTGGTAAACAATTGCTTCCAATTCGTTTTTAGTATCAGCGGCTTCGCGAAGTTTTTTATCTTCTTCTGCGTGAGCTTCCGCATCTTTTACCATCTTTTTGATTTCTTCTTCAGAGAGTCCGGATGAAGACTCAATTCGAATCTTTTGTTCTTTACCGGTTCCCAAATCTTTTGCAGACACATGGACAATACCATTAGCGTCGATATCGAAAGTCACTTCGATTTGTGGAACACCTCGAGGTGCAGACGGAATTCCCACTAAGTCAAAACGACCGAGGGTTCTGTTCGCACTTGCCATTTCTCGTTCCCCTTGTAATACGTGAACGGAAACAGTTGTTTGGCTGTCTGCAGCAGTTGAGAACACTTGGGATTTTCTTGTAGGAATGGTTGTGTTCCTTTCGATGAGTTTTGTCATCACACCACCAAGAGTTTCAATTCCAAGTGATAGTGGTGTTACATCGAGTAATAATACATCTGTTACATCACCAGCTAAAACTCCACCTTGGATTGCAGCACCAACTGCTACCACTTCATCAGGGTTTACAGATTTGTTTGGTTCTTTCCCAAAAATTTCTTTTACTAGCGCTTGCACAGCAGGGATACGAATCGATCCACCCACAAGGATGACTTCATCGATTTCACTTGCAGAAAGACCTGCATCTTTTAATGCATTTAAGCAAGGAATACGAGTTCTTTCCACAAGAGATCTTGTGATTTCATCAAACTTTGCTTTGGTGAGTGTCATATCCAAGTGTTTTGGACCAGACGCATCAGCAGTGATAAACGGTAGGTTGATTTGAGTGGAAGATGTTCCAGACAACTCGATTTTAGCTTTTTCAGCAGCTTCTTTCAATCGTTGTACTGTGTTTTTATCTCCGGAAATATCAATTCCTGTTTGTTTTTTGAATTCGTCGATCATCCACTGCATGACTACGTTATCAAAGTCATCACCACCAAGGTGAGTATCACCGTTAGTTGATTTTACTTCGAATACACCGTCACCAAGTTCAAGGATAGAAACGTCGAATGTTCCACCACCTAAGTCATATACAGCAATTTTTGCATTGGTTTTTTTCTTATCAAAACCGTAAGCAAGAGCTGCAGCAGTTGGTTCATTGATGATTCTTTCTACTTCAAGTCCAGCTATACGACCAGCGTCTTTTGTTGCTTGTCTTTGTTCGTCGTTGAAGTAAGCAGGAACAGTTACGACTGCTTTTTTTACTTCGTGGCCAAGAAAGTCTTCTGCCGTTTTCTTCATTTTCTGAAGGACACGTGCTGCGATTTCTTGTGGAGTGAATTCACCAGATACGGTTTCAAATTTCACACCGTCATTTCCAGCACGAATCACTTTGTAAGATACCATCTTTGATTCATCACCAGCTTCATTAAAACGACGGCCGATAAAACGTTTCGCAGAACGAATCGTATTCACCGCGTTAGTGATTGCTTGGTTTTTTGCAAATTGTCCAACAATGGTTTCACCCTTTGCTGTAAAAGCAACAATTGAAGGAGTAGTTCTTGCCCCTTCAGAGTTTTGAATGACAACTGGATCTCCGCCTTCCATAACCGCCACACATGAGTTAGTGGTTCCTAAATCGATACCTATGATTTTTTCCTTAGACATAGTCTTTCTCCTTCTTACTTATATTAACTTTGTGGTTTTCCCACTTTCACTCGTGCAGGCCGAATTGATTGTTTCATCTCACCTTCTTCATGGTAAAAACCAGCTTGGTAAGTTTCGACAACAGTCTCTTCAGTATATTCTGCACTTTCCTCAGAAGCAATTGCTTCCATGAGCATTGGATCAAACGGCATTCCTTTCGGATCTAATCGTTTGATTCCTTCTTTTTCCAATACGGAATAAAATTCCTTTTGAACCATTTTGATCCCTTCAACAAAAGCGACCACTTCAGGAGTTTGGTTTGGAACATTGGAAACTCGTTCCAAATTATCCAAAGCACTTGTGAGTCCTTCAGCAAACTTTTTGATGGATTCTTTTCTTGCATTTAACAAGTCGTTTGCGGTTCTGCGTTTGTAGTTTTGAAACTCAGCACGTTCTCTTAACCAAGAATCTTTTAAAGTTTCAATTTCCTTTTTCGCGTTATCGAGTTCTTTCTCTGCACCTTCTACCGCTTGTTCAATGGCTTCATCGGAAATGGTCTGCCCTTCTTCGACTTGCACATTTTGATCATCTAGGGATTGGTTTGTATCTTCTGCCATTTCGCCTCCTACTACCTACTCAATTTCGTAATCATTTCTGAAACTAACTTTGAAGTGAATTCAATCAAAGGTAATGCTTTGTTGTAATTCATCCTCTGAGGACCAATGATTCCCATGGAACCAATCCTCTTTTCACCCATACGATAATTCGTCGTGATGATGGTAACACCACCTAACTTTTCATTACCGTCTTTTCCAATAATGGTATAAACACCATCCATCGGAACATAATCGCTAAAAAAATCTTTGAGGAACTGTTTTTCATCAAAAAGATGCAGGATGTTTTCTAATTGTTCCTCTTCATCCTTAAAGTTTTCATATAAGTTTTTTAATCCATCAATATACAAGTTATCAACAGACAAACTATCAGATCCCATAGCCCTTGCGATGGAAGGTGCGAATTGAGTGAATCCTTCTGGACCTTCCTTTTTCAACATCATCTGAGGGATCAGATTACTTTGAATTTCATGAACATCAAAACCTTTGACGTTATCATTCAAGTACCTTGAGATTTGGTATAGGGTCTCTTGTGAGATGTGAAAATCGAAAAATATATTTCGATTGAGCACAGTCCCAGACCGCATAACAAGGATCATAAGAACTTCTCCACCGTTAACATGGATGAGTTCTATATGTTTTAAAGTGTCGAGTGATCCTTCTGGACCTAAAACTACACTTGCCGATTGCGAAAGAGAAGCGAGCACCTTAGAGGTTGCAATGAGAACCTGGTCCAATCGAAATTGCATCCGAAGGTACTCTTCTTGGATCCTTTGTTTTTCACGCATTGTGAGCTCAAAAAGAGTCACAAGACTATCCACATACAACCGATACCCACGTTCCGTTGGCACTCGCCCACCGGAAGTATGGCGAGCCACAATGTAACCCAAGTCTTCCAGTTCCGCAAGGCAGGAACGTATGGTGGCAGGTGATAGTCCGATATCGTATTTTTCAGAAAGGGTTTTGGAGCCGACAGGTTTGTTGTCTGAAACAAACTCTTCAACCAATGCTTTCAAAATAGAACGATGTCTAGGGGAAAGGTCCATAGCCTCCAAGCTCTTCCTTTAGCACTCTGATGATTAGAGTGCCAATCTATGCTTAAAGTTTACGGATTTACGTTTTTTTCGTCAAGCAAGATGTCAATCCAAGTTGGGAATTTTAGCAGACTTTCGGAGAAACTGCCAATTTTTTTCAAACAGGGTAGACTTGGATCCGGTTTCGGCCATGGTTTTTTGCCTGATAGAGGGCAATGTCAGCAAATTTCAGAACTTCTTCTGGTTTTTGGATGGGGTGGACCTTGGTGTAACCAATACTGAGTGTGATATTCAAATAGTAATTATCGAAGATAAAAAACCGATGTGTTTCGACAGATTCACGAAGCCTATCAAGGACGATGGTCGCACCTTCTGTGGTTGTGTCAGGCAAAATGCAGCCAAATTCCTCACCACCAAGCCTTCCCACTGTATCTTCTTCCCTTAGGCAATCCACGAAGATATTTGCCATTTTTTTAAGTACCAAATCTCCAATATCATGCCCATACGTATCATTGATCACTTTAAAATGATCAATGTCCATCACCGCAAGGACAGATTCACGGTTGCGGCGTTTTACAGTGGCAATGGTTTTTTGGAGTGTATCGGCAAAGGAACGGCGATTGGGAAGCATCGTGAGTTCATCCATATAGGCCAAACGTTTCAAACTATTTATCAGAACATTTTTCTGTTCTTCAAGGCGCCTACGTTCTCTTACATCACGAATGATGGCAGCATAGTATTCTTTGTTCTCTTTTTGGATGGTGAAGGCACGAATTTCCACAGGGATTGTGCCTTTTGGTTTTGTGATGAGTTCTAACTCTTTTAAAAATCCAGCAATATAATGAGCTTCATTGGAACTCACAAATGCTTCAATAGAAGATTGTTCACCTTTTTCGTTAGGTGGAAACAAAAATGAAAAAGATTTTTCAAATAATTCTGCTTCTGTATAACCAGTTAACGTTTGTAACGCTATGTTACTGAATAAAATCTTTTGATTCGTATCTAAAACGACAATTGAATCGATGGATTGGGAAACAATTTCCTTAGCCAGAGTTTCTGTATTAAATTCATTCATTTCCCCAAATTTCCCCATTTCCTTTTTCACTTTGGAATGAATCCCTCCACTTGTGAATATGACGAAAATTGATCTCTGGTTGGTTCACCCTTAAATCTTTTTTCGGCAAAACCTTCATTGGTTTTGGGTTCAGACTCTGATACCAATAAGCAACAGAGATCAAATCTAAGGTCAAGGAATTTGCATGGCCATGTTCTAGCAAGAATAGGAAATTTTTTTCAAAACGAATAGGGGATTCTACCCAAAATCGATACAAATGTGTTCTTCCCAACCAACCTATCGAATCAGAAACCCTTGGGTAACCAAAATAGGGATGCATAAAGACTTCTTTTGGTGACCAAGCTGTATTAAATACATCTTCTGTCCCTGTTCCTTTTAGTGTAGCAGTTGTTTGGTTTCCATCAATAAAAATCAAATCATCACCTTCGCCATACCACAAAGGTGTAGGAGAATCCACATATAAATTCAGTCCAATGAATTGGCCTTTTCCTTCGGTTTGGAGTACAGAAAAATAATTTTCCTTTTTGAAATTTGTTTTTTCAGTTTCCCCAAGTAATCCCCATTCATTTTCCCTTTGGTTCGAAGTGTTCGGTTTCGTAATACTTCTGTTCCATTGGGCATGAAATCGTAAGGGAGAATCAAGAGGTGATTTCCATTCTTCATAATCGATATAAAAATAAAAATTGCTTATATCTTCTTCTGATTCGTTTTCAATTTGAATTTTGGCTGCAGATTCAAACGGCATCGGAAAATAGGAATTCATGGATTTTCCTTTTTTGGGTGCTGCTACAAGTGGCAATGAATTTAAAATGTACTCTTCCCCCCAACCTTGTCCAAAAAATTCGCCTAACGGAACCTCAACGGAAGCATGTTCATGATTGTCCCAAAACATGCGGATCACAACATTTTTCCTCGCCATTGGGTCTTTACTTGCCAATGTCATCCAAATGTGTTTGATCACCCCACGACCTTTGATTTCAGCGATTGTGATGGTTGACTTTTTTGGAATTTTGATAAAATCATCATTTCCATTTGTTGGATCCGCACTTGAAATCCTTTTGTTTTGGTAATTTTTTTCCTTCCAAATTGTGGACTCCCAACCATCGCTTAACAAAGGATTGGTGAGATAAAATCCAATAGTAAAAAATAAAAACCCAAAAAAGAAAATGTCTGAATATTTTTTTGAAACCATAAATACCTAATATTAAAATTCTTTTTCCTTCATTGGATTAAAAACGTTTTGCCAACCAAAGGAAAATTCCTGCTTGTACAAGTGATTGGAGTAAAATTTCGAATAGAACATACAAATGGATAGAAAGTGTCACCTCTGAAATCATAAATACCATCCCTTCCAAACTTCCTACCGCTGGCGAAATCGCAGCTAATCCTCCAAGAACCGTTCTCATCCACACCAATACAAACATTTGTTTGTTGAATGATTGTGATTGGAACCAATCCCAAATTATATGTAAAAAACTCACGATGAGAAGTGCTTGGAAGATTAAACTTGGAAATAACCAAACCATTGCTCTTGACCAAGCGGCCCCATCTACAGAGGTAACTAAAAACAGTGGAAACACCGCAGACTCTCCTTCGTAATAACCTTTCATTACCAACTGAAAGTAAGGTATTGATATGAGGAGATAAGCCAAAAGATGGCTAAAAATAAACTGAATTGTGATTTTAATCTTCGGATTCATGTTAAAGTTGTCCTATAAGGTAATCTTTTACATGATGAAATCAGAACTCAAGGCAAAACTGCAACGGACATTTCCAAAAGCCAAAACGGTGTCTTCTGGAAGGTTATTTACCCGTCAGTTGAGTAACCTTGTGGACGATTCGATTCGTAGTGTATTTTTGGAAGTCTCGGAAGGCATCCAAATCAAAGACCATTTATGCCTCATCGCAGTAGGTGGTTATGGAAGGCGAGAACTTGCCCCTTATTCTGACATCGATTTGTTGTATTTGCACGATGGGAAACTTTCTGACAAAATCCTAAGCGATATCATTTCCAAAATGAATACTTTCTTATATAACAATGATAAGGAAGTGGGTCACAGTTGCCGTACAATCAAAGAGTCTTTTTTATACCTAAATCAAATTGAAACCTACCATGCAGTTTTAGATGCGCGGTATTTGGTTGGATCAGAAACTCTTTTTCATAAATTCAAAATTGATTTCCTCGGCAAAATTCCTGAGAAAACCATAAAAGAATATAATGAATGGAAACTTTCTTATCTCAGAGAAAGAATCATCAATTCTTATAATCCAATTTTACTTTCTGAACCTAATATCAAAAATGATCCCTTAGGCCTTAGAGACATCCAACATATGTATTGGATCGAAAAAACAAATCCTCTCGCTGATAGTGCTGATGGAGGAATTTTTGATTTTTATTTAATCGGTGATAGTTTAACACTTTTGTCTGCTTATGATTTTTTACTCCTTACAAGATCAGCACTTCACATCATTAGTGGCCGAAAAAATGACAGGTTAGATTTAGGCTTACAAGCTGAAGTGGCTGAATTTCTGGGATTTGGTCCGAAAAACGAAATCAAAACCTTAGAACGATTTATGAGCCAATTTTACAAAGCACAAAAGGATGTGTATTTTTATATTGGAACTTACTTAGATGAAAAAACCAATCTAAACAAAAAGAGAATTCATAAAGAACTTTCGAACCCAGATACTTTGTACGATGATATCATCCAATTTTTTGCAGAATCCCAACAGAACGAAGAGGAACCATCTCGCATTGATTTGAATGAAATTCGTTTTGCATCCCACTTCTTAGATGATGATTTTAAAAATCAAAAATCAGTCCTTGATAGTTTTTTAGGAATGTTACGCCACAAAAAACGGATTGGGCATACTTTGACTCTTATGCATGAATGTAATGTTCTTGGAAAACTTATCCCAGAATTTGGAGCATGTACAAATTTTCCACTTTTTAGTTACCACCATCAATATACTGTTGATGAACACACTTTACTCATCCTACGCGAGTTAGATGTGTTGATTGCAGACCTTTGGGAAGACACACAAGTCCAAGAAGTATTTAATATTTGTGAAAAAATAGAAATTTTGGCCCTCGCCATTCTCATCCACGACGCTGGGAAAGTAAAGGAAGGGGACCATTGCCAATATGGAGCAGAACTTGCGCTCATCATCGCAGAACGTTTTCGATTGTCTGAAGAAGATACGGAACTTTTACGTTTTTTAGTCGCAGAACATATCATCATGTCGGAACTTTCTTCAAAACGTGATATTTATGATCCAAATCTTATTTCTTCTTTTGCAAAACAATTTTCCAACCAAAACACATTACGTTTGTTATATGTGATGACAATCATTGATACCAAATCGGTTGGACAATCTGTTCTTACCAATTGGAAAAAAGAAATTTTACATTTTTTGTTTACTTCAACTCTCACGCATTTGCAAAACAAATCCAATCTTACCGATAACCAAGAAAGAATCGAAACAACTTTAGAAACATATCTTATTGAAAAAGAAGGTCTCACAGCAGAACAAGCGGAACAAATTGTCAGTTTTGGAATGCAAATTCGTCCCACATCATATTTGAATTATAATACTCCGAGAAGGGTTTTCCAACATTTTGTTTACCTACAGGAATGGATACAATCAGGATCACGTTTTCGATTGATCTCTGAAAGAGAACCGGCCTTTCTTACTCTTTCTATTTTTGCAAATGCAGACAAACGAATGTTACTTTATTTATCTGGAATCATTTCTTCCCTTGGTTTAAATTTAGTAGGTTTACGTTTATTCAGAACAGAGAACGAACATTTGATCTTACAAGCTCAAATCACCGATGAATTTGGAAGTGGTGAAATCGCTGAACCACAAATCAGCGAAATTGAATCCACTCTTGGATCATGTATTGAAGGAAACGTGAATATTGAAGATTTGGCATCGACAACCAATATTTGGAAAACATTACCTCAAATTCCTGACGGCATGGTAGAAGAACTTGTGAAGTTTGCGAATGATTTATCCGAAACATATTCTGTATTGGAAGTGAGAGTTCCCGACTCAATCGGGTTAGTCTATCGAATCTTAAAAACTTTAATTGATTTTGAACTGGAAGTAATCTTTGTTAGAATCTCAACCAGTGCAGATTTTGCATATGACTCCTTTCACATCCAAACCAAAACTGGTAATAAAATAGAAGATACAGGGTTACTCCTGGCCATCAAAGAAAAAATACTCTCTGTGGCGAGAGTCAAAGAAAATCAAGGTATCATGGAGATTAATTTTTAATATGGCATGGTGGAAAGAAGCAGTCATCTATCAAATATATCCACGTAGTTTCCAAGATTCCAATGGTGATGGGATTGGTGACTTGGAAGGTATCATCCAACGATTGGATTATCTAGCTGGATCCAAAGACTCACTTGGAATTGATGCGATTTGGCTATCTCCTGTTTACCCATCTCCCATGTTTGATTTCGGATATGATATATCAGACTATGAAGAGATTGATCCAGTGTTCGGTGATATTCAAACTTTCAAACGTCTGTTAAAAGAAGCTCACAAACGTGGCATTCGCATCATCATGGATTTGGTCGTAAATCATACTTCTCACCTTCACCCTTGGTTTATCGAATCTAGATCGTCTATAAATAGTCCGAAACGTGATTGGTACATTTGGAAAGAAACAAATCAAAATGGTCCACCTAATAATTGGTTGGGGGCATTTGGCGGTTCTGGTTGGGAATTTGATAAACGTACCGGTGAATATTATTTCCATTCCTTTTTAAAAGAACAACCAGATCTAAATTGGCGAAACCCCGATGTAGAAGATGCAATTTTTCGTATGATGAAATTTTGGCTCGATATGGGAGTTGATGGATTTCGACTAGATGTCGTAAACTTATACGTAAAAGACGAATTTTTTCGCAACAATGCTTCTTATTTTATGAAAGGTCCTAGGCCTTATGACAAACAAGTGCATACATACGATCGTGATCGTCCCGAGATGCATGGAATCCTTCGTAGAATGAGAAAACTTTTAGATTCTTATTCCGAAAAACGTATGTTTGTCGGTGAGATCATGCAAGATTTCCCTGGTAATGTATTACTGCCTGCTACCTATTGTGGTCGTAATGACGAACTCCATCTTGCTTTTAATTTTATGTTTTTGTTTTCCCCATGGAAAGCAGAAAGGTTTTTTCAAATTGTAAAAGATTTTGAATCAGCTTTAGGCGAAGACAATTGGCCGAATTATACTTTATCCAACCATGATTTCCCACGTCATATAACCAGATACGAAAAGGGTGAACATACACAAGACCGAGCAAAACTTGCCGCCTGTATGATGTTAACCTTACGAGGAACTCCTTTTTTATATTATGGTGAAGAAATTGGAATGAAACGCCAAAAAGTTCCCTTCAACAAAATCCAAGATCCAGTTGGGAAACGTTATTGGCCTTTCCATCCTGGACGTGATCCCGAAAGAATCCCAATGCCTTGGGATGGGTCAGAAACCACTGGATTTACAACTGGCAAACCATGGCTTCCCTTGTATGAGGAGTCTAACACAGTCAATGTAGAATCACAAAAACTAGATCCAAACTCACTATTTTATACTTATAAGAAACTTTTACAAATCCGGAAAGATCGTAAATCACTAAGAAAGGGAAAATTAAAAATCCTTCAAAGTACAGACAAACAGGTATTATACTATCGGCGCAGAGACGGCAAAGAAGAAACTTATATTTTTCTCAATTTTTCACCAAAACCAGTGAGTGTCTCGTACCCAAGAAAATGGAATCTAAATCAAATATTATTCAGTTCTAAAAACCGAGAGGCATCTTTTGAATTGGACAAAGAATTGGATACGGGAGATTTACTTTTGTTACCAAACGAAGCTGTTGTTTTTGGTAAATGAAAAGAGTTTAATCGAATAGGAAATGATTTCTGATACAATCGGTGGGTTGGGGTGGGTTATTTGATTTAACTTAAATCAGATTTTCTTTTATGATACAACAATGCTTTTTTCAAACAAAGTATCAATTTGGATTTAGGTAGTTTTTTACCCACTGGCAAATACAATGCCCTCTTCCCATCACATTTTAATTCTGGAAATTCTATCGAAATTTCCTTTGCAATTGTTGTTTTACAATTGAAATAAAGTGCAAATTCTAAATCATCCACTTTTGCAATTCGTATTGTTGAACCTGATTTCGTTTTTGGAGTTAAAAAACTTGGCTCTCCCCATTTCAAACATTCCTCTATTTCTCCAATTGTTTCATTGGACTCTGATAACTCATAAATCCAATTCCGCAATTCCATAAACTTATCAAACATTTTAGGTGATAAATTAAAATAATAGGAAGTTACCTCTTCGCTTGGGAGCGCAAATTTCAGTTTGGATTTAACATTCATTGAAAATTGATTTTATTGTCTTAATATTGAAACACAGGTCCGATTTTTTCATCCATACCTTTGAAGCGGACCTTATCTCCAATTTTGACGGAACTGAAATTGGTTACACCATCAATAACGGTAGTAAGCTTAACATTTTCCTCAGTCTGGACAATGGCTAGAACATAAGGAGCTCTTTTTGCCATGTGACCAAACCCAACATAAACAATTGTAAAAGAAACAATTGAACCAAATTGTTTCAATTCAACTGTTTCGATGGAATCACTACCACAGGATGGGCAACCATCTAACACTTCTGCTACTTTGAATTGGCATTTGTGGCAGACAATGCCTGTTAAGGTTTCCGCTTGGCTCATAGGACATTACTCGTATTTCTCAAAATTTAATGCAATCTGTTTATAACAATGTTTAGACTTTTGAAGACATTTTTATCCTATATTTCAAACAATCATCGTGAAAGTTAAATCAGTTTTACGATAACTTTTCCTTTACTGCGTCCTGTTTCCACATAAGACATTGCTTCATTGGTTTCATGAAATGGAAATACTCGGTCAATGATAGGTCGAATTTTCCCTTCCTCTATCAATGAAGAAATTTCTGCAAGTTGTTTGCCATCTGCTTTCATGAATAAAAATTCAAAATGAACTTTTAGTTTCTTAGCAATACGATTTACAGACATACTGAGTAATTTCATAAGAATTTGGAACGGGAAACCTAAACCAATTTTTTTAGCAAACTCAGCTGTAGGTGGTCCTGTTAATGAAATCAAAACCCCACCTGGTTTTAGAATTTGTAAAGATTTTTTAAGAATTAAATTCTCTCGATTGCTATGTAATACAACATCGTAGTCTTTTAATAAGGTTGAAAAATCTTCGTTTCTATAATCGATGATAACATCGGCACCAAGATTTTTTACCATTTCAACATTGGTTGCACTTGTAGTCGTTGCTACAAATGCTCCTAAATATTTTGCCAACTGAATGGCAAAGGTTCCTACTCCCCCGGAGCCTGCTTGGATAAAAACCTTTTGTCCTTTTTTGACTTTTGCTATTTCCACTAATGCTTGCCATGATGTTAGCCCCACTAGAGGAATCGATGCTGCTGCTTCCATTGAAATATTTTTTGGCTTCAATGCTAAATCATTTTCATTCACTGCAATTGATTCTGCAAATGTACCGATAGAAAAATCAGAAGGCCTTGCATACACTTCATCGCCAACTTTAAATTTTGATACATTTGCACCTACTTTTGTGATGACACCTGCCATATCATGTCCGTTAGTAAAAGGTGTTTTGTATGGTAGGAATATTTTGAAGTCACCATTCTTAATCAATGTATCCAGTAAATTGATAGCTGTTGCATGGATTTTTACTAATACCTCGTTATCTTTTACTGTTGGTTCTGGTAAATCGGAAAGTACCAGTTTTTCTTTTTTGCCGTAACGTTTTACCTGATATGCTTTCATTGGTTTAGTCCTTAAATCGATTGAAGTTTTTTATTAAAGAATTCTCAAATACTTTGTAAGCAAAGTGTTGGATCGCCAAAATCAATGGTGCACCTTTACCAACTGGATGACTGAATTTTGGATCTTTTGTTTCGATCAATTTTACCAAAGTATCGATCACTGGAGTAGGTTCTGGAGCATTTCCAAACAAATCGTTTGCAAACCTTTCAATTTTACTTCTATATTGGTTGTAGTCATCAATTTTAATTTCAGCTTTTAGAGCATTATTGATGATATTAGTCTTAAACCCCATTGGTTCCACCATGGCTACTTTAACATTGAACTCATTTAATTCAAATCGTAAGGATTTAAAAAATCCCTCCAATGCGTGTTTGGAAGCTCCATAATAAGAGGCACTAGGAAAATTCAGTAGTCCCATGATTGACCCAACAGTTATGATTTTTCCTGATCTTTGTTTTCTAAAGTCAGGTAACAACTCTTTTGTTAGTTTTACTGTTCCCCAAAAATTTGTTTCGAACTGCCTTTTCCCTTCTTCAATCGATGTTTCCTCTGCAAGTCCTGATAAATAAAAACCCGCATTATTAATCAAAACATCTAATTTAGAAATATGCTTGAATAATTCATTACGGAAACCCTTGATTGAATTATCATCGGCAATATCGAGTGGTAACATAGTAAACGGTACTTTAATTTGTTTTGGATTACGACTAGTACCAATTACGTTATAACCATTTTCGTGAAGTCTATTTGCAATGATCAGACCAAAACCTGAAGATGCACCTGTAATTAAAATTGTTTGTTTCATAATAAGATTGGACTCTGTTTTTTGAATTTTTACTTGCAATATGCAAGTAAAAATATCACTTTTATTTTGCAAGTGATTATTTTGTAATATTTTTTAAATTTTTAGTGGAGGAAATTTGATGGAAATAGCCAAAAAAAGGTCTGAATGCCCAGTTAGTAGCTCATTGGACATATTCGGTGACAAATGGTCGTTACTCATCATTAGAGATATGATGTTCTTTAATAAATCTACATTTGGAGATTTTACCAAATCTCCGGAAGGGATAGCCACGAACATTCTAACAACGAGACTTCAAAATTTAGAGGAACACAAACTCATAGAAAAGTTAGAACACCCTACTAGTAAAGCAAAAGTGTTGTACAGGCTTACTAATGAAGGCATCGATCTTTTACCAATCATTATTGAAATCCAATTATGGGCAGACAAATACATGGATCTACCAAACGAAATCAAAGCACAAATCAAAGAGGCAAAAAAAGACAAAAATGAATTTATAAAGGTAATGACCAAAAAACTTAAGAAACAAATTACAAATTAAAGTCGCTATACTCTAAAGACTAAAACCAATTCAATTTCTATGTATTACCTTGGTGGTGTAAGAGAGAATTGTTCTAAATCGAATTTCTATTTTATAGCCCAAATCGTACATTTACATTCTGATTCGAAAGCAAATGGAAATTTTATATATTGATTTGTAAAATCCATCGAACCTGTTTGATTTTCAAAACTGATTTTGGAAATATAATTAGTAATTGGATTCGCAAAATTGTGACCTTCATACAAAACAATTGCCGTATATTCATTAATGATTAATGTCAATTTGTTGTTTTGACTATCAAATTGGAGTGATTCCTCAGATATTGATTCAGCTTTCATGGAATGATTATATTTCATAATTTTATATGAAGGTACTTGTTTCCAATTTTTAATGAATCTAACGAGATCGTTCATTGATATTTCTTCTGATTCAATTCCTGAAATTTCATCTGCATCAGATTCTTTTCCATTTTCTAAAGATTTTTCTGCAAAAATTTTTTTGAAATTTTCGGCTTTCATTGGATATTTTAGATAGAAGGAAATAGAAATTTTATCACGAGTATAGTTTGCTATTGTCACAAATGTGGGAATACTACAGGATAGGGAAAGGAAACTGAAAAAAATTATCGTAATCTTTGGGTTCCACATTTTAAACCAATCAAACATTTCTTCATTTTTTCCTTAAAGCCAGTTTTGAAATCATTCTTTTGCTCCTAGTTCCACTAGTTTTGAAATGATTTTTGTTAAATTTCTTTTTTTAGCAATACTCAATGCGGTATCACCATCATGATTTTTTTCATTCACTTTCGCACCAGCATTCACAAGCATTTCTAATATTTTCAAATGTTTTTCACTCGGCCGAGCGGAATCTGATGGAGCCATGATAGAAGTATAACCTTTATAGTCTTTTATATTTGGATCCGCTTTATATTGTAATAACAGTTCAACAGTTTCAATATGTCCATTGGAAGCTGCGTGCATGAGGGGAGAAATGTTTCCATGATCAGTGATATTTGGGTCTGCTCCATTTTTAAGTAAAGTTTCTACAACATCAAAATGTCCCCTAATGGAAGCATGCATCAATGGAGTGCCTTTGTTTTTGGTCACATGGTTTACATTCATTTTGTTTTCGATTAAAAAACTTAGAGCATTTATGTTACCAATTTCAGCTGCGAGAATTAAAGCATTCCCACCACCTGGAGTCTCATCATTCAAATTTGCTCCATTGTCGAGTAAAAGTTTCATCACTTTTTGATTGGAATAAACTGAATATATAAAAGGCGTAAACCCTCTAGGATCAGCCTCATTGATGTTTGCACCTAAACTCAGTAACTTATTGATACAAATAATATTTCCATTCTCTGCATAGTATCCTAATATAGGAATTCCATCTTCAATTTTTGCATTAACATTGGAATTGTCTTTGAATAATACATTAACATTATTAGAATCACATCTTTTTAAATGTTCATTGATTCGATTTTCATTTTGGAATTTTTTTGAAGAAGAACAAACTACAACAAAACTCAACAATGCCAATATTAATAATCTTTTCATTTCGACTCCTAACTAGCGTATTATTTTTACATAACCGATAAAGAAGACAATGTAATTTCTTAATTTTGGGGAGAAAATGGTTCGGAAGTATTAGTATTTTAGAAATTTAAAAAGCAAGAAACACATTTGGAACATTGTTATCTGATCCAAATGTGTTTTTATGTAAGAAAAAGGTTCTACTTCAATCGTTCAATGATTGTCGCAATACCCATACCACCACCAATACAAAGGGTGATGAGTCCGTAACGAAGGTCTCTTCTTTCCAACTCGTCAAGTACAGTTCCTGTAAGGATTGCACCTGTTGCTCCGAGTGGGTGTCCAAGAGCAATTGCACCACCGTTTACATTGATTTTGGATTCATCGATTCCGAGTGTTTTCTTTACGTATAACACAACAGATGCGAATGCTTCGTTGATTTCCCAAAGGTCAATGTCTTTCACACTAAGGCCGGCTTGTTTCAAAGCTTTTTGTGAAGCAGAAACTGGACCAGTCAACATGATCGTTGGATCTTCCCCAGTAGCAACAGTCGCAAGGATTTTTGCACGCGGTTTTAAACCGTATTTTTTTAATCCATCATCATTGGTTACTAAAATCGCAGCAGCACCATCCACGATTCCAGATGAGTTACCAAGTGTATGGATGTGATTGATTTTTTTGACTTCTGGATAAGAACGAAGTGCAATAGCATCGAGTTCTTTTTCCCCAATCGTTTTAAACACTGGACCAAGACTAGAAAGGAATGCATAATCGGATTCCAATCGTGGGTTCTCTTCTTCTGTTACAACAGTTCCATCATCTAATGTAATTGGGATCACAGATTTTTTGAAGTAACCATTTTGAATTGCTGCATGTGCTTTTTGTTGTGAAGACTCTGCAAAACGATCTGCTTCTTCACGAGAAATATCATACTTTGTCGCAATTAAGTCAGCAGAGATCCCTTGTGGAACAAGATTGTAATGAGCAGCAATTTTATCGTTACCAACGTTAAAATCACGACCAATCATATCATCACCCATTTTCACACGGCTCATGGATTCAACTCCACCACCAACTCCAAGTTCCATAGCTCCAGAAGCAACATGGTTTGCAACGTTGTTAAGTGCTTGTAATCCAGAACCGCAAAAACGGTTTACTGTATAACCAGGAACATCTTTTGGCCAATGAGCAGCCATAACCGCATAACGTGCGATACATGCAGCTTGGTCAGCAACTTGGGATACACAACCCATTACAACTTCTTCTACCGTTTTTGGATCGATTCCAGTTCGGGATTGGATGGCTTTTAATGTGGCAGCAGCTAATTCTTGTGGGTGGACGGATGCAAGTGTCCCGCGTTTTTTGCCCTTTCCTCTCGGAGTTCGGACAGCATCAATAATATAGGAATTCCCCATGGGTTTACCTCTCTCTGGGTGTTCTAGGAAAAACGTACAGAGTTCGCCTCACAAGAAAAGTAAAAAAATCATCATTTCGTCATAGTTTTTGTGAATTTGTGACGGTAGTAGTTCATTTTTGCTTGGAATTGGCAAGAATACCCAGAAATCATCGCATCTAGCCTGTCTGCTTTGCTTTCTGTGCGTTCTTCAGCGATCCGGATGTACCGAAAATTTGGTTCAATTGCTTCCGAAAATTCCCGTTTGTTCCAGTCCACATAGCGCCAGGCACTAAAACTATGGTTCACCCCTACCTTTTCATCGATGGTTCCAATGAGTTGGAACTTTGATTCGCAGGGTGTTCTGAAAAAAATGTAACGATTGAAAAAATACAAAATGGTTCGGTGAGGATTGGCATCCAAAACCGAGCGAAAGTGTTCCTTCATCTCTTCCACAGTATAAAACAAATCAGGTCCAGAATTCGTGCTCCGAAAGATCACTGGTGAAAATTCATTGGGGGTATAAAGTTTTGTCAAAATGCGAATGTATGACGGATCATCTAAACGGTATGGAATTTCATTAAAAGCAAAAGGGAAGGGATCTCGTTCTGTAAAATGGATTTCAATGTAACGAGTGTGATCGTATTCTGGGTCATTGATATCGGTTGCGACAATTTTTTTGATATAACGACCAAGAAACTGATCTTCGTACAAATCTCTCACAGTCACAGCACCTTCTTCATACAAGATGGCACTTCCAAAATCAATAAAACTGGCACCATCTAACAGCCGTCCAATAGAACCATATTTGTGGTGTAAAATTCGATTCCGAAACATAGACCTTAAAATTAAATTATGATCATACAATCGTTTCCGACCAGATCGTTGTTCCACGACTGTGTTTTTTGTTTTTTTGACTTTGTAATAATGGATATGATTGGCAAGACCGAACCGTAATTTTTCAAACGCATGGTTTTCTAATACCCGTTTTTCATCTTCTTCGTTTTCAATGATAGTGGTTTCAGCAACCAAAGGAGAGACAATTCCAATATCTATTCCAAAGGAACAAATGAAAAATAGCAAATAGGTCGAAAATTTAGAAAACACAGATACTGGAATGAAATGTTTAGAGTAGATACCCGGATGTATTTTGAAAATACAAGTCCGGGGCATTGGTTCTTTTGTTGGTGAAAATTTTAATTCCTTTGGCCGAGGATAGGACCACCTGTTTTTTCCATCATTCTTTCTTTGGTTAAAAACAAGTCTTCTCGGTTGTCAGCAGCCATCTCACCTGTTCCATCCAAATAAATGGCTCCTTTCGGACATGCCTCTTCGCATAACCCACAGAAGATGCAACGAAGCAAATTGATTTCAAATTTTTTGGCATACTTATCTTCAGGGTGAAGGTGTTGGCGTTCCGCCGTTACTTCTGAAGCTTCGATGTGAATGGCATTAGCAGGGCAAATCCACATACAACAAAAACATGCAGTACATCGTTCCCTACCTTGTTCATCGCGTTTCATTGAGTGCATCCCACGAAAACGAGTGGAATACTGACGTTTTTTGTCAGGGTATTCGATCGTGACTTGTTTGTTAAACAAAGCCACTTTTACAAAATGTTTGAGGGTGATCCAAAGGCCTTTGCCTATGGACCAAAAGTAAAATTTTTCATACCAAGAAAACTGGTGTTTTTTGGCTACGTTGACGACATTAACGGTTCCCAACAGAAACCTCCATTTTTTTTGCCATGGTGCCGAGAATGAGTTCCACTACACCAGCAGACGTTAACAATCCTTGGATCGGGTTCATTGACTTTTCAAAGTTTTGTCTCAGTCCGTTTTTGTTGGTAAAACTTCCTTCCGCTTCGCAGAAAATTTGAATTGGTGCCACCAAACTTGCGTTTTTTGCCGCATCAGTCAAATTGGTATCAAAACAAATCACTTTGTTTGGATCAATGCCTTCTGGAATGGATTCTTTGATAAGGATCACTAAATCCACCGAACCTTGTTTTACCGCTGAAACAATTCCTGAAATCCCAGAAGGAGTTGTAAGACCTAAGTCGATTGCTCCTTTTGTGTTCGGGTGGTTGTCTTTTGTGAGCAAAAAATCTACTTGTTCGGTTTCTTTATTTTGTGCATCCGTTACACGAGTTTCCCATTGTATGGATTTGCCACCTAATGCTTGTGAGAGAGAACTTAAGTTTTGTTTGAGTGTTTCCAATGTTTCGTTAGATTCATGAGCACCACCAAGGACGGCAATGGATTTTGCTTCTTTCAATCGATCGATGATTTTGGAAATCACCACTTGTGATGTGGAATTTTTTCCATTTTCCATATAACTGAACAAACGATTTTCGTTCATCCAATCCAAATCAAATCGACCCTTGTCACAGAGGAAAAACATTCCTTGTTCAAAGTTTTCACGCACCATGTAACGATACATTTTATTGTCTCGCACATTTGTTGTTACATTGCAACCAGTAGAACATCCATGGCAAACTGATTTGTGTGATTTGTACCACCATACACGTGACTTAAAAAGTGTTTTGTTGTTGAGAAGAGCGCCTACAGGACAAATGTCTGCAAGTGCCCCTTGGTAGTTGTGATTAATTGGTTCTGATTTTGCAAGACCAATGATGGAATGATTCCCTCGTTCAAAAAGACCTAAGTTAGATTCCCCAACTTTTTCTTCTTCAAAACGAACACATCGATAACAAACAATACATCGATTATGATTGATGATAAGATTAGTTCCGATTTCTTCTTGTGGGATATTTCGTTTTTCAAATTTAAAACGAGAATGACCAGACCCTGAACCAAATGCATTGTCTTGCAATCGGCATTCTCCCGCTTTATCACAAACAGGACAATCTAACGGGTGATTGGCGAGAAGGAATTCCATAGTACCTGCCCGTGCTTCTTTCACACGATCAGATTTGGTAATGATACCCATTCCTTCTTTTACAGGAGTATTACATGCGGCTTGTAGGCGCGGCACCCCTTCAATCTCAATAAGGCACATCCGGCACATACCGACAATGCTCAGAGCTGGGTGGTAACAGAAGTAAGGAATTTCGACTCCTACTTCTTTTGTTGCATCAATGAGGTTTTTCTTTTCGTCGACTTCGTATTCGACTCCGTCTATCTTTATCTTAACCAAAGAACAGACCCCCTAGGTTTGATTAGACTTAGGTCTTTTGATTTTGTCAAACCTTCATTTGGAAATTATATTTACCTCGGAAAGATACGTGTATGGCTGTAAGTCCACAACATGATTGCTGAAAAATTCGGAATCCACAAATAGGGAACTGGCTCTGATATTGGTCTGTTTTAGAATTCTGGCGATCAAATCATCTAAAATCTGTAAGGCCTTCACTTCATAAAAGAAAGCGTTATCGAGATTGATTCTCAAATTGGTGAAACTCCCCCTCCCCGCCAAAGTCAGCATAAACCGATCATAAATCTCTTCCGTGGATTTTTTACCAGGACAACCTTTGATGTCGAGTTGCAACTGTGAAATCGAAAGTTCTGTTACATTTACTTGAAGTGGGAATTCCTTTTTATCGATGATGTTTTCTGGTTTGAGTTGTAAAACCTGAGCGATTTTTTCAAGAAGGGCTTGGTTGGCTATGGGTTTTAATAAATAGGCAGTGACATGGCTTAAGGCAGCGCGTTTTACTTGGTCTTTTTCTCCAACGGCTGTTAACATGATCACGGGTGTCATTTTTAGCATGTCTTTGCCTTTTTCGAGAAAACTGATTCCATCCAAATAAGGCATGTTCACATCACTGATAATCAAATCATAACTGTTGTTTCGGATTTTTGTAAGACCAGACATCCCATCTACAACATGAGTCACATCAAAGTTATATCTCTCTAAAGTATGTAATAAAAGTTTTGCACTACTCTCATCATCTTCTAAGAGTAAAATTTTATAAACTTTGGGGCGATTCATTAGATTTTAGATCCTTTATTGGTTTGGAATGGCATTTAAATTCGCATACTTCATAAACCATTTTGGTTGTAAGGCTCTTTGGTACAAATATGCATCAACTAACACTAAGTTTACAACTGCTTCTACGATGGGTACTGCTCTAGGGAGTACACATGGATCGTGACGGCCTTTTGCTTTGAGAATGGTTTCTTTGTTTTGATCGTTTACTGTTTTTTGTTCTTTTTTTATGGTAGAAGTTGGCTTAAACGCTGCACGAATCACAAGATCCATCCCGTTGGAAATCCCACCTTGGATTCCACCAGACCTGTTGGTTCTCGTTTTGACTTTGCCTGTTCCTTCTTCGATATAAAACTCATCATTATGTGCACTTCCCGTTTGGCGAGTGCCCGAAAATCCAGATCCAACTTCAAATCCTTTACAAGCAGAGATTGATAAAATGGCTTTTGCTAAATCTGCATCTAACTTATCGTATACGGGATCACCAAGTCCAGGTGGTAAATTGCGAACCACAACTTTGACAACTCCCCCAACAGAATCACCTTCATCACGGAGTTTTCGAATGAGTGTTTCCATTTCATCATTGGTAGATGGTTTTGGACAACGTGTCGGAAACTGGTCTACGACATCCCGAGAGATGGGGTATTCATCTTCTGAAATCAAGGAATCAATGGGACCAATGGAATCTACAAAACCAACTGTTGAGATGCCTAATTCGTTTTCGAGGATCACTCGTGCAAGACCAGCGGCTGCCACACGACCAATGGTTTCACGAACCGATGATCTTCCTCCACCGACATGTGCTCTATGGCCATATTTTTCTGAATAGGTATAATCAGCATGAGACGGACGAAAGACGTGTGCCATTTCATCATAATCACTGCCAATGGTATTTTGGTTATTTACCTTCATGAGAATGGGGCTACCTGTGGTTTTACCTTCAAACACTCCAGACTCAACTACCATTCGGTCCTTTTCATCTCTCGGAGTTGTGAGATCATTTTGGCCTGGCCTACGTCGTGTTAGATCTTTTTGGATTTCTTCTTCTGGAAATGGAAGGCCCGCTGGCACTCCATCCACAACAACTCCTACGGATGCACCGTGAGACTCTCCAAAGGTTGATACTCGAAAAATTTTTCCCCAACTTGATGGCATATACGGACAATGAAAATGGAGATTGCATTCTCTCCAATAAAGTTTTTCATGAACTTGGAATGCACTCTCTCTTCGATGGACCCAAATATAAGGCAATTACCCTTAGTATAGGACTCCATGTTTTGATCTTTTTGGCGTATTTGGCGAAGACTTACCAAAGTGACATAGATTCTTCTCACATCAAACTAAAGGAAGGTGGAAGTTTTTCCTCTTTCCAACTGCTTTTTTCTGCAGGTTCTGGTGAGTCGAAGGAAACAAATGTTTCCAATCCAAACCCTAATGATGGAACCAAAACTTCTGAAGATGAAATTACAGAATTTCAAAATTGCCTCAGTTACCCGAGTTTAGCTCTCGAACAAAAACTGGAAGACGATTGTGTTTACCGACTTTCTGTGAAAGAAGATGGTTCTTTAGAAAAAATTGCAGTGGTCACAGCATGCAGGTATGCGGTTTTTGATCAACAGGTACGACGTCAACTTTCGCAATGGCAGTTCCAATATACCAAAGGCAAAGAATTTGTTTTACCCATTAGGTTCCGTTTAGATGTCCGAGACTAATCCACAATCTGAAGAAAGTGCCTGGTATATCGTTTATACCAAACCACGTTCGGAAAAAAAACTAAGTGAACATCTAAATAAGTACAAAATTGAAAACTACTTACCAATTCGCAAAGAACGGAAAAAATGGACAGACCGATTTAAATGGATCGATGTTCCAGTTTTACCATCCTATATTTTTGTTCGGATCGAATTTTGGAGAGATAAAAACAAAGTCCTTCAATTACCAGGTTCTGTTCAATTTGTTTTCCATAAAGGCCAACCTGCAATTGTGGAACAAAACGATTTGGATGTTTTAGAAAAAGGCCTACGGGATTATGCAAAGTCATTAAAGATGAACCCAGAATTATTATTACAAAAAGGCAAAATGATCCGCGTGATCGATGGTTCGTTTAAAGGGAAAACAATGGAGATCCTAAAAGTAAAAAACAAAACTTTAGTCGTACTTAGGATTCCAGGTGTTGAAACTATTTTTTCTTATGAAATCAATATCGATCATCTCGCCTGGGAGGAATTACTCGTATGACAAATAAAGATACACTTACCATTGTAAAACAAGCTTTGGATGATGAAATATCATCTCTTGTTCATTTCCGTGAACAACTAGACCCTTCTATCAAAGATTGTATCGATTTGATATTAAAATCCAAAGGGAAAGTGATTGTAACAGGTGTTGGTAAGTCAGGCGACATTGCCAAAAAAATATCACACACATTATCTTCCACTGGAACATCTGCTTATTTTTTACACCCAACAGATGCCTCTCACGGAGATTCTGGAATTGTAGGTTCTGATGATGTGGTCCTTGCCATTGGAAAAAGTGGTGAATCCGAAGAACTCAATTATATTTTACCCACACTCCGTAAAATTGGGGCTAAAATTGTTGGAATCACTGCTAACGCAAAATCTAAATTAGCGGAACTTTCTGATGTTGTTATCATTACTCCCGTTTTAAAAGAAGCCTGTCCTTTAGACCTTGCTCCCACTTCTAGCACAACCATTGCACTTGTTTTGGGTGATGCGATTGCAGTTGCACTGATGGAATTAAAAGAATTCAAGGCAGATGATTTTGCATTGTACCATCCAGCAGGCCGTTTGGGTAAAAGACTATCATTGTATTTATCGGATGTTATGCGAAAAGGAGAACGGAACGCTTCCATTCCTATAGATGCTAATCTTGAAATGATATTAAAGGAAATCACAGAAAAGGGAATTGGTGCTACAGGTGTTATAGACAATAATTCAAAACTTGTGGGACTCATTACTGATTATGACATTCGAAAGTATCTAACAAAACACACATTATCACCAAATGTTACTGCAAAAGAAATGATGAATGCTAATCCCAACAGTTTCCAACCAAATGAAAAAGCTTATGATGTTTTAATCAAAATGGAAGGACGTGAAAGGCCGATTTCTGTTGCCCCAGTGGTAGATGAAACTGGGGTTTTTGTTGGGATGATTTCACTCCACGATTTATTACAAAAAGGATTATAATTTATGCCAGATTCCTATAAGATTGTTGCTTCTGTAGGTGAAGATGAACTTCGCCATATACAAAAAAAAGATGTAAAAGATGTAGATATCATCGAAGTCCGTTTGGATTTATTTTCTAGAAATTACATCCAAAAAGAGATGAAAAAGAAGATCAAAGCACTTGGTTTACCGGTGCTTTTTACATACCGAAGAGCAGAAGATAGTAGTGTTCGTTCCTATGTAAAACTTTTTCCAGAAGATGTGGAAGGCATCATCAAAGATTTTAACGACAATGCCAATTATTTGGATATCGAACTGAATCGAGAGGATACGATCTTTCGAAATTATGAGACTTTAAACTATCGAATTATATATTCTTATCATTCATTTAAAAAATCTATTTTAGCCAATGAAATGAACCAATTCATTGCGAAATCGAAACCTGTTAAAAAGAAAAATCCAATTTATAAATTTGCCATTACTCCTGAAAACATTGAAGAAACTGCCGATTTTTTAAATGATATCAAACTTTTATCGAAAACAAATACGATGATTGGAATTTGTATGGGAGAATTAGGAATTTTATCCAGAGTGTTTGGAGATAAATTTAACTCCTCTTTCACCTATATGACATTAGGTGAACCAAAAGCACCTGGTCAAATCTCCGTAGACACATTTAAAAAACTAAGAGTGGATTTATTCAAAAACCCACATTCAGGTAAGGATTCAAAGGAAGACTAATAGAAAAAACAGAAATTAGAAAATATGCAGAGTTATAACGAATTTTCGAAGAAACGGTTTCTCTGCCAACGCATGGAGCGAATCATTATATAAGTATTTATTGCAATAAACAAAGTGTTCTTTTATAAAGTTTAATGTTTGGATCATCAACTTGAACATTGAACTTTAAATTGATATCGACTATTGTGCTTGTGGAAGCGGACTTGGGTTCGCCAATTTCCCACCTTTTGTATTCAAAAACTCACGAAATGAATTGTCTTTCCATACTTCTTTAAAGTCTTTTTCTAAACTAGCTGAAGTCCAATACTCTGGTTTTAAATCGGCCGCTAACTGAAACTGTTCCTTTGTTTTTGAAACGTCATTTTTCTTCGCATAACAACGCGCTAGTAGATAATGAGCAGCAGAAGAGCCAGATGTTTTTTGAAAATACGGAATTGCTAAATCAACTTTCCCGCTATAAAAATAATTCCTTCCCCGGTAAAAGAGATATTCTCTTCCATTGGCGATGTTTTGGTCTTTTTCAAGAACAGCGAAATACGAATCTGCTAAATCATAAGCATTGTTTTCCGTATATTTTCTTGCCAATTTCAAAAAACCAACTTGGAATTTCTCAGGAGTTTGAGATGGATCAGAGAATTTGGTTTTGATGAATTCGGAATATTTGGAAAAACTAGTTTCAAATTTTTTAGTTTTGTTTCCCGCCTCAAAAAGACAAACAAAACGAAACATATGTGATTCCACTTGGTTCGGATTATAAGATAGTGCTTTATCAGAGGATTGGATGCATTTTTCCCAATCAGATTTTTGTTCGTAAAGCCTTGCAAGTGCAAGGAGTGGAGTGTCCTTTTGCACTTGTTTAAATGCTTCCAAAAATGAAAATTCTGCTTTATCAATCTCTGCTAATTTTTGATACGCAAACCCTTCGTTTAGATAAACATAATACAAAAACACATTTGTATCTTTTGAAAATGGATTTTTTTTCGCCTTTTCAAATGATTCAATTGCTGCCTTAGGGTCATCTAACCGCAATTTAATGATTCCCATTTTATAATGGTATCTTGAACGACTTGGGTTTTTTTCGATGAGAAGATTTAAGTTGGTTTCAGCTTTATCGAATTTTTTTTCTTCAAATAATGCTAATACATAATCCCAACGAACATCTTCCAAATTGGGTTGGTTGGCCAAAATTTGTTCGTAGGACTCACTTGGTTTGGTTGATTCTTTGTCTTCTACTGTCTCATCTGTTTTTTTGACTGAGTCTTTCTTAGTTTCAGAAGGTTTGGTATCAGGTTGTTTAGGTTCTACTTTAGTAGTTTGTGTGTAAGTATGCGTAGCAGAAGAAGGATTTCCTTTGTTACCTACGGCTCGGTTGTAGATTTTTTGGACTTCTTCATTTTTTGGATCATATTTTAAATAACGCGCTGAGTATGTTGCTGATAAATTCCAATCTTGGTGGTAGTTAAAAAACAAAGCTAATTTCAATAGTACTGTTTTTCTTTGGTCTTTATCCAAATCCAAATCAGCTGCCTTTCGAAAATTTTGGATGGATTTCGGATAATCTTTTTTGTATTCATAGATATATCCCAAATACATATATGCCTCACCGTCTTGCGGGTGTGAGTCGGCATGTTTGTTGAATTTTTTAATGGCTTCGCCATAAGATTTTTTAGAAAAAGCCTTTTTCCCTTCTTTCATCGCATCGCTATCGATTGCAAACAATGTAGTTTGAAAGAGGACAAAACTGAAAACTAAGGAAAGATATTTCCGCACGGATTCCAAACTAGTTGGAACCCATGGGAATGAAAGGGATTTTTGGAAAAAAGTTAGATCTTCGTTCTTTCTTCTTTTTGTGACGCCAAATTTCGCGATGCTCTGAGAACGATACTCATCGTCGTTATTTGTGGGTTCACCGAAAGTCCTGTAGGGTAAACTGAGGCATCCATGACAAATATGTTTTTATGACCATAAATTTCCAAATTTAAATCAACAGCACCTTTCTCAGGATCATTTGCTGACTGAATGGAACCATGTGGGTGTGCAGAACCAACAGTCAAATCTCCTGGTTTTGTACTTTCTTTTAAGATCCAATCAAAGTTATCATTTCCTTTTACTTTGTAAGGTTCTGTAAAACGAGTGAAAGGAAAAACCAATTCTTTGGCACCAGCAGCAACAGTCACTTCCGCTAGAGCCTTTAGTCCTTTTAACATATTCAAACCGTCAGTGGGAGTAAGCTCAAAATAAACCTTCCGTCTTCCAAGGCTGTACTTAACACTTGCATTTGCTTCTCCGTCTGCCCCGTCACGGACAAGAACAATGCCTGCATTGTATTTGGTGAAATCTTTCATCACATCAAACTGCTGTTTGCCGTAAAAAGGTATCAAAGAAGAAGCAAGGGTTGGCCTGTATGGAGCCGCTTCCAACCAATACCCATACCCAGTTCCATCTTGGTTATGACCATCTTTGATTACGATTGATTGTGGTGGTCCTTCGAACATTTTGATTTCTGAATCAAATTTGCCAAAAATTGTAGATGTTGGATGTACTTTTAAATTCCTTCCTACCCAACCATTTCCAATCCCACTCCTTTGTAAAAGAGCGGGACCCTCAATGGCACCAGCACTCACGATCACAACAGGAGCTTTGATTTCCATAGTTTCTATGATTTCTTTAGGAGCTGTTTCATAAGCATCTGGTGTAAATTCGGCGATGACTGTTTTGAGTTTCCCATCTCGGATTTTAACCGCTCGCATATTGGAAACAACAGTTGCACCGGCTTCAATTGCATCAGGAATCCAAGTGAGAAACGTTGATTGTTTCGCATTGATGGGACAACCAAGTCCACACCGACCAAGACCAATACAACCCCTATTGTTATTTCGTAAAATTTGCGGAGTTAATCCGAGTTTTTTACCGCCTACTCGTAACACATTATTGTTCGCATTTACTAAGTTATTTGGAACTTCATGTACCCCTAATCTTTCGTGAACTTCTGAAACATAGGAATCCATTTCTTCTCTAGAATAACCTTGCCAACCAAATCGTTCATTCCATTCATTGGTAACATAATCAGGTGGGTAAAGAGAAGTTTGCCAGTTGACGGTAGTAGATCCACCTATAGACTTTCCTTGCAGTATTGATAACGTTTGTTCTTCGGTAACAATAAAACCAGCATCTCTGTAGAGTCTAGCTTGTGATAAAAATTCATCGGAGCTAAAATGAGCAGGAGTGAAATAACTCCCTTCTTCAATAAGGACTACTTTCCAACCTTGTTGTGCAAGTTCTCTAGCAGCAACAGCACCACCAGCGCCTGAGCCAATAATGACTACATCAGCAGTCAGTTCCCATTTTCCATTTCGAATTTGATGGGTTTTGATTGTTTCTGCGTGTTTTTTTGGAGTGATGATTTTTTCGTTAAATATTGGGATTCCCATGTTGTCCGCCTTATTGGATGTATCCGACAAATTTTTGATACTCTTTGTCAGAACTGAGAAGGAAAAAAGAAATTTGTCTTAAGATGACATACACACCACGTTTAATACCAAGTGAGGAATGTTTCCATTCAAGTAATCGTTTGATACGTTCTTCAGGTGGTAGTTTGACAATAGGTGTGAATGAAAAATCGAGTGCCATAGCTGCTAAAATCGAAGACGGAACACTCGCTAACAGCTGTATAACGCTTTCTGTTTCAATTGGATACGGATGACCATATACATAATTGTCCAAGGCAAGTCCCAAATCAAAATCGGGAATGGGATTGTCTTGTAAGAAGACTTCTTGCAAACTGCGAAAACTATGGTATTGTTCTGGAGAAATTCCTCTAAGAGTGGGAGTGTTCACTCCTGGACCACAATTCACTCCTTGTATGGATACAGCAGTTAAGGCAAAACATTTGAGAGAAAATTTTAAGAAACGATTTCGTGAAAGTAGGAATGGTGTATGTGGATCCAAGTCTCATTTCCTTCGATTAGATTTGAGCCCATTGTGTCAGAATCTTGTAAAAATATCACTCATTTTCCTTATTTCGGTAGGATGTAGTAGTTTTTTTCGAAGGACACCAAACTTCACAACCATCCAAATTCCTAATTTAATCCCTTTTTCCGAAGTGGAAGGTATCAAACAATACCAATGGCAAAAACTTACAAAAGCTAGAGACCAAACGAAGGTTTCCGCAATCATCATTCACAATTCAGGCAAACATAAGTTCGTAGATTTCTTTCGATTGTCTGTACAAAACCAATTTTTATTTCATATCTACATAGATTCAAACGGAACTCTTTATGGTGATCCTAAGTTTTTAACACAAGAATGGACTGCAGCTCCAGGAATTGATCCTGAATCCATTCATATTGTTTATGAAGGGACTCAAGAAACTCTGTATAATAACCAAAAACAAAAAGATATTATACAAAAAACAATCGAATACTTGGCAGAAGAATTGTACATTCCCAAAAACAATTATGACATCATCTCCAAAAAAGGTATTTTCACACATAACCAAGCAAAACGCCGGTTTGGTGGATTTGTTGATTTTTCTCCTTGTGGAAGTGAGTTAGCACTCAATCAAATCCTCAAAGAAATAGGTGGAAAATATTATGAAGAGGATGATTGGAAGGATCGATTTGTCACGGGTTGGGTTTTAAAAAAAGAAAACAAAGACCTCCTCAAAGATTCTTTCCAACCAACAAATGGACGTGGGATCACAAAGGCGGAAAAAATCATTTTTACCAATTTAGAAAAAACTGAGAAGGGTTTCACTCCAGAAGATTTTCGCGTGAAATATACCTTTCGTGGAAAAATCAAACCTAGTTGTGTGGTCCTCCATTACACAGCAATCTCAGATTATTTTAAATCGCTTCGTACTTTAGAAGCACGTAATCTTACTGCTTCGATCATGATTGATGCCAATGGGAAAGCTTACCAATTAGTTGATGTGATCGAAGACCGTGCTGCAGCTGCTACAGGGACCAATGATAATTGTATCCAAATTGAAATTGTTGCTAAAGATACGGAAGAATTACTCAAACAACCTGATCAGATACAAAAAGTCAAAGACCTTGTACTAGAACTTGCAACAAAATACAAAATTCCATTGTCCAATGAAAAGTTAGAAGACCTAAGTGGAATCTTTAGTCATACCCAAGCTAAAAAAAAATGGGGTGGTTCTATCTTTCTCAATGCTAAGGATTTTGATCCTGGTGAAAATTATATGGAACTTATTTTAAATTCAATTGGTGGGAAATACTTTCCCGAATCAGAATGGAAAAATCGAAATTCCATGGATTGGGCAATTTTAAATCGTAATTTTCAACCATAAATACGGAGATCCTATGAAACATTTACTCAGCAGCATCACATTTGGAAGTTTGTTTTTCCTTCTAAACTGTAATTTCACAAGCCCTAAATATCACCTTACGTTACAAGAAGCGGAATATCGTTATGAAACCATTGAAAACATAAAATACAATTTAGACATTCAATTATCACCAAAGGAAAGTTTTACGGGTAAAGTAAACATACAGTTTGTTGGTAAAAAAATTAGAGATTTACGTTTAGATTATTTCCAAGGGGAAATCAAATCCATTATTTTTAACGATGAACCTTTAAATGATTTTGTATATAAAAATGGCCAAATCCAACTCCCTTCAGACCGTTTGATGATTGGAAACAATACACTTTCTATCACTTTTGAAACTCCTTATGCGAAAACGGGGAATGGTTTGCACAAATTTGTAGATCCGGACGACAAAGAAACTTACATTTATTCACAGTTTGAAGCCTTCCATGCAAACAAAATGTTTCCGTGTTTTGACCAACCAGATCTTAAAGCTAACTTCCAACTCCAAGTGACAGCACCGAAAAATTGGAAGGTAATCTCAACAACCCTTCCCACTTCTGTTAATAAAAATGATAATCCTGATGAGTTAACTCACAACTTTCCTGAGTCGAAAAAAATCTCAACCTATGTGTTTTCTTTACATGCGGGACCATATCAGGTTTGGGAAGACAAATTTGAATCCATTCCTCTGCGTCTTTTTGTTCGTAAAACACTTGCTAAGTATGTGGAACCAAAAGATTGGTTTACTTTTACTAAAGAAGGATTTGCCTTTTTTAATTCATACTTCGGAATTCCGTATCCATTCGAAAAATACGATCAAATCATCGTACCTGAATTTAATTTTGGGGCCATGGAAAATGTAGCGGCCGTAACATTTTCAGAACGATTTGTTTCGCGTGCATCTATGACACGCTCCCAAAGGGAAAATCTTTCTGATGTTGTTTTACATGAAATGGCTCACATGTGGTTTGGAAACCTTGTCACTATGAAATGGTGGAACGGACTTTGGTTAAATGAAAGTTTTGCAACATACATGGCAAGTTTAGCCCAAGCAAAAAATTCAGAATTCCAAGAAACATGGATTAGTTTTTTCGAAAAAATGAAACAATGGGCTTATGAAGAAGATGGATTTAGTACAAACCATCCAGTCGAAGCAAAGGTCAATGATACAGAAGAAGCTTTTACTCAGTTTGATGGAATTACTTACGGAAAAGGTGCGTCTGTCTTAAAACAATTGGTATTTTTTATTGGCGAAGAAAGTTTTCAAAAAGGTGTACAAAACTATCTTAGAAAGTACTCTTATTCCAATTCTACTCTTCATGACTTTTTAAAAGAACTCGAATTTGTAAGTGGGTTCTCGATGAAAAAATGGTCAAAAGATTGGCTGGAAACAAAAGGCACAAACCAAATTACTCTCACTACAGTATGTGCAAACAATCATTTGTATGGAAAAATTGTTCAATCCGCACCAGGACCTGAAAACAAACTCCGTGATCACAAAACCATTTTAGGACTTTATAATTTTGATAAAACTAACAAACAATTATTTTACGAACAGTTTTCCGTTGTTTATTCTGGGCGCTCTAGTGAAGCAATTCTCGAAGTTAAGTCTTGCCCAGATTACATTCTATTTAATGCGGAAGATCATGATTTTGTGATTTGGAACTGGTCCAATGTTAACAAAGAAAATTTAGAATATGTCTTAGAGTTTGACAGTGATCCTATGCGCAAACTGATATTATGGACAGATTATTTCAGACAAGTTTCACTTGCGAATATCACATTCGATGAATTTAAAGATAGTGCAATTTCTCTTTACCAAAAAGAATCAGATATCAAAATCAAACGTTGGATCTTATCAAAGTTAGCTGGCGATAACGGAAATACTTATGTGACAAGCCGTTTTTGGTTTCCTGAAACCAAAAGAAACCTGCATTTGGATTCTTTACAAAACTTTATCCTAAACGAATTGTCAAAAGTGAAAGCTGGAAGTGATGAACAAAGGTATTTGTTACTTTCTTTGATTGATTCAACTTATACAGAAACTAGTCAAAAAAGGTTGTATGATGTTTTAGAAAATAAACTCAGTTTTCCGGGATTGAAACTAGACCAAGACTTACGTTGGAATATGATCATCAAACTTAGTTCTCTTGAAAAAAATCGAAACAAAATTCAAACCATCATAGATCGTGAAAAAAAATTAGATCCATCTAGTCGTGGAGTTAATTCTAGTTTAGCAGCCGAAGCAATTGAACCAAATGCAAAAGTAAAAGAAAAATGGATCCAAGTATTATTGAATCCAAAATCTAGTTCATATTCTTCTTCATCACTTAGAGTGGTTTCCTACTCCTTATTCCCTGAATACCAAAAAGATATCCAACTCCAATTTTTGGACAAATACTTTGATGCTTTGGACATGTTCCAACATACAGATGATGAAAACTATTTGGATGCGTTTGCTAAAAGCCTTTCACCAGACTTTTGCACAGATGAAACATTGTTGATCTTAAAAAAATTCACTAACAATCATCCAAAATTGCCAGCTCCTGTGAAAAAAACCCTAATCAAACAAATTGATTCTGAGAAAAAGTGCATCCAAATGAAATACAAACATAAAGAACTCATCTCAAATTAAAGGATCGAAAATTGGTTCAAAAAAAAATAACTCTAGGTTTCGTATTTTTGATCTTTCATCTATTGCTCGTTAGCTGTGCTTCGCCTGGATTTGGACCAAGAGGTTTTTTATTCACAAAAACTAAAATTGGTGTTTTTGGGACAGGGGAAACTTCCAAAAGAAGGGTCACTTCTTGTATCCATTCGATTCTTGGATTATTCTCTTTTGGTGATGCTTCATTTGAATTTTTAAAATCTAGATCAAAAATCCAAACGGTTACCGAAACCAATTGGACAACATTCGTTGTCCTTGGGGTATATGCCAACCTTTGTGTGGAAATATCAGGTAACGAATGAAAAAAACATTTCAAAATATCAAGGTTTATTTTTTTATTTCATCCTTCATCGGGCTAACGAGTTCATGTGTCAATTTAGGACAACCCCAAGGTCTTGGACCTACAGGAATTTTGTATGCTTCGTATACACTTGCTGTTTCGGAAAGACCTCTCACCAAACAAGCGTTAAAAAGAGGAAAAGCATGCCTAAAACGCATCGGTTTTTTTTATGTCACAGGTGATGGGAGTATTTTATCAGCTACAGAAGAAGGTGGAATCCAAGAAGTTTTTCGAATAGAAAAAGAGGCAACAAATTACCTCTCTCTCTATTCTACTTTATGTACGATTGTTTGGGGGAATTAATTTTTTTTCCGAACTACTTTATCTAACATATCTGGATAATCCGAAATTATACCATCCACACCACAAGAAACCAAACGATTCATTTCTTTTTCCGAATTGACTGTCCATGGAATCACCATCATACCTTTGTCATGTGATGATTTCACAAACTTGGGTGTTACATACAGAAAATAAGGTGAGATAATATCAGCTTGTTTTTCTTTTGCTAATCCAAGTATTGAATCTCTATATCCATTTCCAAATCCAATGGTCATTAAAAAACCTTGGAAATATGTTGGTACAAAAAGTGCACTCGTTTTTAGTTTCGGATTCTTTTGTTTTGAAATAGAAAGTGTTCTTAGATCAAAGGATTGTATGGTGGATCGTTCCACTACCTTGTATTTTTCAATAATCTGAATCAGTTTTTCCGTATGTTCTTTTACTAAAGTATCAGGGGCAGATCCATCATCTGGAAATTTTGTTTCTATATTAAACTCATATACTTCTTTGGATTTTTTTTCATGTTTCAAAACCAATTCAAAAAATTCTTCTAACGATAAAAGTTTGGTTCCAGGAACAGGGATTTGTTTTGGAAAATTAGGATTTTGTTTTGTACCGCAGTCTAACGCTTGTAATTCGTTCAATGTAAGTTCATATAAAGATTTTTTTTGGATCTGAGTACCATCTGCATTTTGGCAAATGACTGGATTTGTATCAGAATCATGGTGGATAACAACACGTTTGTCTTTAGTTAAAACCGTATCCAATTCAAGAGTGACCATTTTATATTTGATCGCTTCTTCAAATGCTGGCCAAGTATTTTCTGGTTTTAACCCACGTGCACCACGATGTCCTTGTAAGTCGATGTCTTTACGTAAACGATTTGGAGTTTCGACTGAGGCACAATTCACAACCAACAAACTTATAAAACTTAAAGCCATAAAGAGCTTACAAAACGAGAGAATCAATTTCATCAAAGTTTACCTGCTTTGGCAAAATTCCATCGTAAGTTTTTATTGCATCAAGTAAGAAAAAAGTTTCGATTTTACAAAAAAAATGAAATGATCCGCGGATTGAAAATTAGTTTGAATTGTTTCTTTTTGTATTCTTTTGCCAGTCTTAAAAAGGAAAAGAATGGAAAAAACGAGCACACCACCTACGGTAACATCGGTGGTGGCTCCAGAAAGGAAATTTAGCGTAATAACAGCGTAACGCAAATTTTCCCATCCAAGTCAACCTAATCCATGCGAATCTTATTCATCCAAACCGTTCTTAACGTTTTTGGAGCCTTTTCAGAACGTAAATAACGGTTTTTTAAAATTTTTTTTGCTAACTCATGGAAAAAGTAAATCATTTCAGAAATTATAGAGAGAGAAGAAATCTCACACGCATTCAATTATCAGAAAAATTGAATATTCCACGGTCCGCAATTGAGTTATTGGAATCCGAAGAATGGATTCGTTCCAAATTTGATTATGTCGTTTTGGTTGCAAAAGAACTTGGACTCTCACTCATAGATCTCATCCGAAACGAATTTGATTATGATTTGGAAAGAGAGTTTTTTAACGAAGAGGAATTCGAGGAAATTGTCGCCCGATATGCCAATGCAAGAGTCACTTTGATACTTTCGGAACTTAAACTTTTCTGCCGGAATGCCAAAGTACGATTAGATGATTTTGATATTACGGAACTTTCCTTTTCCATGGGAAGTTTACACAAACTCATTACTCTCAATCAAAAATTGGAACGTGGCGAAATTAGCACTAAGGATGCACTTGTTGAATTTCCGCCAAAATGGGGAAAGTTCAGCAACCGGGCTTAATGATTTTGAACTTGTAGTTTAAACCACAAGTTCGTCTTCTCCCGCACGAGCCACAACGATCTCGCCGGCTTCTTCCAGTTTACGGATGATGTTTACAATTTTTTGCTGAGCGTCTTCAACGTCTTTCAAACGAACAGGACCCATAAAATCCATATCTTCTCGGAGTAAGTTTGCGGCACGTTTGGACATGTTTTTAAAGATTTTATCTTGTACTTCCGAATCCACCGACTTAAGCGCTTTTGCTAAATCCGTGTTATCCACTTCTCGCATTACTTTTTGGATCGCACGGTCGTCGAGTAGGACGATATCTTCGAATACGAACATCCGTTTTTTGATCTCTTCTGCAAGTTCCGGGTCTTCCTCTTCCAAGGCTTCGATGATGGTTTTTTCAGTTCCCCGGTCGACCAAGTTCAAAATCTCCACCACGGAATCAATACCCCCAGCAGAGGTATAATCCTCAGAAGCAAGAGTCGATAGTTTACGTTCTAACACCCGTTCTACCTCACGAAGTACGTCCGGAGATACACGGTCCATCGTTGCGATCCGTTTGGCAACTTCTGCTTGGATTTGGTGCGGAAGGTTTGATAAGATATTGGATGCTTTTTGCGGATCCAAATAAGAAAGAATGAGTGCGATCGTCTGAGGGTGTTCCCCCTGGATAAAGTTGAGAAGGTGGGCCGGGTCGGTTCTACGAATAAAGTCAAACGGCCTTACTTGTAATGAGGAAGTGAGCCGATTGATGATATCGATCGCTTTCTGGTTACCAAGTGCTTTTTCGAGTAGTCCTCGTGCAAAGTCAATACCACCATTGGTGATAAACTCTTGTGCCATCATGAGTTCATTGAACTCAACGAGCACCTTCTCTTTGTCTTCAGGAGTGATTTTATCTAAACGGGCGATTTCAAACGTGATTTGTTCAATCTCGTCTTCCCGTAAGTGTTTGAAGATTTCGGAGGCCACTTCGTTTCCAACCGCAACCAAAAAGATGGCGGCCTTTTGTCTACCTGTGAGAGATGGCTTCTTATTGATCATACTTCGTCCCGAAATCCGTACTATTTAATGTATCGGCGGACTCTTAAAAAAACAATGAGATTTATTCTTCCATAAAATTTGGTAGGAAACCAATCAAAATCCTTCCTTTATCTTAAAATCGAGTCCTAACCTGGGAATTTTCTAATTTTTCTCATCCACTCACCTAGAAGCCCAACCTTTGCCATTTTCTAATTCAGTACCAAAAACATATTTTTTATGTTGACCGGTCTATTATTTAGCTTTTCATTGGTTTTGTGGGTAAAAAAGGTATCGATACCAAACAAAGGATCATTGAAGTGATGGCCGGATTATTAGAAGAATCCGGTTATGAAGCAACTGGTCTCAGTGAACTTGGGAAGGAAACGGAGACACCAAAAGGATCTCTCTACTTTCATTTTCCAGGTGGTAAGGAGGAACTCACAAGTCTTGCCATATTACAATCGGGAAACCAATTAAATGAATTTTTTAATTTGATACTTTCTAAGAGTGAAAATCCAATTCACGCCATTAAACAAGTGTTCTCTGCTCTGGAAGACAGAATTGTTTCAAGCCAATTCAAAAAAGGTTGTCCAATTGCCACAACAGCTATGGAGACAGCAGGTAAATCGGTTATTGTCGCTGAAGCATGTAAAACAGTTTATAACAAATGGTTAAAAACTTTCGAAAGTTATTTAATAGAGAACAAATATACACCACGTATTGCAAAAAATATTTCCTTATCATTACTATCCTTATGGGAAGGTGCCTTGTTATTGACAAAACTCCAAAAATCTCCCGAACCATTACGTATTGCTCAAAAAACAGCAGAAACCTTACTCAAAATATAATTCAAACTATATCATTATAAAACTTTTTCAAATAGAAATACACAAAAGGAATTAATTTCAAAAAAAGGATACTCAACAATGAAACATCTAACTAAACCAAAACTATTTATAGGAATTATAGTTCTTTTATTCATTTCTTTTACATTATATTTTTTAGGTTATCCCAATCAAAAAATACAAATTGAAGAATCAGAAATAGCAGATAAGAATACTCCAATCGATAAAGAACAAAACGGAATAGGTGCAGATCTACTTGATGGTGAAAATCCAAACCAAATTCCGAAACTCAAAGGTAAATCTAATTTAGTTTTTTCAATTCTAAAAACAGGAGAAGCAAAAACATTAGAAGGTTTCGTAATCGAAGGTGGATCCATAATGAAGATGGTGACTGTCAGCCATTCTGGATTTTATATCCAACACCCAAAAGGCAGTTTTTTATTCGATACAGGTCTTGGAACCAACATCAAAGAACAGTTTGAAGTTTTCCCATTCTACTTAAAGATTTTGATGGAATACAAACTTATCGAAACTGCCAAGTCACAATTAGAATCGAATGGAATTGATCACAAATCAATCAACGATATATTTTTTTCACACTTACATTGGGATCATGCAAGTGGACTCAAGGATTTTCCGAATGCAAATATTCATAGTGTCAAAGAAGAATTAAACAATCCACTGATTGAACTTGGTTACATTCCCTCTCAATTTGATGGTGAAACTGTGAAATGGAAACATCTAAATTTTTCAAATAAACCTTATGCTTCTTATGCGAAAAGTTTTGATTGGTTTGGTGATGGCACTGCTGTGTTTGTTCCGATGAAAGGTCATAGCGAAGGTTCGGTCGGACTATTTTTACATACAGAAAATGGAGATGTTTATTTTTTAACGGGAGATATCGTTTGGAGAAAAGAGGGATTCATAGAACTAAAACACAAACCACGTGGTGCTAGATGGATTGTTGACTATGATACCAAAGAACTTGGCGAAGAAATAACTCGTGTTCACAAACTCATCAAACAAAATCCTAAACTCATCGTGGTTCCGGCACATGATTTTGATACCCAAGAACCACTTGGGTTTTATCCAAAAGTGATCGGTGCAAACAAACTGATGACAATGGATTGATCCAAGACTGGATATCTCAATCGATAGAGATTTGGATCACAAAATTTAAACTTAAATATATTCCATCTTTGGTAGAAGTATAACCATTGATGGATGCCAAACTGATCCCTTATACATTACCGTTTGTGTCTATTTTTTCTACATTTGAATCCAAAGACTTCTTTTGCGTTAATAAGGATTTGATTCCTTGTAAGGATTGTTCCAATTGTTCGATTTCTTTTTCAATGGTTTCACGATTTTCCTGGATGGATGCGTGAAATCCATGCGCTTTTCCCATAAAGTTATGGTAATCTAGGGCGATTTGGTGAAGGGCAGAGTCCCATTGTTTTGGTAATATCCTTCTTTTTTTCCAATACATTTTTTGAACCCATTTGTATAGAAATTGCCCAACCCCAATGGCATGTAAAGGAACAAGGATGTAAAGAGACGCAATTACCACCTTAACATAAGAAACTTCATTAGAAAACAAACCCCAAAAATAAATCCAAAGGAAACCTAGAAAAATCACTGCACCGGTTAAATTTGCCTTGGGTGTACTTGGTGAGATAGAGTTAAAAATAGAAAGGAGGATGACAGAAAAGATGAGTAAAAGGAGAACTTCCCAAGGGACTAAAGTAAAAAACAAATCCCAAAACTTTTGAAAATTCTCCCAACTGGTTTTGATCTGATTGATCGTGGTTTGGATTTCAACAATTTGGTTTTGGATTTTTTGAAAGAAGTCTGTAATCGCTGACATGAACCAAATACTAAACAAAATCAAAAATCAGGCAAGTGGTTTCTTCACTCAATTCTTCTCACCTAGCACCACTCGAAATTTACTGATTCTTTATACCATTCTTGTGGTTCCCTTCTTTATTTACCATGAATTCCATTTACCTTGGCATTATATTTTTGTACTTTGTTTGGTCTCTTTATTTGTTGGCCTAATCATTACCTACCTAAGTTTGTATCTGATCCAATTGTATTGGAAAGAAACATTCCATCCATTGATTGAAATAGGAGTTTTGATCCTTTTCATATTTGCATTATGGTTAGCAGAAGTTTTGATTTTTGAAGCAGGCACAGTATTTTTGTTTATCTTCATCCTCATTGCTTTTTTCATTCGCATTTTGTCATTAGCGGAATATGCGAGACTCTTACTTGCATTTTGTCTTGTAGCTAGCAATGCATTGATTTCTTTTAAAGCTTTACAAGGTGCAGAAATTCTTTCTGCTTATTTACTATTCAAAAACAAATACCAAATTGAAGAAAAAGATCTAAATCAATGGCAAGTCACAAATACTAATGAATACTGGAATGAAGAATTACAGTTTGGTTTTAATTTACCAGAAGGAATGTACTTTTTTAAACCAGAAGACTTAACATTAGAAGATAAAACAGGGGTTGGGCAAATTGCAGGATTATTATCAGCGAGTGATAATGATGCAAATAGGTATCCCTTTGTTCGGATTTTTTATTTTCCTGATTATGTAGGTTTTCAAAAAGAACAAGCAGTTCAAGAATTTTCAGAATTTTTACAAATCCAAGTAAGTAAAGGTGACATTGAAGATTTACAAGAAATCCAACAAAAGGAAATTCAAGAATCTATTTTAGTCTCAAAGTTTTGGACTTTTTACGATTTGTTGCGACCTAGGTATTCAAAAACTGGATTTATGATTTTGGAAACCAGGAACCACGACAAATTATTATTACACATCACAGAGAATCTAGAAAAAGGAGAAATTCACGAACAAACAATTCGTGAATTTTTGACTTCAATTCGATTCAGCAATTGATTGTAATGCGATTAATGACAATGGGTCAACAATTACACCATTGATCTTGGCACCAAGATGTAAATGAGGTCCTGTGGACATACCTGTGGAACCAACAGTTCCGATCGGTTGTCCTTGTTTTACAACATCACCTACTTTCACTTTGATTTCATCTTGGTGCATATAAAATGAAAAGATTTTGTTACCGTGGTCAATGATTGTAAAGTTTCCTTCATAATATGTTTTTTGTGCTAAAACAACTGTCCCATCTTGAATGGCATGAATAGGTGTCCCTAATTTTCCACGAAAATCTACACCAGCATGAGGCCGACCTTGTTTGTTATTATAATCTCGCCTAACATAAAATTTACTAGTTATGTAAATTGTATCAAGTGGATTTTTAAAGTTTTTTTGGAACTGTAACTGACTAGATTTATTAAAGGCAATTTCCTTCGCATTTTTACATTCTTGAATAAAATCTAAAATGTCCTTTGGTAACTCTTTGGTAACAAACTTATCATCAACTTTGATTTGTTGGTTTTTTTTGATCACTTGGAACTTAGTTGGTTCTAAGATGATTTGGTATTGTTTTTGTCCACGTTTCACAAAAAAGATTTTAGATACAATTTCTAAGGTCATTGCTCCAGCAGGTGTATCTGGTGAAATAGGTAAAAATGCGATCATACTCTTTTCACGTTTTGTGAGAATGACATCTTTTCCTAACCAACTGACTTTAAATGATTCATTGATCCATTTTTTATCCTTTGGAGTTAATCTTAAAAAGATCACTTCGCCACGACCAAAACGACGTGCTTCCATCAAAAGAGAAAAATTTCTCTCTTCTTTTTTCACAAAATAGTTTCCAGAACTTATGGTTTGTTTTGGAGATTTTTTTTTGACTTCGCGAGATTCAGCAGGAACAGCTTGGACAAAAAATATAATAAGAGATAAAATAGAAATAGAACGAACCATCATTCCAAATTTCGGCTATTTTGTTTTCGCGGATTCGTTAAATTTTTTTACAAACGCTACAAATTCTGGTTCTGGGAGTGGTTTGCTATACAAATAACCTTGGATCATGTGACAACCTAGGTCATGGAGTAAGTCTCTTTGGGCAGGATTTTCAACTCCCTCCGCAATGACTTCCAAACCAAGAGAATGTGCCATGTTGATGATGGCCTTACAAATGGCTCTATCATCTTCATTCAGTTCTAAATCAACTACAAAAGAACGGTCAATTTTGATCACATCGGCATTGATTTTTTTTAGATAACTCAAAGAACTATAACCTGTTCCAAAATCATCGATAGAAACTTTAATTCCGAGTTCGGACAAATACTCAAATGCTTCGATACTTTTTTCCGGATTTTCCATGATGGAACTTTCTGTTAGTTCCAATTCAATTTCTTCAGGATTGATTCCATATTGTAAAATGGTTGCTTGTACTCGATGAGACCAGTTAGCACGTGCTAATTGTTTACCGCTTACATTAATACTCAGAGGAAAACTTGGTAAATCCATTTCGCACCAAGTTTTTTTCAAACGACAAGCTTCTTCTAAAACCCAATCACCAATCCTTTCGATAATGCCCGAATCTTCTGCAACTGGGATGAATTCAATCGGCGGAACCCAACCCCGCTCAGGGTGTTTCCAGCGGATCAGTGCTTCAGCTCCACACACTTGGTTTGTGATTGTGGATATTTTTGGTTGGAAAAATAAAATTAACTCTTCGTTTTGGATCGCTTTACGAAGTGAATTTTCAATGTACAATCGTTTTTCAGAACGAAGTATGAGTTCGTTTGTATAAAATTTATAATTATTACGACCTAGTTCTTTGGCTTTATACATAGCCATGTCTGAATTTTTTAACAATTCAGCTGACGTTACACCATCGTTTGGAGAAAGAGCAATCCCCATACTGATCGTCGTGAACAAATCCCTTCCCATAATATGAAAAGGTTGGCTTAAAATATCTAAAATTTTCTGAGCAAATTCAGCAGCCGCACTTTTGTTGGGAACATCAACTTTTAAAATTCCAAATTCATCTCCACCAAAACGGGCCACTGTGTCAACTTCTGTCATCACTCGTTTGAGCCGTGCACCGACCATTTGTAGTAAAATATCACCTTTGGTATGACCCAAACTATCATTGATGAATTTAAAATTATCAATATCGAAAAAATAAAACGCAAGTAAGGTTTCAGTTGATTTATGGTTTTTTAAAGCTTGGTTTGCATGATCGATAAACAAAGTCCGATTTGACAAACCAGTTAAGGCATCATAATACGCAAGGTATGTAATTCTTTCTTCCGAAAGTTTTCTTTCTGTGATATCAACACCAAAACTAATAAATCGTTTTTGATCTGTTTCAGAATCATCGATCGGAATGTATTTCCTTAATAAATATGTAACTTTATCATTGTGGTCTTGGATGAGTTCTTCAAATTCAACAATCTCATTTTCTTTAGCAGCCACTTCCAAAAATTTGCGCCGACGTTCATAAAATTCTGGAGGTAAATCCAAACGTTCAGCTAGATCAAAATCTGTCTTTTTAAAGAGCCATTTTCGAATTTCTTTATTCGATAAAAAAACAGGGTTTGTATACTCATATTCGAAATTTGAATTTAATACTGCAATATCAGAATCCAAGTTATCTAAAATGAATTCATAAAAAGCTTTTTGGTTTTTAACTTGTTCTTGAGAACGTTTTCTTTCAGTAATATCACGAAAGGTTGCCCAAATCGCCATTTTACCGTTTACTGGAAACAATCGAAAAGATGATTCTGTTGGAATCAATCTTCCTGACTTGGTTCGTAATGCCGTACTTTCAATTAAGTTCCCTTCAAATTCTTCATCTTCATCTACCTCAACAGGAGGCATAAAATAAGAAAATTCTTTTCCAACTATTTCATCCAAACCATATTCCAATACAACAACTGCTTGTTTGTTTGCATTGATGATTTGTTTTGTATTTGGATCAATTTGCATTAGGATATCTAATGATTCTTCGAATACGTTTTCCAAAACGACAACTTTCTCGCGAATTTTGTCATAAGCAATCGAACGATTCATATCCTCTATCAAACGTTCTGCGAAGTTTAAAACTAAGTCCAAATTCCCAACAGAATATGTTTCTTCTGTTAAATGTAAAAAAGTGGGATGAGCCACTTTTGAAAGTTCATCTGGTGAAAGTATGTTTGTTGATAAAATGATATATGGTGATTCTGGAAAATGTTCAAAAATAAATTTTTGTTTCTCCATTGCATTGGAATCATTCCAAAATAAAAAAACAGCTGAATCTTGAATGGAACCAGGTTTGATTTTAAGGATGGATGGAAAACTATGCACATTGCATGTTTCTATGTTTGTTATGTCACGTAGTAAGCGATTATAGAAGTTTGAATCAGATTCTTCAATATAGATTGTGATCTGTTTGAGTGACATGACCTAGGCATAGTAGACGAAAAATCCTTTTCCTTACAATTGATTTTTTTAACCATACGCCTATGCGAGAGCGAAGATATGTTTCCATACCATTGAACCAAAGTTTGGCCAATTGTTTTGGAATCCGACTCTTGCTGTCACAGAATTGTCAGTATTGGAAAAAAAGATGCCATTCCATAAAATGAATTTGATTCTCAATACCAGTAATGAAGTTTGGATAAAAAAGACCGAGGTTCTCATGATTTCCCTAAACACAAAGTTTAAAACAATGGTTCTATTAGCGCTCGTAGCTGGGTTTTCCTTCCAGTGCGAAAAAAAAGAAGAAAATCAAGATGCTGTGAATCTTGCTGCTCTTGCTGCAATCTTCAGTTCAGCAGGGGATTGTACAGTAAACGCTCCTCCTAGAGCAAGTATCAATACTTTCACAACTTCTATTACTGCAAACGGATCCGGCACGATCTCTCAAACAGGAACTGTCCCTGTCGTGGCTCACAAAAATGCTGCTCTTAAAATTGCGGCAAAAAACAATACGGCAGTTGCTTTTAGTGGTGGAAGTGCATTCCTAATCGTTTACCAATCATCTTCATGTCCATTAACGACTTCTACGACAACAGGTTTTGCACCTACTAGTCTCACCGCTTCTAGCGAATTTACAAACTCTTTCCTTTTGAGTAACTCAGGTACAATCACTTTCAATGTTGCGGGAGATTATTACATCTTCATTTATGCAATTCCTTCTCGAGGACAAACTGCAAATCTAACGTATACAGTAACTAACCTATAAACACCTTGAAGTACATTGTTTTTGGGATTCTAATTCTTTCTGTGTCATGTGCAAGGCAGAAGTCTGCCTTGACTGACCAAGAATTGTTTGTCAACAACCTGATCACAAGTATTGTGAACGCAGGGAATCCCAATGCTTTAGACAAAATCGTATTCTCCCGCTCCAATGGAGATGGGAGTTATACTACTAGATTTAATGCCACCAATTTAGATTTTTATATTTTTTTCCAATTTGAAGGGAACAAACAAATTCCTTTATCGGAGAAAGATACTTTAACATGGGATATTGCATTTAATCGATATAAGGCGGCGACTAATTCGGGTGATACCAATCGGTTTGGACTTGGTGGAGCTTGTAAAAGTAACACAACAGATTTTGGCGTTGCTAGTTCAACTTCAGCGGCATCACAAGGTTGTACAAGTTTTACAACTGACATTTCCACAACAACCCAAGGGATCGGCGGGGCAGGAGCTATTTATATTGGCAATCCACTCGTTACAGAATGGTATTTTTATACGATTGGATTTTTAACTCCTAAACCTGATATTTTCTTGATCCGATCAGGAACAGGTTCTTCTATTTATGCAGTGCATATTGAAAATTATTATAGTGATGCAGGGACCTCTGGATACCCAACCATCCGTTGGAAAAAACTCCCTTAATGGTATCAAACTTACAATTTTGTTTCCCTATCTTATGTTTGCTTTTCCTCTTCTTAGGTGAGGTTCACGCCCAAACACGTACAAACGGCAAAACGACAAAACCAATTACCAAATCGGAAACAACACCAGCTAACACACAAACTTCGCCAGTAGATACAAAAATTGAAACTACTGAGGATTCTGGAAAAGAAAAAACACAAGTTGGTAACGAAGAAACAAAAACGGAAGAATCTGCGGAAGAAGATCGTTTCAAAGATTTGGACAACAAAAACGGAATCGTAGTCACAGGATCTCGCGGAGAACGTCGACTCAAAGATTCAGCAGTTGCCACAGAAGTAATTTCTCGCAAACGAATCGAACAAACTGGTGCACGTAACTTAGGTGAGGTGCTTGATACCCAAATTGGTATCAATGTTACGCCATTTTTTGGTGGTTCCCAAGTTCAAATGTTGGGACTTGATTCCAAATATGTATTATTTTTAGTAGATGGGCAAAGGGTTGCCGGAAGACTTAATAACACCATTGATTTAACTCGTTTCAAAGTGCAAAACATAGAAAGGATTGAAATTGTAAAAGGTAGTTCTTCCTCTTTATATGGAGCTGATGCCATTGGGGGAGTGATCAATATCATCACCAAACAAGCAGAAAAACCAGAACATTACCAATTCCGTACAACGTATGGAAACGGACGCCAAATGAATTTTGGATCTCAAGGCGAAAAAAACATGATCGCCGATGTTGGTTTTAAAAATAATTTTGTGGCGACAAATTTTTTTGGTGGGTTTAACCAAGCAGCTGCTTATGACTTAGATCCAAGAACTCCCGCTACCACAGGAAACTCTTTCCAAGACAATAACCTTGGTGGTAATATGACTTTTAATCCTGATGGACAATTTAAAGTCAAAACTGGGATCAATTATTTAAACCGCAACCAAGCTGGTGTTGATTCTCGCGCTACCGGTGGTGTGTTTGATCGTACAAACATGACTAACGACTTTTTAGCGTTAGGTGCTCTAGAATATGCCTATGGAAAAAAGAATATGGTCTCACTCCGCGGGAATTTTTCTCGTTGGGAAAACCATTACAAATTGGACCAACGAAATTCTAATGAACTCGATGTTAGAGAAATCACAAATGAATTTTCCTCACAAGGCGTAGCCCAAATTGATCATGAAGTCCACAAAGATCACATGATCACTGCTGGATTGGAATCATTTTCAGAAGAATTACAATCGGATCGATTGGAACGTAGGAATGCTTATAGAACAAGGCGCGCTGCTTTTATCCAAGATGAATGGGTGGTTTGGCGCCAAGGTTTTGTTTGGCGGCTCGTACCTGGTGTCCGTCATGATGTGGATTCCCAATTTGGTGGACAAACCACTCCTAAAATTGCAACTAAGGTAGACATTACTAGTAATTTAGTCTTTCGAGCAAGTTATGGAAAAGGATTTCGACCACCTTCCTTTCGTGAATTGTATTTACGATTTGAAAATCCAGGAGTTGGTTACACGGTTGAAGGGAATGACAAACTCAGACCCGAGAAATCAACCACAGTAAATGCAGACTTAGAATATTCTCCTTATAAATATTGGACCTTATCACTCAGTGTCTTTCGGAATGATATCACTGACCTAATCCAATACAGTTTTGGAACTCGCACAAGTGAGTTTGCTACTTTCCAATTAAAAAACGTCCAACGAGCTTACACAAGAGGTGTAGAAGCAGGTTCCCGAGTTCGTTTTTTAAAGTATTTTGCCCTGGAACTGGGTTATAACCAAACAGATACAAGGGACCTAACAACGGATAGACCTCTTGAAGGCCGAGCACTACACCAAGGTACAATGAATTTTTTTGTAAATGCTCCTGATGGTTGGGAATTTGCATTACGTGCCAAAAGGTTAGACAAACGTCCTTTTTATAGCACAACGAATGATTTTACAGCAGGTACGAGTACAGCACTCATTGACCAGCAGACGAAAAGTGTTGAGGAAAACAACAAAGTGGTCTATGGAAAACCATTTACCCTGCTCAATGTTCGGATGGAGAAAAAATTTTTTGAAGGAAGGATGTCACTCTTTTTAGGAGTAGACAATGTTTTGGACCAATACGAGCTTACTTACAATCCTATTCGTCCAAGGTTTTACTATGGCGGACTACAAGCCACATTCTAAATTCAGTTCGCCTTTTTTTCAAGTTTTCACACCGCTCTTAGTTTTCTTTATCCATCTATCTTTATTTGCCGATGAATCGAAGTTAAATGTAAAACAGAACAAAATTCTAAAAGATACATTTTCCTACCTTGAAACAATCGAACCCAAACGAATTAAAATCGATAAATCCACTTATAACCGACACTCGCAGTTTGAATCTTTTTTTAAATTTCCGTTTTCTGGTAAAAAACTATCTCGTTGGATCCAAACACGGATCAAAAAATATTCCTTCGGATCGACAGGTGATTATGTAGCAATGTACCAAGAGGGAGAAGTGCTTCTCGGTAGAGGTTTTTTTAGTCTCAATCGATTGGATCGAGTTTTAGTTTTATTACATGAAGCAAGGCATGCTGATGGTAAAAATTATCGGCATGTGGTTTGCCCAGATGATTTTCCCTATTTAAACACACGAGATTGGAAAATCCACCCAGCAGGTAAAAAGGGATGTGATTCTGTCCCAGATGGCGGGTATGGAATCACAGCTTCTTTTATATTTGAGTTAGGAGCGTATGGTTACTTAAACCAAACAGAAGCTGCTTATCGTTACAATTCGGAAATATCGAGAGTGATCCGCGACTAATTCTTACAAATGTATTTTAAAGAATCATCCAATGCGATTTGAGATTTTAGTCTCACTAAAATTTCCTTCGAACGAAATTCGTTTTCTAAATTGGATTTTGCAAAAAGATATGAATGTTTTTCTTTCATCAGTTTTCCTAATTCATTTGCATGTGTAGGACAACCTAAAAGAGAAGCCATTGCTCGAATCCTCTCTCCTGACCCTTTGGTTGTTTCCAACTCCAATGGCCCTTCATTATATGCGATGAAAACTTCTTGTGCCATCTTTTGTTTTACAATTCCGTCGTTTGTACAATTGGAAGTCCCAGATGTAATCCCAAACGTTTGGGAAGAAAAACTTACATTCGTTGTCGCTGCAAGGACTTGTCCAATGTCATTTTTCCAAACAGGAACCATTGACCCAAGTCCACAACCAGCCATTCCATAAGGCTCGGCTTGGATTGGCTTCACTATAGAAAAAGAAAATAAACTAATGATTGTTATATGAAAAAAAAGAATTTTAGAACTTCGAGTGGAATACATAAAGACTCCGTTTTAGAAAGTAAACAAGGAATCCGTGTTTCTATCAACCTGCGGGTGTCCAGATCCATAATCTAAAACTTCCCCTTTCATGGAAATCACGGCCCAAGTAGATTCCTGTTGGGTATCAGTTTGCAGAGATTGGAGCATTGTATTCGTGAAACTCTCCAATTTTTGATGAAGGACGGAGTTTGGAAATGGATAGGACTTCTTTTCTTGTACTTCTGTCGATCTCATGCAAATGATTTTCCTTTGGTTTAAGGATCGGCGGGAGGGCCGGAATGACTAAAGTTTAAAAAATCCAAATTTTGAGTCAAGGAAGAGACATAATTCCGAAGACGAAAAATGAAAGATCCAAGTTCTCCTTTTCCCGAAGCCCAACCTTGCCAAACTTGACGTAAAACTACCTGTTACGAGGACGACTTTGCTTACCCCTCAGATCAATTTATTCAAAAAATCCAATCCCATCCAAGCCCAAGTCCTAGCAAACACCCGTTTGACTCCCGAACTCGGTAAAGGGAAACGCCAATCAAAAGAAGGAGAGGCGGCAGTCCACCGCATCACGGTTGCCATCGACCATTCTGTTTATCCTTATATGATTGGCCAGAGTGCGGGGATCATCCCACCAGGACTTGATCCCGAAAAACAAACAAAAGGCCTCGCTGATGCCAGTTATACGGTGCGTCTCTATTCCATTGCTTCCCCGTCTTATAGTTTTGGCCAAACCAAAGACAATATAGAATTCATCGTGAAGCGAGACAATGTCTATGATGAAAACGGAAACCTTCTCCACAAGGGAGTTTGTTCGAATTATATTTGCGACCTCAAACCTGGGGATGTAGTGACGATGACTGGTCCTGCTGGGAAAAAATTCCTACTCCCCCAAACGGATTTTTCGGGAGACATTTTCTTTTTTGCAACAGGAACAGGGATCAGTCCTTTTTTTGGAATGGTAGAAGAACTTCTCGTTCAAAAACTGATTCAATTCCAAGGACAACTTTGGTTAATTTACGGGGCTCCTTATTCCGATGAAATTGTCCTTCGTGAGTATTTTGAAGAAAAGGCGAAAGAACATTCTAGTTTTCATTTTGTAACGGCCATTAGTCGTGAAGAGAAAAACAGTTTTGATGGGGGGAAAATGTACATCACCCACCGTGCAAAAGAAAATGCAGAGGCCATTAAAAATGCTGTGAATGGAAACGGTAAGTTTTATATTTGTGGCGGTCCGAAGGGAATGGAGAAAGGAGTGATTCAGGAAATGATGTCTGCTTGTGGCACTGAACTCACTTACGAAGCTTTCAAAAAAAACCTGGAAGAAAAAGAACAATTATTTGTAGAGACGTACTAACATGGCAAAAACAGGAATTATCCGAGACATTGACAAAGGAAGAGGGGAAGTCATCCGTGTGGAGATTTCCGAGTATAAGGGACAAACGTTTTTTAACATTCGAGTTTGGTATACAGATCCTAATGGCGAACTAAAACCCACTCAAAAAGGAATCGCCATTGCACCCACTCTCGTTAGTGAATTAAAAGAAGCAATTGAAGAAGCCGAACGTTGGTTAGCTTAGTCATATCAACTGATTTCATCACCTTCATTCGCATACACAATCCTCTGTAATACATCTTTTGCAGAGGATAATGTTTCTGCAACGCGGATGTGATTGTACAATCTTGTGATTTCAAAGATTTTTTTTACCGAATCACGAATGTTTGTCACTACAAGTTCTCCACCCCTCCTCCGCAACCAACCGACAATTTGGATCACCATACCAATCGCTGAAGAATCGATATGTGAGGTATGGGAAAAATCAAAAATCATATAACGAAAACCTTCGGCTATTTTTTGTTCGATCAATTGTTTGATTTCGGGGCATTTGTATAAGTCAATATCTCCCACAGTATGGTATTCAAAAATTTGATTATGAACCACAACATCTTTCAGATCTATTTTATCAGGTCCTTTTGATAAAATCTGTGAATTCATGAATAGATGTTTGTGTAAGTCATCTGATTTGGTGAGCATTTTCGATTCTAAAACAGACAAACGATTGAGTAAAGAACCAAGTGCATTGGGAGCAAAATGTAAATTGTTGCGAATGTCTTGGATCAGACCAAATAACATTGTTTTGGCATCTTCGGTTTGGCCCCGTTTCACAAATTCAGTGATTTCTTTAATTCCCAAACTTGCATTGGCAATTAAGATTTCCACTAGAACATCAGGGTCTTGTTTGCCACGGTTTTTACCACGTTCAAAGGAAAAAGATTCCTTCACCGATTCTAAAACATTTTGATTTAACAAATTATAATAAGAAACATTCACATTGCAGAAGGGTGTGTCAGCCTTGTGAATACGATCATCAATTTCCAATCGTAATACTAAATTGCGAAGGTCGTCGGCCCGTAAATCACCTAATTGTAGATTGATTTTTTGACGAGATATCGTTTTTGAATCTCCTAAAAATTCATCAAACTCTTCTAAAACTTGGTGAGTGGTTTCCGACAAAACTTGTTTCAAACGAATACCAGGTGCAAACTCTAGTTCCACATCGATAGCCTGTGCATACAAGGCTCCAATATCTCCAAACTCTTCAAAAAAAATATCAGAAGCAGTCTCTGGATTATCGATATAATGAAAATTCCCACCACCAGCTTTTGCGATCCCAACTAACATCTCTTCATTAAAATCATTTCCTACACCAATGGTTGTGGTTGATATACCCAGCGCCAAATGATCACTTGCAATAGTCACTAATGCTTCTTTTTCCTTGATCCCAGAAGTTGGATTGCCATCTGTCAAAAGGATCACTCTTTTGTATGCATTGGGAATTTTGGATTGGCTTAAGCTTTTTAATGCAGACAACCATCCTCCACTTAAATTGGTAGAAGTTGCCACTTGGATATTACGAATTTTATCAGTTACAGAAACTTTCTCTGTTAGGTGAGTAACTGATTGGATGAGTTGTACATCGGAAGAATAGGCGATAACGGATACAGCATCATGTCTTGTTAACCAATTCACTAGGGCACAGGAAGCATCAATCACTGCTTCCATCTTTTCTCCCTTCATTGACCAACTTTTGTCAATGGCTAGTCCAATCACGAGTGGTTTCCTTTCCTCTACTTTTGGATTGGCAGGGGTACGAAATCGCAACAAGAGATGGTTTTCTTGGATTTCCTTCTCTTGGATGATTGGGTATTCCAATTTTGCTTCTAAAAACATGACCCTAAAAGCAAATTCTGAATTAATGTTTTCGCAAGAACAATTTCAAAGAAACTGACAGGAAGGCAAACGACCATGTACGGAAAAATTCATGAAATTTATTCATCTATTTCAGGAGAAGGAATCTCCCAAGGGATTCCCACTGTTTTTGTTCGTTTTGCTGGTTGTAGCTTACGTTGTGGAAAAACAGATACAAAACAACTTTGGTGTGATACACCCTATGCACTTGGACCAAACCAAGGGGAATCAAAAAGCTTTGAGGCTATCATTAAAGAAATTGAGGGTCTAGATAAAGACCATGGTTTCCAAATTTTACTGACAGGTGGAGAACCTCTCGAGGGGAAAAACCGTGAAGTTTCAACTTCCATTGCCCAACATATTTTTACATACCGCACTCGAGAGGGAAAACCTTACCCCGCTCCACGTGTAGAAACAAACGGGAGCGAAAAAATCACTCTCGATTCATTTTTCATTTTCACAATGGATTACAAACTTCCTGGTTCTGGTATGGAAAATCGGATGGATCTAGAAAATTTCCAGATCTTAGAAAAGAGACATAATTCACTTGACGAAATTAAGTTCGTTGTGCGAGATAGAATCGACTTTGAGAGAAGTATCGAAGTCATTCGCGAACAAAAAATACAGACAAATATATTGTATTCGCCAGTCCACGGTGAAGTGGACGCCAAAGAACTAGTTGAATGGATCAAAATAGACAACCCACCTAAGTGTCGTTTGTCGCTTCAAATTCATAAAGTGCTTTGGGGAAATCAGAAAGGAGTTTGATGGATATCCCAACTCAATTAAGTTTAGATTTTGAAACAAATGTTGAACCAAAACAATCGAAAGAGTATGGGTTTCTAATCGACGAACCAGAGTTAGGTCTCGCAAAAGTTACAAAAGAAACATCCACAACTGTTGAATTGTTCTTTGAATCCAAAGAAATCTTTCGAACTGTCAATAAATCCAATCGTAATTTACATTTTTTAAACCAATACCCTGAATCTCTTCGTGTTTGGGAAGAATTTCCGAAATCGATGGACCTTGCTCTCACTGCAAGCCAACTCAAACTCACCTATAATTTTAATAAGTTATCTTCCCTCTCAAACTCCAGAACACGATTACTTCCCCACCAGATAGAATCAACTTTCATCGTCGCAAATAGTTTAAAACCAAGATTCATTTTAGCGGACGAAGTAGGGCTTGGAAAAACGATTGAAGCAGGTCTTGCAGTCAAAGAACTAATGTTTCGTCGCGGCCTGAAACGAGTGTTAGTTGTAGCTCCATCTCCTCTTCTTGTCCAGTGGCAACAAGAGATGAAAAACAAATTCAACGAAGAATTTGCGATCGTTCGACGCCGAAATTTTGTAACAAACGGACCGGATCATTGGAGAAATTTTAATAAAATCATTACATCCATTGACTTTATCAAAAACCCAAGATATGCCGAAGAAATTTTAGGAACCAAGTGGGACATCGTTGTTTTTGATGAGGCGCATAGACTCCGAAGGGATTATTCTAAAATCACACGTGGGTATCTTTTTGCAGAAAAAATTGCTCGTAAAACCGAATGTTTACTCCTGCTTACAGCAACACCTTTCCGTGGAAAATTAGAAGAATTATTTTATCTCTTACATTTAGTGGATCCCAATATTTTAGGACCATACCATACTTTTATCAATGATTATGTAGTAGGGCAAAAAGGGGACTTAAAGGAAAAAATTTCCAAGGTTTTACTCCGTCGTCGTAAAGTGGAAGTTGGTGGATTCACAAAAAGATTCGCGAAAACTGTTCGGATTGATTTATCCCCCATTGAACGCGCGTTTTACGATGAGACAACAGACTATGTCAAACGCGAATACAATATGGCAATGGGTACAAAAAACCGAGCCATAGGATTTGTGATGGTCGTATTCCAAAAATTACTCGATTCCTCTGTCATTGCCTTACTCTCCGCTCTTCAAAAACGAAAGTTCATGTTGGAATCCAAATTCCATTATATGAAGGAACATGAAACCAATTTGGATGATTGGGATCTGGATGAAACAGAAGGTGTAGAAGATTTTATTACCGAACTTGAAGACGAAGAAATGTCTAGTTTCCAAAGGATCAAACGTGAATTATTTACACTCAATCGATTGATTCACTTGGGAAAACAAATCAAAGAAGATAAAAAAACTCAGAAACTAAGAGAAACTCTCTATCGATTGAAAAAAGAAGGTCATAAAAAGTTTATCATCTTCACTCAATTTCGTACAACACAAGATCACTTACAATCTGTGTTAGAACCAGACTTTAAAGTTTCTCCTTTCCATGGTTCATTAAGTATGGATGAAAAAGAAGTCGCTATTCAAAAATTCAAAGAAGATTATGAGATTCTTATTTGTACAGAAGCAGGTGGAGAAGGCCGTAATTTACAATTTGCCAATATTCTTTTTAATTATGATCTTCCTTGGAGTCCTCTAAAGATTGAACAGAGAATCGGTAGGATCCACCGTTTCGGTCAAAAAGACAATGTATATATCTTTAATTTTGCCTCCAAAGACACTGTTGCCGAAAGAATCTTAGAAGTATTAACCAATAAAATCCGTTTGTTTGAAGAATCCATTGGTGCATCAGATGATTTACTCGGTACCATCGAAGAAGAATTAGATTTTAATTCTAGTTTAATGAAGTTCATCACAGGAACCAAAACTAAAGAAGAATTAGAAACAGAATTTGACCTTCGTATCCAAGTGGCTCAAAAAGGTTTTGAAAAACTAAATGCTCTCGTGACCCCAAAGGTTTTGGATTTTAATTTAAAAGACTATTACGACCACACACTCGAAGAGAGAGAATGGAACAATAGCCATTTAGAAGAAGTTGTTTCAGAAGGTAGCAAATTCTTCCAAAACCAACTCCCGGGTTCATTAACTGCAGTAAGCAAAGGTTCCTATGAATATAAAAACACTGATGGCAAGGTAAAAAAAGCAACATTTGATTCGGACTTGGCACTTACAAACGATTCACTAGAATTTATGGCTTTTGGTCACCCATTCGTAGAAAAGGTAACGGAACTTTTAACACAAAGTAATGTTGGTCGTAAAAAGAAATACTTATACTCAAAAGATTTAGGGCAAAAAATTCTTTTTGTTTTCCAAGTGGAGTTTGATTTTTCACTCAAAAGGAAAGATCTTTTTTTCATCGAATATGATGTAAAGAAAAAGAAGTCCATAGTTCTCACTGACAAACCAAAAGAATGGATCGAAGGAAAAACATATATCCCTGAAAAGGAAATTCCTCTTTCGAAACTCGAAGAAGCTTTCATCCAATGTTATCCTATTGTAGAATCGGAAGCAGAAATCAAAAAAGAAATTTTACAAAAAGAAACTTTATCAATATTCCAAAAAGAAGAATACAAAGTGGAACTTTCTCACCAAAAAACGATTCGCCAATTGGAAGAGAAATTAATGCGCCAAGAAGCTGCTTATAAATGGGACAACCGTCCTGAAAAAAAAGCAGTCCTTCATAAAACAATGAAAGAAATCCAAAGAGCAAAAGATGAGTTTTCTGTGGAGATGCGTAAAATTAAGAACGGTGCCAAAATTTTCCACAGAATCCAACTCTTCCAAACATATATTAGCATTTAAATTCATTTACAAAGAGATTCAAAAGAGAAAAATTTGGGAATGTCTCTTCCCAAAATTGCCTTTTGGAAACAAATTCTCATCTCTTTAGTGTTAGGTTTAGGTTTAGGGATCACCTTAAATTCTGAAACTGGTTTGGTATCGAGTGAATCGATAAAACCTTATTTACAATGGTTAAAACTACCTGGTGATATTTTTTTAAATTTACTACAGATGATTATGATTCCACTTGTAATCGTTTCGATTGCCTTAGGAGTCTCAAGTTTAAAAAACTTAAAAGACTTATGGAATTTAGGAAGTAAAACCCTTCTTTATTTTACATTTACAACTTTAGTCTCCGTTAGTATTGGCATTCTGCTTACAACCGCATCAAAACCAGGAATTCAAATCCAATCCGAAATCCAAAACAAAACGATCACAAATTCTATTCCAACACTTGATTCCAAAAAAACAGAGGAATCGATTCCTGAGGTCATATCAAATATTATACCGAAAAATATTGTTAATGTTTGGTCCAAACAACAAATGTTATCAATTGTATTTTTAGGAATGATCCTTGGTATCTTCTTTTTAACATCAAAAGAATCAGGAACAGCTTTAAAAGCCTTCTGTCATTCCTTAGAAAGTTTTTGTTTATGGGTTGTTTCTATTGCAATGAAACTGGCACCGTTGGCTGTATTAGGACTTATGAGTTATGCGATGGTTCAAATTGGTTTTTCACTTGTGTTTGGACTTTTGACTTATATCCTTACGGTTCTTACAGGATTATTTTGCATTCTATTGTTTTATAGTTTACTCGTGTTCTTTTTTACCAAACAAAACCCTTTCCGCTTTTTCAATTTAATACGTGAAATTCCAATTTTGGGTTTTTCCACATCAAGTTCTAGCTCTGTTTTGCCTTATTCTTTAAAAGTAGCTAAAGAGAAACTGAAGCTAAAAGAAACAGTTGCCGATTTTGTTTTGCCATTGGGTGCCACAATCAATATGGATGGGACAGCCCTTTACCAAGCAGTTGCTACTGTCTTCCTAAGCCAAGTGTACCAAATTGAATTAAGTTCATTAGATTTGTTTTTGTTAGTTGGAACCGTAACTGCTGCATCTATTGGAACCGCGGCAACACCGGGAGTTGGACTCGTGATTTTATCCTCTATCCTATATACCTTCCATATTCCCATTGAAGGAATCACAATTCTTTTTGGTGTTGACCGCTTTTTGGATATGTGCAGAACTTCAGTAAATCTGACCGGCGATCTATCGTGCGCTTATATCATGGACCATATCTGGAAGGAAGAAAAACAATGATGAAAAAATTTCGCTTCATACTATTGATAGGGGTATCTCTCCTACTCATTCACTGTGACAAAAAAAAAGATCCAATCAATGATTTTGAATCAAATTTACTTTGTACTTCCTTTGCTATTTGTAATGGCGAAACACCTGCTAAAACAGGAATTATTGGAGACAGTTGGACTGATATTTTACTAGGTTTTCCACTTGTTGAAACTTTAAGGCCACAATTAGAAAATCGTTTCAATTACAAATTTGCTGGTGCCACTCTTGGAGGAAAAACATTACAGCAAGTAGTGAGCCAAGGGTTACAATTCCAAGTCATCGACCAAGGTGGCGCTGATATGAAAGTTGTCATCCTTTCATTAGGTGGTAACGATATCCAAGCCAATTTGAATGAATACATTGGAAATGTAAATGCTGTCCAAGCACAACGATTTGCTACAATCAAAGCCAACCTAAAACAACTAATCATAACTGGTAATGCTTATAAGATGGCACGTTTTGGTGGCCCTCCAATCAAATGGATCATTCATGGTTACGATTATCCAAATCCATATATGCCTGCTGTAATTGCAGGTTCAGATGAAGGTTGTAAAACCAAATTTGATCGAATTGGTTTAATCGTTCCAGATGCAGCCGTATTCACTTCAACACAGCTGGATGCATTCAACAATTTACTAGTAGAAATTACTAGAGAAGAACCATCACTCATTTACGTTGATTTGCGAAATACTTTAGGTGGAAAACCAAACTCTAGAGCAGATTTAATGTTGGATTGTATCCATGCAAATAACTTAGGTTATACATTACTTGGTGATAAGTTAGCTAGATTGATTTACCCAATCACTAATATAGGATTCTAACAATGAAACATACGTATTTAATTTTTATTTTATTTTTCTCTTTTGCTTCGAGTATCTATTCTCAATACAATAACAAAGGATTTGCCCATCCTTTACAAATAGAACCAGTGGCTGTTTATTCAAAAGTCAGAGGGAATTTAAGTTATTGGGATAAAGATTTCAATCAAGTAAAAGAAATTAACAAAAACGTAAGCTTCGAAGGCGAATACAAGTTTAGCGAATCTTTTTCTGTCATTTCTTCTGTTGGTAGGACTGAGTATTCACAAACTGATACAACAAAAGAAGTTACTTGGGATCGCTATAATTTTGGTCTCAAATATGGCAAAATCATTGAAACAGGAAGTTCTCAATTCTTAATTGGAGGTGGTCTTCGTGTTTATGATAAAAAACGAAATTCATTATTCCGAGAATATGAGAATCCAGATTATTATTTAATCCGTCCGAATTTTGGATTAGGTTATAAATACGGAATCTTTCAAATTATGACAGAGTTCCGATTCCAAACGGAAACAAACAAACACGGTAGAGAATCAAAATTAGAAGAATTCAAACGATATTACCAAGTGGGCATTGCTCCCAGTTTTGCCATTGCAGACTCTGTTCGGATTTTTACCGAACTAGAATACAGAGAACCTATTGATAAAACTGCTGATAAAAATCTTCGTTATTTTAATTTTTTCCCCGGTATTTCCATGAACACGGAAAGTTTTGGTACATTTAGTTTTAGTTTAATGTTCGGTGTATTACCAAAAGCTGACAATGCTATGGATCGTGGGCTCCGGTTTTCGTATTTTTACTTTTTTGACACCAACTAATTTGGTATGAAGTGGATCCTTTGTTTTGGATGGGTTTTCTTTTTGGCGAACTGCCTCAGTTACCAAATTGGAAATCCTTCCTTCACGTTGTTTCAAAACAAAGGCCAATCGGGATGGTACTCACCAGGTAAAATTCCAAGTCATGGAGATACATTTGTGGAATCTTGTACTACAAATTATTTTGGACTTGTGAGTGTAGGAAACGCAAGTTATGATTGGGTTACCAAAAAAACACGTTTCAAAGAAATCCACAGTGTAGATCATTTTTACAAAAACCAATATTTCTTTTTCCAAGAACTTTGTTTGCGGGTCACAGGAATATGAACCAGAATATTGATTCATTAAAAGAATTTTCTAAAAAATTAAAGAGTGGTTTGATTTACGAAGAAATCGAATCTAAATTAAAAGAATTTCATTCTAAAAAAAATACCAAACATAACAAATCGTTAGATACACTTGCTCTGAAAATTCAGAAGAAAGAAGAACAAATTGAAAAACTTTATGATGATATCATCCTCCTACAAAACAAACTGTCCCAACTCTTGGACAAAGAACTCCAAAAATAATTCCTACCCTCAAAACTTAAACCAATCCAAACGAAGGTTCAAACCTTCCTTCCGCTTCCTTTTGATTTTTACGCTTTTATTTTTATCTCTGGATTGTGCCAGTTCTGGATATGGAACCCAAGGCATTCTTTATGAAAACCAAAGGATTTCTTTGATGGAAACAGGAGTTTCTGCTTCAAAAGAGGGTTTTTCCTGTGCCAAATCCTATTTAGGTCTGATTGCCTTAGGAGATGCTTCCATAGAAGAGGCGCAAAAAAAGGGAAACATCAAAGAAATTACGTCCATTGAACTAGAAACGTATAATTTCCTCGGGATTTACGCAAAACTATGTACGGTAACAAAGGGAAATTAGTCGAAACTAAGTGTAGAGCTAATGGTTATGTGGAAAAGAATCAGAATCCTATTTGTATTTGTTGTTTCTACTTTCCATTGTGTACCGGAACCCTCTCCTTCTCTCCTTGGAATTCTAATTTTACCTTTGGTGACCCAAACCTCATCAATCTTTACGATTGAATCCTCTACACCTGCAAATGGTGCTACGGGGGTGAGTCTCACACCAACAATCACCATCATCATGACACAGGCAATTGAGCCGACGTCATTGAATACAAATATCACCTGCTCACCGTCCTGCCCGAGTCTTACTGGTGGTTCGTCGAATAGAACCATTACCCTCACACCTACAAGTGCACTGACTTCTGGAATTACATATACCATCACACTCGGACAAAATATCCAATCTACCTTTGGACTTTTTTTAGGCACGAATACTAGTTTTAGTTTCACTACCTTATAAACAAAAAAGCCGACGATATTCGCCGGCTTTCACATGGATCCAATCGTTCTTTCGGAGATTGGATGATCTAAAAATCTGTTCCTCTAGTTTAGAAATAGAAAATTTTTTTGATCGTATTGGTACTTTCAAATCGAAAGTACCAACGATTTGAAATCATTTAATTTCTTATTTAAAGAAATTTAAAATGATTCCACCTTTTGTTACAAAAAACTCAGCAAACACGAGTGATGTGATCGCCATTAGTTTGATAAGGATATTGATAGCAGGTCCAGACGTATCTTTGAATGGATCTCCAACAGTATCACCCACAACAGCTGCTTTGTGTTTTTCTGAACCTTTTCCTCCAGCAGTTTTTTCGATGTACTTTTTCGCGTTGTCCCATGCTCCACCAGAGTTAGCAGAAGAAATCGCAAGAACCACACCAGAAACAAGTGCACCTGCAAGTAATCCTGCAAGGGACTTCACTCCAAACAAATAACCCACAACGATTGGGCTAAGGAGGACAAGTAAACCTGGAGGGATCATTTCACGAAGGGCAGCAGAAGTAGAGATATCTACACATTTTGCATACTCAGGTTTCGCTGTTCCTTCCATAAGGCCAGGGATCTCTTTGAATTGGCGACGAACTTCTTTTACCATATCAAGAGCTGCTTTTCCAACAGACTTCATTGTCATCGCAGAGAAGATAAACGGAAGCATTGCTCCAAAAAGAAGACCACCAAACACTAACGGATCTAGAAGTTCAATTGAAGTTAAATCAATCGCACCTTCACCCATTTCTTTAGATGCATTTTGGGTTCTTGTGATAAACGCTGCAAATAGAGCGAGGGAAGTAAGAGCCGCAGATCCAATCGCAAAACCTTTTCCTACAGCTGCAGTTGTGTTTCCCGCTGCATCCAAAGTATCGGTTCTATCACGAACGTCTTTTCCAAGTTCCGCCATCTCTGCAATCCCACCCGCGTTATCGGAAACTGGACCATAAGCATCAATTGTAAGTCCAATGGCTATTGTTGAGATCATACCAATCGCAGCGATTGCAATTCCGTACATCCCAGCAAGGATATTGGAAACCACAATTACGATCACAAGTAAAATCACAGGAATCACAGTGGATTTGTATCCAAGTGCCAAACCATAGATGATGTTCGTTGCAGCACCTGTTTCACAAGCATCAGCAACTTCGCGCACTGGTTTGTAAGAGTGAGAAGTATAAATTTCTGTGATCCAACCAATGAACATACCAGCAAACAAACCTAATGCGACTGAAGTGTACACATTCCATTTTGTAATGGTTTTGTCGCCGATTTGGAAACTATCAATCATAAACATGTCAGTAACGAAGTACAAAGCTCCCGCTACGATGAATGTTGAAATCCAAAGTTGGAGTTTGAGTGCTTTTTCTACGTTCCCACCTTCCTTCACGCGCGCAAAAAAAGTAGTGATAAGGGATGCAGGAATTCCAATCGCAGAAATTAAAAGTGGATATAAAAGAGCAGAGTTATTGTCAGCAAGAGCTGATGCCGTTGCTCCAATCACTAGTGCAGCACAAGTTGCTTCCGCAGCTGAACCAAAAAGGTCAGCACCCATACCAGCAATGTCACCAACGTTGTCTCCCACGTTATCTGCAATGGTTGCAGGGTTACGAGGGTCATCTTCTGGGATTCCTTTTTCTACTTTACCAACAAGGTCAGCACCAACGTCAGCGGCTTTTGTGTAAATACCACCACCCACACGACCAAAAAGTGCTACCGAAGATCCACCAAGACCAAAACCAGCAAGGGATTCCATAAGGATGTGTTTTGCTACTGCTGGATTGGCACCTGTGAAAAGAAGGAATAAACCAATCATACCTAGAACAGCAAGACCGATAAGCCCAAATCCCATCACTGCCCCTGAGTCATAAGCCACTCGGAAAGCTTTGGAAAGAGATGTTTTTGCGGCTTGAGCCGTTCTTACGTTACCGGCTGTCGCAATTTTCATTCCGATAAATCCAGAAAGGCAAGAAATGAGGGCTCCAGAAACAAAAGCGATCGAAGTATAAATTCCTTCATTGAATTCTGTGTTGGGGTTATCTAATAATAGATAAATGAGAACCGTCATGAAGCTGATAAAAAGCAGAATGACTCGGTATTCTCTGAGAAGGAAGGCCATTGCCCCTTCTGCGATCGCGGCGGAGATTTCTTTTAATTTTGCGGTTTCCTTGTCGTTTCCGCCCTCTGCGCCCACTTGGATACGAACTACCCTCGCGGCGTAGAAAATCGCCGTGGCAATAGAGACAAGCGCCATGACGATAATGATTAACTCTACATTCATGAGATCCTCTTTGAGATTGTTTATTTGTATTTCTAAGATATTTTAGAAGATGACCGATGAGAATCCATAGATGATACTTCGGTCTAGGAGAATATGGCAATTTAGTGTTTTGGTAACAAGTCTATTTCTAGTCTTGGAACCAATTTTAGCGGAACCGGAAGTCCTAAACCCTGTAAAAGTTTTTTACAATTACGAGGATCTACTTCGGATGGCCGAAGACAAAATTGTCCAGGAAACTCCCGCAAAAGCGTTTGATTTTCTCATCAAAGCCAAAGAACTGAACCCCGATCCAGACTATCGGTACTACAATTTGTCTGCCCAAGCCCACATGAAACTTGGCCAAATTTTTGATGGAATCCATGCTTATGAAGAATCCATCAAACGCAAAAAAGACCAATTGGATTTGGTGTTATACATTGCAGATTTTTATGAAAAAGAAAAAAAACCCAGAGAAGCTCTTTTTTATACCAAACTTTACTTAGAACAAAAACCAAATGCAAAGTACAGATTGTACTTAGCAGCCATCCTTTCCCGCCAACTTGGAATGGAAACCGAGTACGAAAATTATATCCAAACTTTGGAATCGGATAAAACTTTTGTTTCCGAAAAGGATGCCCTGCAATCAAGTCTTCTTAAAAATATAAAAAGTAAAAAATGGAAAGAAGCAGATGATTTAAGTTTACGTTACCTTGTTTATTTTCCCAGAGAAGAAGGAATGTATGAAACTTTGATCTTATCCAGGCGAGGTCGAAATTCGGATTTACTAGAACAAGCTTACATTTGGACCTCTACAATATTTTTAAAGGAAACAAGATACTTCATACGTTATGGAGTTTACCTCCAAGAGAAACAAAGGTATTTAGAATCCTTAAGTTTGTTTCGACGAGGATTTTTTAATCTTCTCAAATATGATCCAAATTCTGATGCCAAAGAAATTTTATTTCTCATCCGTCAAAGTTATGCGAATCTCGGAAAGGATCGAGATACCTTAGCGATCGACTCTCTAGTCAAGGATTTCCAAAACCAAAAATCTCTCACTGCAACTCAGCTAGAAAATCATATTAATACATACAGAAAAAATAGAGAGTATTTACTCTTTGCTATCTATTGGTTTTCATCTAGAGACGAATCCAAGGCAAAGGAATATAGAAATAAACTTAGAGAAAGGGATTTAGAATTTGAAGAATCGGAATTCCTACGTGTGATGGGACCGTTTGCAGCTCTTCCGCAAGATTTATAAGGGAAACGAATGATACTTGCCTTTATGATTTAAAATTTCGAATTTGGAACTTTGCATTTGATTCTTAAAACGAGATCAATGAATCTCCTTCCAATTCCAGATTTGTTATTTAGGAATCGGAAGGAGATTCATTACAAGAAGATGATTTCTTTAACTATGATACTTCTTTTTATCATCAATTAAGGATTGTACAACGGATGGATCTGCGAGTGTACTAATATCACCTAATGTATCAAATTCGTTGTTGGCAATCTTACGCAAAATTCGACGCATGATTTTTCCAGAACGAGTTTTGGGTAATCCAGGTGCCCAGTGGATGACATCAGGTCTTGCAATTTTCCCAATCACTTTTTCTACCATGGCGATGAGTTCTTTTTTGAGCAGGTCGTTTGTTGTGACACCTTGTTTAACAGTCACATAAGCATAAATCCCTTGTCCTTTGATATCGTGTGGGAAACCAACAACGGCTGCTTCCGCTACTGATTTGTGTTCCACAAGAGCACTTTCCACTTCAGCAGAACCAATCCTATGACCGGAAACATTGAGCACATCATCAACTCGTCCAGTGATACGAAAGTAACCTTCTTTGTCACGGTTGGCTCCATCTCCCGTAAAATAATACCCTTTGAATTGAGAAAAGTAGGTATCAAAGAATCGTTTTTGATCTCCATAAACCCCACGCATCATCGAAGGCCACGGTTTTGCGATACAAAGATTACCAGAGATTTCTCCTTTTTCTTTGATCTCCACCCCTTCGTTGTCAACAAGGACCGGTTGGATTCCATAAAACGGCCAACTTGCCGAACCAGGTTTTTGGGGAATGGCTCCAGGAATTCCTGAGATCATAATCGAACCTGTTTCTGTTTGCCACCAAGTATCCACAATCGGACATTTTGATTTTCCAATATTTGCATAATACCATTCCCAGGCTTCCGGGTTAATCGGTTCTCCAACAGAGCCAAGTAACCGCAGTGATGCGAGGGAACGTTTTTTAATTGGCTCGAGTCCTTCTCTCATCAGTGCCCGAATGGCAGTTGGAGCTGTATAAAATACTGTCACTTTATACTTATCAATCACATCCCAAAATCGTCCCATGTCTGGGTAACTCGGAACCCCTTCAAACATTAGAGAAGTTGCCCCGTTGGAAAGTGGTCCGTATAAAATATAACTATGGCCAGTAATCCAACCAATGTCTGCTGTACACCAGTAGGTATCTGTGTCTTTATAATCAAAAATGGTTGCAAACGTCAAATTTGCACCTAACAAATACCCAGCGGTAGTGTGCAAAACACCTTTTGGTTTCCCTGTGGAACCAGAAGTGTATAAAATAAAGAGTGGGTCTTCCGAATCCATAGCAACAGCAGGACATTCCTTTTTTACCTCTGGGTCTTTCATCAAATAATGGTACCAGTGGTCACGGCCTTCTTTCCAATTGAGGTTTCCTTCATCACCAGTACGTTTGACAACAATTACGTCATTCACTTGAAACTTGGTATCTGCGAGAGCCGCATCTACATTTTTTTTCAGATCAATTGGTTTTCCACCTCGGTATCCTCCATCTGCCGTGATGACGAGTGTTGGTTTACAATCTTCAATACGACCAAGGAGTGCTTCTGGTGAAAATCCACCAAAAACAACAGAGTGTACGGCACCTATCCGCGTACAGGCGAGTGTTGTGATCGCAAGTTCTGGAATCATCGGAAGGTAAATGAGGACCCTGTCCCCTTTTTTCACTTTGAACTTTTTTAGAACATTCGCAAAATGATTCACCTCTCGGTGTAAATCATGATAGGTGAGAACTTTAGATTCGTCTGGGTTGTCTCCTTCCCAAATCAGTGCGGCTTTGTTTTTTAAGGGAGAGTCGAGGTGGCGGTCTAAACAATTATAAGATACATTCAGTTTTCCACCGATAAACCATTCTGCTTTGGCTTTTGCAAAATCATGTTTTAAAACTTTGGTCCATTTTTTAAACCATGTTAGGCGTTTTGCTTGTTCTGCCCAAAATTTCTCTGGTTTTTCTATGGATTCTTTGTATTTGGCTTTGTATTCTTTTAAACTAACGTTTGCAAGTTTGGCAAATTCTTTGGATGGTGCCACGATTCTTTCTTTCGGCATTGTGTCCCTCTAGAGGAAAAAGACTGAACTTTTCTGAAAAAAAGTCCAGCATGAATCGTAAAAAAAGAATTTAAAAAATGAACTTAGTGGGAACCGGTTCGGATCAAATCCAAAAATTCGCTTCGGGTGGTAGGATCTGTTTTGAACAAACCAAGCAAACTAGAAGTGAATAGTTCAGAGTTTTGTTTTTCGACACCCCGCATCATCATACACAAATGTTTTGCTTTGATGACAACACCTACGCCAAGTGGGTCCAAAGTTTCTTGGATGGCTTGTGCAATTTGGTCAGTAAGTCTTTCTTGAACTTGGAGTCTGCGAGCAAAAACATCAACGATTCTTGGAATTTTACTGATCCCAATGATTTTCTTATTTGGGATATAAGCAACATGTGCTCTTCCATAAAAAGGTAGTAAGTGGTGTTCACATAAAGAATACATTTCTATATCACGAACTAAAACCATACCAGTGGTGTTCTCTTCAAAAATGGCACCGTTGACCAATTGGTTGATGTCTGCTTTATATCCACTGGTTAAAAAATCGTAGGCTTTTTTCACTCGATTGGGTGTTTTAACTAGACCTTCTCTGCTTGGATCTTCACCAATTTGTTTTAGGATTTCTTCGATTAAGTTTTCCATCCGATTCCTTTTTTGAAAGTAAGTTCCTTGTGAACCTGCCTTTCAAAATTTGAATGCAGAATATTCACTACTTATTTGACTAGACTTGACTTTATAGGAAAAGATACATTTCCTTTTTTTGGTTAGAAAGGACATAATCACCAAACAAATGCAAAAAAAAATTGGCTATGATGCAAGGATGATCGAAAATTCTGGGATTGGAATTCGCATCCAACATATACTAAAATTTTGGCCTATTGCACCAACAGACGCCAAACTTTACATATTCGGAGATCCAAATCATCTTAAAAAATATGAGATCCCCCATCATGCAGAAATCATAGAATACAAAACAAAGATTTATTCGCCGAAAGAATTTTTTGGCCATCCTAAAATGACTGAGATGGATGTTTTAGACATTCCACATTTTAATGTTCCACTAAAATATATTCGTAAATGTATCGTTACCATTCATGACTTAATACCATATCATTTTAAGGAAACTCATAGTTCTTTTGCAAAAAGAATGTACTTACAACTTGTACTACGATCCATAAAGTGGTTTGCCAAAACCATCATTGCTGTATCTAATTATACCAAAAACGATCTTATTACAAATTTTAGTTATGCCCGAGAACGAATTACTGTTGTTTATAATGGAATTGACCTTAAGAATTTTTCAAATCGTTCCCAAACCCAACTAAATGTTTTTATCAAACAACAGAAATTACCGAAACAATACCTTTTTACCGTTGGTATAGGCAAAACACATAAAAACTTTCCGTTTTTACTAAATAATTTACAAACATTATGGAATGCAGGTACACTCAAACTACCTTTGGTTGTCGGTGGAATTAGCAAAGAAATCCCAGCAGAATTTATAGAATTCCAAAAACAAAATCCAAACCGAATTTATTTTTTAGAACACTTATCTTATGATCGATTGCCTCTTGCATACCAAGGTGCTAAATTGTTTGTATACCCATCATTATTTGAAGGCTTCGGATTTCCTGTTTTGGAAGCACAAGCAGTTGGAACACCAGTTTTTTCATCTGATGCAAGTGTATTGCCAGAAGTTTTGGGCAAAGGATTTGAGGCATTTTCACCAAAGAATTCCAGTTCGTTTCAAAACCAACTTTTGATGCTCATCAAAGACAAAAAAAGATTAAAAGAACTAAGCCGATTAGGAAAAGAAAATGCAAAATCCTTCACTTGGAGTTTTGCCATCAAGTCACTCGATGTTTTATACAAAAAACAACTAACAGCCCTTAAATAATTTAAGGCCCATTTTCCATTTTGATTGGTAGAAAATGCTAAATACAGTTCCGAAATGGATTCGAATCTGTAAATTTCCGTCCCTCGTACCCGATTTTCCCCTCGGTCTAAAATGAAAAAAAATGGATTTTGGTTTGCGAAAAATTCTTGTCAGGCTTTGAATTTACTTCGAGACTGATTCTCAGAACCATGATCAAGTGTCACTGTGCAGAAGTTTTCTTTGAAACCATCTTAAATGTTGTCAAAGATACGAATCGCCCTATACTAGAAGTCGCCCGTGAGATGGGAGCGGCAGATACTTGTACGGCTTGTGTTCCGGATATGTTAGCCTTCATCGAACAGGAATTGGAAGGCCAACTTGCAGGAAATACAAATCATTGATTCCGAACTCATCGGAAACCTAATCACAAAAGCAAAACAAGCAGATAGAAAACGTACGAATCATAATTTCCACGAACAAAGGGAAGTTTACCAGCGGTTTCTAAATGTTTTATCCAAACACACATACATTTCGCCTCACAGACATTTGTCCGATCCAAAACCCGAAACCTTTGTTGTCCTAGAAGGAGAGATTGGATTTTTGATTTTTGAAGAAGATGGAAAAATCAAAGAGTCCCACAAACTTTCTTCGAATGGACCAAAACGTGGGATCGATTTACAACCAGGAGTGTGGCATAGTTTGGTTTGTTTGACTGAGGTAGCTGTTTGTTTTGAAGGAAAATCTGGTCCTTATGATCCAACCATTGACAAAGAATTTCATCCTCATTTCCCACTAGAGGGAGATTCAAACGTTTCTAAAACAATCCAATACTTTGAATCTTTATTTGTATGAAGGATTATTCTTTTAACCGATTTCTCATTTCTATTGTATTTATGTTAACGTTTCCATTTACTTTTTTTTGTAAGTCATTACCAACAGTCGTTCCTGTCAAAGACCATATATTGGATACAATTGTGTCTGATGGAATCGTAAGAACCTTTCGTTTTTATATTCCAAAAAATAGATTCGAAACTCGACTACCGGTAATTTTTATTCTACATGGAGGTGGTGGGACAGGTGAAGGAATGATCTACCTTTCTCGTATGTCTGAAAAAGCAGAAGAGTATGGATTCATAGCGGTTTATCCAGATGGTTATGCGAATAGGTGGAACGATGGTAGGAAAATCGAACATTCACTTACCGACAAACGGAATACAAATGATGTTCAGTTTTTTCGGGATATGGTACAATATTTAAACAAAAAAATTCAAGTAGACCATGACCGTATTCATGTAGTTGGTATCTCCAATGGTGGTTTCATGACACAGCGTTTGTTATGCGAAGCAAACGATTTGTTCCACTCTGGGTACTCTGTAGCAGCAGTGACATCCAAAGGACTTACAGAAATTTGTCCAAACCTACCAAACAAATCTATTGGATTTATAATGGGAACGGCCGACGACGTCATCCCTTATGCGGGGGGAACAGTTTCCATTCCGAAAGATATGAGTGTAAATGCTGAAAGAATTCCTGCAGGAGAAGTATTGTCATTTGAAGATTCACTTAAATTTTGGAGTTCGAATTTCCAATGTAAGGAAAAAACCAAAACCAAAAAAAGGCATTTGAATCAATTTTGGAAACGAGATATTGATTACACCAAACTTGTCGATTGTTCTGGGGATGGAATCGTGGAAGGATATTTGATCCCCGGTGGAGGTCATATTTGGCCTAACGGATTTTATTATCATAACGAAAAACAATATGGATATTTAAGTAAGGACTTGGATACGCGAGAGATTGTGTTACAATTTTTCCGAAAGGCAGATTCTAAAGAAAAGTTGGTAAACAATGCATCATTCGGAAATTAGAAGTTCATCCACAGTATTTACCACATTGGAAACGGGTTCTGGAGAACCTGTCCTTTTTTTACATGGATTTCCTGATAACCACAAAACTTTTTCTCCCATTATGGAAGTGATAGGGAAAAAGGGATTTCAATGTGTTGCGCCTGTTATGCGAGGGTATGAACCATCCACAATTTCACATGCAAACAAACTACATGTAGTAGATTTGGTAAATGACATACTCGGTTGGATGGATGACCGTAGATGGGATACCGTTCATTTAGTAGGTCATAATTGGGGAGCTATCATCGCTTATGCAGCAGGAATGTATTACCCAAATCGATTCCAATCCATCACTAACATTGGAGTCCCATTACTAAAAACATTCCAAGATTCATTCTTATGGGCACCTTTACAAACACTCCATTCTTGGTATGTGGCATTATTTCAGATTCCGTACATTGCTGAGCTCACCATTCGATCCAATCAATTTGCATTGGTAGATTTTTTGTGGAAAGATTGGTCTCCTGGTTTCACTCCAAACCAAGACCATTTAGCGGAAATCAAAGCCAATTTCCAAAACCCAGGTATTTTATCATCGGCACTTGCTTATTACCGAAACCTAAATGACCTTTTCACAGAATCAGGAAGGGAAAGTATCATTGGAATTTTTGATACGCATGTCACAGTTCCTACCCAAGTACTTTATGGTTTGAATGATGGATGTTTTCATAAAAATTTATTCGAACATTTGTTGGATGAATCTGATTTTCCAATGGGATTTAGAAAGATTGGTTTTGACCATGCTGGCCACTTTCTTCATTGGGAAAAACGGGAAGAAGTCACCAAACTTATCTTAGAGTGGCTGGAAATAAATCAGTAGTTTTTACTAGAAAAAAGCGTCAGATACCAAAAGGAGACTAATTATGTTTCAAAATATGGGTTTATATGACAGAGTCATTCGTATAATTGTTGGTTTAGTGTTAGGCGGATTGTATTTAGGTGGAGTTGTAGAAGGTACCACTGCAATTGTTTTATTTGTCATTGGACTTGTAATGATTGCCACTTCAGCAATTGGTTTTTGCCCAGCCTACTTACCATTTAAAATCTCGACAAAAGGAAAATAAGAATCTAAATTTTTAGATTCTCTATTTTCAAATCTTAACAACTCATTAATAACAAAATGAGTTGTTCATTTCTTTTTCCGTAAGCGCACCAACACTTCATAATGATTTGTCCTTGGAAAAAAATCAAACAAACTCAAATGGTCCATTTCATAACCAATTTCCTTAAGAGTAGTCACATCTCTTCGCAGAGTACTAGGATTACAGCTGGAATATACAATCTCCCTGGGTTTTAGTATTTCTACTGTTTCCATGATTCCTTTAGATAAACCTGCCCTTGGTGGATTCACGATCCATGTTGAGTAGGTTTTCAGTTCTTTGGTCACATGTTTTTGATACAGATCTAATACCGCATATTCATAGGTTGTTATTCCATTGGCTTTTGCATTTTGTTTTGCATATTGAATGCTTTTTTCATGCGATTCGATTCCATATAACGATTTAATTTTATCACGTAAGGTAATTCCAATCGTTCCACATCCACAAAACAGTTCCAAAACATTTGCATCCTTAGGTAACAAGGATTTGATTTTCTGAATCCAAGTATCCAAGAGGAATTGGTTGATTTGGAAAAATCCTTTCGCTGGTACAGTGAGTTTTGTACTCAAGAATTCGAATTTTGTTTCTTCTTTTTCATACAACACAACCGCGTTTTGGGAGAGTCTTAAGGAAAGGGAATTCTCTTTCTGTCGGGATTTCGAATCTTTGGAATGTTTTGGGAATCGGGTTTGTTTTGGTTTCTGTTTGGAAAGAATACCAAAGTCGTCTGGGTTTTCAATTAACAATCGTTTATCGACATTTTTACAATGTGAAGATGAATCGGGAATGATCCGATGTGTATTTTTGGCAAAAAAACCGATTTGTCCACCTTCCACTTGCCATTGTACATTGTTACGATACCCAACACTTGGTCCAGTTGCGACTTGCACTTTTCCTACCCATTCCGGAAACATAAATTCCAAAAGGGAAGTTTTCACTTTCACTTCCTCTTCGTAGGAAATGTGTCGGTAACTACATCCCCCACATTCTAAATACACAGGGCAGTCCGAAGGGATCCTTAGTGGTGAGGATTCAATGACCGAATTTACAATTCCAAACCATTCTTTGTTCCCTTGTTTGGTAAGAGTTATGTCCACCAATTCTCCAGGGATACCTCCTTCCACAAAGACCGCATGCCCATCATAGTGAGCGAGAGAGTAACCACCATTGGCCCACTTTTCTAATTTTATCTGTAACTTTTCCATTCTCGTAGACCATTCATTGAATATTCATTTGACACTGCACTCGCATTTAACATAACGGATAGGTACTCTTGGAGAAGTGGCTGAGTGGTCTAAAGCAGCGGTCTTGAAAACCGTCGTGGTAATCCCACCGTGGGTTCGAATCCTACCTTCTCCGAGTCGCTGGAGACGTGCCTGAGTGGCCGAAAGGAGCGGTTTGCTAAACCGTCGTACGAGCAATCGTACCCAGGGTTCGAATCCCTGCGTCTCCGATATTACCGCCATGAAATTCATCCAAACCAAAGAAATCTTTCAAAAGCTAAAAAACTACCTTCTAACCGATGAAGCGGCTAAAATTTTTGCAGCCTTACCTTTGTATTTTTCTTGGGTTCCTATTTTCACTTGGAAACGCCAATTTCCGGAATTTGTGACCCTGTCTTTGTATTCTGCAGTTAATACCTGTTTGTTTTTGGCGGGAATATTCATTGCTCAAGTCCTATCCTCCCTTCCATTTGTGGGACTTTACCTCGCCGCTACTTTACACCTAGTTTCCTTACTACTTTATCTAGGAATTGCGGGATTTTTGATTTACTCCATCCGTTTGCAAAAAACCATAGTGATACCCGTTCTTTCGGACTGGGTAAAAATGCTACAAGCATTCATTGCGCCCATAGCTCAACTGGATAGAGTATCTGACTACGGATCAGAAGGTTAGAGGTTCAAATCCTCTTGGGCGCGCGTGGATTTCTATGAATCGTTTTTAGAACGATACAAAGTAGAACTTTCCAAATTCCAAAACGAAATTCCCTCTTATTCAGAGATTATCACAAAAGCTGGAGACTTAGTTTCCTCTTCGTTTAATTCCGTAGAACGAACATTAAATCCTACAAAACACAGTGAAATTTTAGCCATTGAAAAAGCTCTGTCTTTTGTCGATGGCCGTTACCTCGCAGATCACATCCTTCTGACAGCCCTTGAGCCATGTTTACTTTGTACTGGAGCCATCCTCCGAGTTAAACTTCCAGAAGTGGTTTATTTTGTACCTGCAAAACCAGGGGAAGGAATCTCTTCATACACAACGGAATCCATTTATCTCTTGAACCATTTTCCGAAGTGCACACTCATACCACAGTCTGAGATAAAATTTGAATTTCTTAGTTTTTTCAAAGAGAAAAGGTAGAATTCTTACGACCGTTTCTTTTTATGGAAGCCAGTAGAAATCACTGGAGAGATGTCAGAGTGGTCTATTGTGCATGCTTGGAAAGCATGTGTGCCAAAAGCACCCCGGGTTCGAATCCCGGTCTCTCCGCCACTTTTTACTCCCACAACTTCCCAAAATTGCTCCTTCATTTGAAATTATTTCATTGCTTCATAGTAATGAATTTTCATACTCAAAGAGAAATCCAAAATTCAAATCTTTCTGAAAGATAAAAAAAGAACTAAATGAGCGAAAACCACCAAGTACTCTTTCGAAAATACCGACCACAGTTCTTTCGGGACGTAATTTACCAAGATCTCGCCGTTGGTTCCCTACAAAACGCATTTAAATCAAAAAAAATTGGACATGCTTATATCTTCATTGGACCAAGAGGTGTAGGAAAAACAACCATCGCTCGGATCCTTGCAAAACGCCTCAATTGTGAAAACCCAGATGGTGTGGAACCTTGTAATGAATGCACTTCTTGTTTGGAAATCACTAAAGGAAATTCAAATGATGTTTTTGAAATTGATGCGGCTTCCAATAGTGGAGTGGATAACATTCGAGAACTGAGAGAAAATGTAAAATTCAATGCAATGGGTGGAAAGTACCGCGTTTACATTTTGGACGAGGTCCATATGCTTAGTGGTGCTGCCTTTAATGCGCTACTCAAAACATTAGAAGAACCTCCTGCTCACGTTGTTTTTATCTTAGCAACAACAGAGTATCATAAAATTCCTGAGACAATTTTATCTCGATGCCAAGACTTTCATTTTCGAAAAGTACCTGTTACTGTTTTACAGAATTACATCGAAACTCTTTGTACAAAAGAAGGATTAAAATACGATTCGGAAGGCTTGTTTTGGATCGCTAAAAAGGGTGATGGATCCGTTCGGGATACGTTATCCTTTATGGAACAGGCGGTTATATTCACTGATGGAAATTTAACAGGAGCTAAATTAAGAAAAATGATTGGGTATCATGGAATAGATACCTTTACTGATTTTCTGAACCAACTCATCGATACTTCACAAAGTGCACAAATTTTTGAAACACTGGAAAATTTATTCCAAGCTGGAATTGATTTAAGTAAATTTGTTTGGGATTTTATCGAATTTCTAAATTCTCTATTATTGATAAAAGATAACTTAGCGGATCGAGAATCCATCAATATCCCGCAGGAAGACTTACAAAAACTCAAACAAAACTATCGTGAACTAGATCGAGAAATTTTAGTCCTACTTGCAGAACGTATTTTTTCAATTCATGAAAAATTGAATTTAATGAAACTTCGAAGTTCGTATGAAATGAAAGTTTATTTAGAAATTCAATTTCGGAAATTGATTTTGGATCGAGAAAAACCAAGTATTTCTGGTTTATTAGCAAAAATTTCAGAACTAACAAAAATTGTCCAAGGTGATATCACAATCCTTCCGGATCATGTCGAAATTGTAAAAAAACAAATCCAAGTTTCACCATCTCAACCAGAAGTATCAGACACAAAGTCGAAGTCAAATCTGACTCCAGAAGTTACACAGGATATTAAACAGAATCAAACTTCATCATTACCGAAAGAATCAAATCCAACCACAAAGACGAGCCAAACAAACCAAAGTACAAGTAACTCAGAAGAAATGGAAAAATTATTAAAAGAAAAATTTTCTGGGATGGAAGTGGATCCAAACCAATTTAAAAATTTATAAGTCCAAAGGTTAATATGGGAATTTTTGATCAAATGAAACAAATGCGAGAGGCATTCTCGCAATTGGGCAATATAAAAGAAAAACAGGAAGAGTTACAAAAACGATTAGCTCAAATCCGAGTGACTGCTTCAGCGGGAGCTGGAATGGTTGAAGTAACTGCTTCTGCTGACGGAACTCTAACCAATCTTAATATAAATCCCATCATGTTCAATGCAGACGATAAAAAGATGTTAGAAGATTTGATTTTATCCGCTACGAACGAAGTCCAACGCAAAGCAAAAGAAACGATGGCCCATGAGATGAAAAACGTTTTAGGTTTTAATCCAAGTGATTTCGAAGGTGTTTTTAACCAAATCCAAAAGGATGGAGGATTCCCTCCTGTCTGATCCTCAATTCCAAAAACTAATCCAATCCTTTTCAAGTTTACCTGGTATCGGAAAAAAAAGTGCAACTCGGATAGGATTCCATATTTTACGTATGGATCCGTCTACATTCCAATCTTGGTTGAATCATATTGAAGAAGCAAAAACCAAACTTCGATTTTGTGATGAATGTGGTGGTCTTACTGAAGATTCAATTTGTTCCATTTGTTTGTCAGACCGAAGGGACAACGGGATTCTTTGTGTGGTGGAACAACCTGAAGATATATTTTTCATTGAAAATACAAAAGAATATTCAGGAAAATATCACGTTCTAAACGGCGCTATTTCACCTTTAGATGGAATTGGACCCGATCAATTACGGATTAAACATTTGATCCACCGTTTGGATTCAGGAGAAATCAAAGAAGTGCTCATTGCGACGAATCCCACGCTCGAAGGTGATGCTACGGCTTCTTATTTATCAACTGTAATCAAACCCATGGAGATTAAAATCACAAGGATTGCTCACGGAATTACAATTGGTGGAACTTTGGAATACTCAGACCAATATACTTTAGGCAAGGCAATTAAGTCTCGTTTGACTTTATAAAAACTTCTTTTCTCTAAATACATTTACGAAGTACGCAAATCCGGTGCACAGTTAGGTGTTGATGCTGTTTTAGTTCTTGAACAAGAAATTAATTTAAACGTAAAGGCAAATTTCTTTTCGTTCCTATACGCTACAGTGATTGGAATTTGGTTAGTTCCAGGACATAATATCAATTCTCTTGTAACCATCAAAGGAAGTTTATGGGATTCTAAATCAGGATATTTGATCATGGCAGTCAGAGGCGAAGGACAAGATGATTCTTTGAGTTCCTTATATACTGTCATGACAGAATCAGCCGTAACTAAATCTATAAAATCTGCCACAGAAAAAGCTGTAAATAGTTTGTTAGATGATATCAAAGACGAAATTCCAAAAGCTCGTATGAAAATAGATAGTTTAAAATAGCCAATTCAAATCTAAAAGTCCATAAAGAGGCCAATTCTTGTTTTGAACGTTTTGGCCTCATTTTCAATGTAACTAACTCAATTTATGAATTAAGTTTTAACTTTATATAAGAAAAAACAATTTTCATTGAAACAATTTTACATCACCTAATAAAGAATTAGCCAAAGATAAAAAAATCTATTCCGATTCTACAATCTCATATTCCAATTTACCATCGAAGAATTGAAAATCGATCTTCTTTTTAACGAGAAAGTATCCAGATAAAGCAAGACATATCATACAAATATAGGTAGGTATAGATAAATAATTTGGTATTTTCCTTATATTCGTTAATAAACTAACTAAAATTAGAATCATATAGAAAATATGAAGTAATATAAAATGAGTATCAATTAGAAATGGCGTGTCATAAAAATGATCAGTTTTTTTAGTGATGATTTCTACTTCAGTTGGATGATTGAAAATTTTTGTCATATAAAGATATAAAGTAGAAATCTCTTCGTTTTCATTGAATTCCAAACAGATTTTTTTATTACCATTTACTATGAATTCTTTCTCCATTTCCATCGCGTTGAAACGCATCAATGGTTCATAAAAAGCTTCAACATTTTTTAGAGAAACAAAACAACTTTCATAATTTTTGGAAAAGGAAATATATTGAATCATTCCTTTTACTTTAATTTCATCTAAATAACATTGATCTATAAGAAATAGACATTCAAAACACAAGGTGAATAGAATTAAAAGATTTTTGAAAGTGATTCTAATTAACATTCTATTATGAATCTATTTTGATATTTTAGAATCTATGTTCAAAAACAATGAATGCTTCACGTAAAATTCGACCATATTTTGAATCAAGTAATACAAATAAAGCATCACCAGCTACAAAATAACCTGATCGGAAAATGATTTGGAAATCAGAAGTAACGTTGTATCGTATATTAAAGTTGTATTCCATACCCATGTACGTTGAAGTACGGTAACCATTACGTTCACTAAATTCACGATTGATTCTTATTTCCGGTGATTTTGTGGCCCATAATTGGTAGTAACCAAAAGTAAACTGGTAAGGACCAAAGGCAATGATGTTGGAATACAAACCATATTCATTTAAACCTGAGAAACTTGATCCATTAAATAAAGCATAACCTCCAGTAAAGTCTGTTGCAATATTTGAAATTGAAAAACCAGGAGCTAATGTTCTGTATCCATTTCCCTTTAAATTTGCCTCTTGACCATTTTCATCGTAACCTGGTCGACCGGTTGTTCCTAAAGCAATTAAGTTAAAATTTAATGATTCATTCCAACGATAGGTAAACTGAAAATCATACATACCACCTTTGATATAATGTCGGCGAGTGGTATTGTAAATGGTTACATCATTGGAGTCATTTACAGCATTTAATTTTTTTACAATTCCTGTATTTAAAATTCCATGAACAATGAAAGAGAATTTTTGAAAATTGAATTCATTGTGTAATCCATACCAAGCAAGCCTTGCTGTTTCATTATCTGTTTTGTCATTATCATCTAAAAAGTAAGCATACACTTCGTTTCTAATATTACGAAAATATTCAAATTTTAAGCGATTGTAGTAGATGTTTGAGCTTTGGTAATTTTTATCAGCAAATCCGTTTTTGTCGACATCCAAAAAACTTTGATCCCTAGCTCTAAGTACTCCGCCTTCTAAGGATAATCTTAGAAATTGGAAATTTTTAAGGATACTAACACCTGTTCCTGTAGAAAATAAAACACGTCCCTGTGCAGAACTAAATAATTGTTGTCCAACTTTTATAAACAATCCAGACTCTGGTATTCTAAAGTTTAAGTATAAAAAGTTTGTTTGAACGTTGACGGCGGCAGTACGGCCACGTTCACCACCAGATCCCGGTCCAATCAGACCCGGATCAAATCCATCTGGTCCTGTAGCTCTAAGTCCCCTTCCACCAAATGGAATGTCTCCAACTTGCATTCCCCAAATCCCTTCTACGTATTTGTTCGCTGAAAAGCTCATATTATATAGAAAACGGGAATCATAATAACTCACGTCTTCTTTACGCGGTGTAATTTGACTTGGAAGTCCTTGTTGTCTACGTTCTAAATCTGATTGAATGGTTTGTTGTTCTGTCTGTAATCGTTCTGCATTTTCTTTTTCTAAGTTCGTAATTGGAGTTACAGGAGTTTTTCGTTCGAGTAAAACATCTCTTCCAACATTAGTTGCTCGAACACGAAAAGAACCATTAAAATTCATAATTGTTCTTTGGGATTCTTCTTCTTGTGAATATAAAAATCCAAAAGGAGTTAAGAATAATAAGCTAACAGTAAATATACGTGTTATCATTTGAAAATTATTCTTTTTTTACCCATTTGTTGGATTTAAAATATTTGTTAATGAGTTGTTGGATTTTGCCAGTTCGCTTTAATTCTTTTATAAAAAAATTCAAATTATAAAGGAATTCAATATCTCTTTTGGCAACAGCCATACTAATATGATCTTCTTGTACAACACCTAATATTGGCAAATAGTTAGCTCTTAATGAGGAATCCTTTTGTAACAAAGCTTGTATATAAAAAGAATCAGCCACAAAAGCATTTACATTATTTTTCTTTAATTCACTTAACGCTGCTTCATTTGTAAAATAAGAGAATACTTGTGCTTTGGGAAACACATCTCTCAAAAATTGGTGATTGGAACTATTGGCTAAAACCGAATAGGAAATTCCTGTAATGTTTGTTAGATCATTTAAATTACGGAACAGTTGTACTGTAACAATTTGACCTTCTGGTTCTGGCGGAAGCGCTGTTCGATTCACGAGTGCAGCAGGTGTAGATATCAAATATGGATCAGTAAAATACACATCACGAAAACGTGTGATAGAAGATGAAATACCAGCCATAGCAATTTGTGTATCACCTTTTTCTAACATCCGAGCGTGTTGGTCAAATGTTCGTAATGGTATGATTTTTAAATCAACATCCAAAAATTTTGCATATTCCTGCGCTAATTCAACATCAAGTCCTGGAAAATCATCATTTGGATTTTCAATGTAAAAAGGATCATAAAATTCATTCACGGAAACCGTTAAGGTTTTCGTTTTTTTAATTTTTTCTAAAATTGGACTCGTTTGTCCCAATAATACCGCTGGGAAAAAAACAACCACAGCCAATATTTTCCAAACAAATCGAAGGCAAATAGGGAACATCCAATTAACCTTCTTTTTGGAAATAGAATCGGCAAGGAAAAATTAAGGATTTATAAGGACAAATTCAGTTCGTCGATTTTTTTTGGAAGAAGCTTCGTCAGTTCCTTGAACCATCGGTTGCGTTGGACCTTTACCTTCTGTAACCAAACGATTTGGATCTACACCTTTTGAGACTAAATATTGTTTAACGGACTCAGCTCTTTCTTTTGATAAAATCATGTTATCTTCAAAAGTACCAGTAAGGTCAGTGTGTCCGATGATTTTCATTTTTTTATCTGAATTTTCATGTAAATAATCAACAATGGAATCCAAGGGTCCTGATGATTCGGGTTTTAAAATGGAAGAAGCTCTTTCAAAATATACTGAATCAATTGAAATTTTCTTAGTCTCTTCTAATTTTTTTTGAACCAAATTTTCCTGTTTAGGAAGAGAAGCTGTGAAGATATCGAAAGATTTACCTTCGACCCTTCGACAAAATAAAAATGTTTTTTTCACCTGTTGAAAGACAATATATGCTTCATCTTCAGAAGAATTGATTGGACTTCCAAGATTTTCTACATCGGTAAACTTTTCTCCTTCAATTTTAGCCATGTATAAATCAAATCCACCGTTTCCACCTGGTCGGTTCGAAGAAAAAAATAGAATTTTCCCATCATCATTAAAAGCAGCAGCGATCGTTGCATGTTCATCATTGATAGGTGATGGCATAAGTTTTGGTTTGGACCATTGGTTGTTTTTAAATTGTGTGTAATACACTTTTGCTAAATTGGGTTTTCCAAACGGATACCTTGTGAATAAAAGTGTATCACCTAATAAATGTGGATTTTCTTCAATTTCTTCTGTGTTGATGGGATCAGGTAAAGCGACCGGGGTTGACCAATCTTTTCCATTCCAATTAGAAACATACAAATCCCTCGAAATTCCCACTTTCCCATCGGGTAACATAACTTCAACGGATCCATCTCGATTGGATGATAACAAAAGAGTTTTACCATCACGTGAAATAAAAGGGCTCTGGTCATCAAAGGGTGAATTTAAAACATTCACTTCTTCAGGAAAATCCCATGTACCATCTTTCTTTCGTTCAGATTTAAAGATCTCAGTATAGCCACGATTGGAACGTTTTGAATAGAAATATAAAGTTTTAGCGTCCGGTGTCATTGTTGGCCCAAACTCTTGAAATTCGGTATTGATTGGTCCTTGGATGGGAGACACTTGTAATTGAACTTCTTCGTCTCTTGTTTGGCTCAAAAGAGGTGAAGTGGTAAGAAAAGAAGTAAGAATGATACCAAAAGTAAAATGGAAGAATTTACCTTTATTTAAACATTTAAGATAGTTAATGGTTATTCGTTTAAGGGCTTGCAGATGGACAATAACGCTATGCTGTTTATTAAACTCAGTTGGCGTGTTAATGGCAATTCGTTTATTACCACAATAGGTGCCAATCATAGAATTACGTTTATTTTCCCGATTCGTATGAATAATCGTATTTCGTTTAAAACCCAAATGATAGTTTATATTCGCATATAGTTTTACATTCCAAATAACGATTTTAAATATTTGGATTCTATTTAGATTACAATTTTGATTGTCTCGTATTTGATATTGAACGAATCTACTGGGCATTTGACACCTCGGTCATCTGCCCAAAAATTCTTAGCGAATGTATTGTTTTAAAACATCCGGAATCTGGAAGGTTCCATCTTCTTTTTGGTAGTTTTCAATCACCGCTGCCAGTGTTCGACCGATCGCAAGACCAGAACCATTCAAAGTATGGACGAGCAGGTTTTTTCCTTCCTTTGACTTGTATCGAATTTTTCCGCGTCTTGCTTGATAGTCTTTGAAGTTAGAAACTGAAGAAATTTCCATAAAACGACCAAGTCCTGGCATCCATACTTCGATATCATAGGTTTTGGAAGAAGCACTCGACATATCTTTGCTACAAAGTAACATCACACGATAAGGAAGATTTAATTTTTGCAAAATTGATTCCGCATCCTTTAACATTTTTTCGTGTTCAGAAACTGACGTTTCAGGTTCTACAAATTTAACAAGTTCGACTTTTTGGAATTGGTGCACTCGCACTAGGCCACGAGTGTCACGACCATAAGAACCGGCTTCTCTTCGGAAACAAGAAGTGTGAGCACAAACAGAGATTGGCAGTTCCTTTTCTTGGATGATCTCGTCTCGGTAATAATTGGTTAGCGGAACTTCTGCCGTCGGGATTAGATTCAATCCATCTTTCTCTAATCGATAAAAATCTTCTGCAAACTTTGGAAGTTGCCCTGTGGCCGTCATCGATTCATCGTTCACAAGAACGGGAACCCACATCTCTTCATAACCATTTTCAGATGTATGAGTATCGAGCATCAAATTCATCAAAGCTCTTTCTAATTTAGCACCTAAGCCACGGTAGGTGTAAAATCTTGCACCTGAAAGTTTCACTCCACGTTCAAAATCAAAGATACCAAGTTTTTCCCCAATGTCGAAATGGGTTTTTGCTTCGTATGCATATTTTGGAATCTCACCCCATTGTCTCACGAGAACATTGTCTTCTTCTGATTTTCCTTCAGGAACTGATGGATCTAATAAATTGGGAAGGCCTAAATTGAGTTCGTGTAAAGACTCTTCCTCTTTAGTGAGTTCTTCTTCAATCGCTTTGATTCGATCCCCAACACCTTTCATGGAATTGGAAATTTCTGAAATGTCTTTCCCTTGTGATTTTTGAATTCCGATTTCTTTAGAAACCCGGTTTCTTTCCGCACGAAGTTCTTCTACTTCTAATTTTAATTTTCTTTGTTTCTCTGAAACGGATTTAATTTTAGCTTCAATGTCCGCAGAAACAACACCACGTTTTTGTAAGGTGGAAAGTAACTCTTCTGGGTTTTGGACAATTCGATTGATATCAAGCATGGTGATAAGCCTTTCTTTCTGTAAATTTTAATGAGTTTTTATAAATTCTTTCTGCCACTTCCACATTAGGTTCTGTTCTGAGTGAAAACATTTTCTCTAATACAAAGGGTAAATGGGAAGAATCATTTCGTTTTCCACGATGTGGCATGGGTGATAAGAAGGGAGCATCTGTTTCAATTAAAATTGATTCGAGTGGAATATTTTTAGCCGCTTCTTGGATTCCAAGAGCTGATTTAAACGTAACAATTCCTGAAAAGGAAATATAATATCCAAGATCCACAAATTGTTTTGCCGCTTCATAATCATAAGTGAAACAATGGATCACTCCAAAAGCCTTTGTTTTAAATTCCTTTAATGCTTCATAAGTATCGGTAAATGCATCTCGTGAATGGATGACAACTGGTAGTTTGTATTCCGATGAAAACTCTAAAAACTTTCGCAATACATCGTTTTGTTGGGAACGTGTACTTGCATCATGATAAAGATCTACACCAATTTCACCGATGGCTGCAAATTTTGGATCATTCATTCGGGATTTGGCTAAATCTAAAATTTGATCCGCATTCGGAAATTCATGTGTTTCTGTTGGATGGCAACCAATAGAATAAGAAATCTTTAAATCATCAGTAGAATAAGTCTCAGATATACGAACAGCTTCGTTAGAACTTGGTAGATCGATACCAATTTGAACCAGTTGGTCTACTCCAGCCATTCGGGATTTCTCCAGGGTTTCTTCGATGCTTTGTCCTTGTTCTCGAATTATGTCTAAATGGCAATGTGTGTCGATTGTCGAATATCCCATAAATAGCAAGATTTGTAATTTCCACTGGATGAAAATGAAAATTCAATCGAAAGATATAGTGGGTAGATTAACTTTTGTTTAAATCAACTTAGGTCTATAACGAACGTGGAAGTAAAACAAAGATTACATTTAATTTTTTACCGGCTTCGGTATAAAGTCCAGGAATGGAAGCTTAAGTTATCCCAACGTTATGAAGATTTGGACAAAAAGGGTAGAGAAAAACTGACCATTATGGTCATTCCTCACACCGACAGAAGGACAATCAACTTTGTCATCTCTTACAAATCCATTTCTATCTTCATTGGAATTATGGTTGTTCTACTTGTCATCAGTGCTGTGAACGTTTTATCTCATAGTGGTTCCATACACCAACTCACAGAACTCAATTTAACCAACAAAGACTTTATCAGACAATCATCTAAAATGAAAGAAGAGGTAAACTCTCTTCACGAAACCATCCAATACTATTACGAACGAATTTCGAATCTCTACATCAAATTAGGTGGAGATCCATCTCGCGTTTCCAAGGGGATGGGTGGACAAGCGGGACAGTTCCTTGCATTACAAGGAACTCCTCAAACTGACATTACAGATGAATCTTTTCGTATCAAAGAAGACATTCACAATTTGAAACTATCTTCTGAACTTTCTGAAGAAATCATCAAACTCATCAAAAAAAGAAAAAGTATCATCAAAAACACACCATCAATTTGGCCAACGAAAGGATATGTATTGTTTCCTTATGGAAAATACATATCACCTATCACTGGCAAAGAAGAATACAATCGTGGTTTGGATATCGGATCTTTTCCTGGAGCAGAAGTCATCGCCACTGCACCTGGTTTAGTGTTTGATACTGGTTATTCACCTGCGACTGGTTATTATGTAAAAATTTCCCACAGATTTGGATGGAAAACGATCTACTCTAACCTAGATCGCATCCGTGTGAAGAAAAACGAAAAACTCTCTAAGGGTGACATTCTAGGATATGTCGGAAAATCTCCTGAAAATCCGATTTACCACCTTCATTATGAAGTACATGTTGGTACCCAAGCGTTGAATCCGTTTTCGTTTCTCAACCAAATCCAAGAATAATGTCGAATCCATCTACAGAAGAAGAATTTTTAGTTAATAGCATCATCGGAGAAGGGGCTGAGTTCACAGGTGAATTTAAGTTCCCTGGACTCATTCGTATCGATGGAAAATTCCGTGGAGTCCTAGAAACCACAGGAAAGGTCCTCATTGGAAAGTCCGGAATCGTCGATACTGATATCAAAGCACGTGTGGTGGTTGCAGGTGGAGAAATCCGCGGAAATATTTACGCAACAGAACGTGTAACACTACTTTCGAGTTGTCGATTAGAAGGGGACATTGTCACTCCTCGCCTCATCGTTGAAGAAGGTGTGGTGTTCCACGGTAAATGTACAATTAACCCCACTCGTCATTAGGCGGGTTTATGATCATCCAAAACAACAACCCTAAGTCTGTATCCACTCAGGCAAAAAAAGGTTCCAAAGAAAAACTAAATGGATCCTTTGCTCCCGTCGATGAAGCCAAACAAAGTTTTTTAGAAATTCTAGAATCCATTGTTCCTTCAGGTCAAGAAGAGACTAGGGAACTGAATGAACTTTGGAAAGACTTACCTGATTTAGAAAAAGATCTCATCAAAGATCCCAATCACAAAAACCTCGAATCCTACAAAAAACATATCAAACAAATTGCAGAACTCATTCTCAGAAAAAATTACAAAGTGATGCAGGCACCCCAACGCGGACGAAATGACCAAAAAGATGTTCGGTACGTAAAGGTAGTGGATGAAAAATTGGATCTATTGGCCAAAACCATGTTTTCGCCTAATAACAGTGCTTTTGTTATTTTGAAACAATTAGATGAAATAAGGGGTCTACTGATTGATCTAAAAGGATAATTCTTTGCAAACACCTGACCGACCTAAGTCAAAAAACCTCCGAGTCCTATCTAAAACATTTTCCTATTTAAAACCATACCGAATGCAAATGATCCTATCTTCGTTTGCTCTTTTATTTACAGCTGGTGTCACTTTGGGGCTTGGACAAGGTTTACGCCATTTGGTCGATGCTGGTTTTTCGGCTAGATCCAAACAAGAATTAGGTTATGCACTTGTTTTTATCATTTTTGTTGGAATCCTACTTGCGATCGGAACCTACATTCGCCATTACACAGTTTCATGGATTGGAGAACGTGTTGCTTCTGACATACGCAAAGATGTTTTCCAACATATCATCTTCATCCATCCCAGTTTTTTTGAATCCAACTCTCCAGGAGAGATCCAATCTCGTATCACAACCGATACCACTCTCATCCAAACGGTAATTGGTTCTTCAGCCTCCATTGCACTCCGAAATATTCTAATGTTTGTTGGAGGAATCATTTTCCTTTTTATCACGAATGCAAAACTCACTATGATTGTTCTTATCAGTGTTCCCTTCATTGTGTTTCCGATTTTGTTTTATGGGAAACGAGTAAGAAACCTCTCCCGTAACACACAGGACAAAATTGCAAACATTGGAACGTATGTAAGTGAATCACTTCTCAACATCAAAATCTTACAATCCTTCCATCACCAAAAAGTAGACATCGAAGTATTTTCCAAAACGGTAGAAGATGCCTTCGGAGTTGCCGTTTCTAGGATCAGACAAAGAGCGCTTCTTATCGGAACAGTGATTTTATTCATCCTTACTGGAATCAGTTTTATGTTATGGGTGGGGGGAACTGATGTCCTCGAAGGAAAAATCACAGGTGGGGAACTCATAGCCTTTTCTTTTTATGCCATCATGGTAGCAAACAGTGTGGGAGCCGTTTCCGAAGTTCTAGGTGATTTGCAAAGGGCAGCTGGTGCCACAGAACGACTCATGGAACTCTTGTTATCCGAATCGGAAATCAAAGATCCCAATCATCCAAAACCAATTACAGAAGTATTCCGATCTGAGGATTCTGTACTTAAAAGAAATGGTTCCGATAGACAAAATGGACTTACCATTGTTTTAAAAGATTTAGAATTTTCTTATCCTTCTCGTCCTGAAACGAAAGCCATCAAAGGTATCAATTTAGAAATTCCTGCAAACAAAACTACAGCACTCGTTGGACCATCGGGCGGCGGGAAAAGTACTCTCTTTGAACTCATCCTTCGTTTTTATGATCCAACTTCTGGTTCCATATCGATCAGCGGTATCAATCTCAAAGATTTACAATTAGAAGACTTACGATCCCTGATTGGGTTTGTTCCCCAACAACCAATACTCTTCAGTGGAACACTCCGCGAAAATATCGCCTATGGAAAACCGAGTGCCAGTTTTGAAGAGATTCAAAAAGCCGCAGAGAATGCCTACGTGACTGAATTTTTAAATCAGTTACCAGATGGATATGATACGAACTTAGGACACTTAGGAACAAGACTCTCTGGCGGCCAAAAACAACGAATCGCGATTGCGAGAGCCATCCTACGAAATCCAAGAATTCTTTTACTCGATGAAGCAACCTCAGCCCTTGATTCAGAATCCGAACAAATGATCCAAAGGGCTTTGGATTTTTTAGTGAAAGAAAGGACAACCATTATGATTGCCCATCGTTTATCGACAGTTGTGAAGTCAGATCAAATTGTTGTGATTAAAGAAGGAGAGATTGAGTCCGTTGGAACACATGACGAACTCTTACGTTCAAGTGATTTGTATGAGCGTTTAGCGAAATTACAATTTCACACCGAGCTGGTCTAAGATTCTTTCCATATCACTTAAGTTTGCATAAGAAAAAACAATTTTCCCTTTGCCATTCGTTTCATTGTGAGACACTTCCACTTTGGAACTAAATTTATTTCGCAACTTAGTTTCCAATTTCACAATGCTCGCATCTCTTTTGTCAGGGCCACTTGCAGAGGCACTCGATTTTTTCTCTGGATTCAACAGATTGGAAACATAGTTTTCCACCTCGCGAACATTCCAACCTTCGCTGATCACCTTTTGTGCAACTTCAAATTGTTTTTTGGAATCCGGAATTGAGAGAAGGGGACGTGCTTGTCCTTCTGAAAGTTTTCCTTCCTTCACCCAATCCTGTAAAGGTTTCGGTAATGCAAGAAGTCGGATCAAATTAGAAATTGTGGCTCTGTTTTTTCCAACACGAGTGGCAAGGTCTGTTACCTTTAACCCTCGTTTGTCGATGATTGCTTGGTAAGCAAAAGCTTCATCCATTGGATTTAGATTTTCTCTTTGGATATTTTCAATCAGGGCAAGTTCCATCATGTCTGCTTCAGAAAGGTCACGAACGATGGCAGGAATTTTTGCAAAACCAGCGAGCTTACATGCGCGTAATCTCCTTTCTCCAGCTACCAATATGAAACCAGAACCGGATGGATTTTTTTGGACAACGATGGGTTGGATCACTCCATGTTCGACAATTGTATTTGATAATTCTTGGATGGATGCATCTGAAAATTGTTTTCTTGGTTGGTGAGGGTTCGGTGCAATTTCAGATACTTTGATTTCACGAAGACCCGATTGTTCGTCCTTTGAAATCTCAACATTGTTTTCATTGACTGGGATTAAATTTCCAAGTCCTCTTCCTAAAACTTTTCCTTTGCCGAGTGCCATAACTTATGCCCTCCCTACAATTTCTTCCGCTAAACTTTTGTAACTTTTTGCACCAACACCATCTGGATCATAATAGTTGATTGGTTTTCCAAAAGAAGGTGCCTCTGATAATTTTATATTTCGTGGGATCACAGTTTCATAAACTTTCTCTTTGAAATAGTTTCTCACATCTTCGGCAACTTGGTTTGCGAGGTTCGTTCGTTTGTCATACATCGTGAGAAGTACACCTTCCAATTCAAGTGATGGATTCCATTGTGACTGTACTAAAGAAATAATTCGCATGAGCTGTGAAAGACCTTCGAGTGCGAAGTACTCAGTTTGTAAAGTGATCATCACAGATTGAGAGGCACAAAGTGCATTGATGGTGAGAACACCAAGTGATGGGGGACAATCGATTAAAATATAATCATAGGATTCTTTGATAGAAGCGAGTGCATCTTTGAGTTTGAATTCTTTTTTTTCAATTCCAAGAAAGTCTACTTCAAGTCCCGAGAGGTTGATATTAGAAGGAATGATATCTAAGTTTGATACGAATGTTTTTTGGATCGCTTCTCTTGCTGATAACTCACCAATCAAAACTTCATAAGTTGTTTTGTTTAATGACTGTACTTCTAAACCAAGCCCTGATCCTGAATTTCCTTGCGGATCAATATCGAGGAGTAGAACTTTTTTTCCCAGCTCAACAAGATTGGATGCTAAGTTGATCGCTGTGGTTGTTTTACCAACACCACCTTTTTGGTTACTGATCGATACGATTTTACCCATTCTTGTTTTTTGTCTCCTTTACGATTTCTTTCCAGTCGCGGGGGTATCCCTTTTTCGGAAGTGAATTCTTTTGCAGTATTTTGATATGTCTCTTTCCAACAAACTCTAATTCAGGAATGGGAATTTCTTTTTTCATCACGAAGCCATTGTTCGTGAGAACCTCTGCTTCTTTGTCCAAATCTGGATAGGGTTGGGCTAGAAAGGGACATAAAATTCCTTTTTGTTTTACCATACGAGTAGTGACTTCTGCGATGTAAGGATAGGGAACCATTGCTCTGGAAGTGACTACATCGAAATTGGAATTAATTTCTTCTGTGCGTGCATAGATAAACTCAACACGTTTTGAAACTTTGGATAAACTTCCTGAAGTGACTTCTGTTTCCAAAAGTGCTAGTTTTCTCTTTTGTGAATCTACCAAAAAAACTTGGGGTGCTTTTTTCAACAGAGCAAATAGAAATCCAGGCAGCCCTGGTCCTGTTCCAACATCAGCTACATTTGTTTCACGTGAAACATATCCTGTCGTTTTCAATTTCCAGACAAAAATCATCGATTCCAGAATATGTCTCTCTAGAATCTTTTCAGAATCGTTTCGGGAAAAGAATCCACCTTTCTCATTATCTCGTTTCAAAAACTCATAAAAGTTTTTCACCAATTCCCAATCAAATTCTGGTTCAAGAGACGGAAAGAGTTCAGGGATGATCGTTCGGATTTTTTCTTGGATAGTTTTTTCTGACATAATCGTATTATCGTTTTATAGATTTTCGCCGATGTCTCCTGTAGGAGAAATCATTTCCATGTTTCGAACGTTTATTTTTTTCATCATCCTTTCGTTTCCTATACTAGGTTACACTCCAGGCAAATGGTCCCATAAAGATGCATATCTTTTCAAAAAAGTAAAAAAGGTTCCGAACAAAGAGATCGTTCGTAATGCAGAAGGTCAGGTGATTTATGTTGCAGAGTATGAATATAACTCTGACGGAAAGTTGATTGCGGAAACTTATTCAGACAAAGAAGGGAAGGGTGACGGCAAAACAACATTCCGTTACACTGATGGTTTGTTAACAAGCGAAGAGGTGTATGATAATGGTGGTCACCTAGTCGAACGTAAAGATTTCCAATTCAAAGGTCGCGCCCTAAAAAAAATGAATGTAAAAGACAGCGAAGGTAAACTTGTGATGGTTTACTCCATTGAAAGTGACGGTGAAGGAAATGTTTTCGCTGCGGAAGGTAAAAATTTAGAAACCAAAGACAATGAATCCTTTCGTTTCCAAATCGATCCCAAAAGACCTAATGTTCAAATCCAATATTTGACAGATGATAAAAAGAAGGAACTGGGCGAGATCCACTTTAAGTTTGATGCGAAAGGAAACTTAGTCGAAAGAGAATTTTTCCAAGGTGAAAATCGCCGGGTTCACAAATTGAAATACAAATCGGATGGAAGTTTAGAGTCTCACTCGTTTCACGTGAAACAAGGGGACAACTGGATTCTAGAAAAAACCCACGTCCTAGTTTACGACTGAGTTTTGAAGTAACATTGTGATGTAATTTCGTTGGCGCGCTAGAATGTTTTGCCAACGAAAGTCATTCGAAACTAAACTGTTCATTCCTTTCTAACGAAGCAGTTTTAAAAACAGTTCCTCTCTCGTTGTCCCGTCTATCACCTTGCTTTTATCTTCAAACAATTCATTTTAAAAATATAAAACCAGATTCCTTACCATCTGAACCAATCAACTGAGAATCACTGTTAAATTGACTTCTGGAATCATCAGTTCTCTTTGGATGCACATCGAAAAAGGAAAGGCTAGGTTCTTCAAAATCTTAAAACAAATCTGGATCCCCTTCGATCAACACTGCTCTTGAAGATTTCGTTTTCTGAAAACTCTAGTGAGTCCCTTTAGGCATAAAAAAACCAAGAAGGGAAACCTCCTTGGTTTACAATCTACAATCCTTTTGCAAAGGAAGATTGGCTTTGGAGATACAATGATCTCTTTATTATCTTCGATCTACTAAATGATATAGAAGTAGATCCACATCTGATGGATCTACACCTGAAATGTGAAGTGCCGTTTCTAAATTGAGCGGTCGGTGTTTTTCTAACTTCACAATCGCTTCTGTTTTCAAACCTTTCACACTGGCATAATCAAAGTCGGTTGGAATTTGAAAGTTCAAAAACTTCTTACGGTATTCGATCGTTTCGAGTTCTCGTTTTAAATACCCTTCGTACTTCACTTCCATTTCCAACACAGCCTTTTCATCTTCATCCAAAATGGAAAGCTCAGAGACAATTGGTTCGATGTCTTTGATTTTAATGTCGGAACGTTTCAAAAAGGAAGCAAGCGAATGGCCAAATTTGTAATTAGTAATCTGTTTTTCTTCTAAAAGTTTTGTCAGATCCTCAGATGGTTTCATCGCCGAAACAAAGAGATGAGATTTGATCTTTTCAATCCTTGCATAACGATCCTTCATATCTTTGTATAATGATTCTTCTACAAGACCCATCTCATAACCATACTGCATAAGCCTTTGGTCTGCGTTGTCTTGTCTGAGAAGAAGACGATACTCAGCACGACTTGTAAACATTCGATACGGATCTTCTACACCTTTGTAAACAAGATCATCCACAAGTACTCCGATGTAAGACTCACTCCGTTTGAAAAGAATTGGTTCTTCTTTTCGCACAGAACGAATCACATTATAAGCAGCAACAAGACCTTGCGCTGCCGCTTCTTCATACCCAGTGGTTCCATTGATCTGTCCTGCATGGTAAAGACCCTTTACCTTTTTTGTTTCGAGAGTTGGATTAAGTTCCGTTGGATCCACATAATCATACTCGATAGCATAACCAGGTCGCATGAGTTCTACTTCTTCCAAACCTTTGATGCTTCGTAGAAACTTCCATTGCACTTCTTCCGGTAAACTTGTGGAGACACCATTGAGATACATCTCGTTTGTTTCGTAACCTTCCGGTTCGATAAAAATTTGGTGACGGTCTCTCTCTGCAAAACGAACAACCTTATCTTCAATGGACGGACAATATCTTGGACCTATACTTTTGATCTGTCCAGAATACATAGGAGAGTATTCTAAGTTTTGTTTGATCAGTTCATGAGTGGTGTCGTTTGTGTAAGTGATGTAACAAGGAATTTGTCTGCGATCAATTTTCTTTGTGGAGAAAGAAAAAGGACGCGGGTTTTCATCACCGTCTTGGATTTCGAGTCCATCAAAGTTGATGGAGTTTTTATGAACACGAGCAGGGGTTCCTGTTTTCAAACGACCAAGGCGCAATTCAAAACGAGCGAGTGTATGCGATAAACCTTTTGTGGTTGGTTCCCCAATCCTACCTGATTCTTTTTGGTAGGTTCCAATATGAATCACACTCGATAAAAATGTTCCCGTAGTTAAGATCACATGGTTTGTATAAAACGTAAACCCACGACCAGTGATGACACCAGTCACTTGGTTTCCTTCCACAATCAAATCTTCTACTGTATCTTGTCTGATGGAGAGATGCTGTAATTTTTCCAACTGGTGTTTCACCATCAGTTGGTATTGTTTTTTCTCGGCTTGTGCACGAGGGGCCCAAACAGAAGGACCTTTGGATGTGTTTAACATTTTGAATTGGATCCCTGTTTGGTCGATCACTCGACCCATAAGACCACCAAGGGCATCCACTTCCCGAACCATATGTCCTTTTGCAATTCCACCAATCGCTGGGTTGCAACTCATCTGCCCAATCGTATCTAAGTTCATCGTGATGAGTAATGTTTTGAGACCTGCTTTGGCAGAAATATACGCGGCTTCGGTTCCAGCATGACCTGCGCCTACAACGATACAATCAAATTGGTTAGGATAAAAGGAAGGATTCATATTATGTCTTCTTAGTGTAACGATTCTTATGTCTTGTGAAAAATAAGGAGAGTTAAGACCACTCTCTAGAACGATATCAAAATCATCGGCGTATGCTTCGAGAGAAAAAAAGATAAAATTCATTTTCTAAATTTGAAACTCCAGAAGATTGGAAGGATAGGAATCTCAATGGCTCAGAATTCATTTCCATATACATACTTTGAAGGCAAAATTGTTCCATCAGAAGACGCGAAAGTCAGTGTCCAAACCCATGCACTCCAATATGGCACAGGTGTCTTTGGAGGGATCCGAGGTTATTACAATGAAGCTAAAAAGAATCTGTATGTGTTTCGTTTGCCGGAACATTGCAAACGACTTGTGAACTCTACAAAGATCATGCAACTTCAAATTAAAATAACACCTGAAGAAATCCAATCCATCATCTTGGAGCTACTCAGAAAAAATGAAGCCAAACAAAATGTTTACTTAAGACCTTTCATTTATACATCAGCCTTACAATTATCACCACGTTTCCATGATGTGAAAGCAGACATCACTGTGTATGCATTGAAACTCGACGACTACCTCGATACACAAAATGGACTTACAACTATGGTGTCATCTTGGCAACGTTTCTCAGACAACCAAATCCCAACTTTATCTAAAGTAAGTGGTGGGTATGTAAACTCTGCGTTAGCTAAATCAGAAGCAGTTCAAAATGGAATGGATGAAGCAATCTTTCTTGATGCAAGAGGATTTGTATCAGAGGGTTCTGCTGAAAATTTATTCATCGTTCGTGATGGAGTGATCCACACTCCAACCATTCCTTCTTCCATTCTTGAAGGGATCACACGACGAAGTATCATTCAAATCGCAAAAGATTTGGGATACCAAGTTGTAGAACGAGACATTGCACGATCAGAACTTTATATCTCAGATGAATTGTTTTTTTCAGGAACCGGTGTGCAAGTGGCATGGGTGAAAGAAGTTGACAGACGTGTGATTGGAAATGGAAACATAGGACCGATAACAAAAAAAATCCAATCTATCTTTTTCGAAACTGTACGTGGTGAAGAAACTAAGTACATGAATTGGCTCACTCCGGTATATTAAAACAAAATGGCTGATACTTCTTTTTCATTCGAACAAGTGTCAGGCCAAGATGTAGCACTGACCTACTTAAATTCATTTTTAAAAGACCGATCTAAAATTCCTGGTTCACTGATTTTTCATGGACCTGATGGAGTGGGGAAGTGGCTTGCAGCAGAACGATTTGCGAGACAAATTTTATGTCTGGAAGGAACTTCTTGTGGTGTATGTGATTCTTGCCGCCAGTTTATGAAAGGAGTCCACCCAGATTTCATCCAATTCCCACGACGGAAAAACATTGCAATTGGAAAAGAAAAAGATCCTGAAGAGTTCACGATTCGTTGGTTACTTTCTGCACGTATCCCTTTTAAACCACATACATCTGATTATCGAATCGTTTTGTTTCCAGAAGCCAATCGTATCAATAATGAAGCGGAAACAACATTACTCAAAACCTTAGAAGAACCTCCACCACATACAAAATTTATATTAATCGTAAATGACCTTCATAACCTAAAACAAACCATAGTTTCACGTTCGGTTTGTATTCCCTTTCAGTATTTAGCACAAGAAGAAATTAAAAAAATAAGAAGGGATCAAATTGCAGAAACAAAATTGTATTATGGTGGTTCCCTCAATCCTTTTGAAATTGCAGATGAGTTTTTAGAAGAGTGGCATGAGAATGTTAGAGAACATTGCCATGATTCTATTTTATTATTCAAATTAGAAAATTGGGTGAGAGACCAACTTGGTGAGTTTCGTTCCAATAAAGAAGGTCTCACTGGACTTGATTTTTTAGAAATGATTTGTTTGTTACTCTTATATGAATACAGACAAAAAAACTTTGAAGCGAACGTAGGACGCATTGAAGCCATACTTGATTTCAAAATGAAATTGCATTATGAAATTCCAGCCCTAGAATACGTTTTGTTATCACAACTTTTCTTACGTCTTGCTACTTAATTTAATTTTATTTGATTCATTGAATTTCCAATATATCGGAATAAAGAACACCTAACACAAATATTACGAACAATCACTGTCAAACCTATAAAGGGACATAATTATTTTATTCGGTTCGACTATTTTTAACAGTTGGGAAGGTTTCTCGATTTTTCATTTGAATTCTACCTACTTGCTAAAAGTATAGTACCCGATTTCATATTTAGGGCGGGGAAGCT